>JAVVWP010000019.1:0-33413 GCA_036652055.1 Oscillospiraceae bacterium | reverse complement strand
TTTTAAAGTGCTATGAAATAGCACCGATGGCTACCACGCCATCGCCGTGAGGTTATTATACCATATTAAAACTATTATTTCATCAAAAACAAAGAAAAAAATCATATTTTTTAATAACTTTTAAAAAACTGTCAAAAATATATACAAAGGAAGTGTTTAAATGATTAAAGCACTATTAAAAACTATTGCTTTTGTTTTAACTATCGGAGCAGTTATTTCAGCTTTTTATTTTACAAGAATAAATGAAAAAGGTAAAGCTGATGCTATTAAACTCACTGAAATTACAAGTTCTGCACACATATATAAGCTTAGTGTATATGAAGGTAGAATTGCACTTTTTAAGGCTGGATTTGCTATGCCAATTGAGATTTATGATGTGTATATTGATAACCTGCCAACTAATGAAAAAGTGGCAATTGAAAATGGTATAAACGCAAATAGTGATGAGGAAATTCGCAAAATAATTGAAGATTATACAAGTTAGCTTGATTTATTTTTTATTATGAATTATAATGAAAATTCATTGTGAGTCGCACCTCTTTTTTTATCACTGCACAATGGATTTTTAATGCATATATCAAAAATTATTATAATTTTAGGAGAGAGTACATATGACAGCTTATTCTAATGAAATCGCAGTACAAACTGTTATTGAAATGATTGGAAGAAATTTCGGAGAAAAATATTGCGATTGGTTTTTGCTTTCAATAAGCGAAAGCGATGAAAAAAGCGATTTTTTCAAAATCAGCACAAAAAATGACAAGGTTTTTATCATTGCAAGTAACGGTGTTTGCCTTGCAAGAGGAGTTTATTATTATTTAAAACACTTTTGCCATGTGCATATTTCACAGGCAGGTGAGAATAAGGAAATGCCTCTTTCTATTATTCTTCCCCAAAAAGAAATATATAGAGCCACAAACCAAAAACTTCGTTATGCTTATAATTATTGCACACATTCATATACAATGGCGTTTTGGGGCGAAAAAGAATGGCAAAAAGAGCTTGACTTTTTAGCTTTTCAGGGTGTCAACCTTGTTCTTGACATTACAGGTGAAGAAAAAGTTTGGTTTTTATTCTTTAAACGCATTGGTTATAGCGATGATGAGGCAAGAAAGCTTCTTGTAGGTCCTGCCTATTGGGCTTGGTTTTGTATGGCTAATATGTATAGCTATGGCGGAATTCTTCCTGATGAATATCTTGATAGGAGAGTTGCACTCGCTAATAAAAATCACGAATTTATGGCAAAGCTTGGAATGAAGCCTTGCCTTATGGGATATTGCGGAATGGTGCCTGATAATATTAAAGAGATTAACAGCTCTGCTCAAATAATTCATCAAGGAGATTGGAATAAGTTTTTAAGACCTGCTATGCTAAGAACTAATAAAAAGACATATGCAGAGTATGCTGAAATCTTTTATGAAGTTCAGCGTGAAGTTCTTGGCGATATTACTAATTATTTTTCAACTGACCCTTTTCACGAAGGTGGAATAAAAGGGACTATATCTGATAAAACAGTTGCAAAACACATTTTAGGTGCTATGAAAAAAGAGAATGAAAATAGCGTTTGGGTTGTTCAGTCTTGGGGAAGCAACCCTGCAAAGGGACTTTTAAAGGCTGTCAAAAGCTCTAAAGAAAATGTTTTAATTCTTGACCTATATGCTGAGAAAGAACCACGATTTAAAAATTTCAGAGGCAATGAATTTTATGACACTCCTTGGATTTATTGTATGCTTGATAATTTTGGCGGTAAAAACGGTATACACGGGCATTTAGAAAACTTACATAAAGACATTCCTTATGCTATTAATAATTCAAAATGTATGAAGGGCATTGGTATAACTCCTGAAGGCTCTAATACCAATCCATTCTTTACTGAATTTGTTTTTGACAGCATTTGGAACGAAAATCCAGAGTGCGTTAAGCCTGTTAATATGAAAGACTGGACTTCTGATTATCTTTATGCAAGATATGGCAAAAACAGCGAAAATGCCAATAAATGTTTTTCTATTCTTTGCGACACTGCTTTTTGCTCAAAAGACAACGGTGAAGGCCCTGAAGAAAGCATTGTAAATGCTCGACCTGCATTAAAAATAAACTCTGTATCTGCTTGGGGACACAGCAAGATTGAATATGATAAAAACGAACTCGTAAAGGCTTATGAACTACTTATACTTGATTATGACGAGCTTAAATCAAGCGACGCTTATATTTATGATGTCACAGATATAAAAAGGCAAATTCTTTCAAATAAGGCTCAGGATATTCACGAGGAAATGGCTAAAGCTTTCAAAAACAAGGATTTGAATTTGTTTAAATCTTTGAGCAATGATTTTCTTGATGTCGTTTTAGAAGTCGATAGTGTTTTAAGCGGTAGGAATGAATTTTCACTTGATTACTGGCTTAATTTAGCTAAAAAAGCTTCTGAGGGACTTTATGAAGATACGCAAAAAATGTTTGTTCAAAATGCTAAAAGGCTTATTACTTCGTGGGGCGACCGTGAACATTCGGAAGATGGGCGTTTGTATGATTATTCTAATAGGCAGTGGAACGGTCTTACAAAACAAGTTTATTATAAACGATGGAAATTATGGATTGACAATCGCATTAAAGAGTTGGAAGGTCAAAAGCCAGAACCAGAGGACTTTTTTGAAATGCAAAACGACTGGATTTTAAAAGACTAATTAAATAAGCTTTCATATTAACAAAAATGTTAGTATGAAAGCTTTTTTTATGCCTTATTGAAAATAATTTTTATCTCTGTACCCTCTTGAACCTTGCTTTTGATTTCTATATCTGCATCGTGCATTAACGCTGCGTGCTTGACTATTGAAAGCCCAAGCCCCGTACCGCCTGTCTGCTTTGAATGGCTTTTGTCTACTCTGAAAAATCTCTCGAATACACGCTCTTTGTATTTTTCTTCGATACCTATTCCATTATCTGTAACGCTTAAAATGATTTTATTATTTTCATCATTATAAAGGTTAATTTTTACAGTTCCGCCCTCTTTATTGTAGGTTATCGAATTATCACAAAGATTGTAAACCATCTCAAAAAGTGTTGGCTCAAATCCATTTATTGTTATATCCTCACCATCAAATGACAACGAAACTTTTTTGCTTTCTGCTTTTTTATATAATGCTGATATTGCTTTTTCGCAAACATCTTTTAACCTTACCTGATTAAATTCATTTTTAAAGTCGTCCTCGTCTAACCTTGAAAGGTTTATTATGTCTTCAATTAAAGACAACAGGCGTTTTGATTCATTATAAATCTGCTCTGAAAAATGTGGAAAATCCTCTTTTTTTGCTAAACCATTTTGCATTATTTCAGCACAGCCCATTATTGATGTAAGCGGTGTTTTAAGCTCGTGCGAAACATTGGCTGAAAACTCTCTTCTCACCTTTTCTGCCTGCTCTTTTTCTGTTATATCTACTCCAAAAAGAACCGCTGCGCTACCCTTTACAGGCGTTGCTGAAAGGACATATATTCTACCATTCTTATTGAATTTTGTTGATTTTTGAGTGCCTTTAAATGCTGAATTTATTATATCAAGGTAATTTGCATCTCTGCAAAGCTCTAAATAGCTATTATTACTAATATCCTCTAAAGAAAACATAACTGCCGCACTTTTATTTGCAGAAAGCACCTTACCGTCACCACCAAAAATGACGAGTGCCTCATTCATATTATCTGTTATAAAATCAAAATCTTTTTGCTTTTGTGTCAGCTTTTTTAGCTGGTCATCAATCTTTTTATTTTGCCTGTCCATTCTAATAAGAAGTGGCGACAACTCATCATACTCATTATTTGAAAGCGGAGCATCAAGATTTAATTTATTAATGGGCGACACAATTGCTTTTGTTAATAGCCTCGCAACTATAACAACACCTAAAATTGAAATTAGAATTATAAAAATAATAATTGGTGCGGTTTTATATAACACTCCGACAAAGCTTTTTGTTGTCGTTGCAATTCTAAGGATATTGCCATCATCAAGCTTCATTGCGTAATAATATGTTTTTTCTGAAAGCGTTTCTGAATTTCTTGTCGCCTCGCCCGTACCATTTTGTAGTGCCTGTGCAATCTCTGGTCTGTCCTTATGATTTTCAAGTGTCTGTGGCTGTGCAAAATTATCATAAAGCACATCACCATTTTCACTAACAAGCGTTATTCTGCTTTTACTTTCTTTTCCAATTTCTTTTAAATATTCTAAATTTGTAACCGGATAGGCTTTATAAATATAGATTGCATCTGTTTTAAGCTCTTGCTTTTTTTCAGATGAAAAATCATTGTAAAGCACCGTTATCATAATGCTTCCTGTTAAAAAAAGTGTTGCAAATGAAGTTAAAAGTATGCTTAAAAACACTCGTTTTTTCATTGATTGTTTTCCTTTCGGATTGAATTTTGAATGGTGTAATAGACTTTTAGCCTATTCTGTACCCGACTCCCCTTATAGTTTCGATTATATCTCCACTATTTAAAAGCTTAGAGCGAAGTGTTCGAATATGAACATCTACTGTTCTTGTTTCACCGTCAAAATCATAATCCCAAATATTTTTTAAAAGCATATCCCTTGTTAAAACCTTGCCTTTGTTTTTTAAAAGCAATGCTAATATTTCAAATTCTTTTAATGTAAGCTCAATCTTTTTGCCACCTACTGTTACACTGTGGGCATCAATATTAATTGCAACATTATTATAAGAAAAATCGTTTTTTGAAATTTCATCTTGAGTTCTTCTAATAACTGCTTTACAACGAGAAACAAGCTCCATCATTCCAAATGGCTTTGTTATATAATCATCTGCTCCAAAATCAAGACCTATTACCTTGTCATATTCAGAACCTTTAGCTGTAACCATTATTATAGGGATTTTTTTATATTTATTATCATTTTTTAACTTTTTAAGGATTTCAATCCCATTTTCATTAGGTAGCATTATATCAAGCAGTAAAAGCTCTGGCATTTCTTTTTTTAGCACCTCTAAAAGCTCATCTCCACTGCTAATCCCCACAGCTTCAAAGCCCGTGCTTTTAAGAGTATAAATCACAAGCTCTCTTATTGAATTATCATCTTCAACATAATAAATCACACTATCAGTCCTTTTTATGAATTCCGGATATTGAAAACACTACCCACTCTGCGATATTTGTTGCGTGGTCACCTATTCTTTCAAGATATTTTGCAATCATTAAAATATCAAGTGCCGCTTCGCCACTATTTTTATTTTCACCAATATATGCGATTAGATGGTTTTTTATTTTAATGAACAACTCATCAACAACATCATCACAGGCTATTACTGCATTTGCAAGCTCTAAGTCTTTTTTTACAAAAGCATCAATACTATTAGTTACCATTTTTATAACGGTATTTGCCATATTGGCTATATAATCATCATTCTGCGAGAATGTTAGATCACAAGTTTTTACAATTTCAGCAATATCTGACGCCTGATCGCCTATTCTTTCCATATCTGTTATCATTTTAAGTGCAGACGAAACAAGCCGTAAATCCTTTGCTACAGGTTGCTGACTTAAAAGAATTTTAAGACAAAGCGTTTCTATATCTCTTTCTTTTTGGTCGATTTTTTTGTCGGTATTTATTGCCTTTTCGCAAAGTGAAACATCATCATTTAGAAGTGCTTTTACCGCTGTTGCTATTGCATTTTCACAAAATGCACCCATTTCAATTAAGTCGTTGTTTAGATTGTCAAGCTGCATATCAAATTGATTTCTCATTATCCAAATCTCCCTGTGATATAATCCTCTGTTCTTTTGTCATTAGGGTTAGCAAACAGTTCTTCTGTTTCTGCAAATTCTATAATTTCGCCCAATAAAAAGAATGCTGTTTTATCAGAAATTCTTGTTGCCTGCTGCATATTATGAGTAACCATAATTATAGTATAATTCTTTTTTAAGTCAATTACAAGGTCCTCTATTTTGTTTGTAGAAATTGGATCTAATGCACTTGTCGGCTCGTCCATTAAAAGCACTTCTGGCTCTACTGCTAAGGCTCTTGCAATACAAAGTCTTTGTTGTTGACCGCCCGAAAGCCCTAACGCACTTTTTTTAAGTCTGTCCTTTAGCTCGTCCCAAATTGCAGCATTGGTCAAAGAGGCTTCGACAATCTCATCTAACTTTGCTTTGCTTCTTATTCCGTGAGTTCGTGGGCCATATGCTACATTATCATAAACGCTCATTGGAAACGGATTTGGCTTTTGAAACACCATTCCAACTCTTTTTCTAAGCATATTTACATCCATATTTTTATAGATATTCTCACCGTCTAAAAGCACATCACCATTTATTTTGCAACCTTCTACAAGGTCATTCATTCGATTTAGCGTTTTTAAAAGTGTGGATTTGCCACAGCCTGATGGCCCTATAAATGCGGTGATTTCGTTTTGCTCTATGCTTATATTTATATCTTTTAGTGCTTGAAATTTATTGTAAAAAAGTTCAAGCTTTTGTATTTCAAATTTACTCACTTGTTTTCCCCTTTGATATTCTTTTTGCAATAAAAGCGGACAAGGCATTAAGACCAATTACTATTATTAAAAGAACTACTGCAGTTGCATATGATTCGTCTGGATTAAATCCCTCTTTCCAAAGTGCATACATATGGATTGACATTGTTCGTCCGCTTCCAAAAAGGCTGTTTGGAATTTGTGCCACTGTTCCTGCTGTATATATAAGTGCTGCTGTTTCACCAACAATTCTTCCTACTGACAAAACTATTCCTGCAAGTATTCCTGGAACTGCCGATGGCAAAACAATTTTAAAAACTGTTCTTAGCTTTCCTGCTCCAAGCCCATAGCTACCTTCTCTAAATGAATCAGATATTGACTTTAAAGCTTCTTCAGTGGTTCTCATTATTACAGGAAGTATCATAATTGAAAGTGTGACAGCTCCTGCTAAAATTGAATATCCCCATCCAAGATAAACAACAAAAAGCAAATATCCAAAAAGCCCATAAACTATTGACGGAATGCCTGATAAGGTTTCTGTTGTTGTTCTAACAATCGCTACAAGTTTATTGCCTCTTTTTGCATATTCTACTAAATATATTGCCGAGAACACGCCGAGAGGAACTGCAATTAAAAGTGATAACGCCGTCATTGTAATTGTGTTTATAAGCGACGGAAAAAGCGATACATTTTCACTTGTATATTTAATGCTAAAAAGGTCTAATGATAAGTGTGGCACTCCTTTTATAAGGATATATCCAATTATAAAGGTAAGCGCAGTAATGGTAATTCCAACTGAAGCAAAAACAATTCCTTTTAAAAATGCCGATTGGATTTTAGCTTTTTTCATTAGTTTTCCCTCCTTTTGATGAGGGAAAAGGTAAGATTGATAATCAAGATAAATACAAACAATACAACGCCTGTTGCTATTAATGCCTCTCTATGCAAATCTGCGGCATAACCCATTTCAATTACTATGTTTGCAGTTAGAGTTCTAATGCCTTTTAGAAGTCCCTGTGGCATAATTGCTTGGTTGCCCGCTACCATTATTACTGCCATTGTTTCACCTATTGCTCTGCCAATTCCTAAAACTACTCCTGCCATTATTCCTGATTTAGCCGCTGGAACTATCAAAAAAAATATGCTTCTTTCGTGAGTTGCACCAAGGGCTAACGAGCCTTCATAATAGCTATCAGGAACTGCTCTTATTGCTGATTCTGATACGCCTATTATCGTTGGCAAAATCATAATTCCCAAAACAATCGACGCTGCGAGCATTGATGAACCACTGACAGAAAATATATTGCGAATTGTCGGCACAATTACCATTAATCCAAAAAAGCCATAAACCACAGATGGAATTCCCGAAAGAAGGTCTATGGCTGGTTTTAATATTTTGCAAAGTTTTTTAGGGCAAAAGCGAGCCATAAAAACTGCAGTTAATATGCCAACAGGGACACCTATTATTACAGCCCCTGCTGTCACATAAATACTGCCTAATATCATTGGAAAAATTCCATAAATATCATTTGACGGTTTCCACGACTTTCCAGTTAAAAAATCAAAAAATCCTATTTCTTTCATAGCAGGAATTCCGTTTGCAAAAAGGAAAACACAAATCAAAATAACAGAGATAATTGAAACTGTCGCAGATATTAAAAATATTATCTGCATTGATTTTTCCTTGAACTTTTCCATTTTTCATCTCCTAAGTTGATTTTATGATTTCCATAAAAGTTATAATTTTATCTTTTAAAATATCAGAATTTTTTAGACTTCTGACCAGTTTGCGAAAACGCCTGTATAAATGTTTTTTACTTGCTGCTTTGAAATATCATTTAACTTGTTTTCTTTATTAGCAATTACCGCTATGCCATCAATTGCTATCTTTGTTGATTTAAGTCCTTTTGAAATTTCACTTTCTTTTAACTCTCTTGATGCCATTCCTATATCACAAACGCCCTCAATAGCACTGTTCATACCTGTTGTTGAATCGTTTTCTTGAATTTGAACATCAACATTTGGATTTAATTTTATATAGCTTTCTTTTAATTTTTCCATTACAGGAGTAACTGACGAAGAACCTGCTACTGTTATTTTTCCACTTTTATTTGCACCTACATAACTTTTTGTATTATCGAGTGCTATATACCCATTATTTACTACTACTTCTTGCCCCTCGGTTGAAAGGATATATTCTAAGAAATCTTTTGCTATGTCTGAAATATTTTCTTTTGTAGCGACATTAAACGGTCTATGGATTTTATAGGTTCCATTTTTAATATTTTCTACCGTTGCCTCTGCTCCATCGATTTTAAGTGCTTTTACGCTATCGTTTAATGCTCCGAGTGAAACATACCCGATAGAATTTTTATTGCTACTAACATTTGTCAAAACAATTCCCGTGCTATTGTTAATATCAGCAGTATCTATTGTTTTATCTATTGCCTTTCCATTTGCATCTTTTTCTTGAATTCCAAACAGCTCTATAAATGCTCCTCTTGTTCCTGAACCGTCTTCACGAGATATTACCGTGATACTATCGTTTCCGCCTTTTGCGCAAGAAGCAAGGAGTATTGTTGATAAGATTAATGCGACTGTCGAAAATATTGTTTTTTTCATTAGTTGTTCTCCTTAAAATAGTTTTGTTTTGTGATTACAGTAATATCTTATATTTTTTTTGTAAATTCTAAAAGCAGATGAATGTTAAATCTATGTAAAATAGTATTTACCTTTTATTATATATAATTCAAAAAGCCGCTTTACTCAACACTTTAAGTAAAACAGCTTTTTTGCTTTTGTTTATTTATTTTATTGTTATTCCGAGAAGTTTTGCAATTCCACTCGTTTGATATTCGTTAACTGTGCAACCTCTTAGTTCTTCAAAACTATCTGAAATTAATATTCCTTCAAACTCACTTTTACTAAAATCAATTTCTTTTAACATCGTTTTAAAAAAGTTGGTTCCTATAAACTTTGCATCTTCACATTCAAGCTTTTTTATTTTTGCTTCTGAAATGGTTGAATTTGAAAAATCACTGCCAATAATTTTTAAATTGTTAAATTCTGCCTTTGAAAATATAGAATAGGAAAAGTTCGAGTTTTTAATGGTTATGTTTTTTAGCACCGCATTGTCTGCATTAACACCTATACATTTGCAATTGACAAACTCACATCTATTGAAATATCCACTTTTAAAGCTACTATTTGAAAAGTCACAGCTATCGAATATTACATCTTCAAATTCGGCTTTTTCAAAATCACAATCAACAAATGCAGAATTTTCAATAATAGAACCGCAAAATTCCAGCTTAAAAAAGTCAGCACCTTTGGATTTGTTACCTTTAACTTTTATATCTCTTATTTTAGTTTCATTTTCAATAAAACTAACACTATATAAATCTAAGTTATCTATAAGCTTAATATCTAATTTAATTTTTGGCTTTGAAATCATAATAGTTTTCTCCATCTTTTTGAATTATACTATCATAATTCGACTATTTTATCAATAGTTGAAGCTCGCTTTTTAATGCCATTAATTCATTAAAAAGAACCTTTGCAGTGGAATAATCTTTTGCATATAACATTTCTATAATTTTGTTATTAACTTCATACATTGGCGTTATTCCTAAATTGCCAAGCACTCCTTTTAAAGTGTATGCCGCAAAAATCGATTTATCCGCATCTTCTTTTTCAAGACCTATTTTTAATTTGTTAAAGGTTTCTTCTTTTATTAAAATGTTTAAGCATTTTAAATAGCAGTCACAATCGTTGACAAGTCTTTCCATTGCACCGTCAACATCACAGCCCCAATTTAATAATTTTTCATTCATTTGCAAAGCCTTAGATGCCCCCTCACTATATACACCATTTAGGCAATCCACATATAAAATTAAATTATACACTTGTGAATGCCTCCCGCTAATTAATATTTATAAAACTATTTTTATCATTATACTAATTGTATCAGCTGTTGTCAATCTTTATAGATAATTATATAGGTACATATGCATTTGTATTAATTATATAATTTTATTATCAACTATTTAAGGAATGAGGGTGAAAAAATGAATGAGGATTTTATTAGAAATCGCATAACTGAATTAAGGGTAAAAAAAGGAATATCTGAATATCGTATGAGCAATGATTTAGGTCACAGCAAAAGCTATATACAAAGTATTACTTCCGGTCGTGCCTTGCCTTCTCTGTCTGAATTTCTTTATATTTGTGAATATCTCGAAATTTCACCAAAATGTTTTTTTGATGATGAAATTGATTATCCAATTATTACTCAAAAACTTATTGACCAAATTTCTAAAATGCCTGAAAATGATTTGATTTTAATTCTTGAAATTGCCGAAAGATTAACAAAAAAAAACACATAGAATTATTAATAATTGTTTTCTAATCTTACATTTCTATTTTTAATGTAAAAAGGAGGCTTTTCTTTCGCTGTTTTAGTACGGAATTTATGCTCTTTTTGTGCAGCTTTACACCTCTTAGGGCTTTATTCTACAAGCTTTTTTGGGGATTTTGTTTTTTTGAAATTTAGCCTCGAAAAGATAATAGACTACCGTAGCAATATTAGTTATTTTTTAACTAATATTGCTGTATTTTTTGCTAAAAACAGAGGGCGTGATTTGTGCTAAACTAACAAACTTTTGAAATTGTGTAAAATTTTAATAACTATAATTGACAAACTCGTCAATGAAAAATATAATGATATTGGCGAAATTCTTCAACGCAAAATTTTATTTAGGAGGTAAGTGAATGAAAAGAAAATTACCCAAGAAAATCATTTCTCTTGTACTTAGCTTTTGCTTGATTTTTGGAATAGTGTCGACTGTTTCAGGAAATGTTACAAGGGAAAACGCAACTCTTAAAGTTGGTCAATGGTTGTCAATTGTCGATTCCGAATTTGGAATGACTTATTTTGAGCAAACCGAACCATACATTGAGAGTGTCCAAAAAGATAACACCTATTTCTCAGCAGTTCAAACTGCATTTGAATGGGGAGTTATTAAAGCGGACGAACAGCTTGATGTTTTAGCAAGTGTTACCGCAGATTTTATGGCAGCTACACTTGTAAGAGCAGCTAAGCTAAAAGGTGACAATGCAACACCAATCAAAAATGCAGACAAAATTAGGTTTGCTGATGAAGTTGCTATTGCCGCAGCTAATGGCGTTATTACGCTAAAAGGTGGAAAACTTGACAATCGCAAGGTTACTCTCGAAGATGGTCAAATTGCCCTCGCAATCGCTAAAGACCTTTGGAGTTCAAAAAAATTCGATGAGCAAAAGGCACTCGTTAAGCCAAATGAAAATGTTAAAGACCTTTCATCATCAAAAAGTTTTGAAGTAGAGAAAAAATTCTCTGAAACTGTAACTGTTATTGATGAGGTTACAGGAATGCCAACCGAAAAGGTAGTTGAAAAGGAAATAATTGCTGTTCCTGCAACTGCTGAAGCTGAAGCTCTTGTGGAGAACAACATAATCGTTCTTCCAGCAACCGAAGAAAATCCATTTGGTTCACTTAGGAAAGTCACCGATGTAGAAAAATCCGACGACCAAATTCAACTTGAATGTATGCAGGCTGAACTTAGCGAAGTTTTCGACTCGATTGATTATCAAAGCAGTTTCCAGCCTGATTTCCAAACTGCACAGGTTATAGATGCAACGGGAGATGTTCTTAATAAAACCGATTTAGAAGCTACTGACGGTTTCTCTCTTGCAAATAGCGGCGTTGGAACTCTTTCTGACGAAGCTACCATGCTTAGCCTTTTAAAGGACGAGCCACTTACTAAAAATTGCACAAATATTACTAAAAAGCCAATCAACATCAATTTCAGCGTAAACGGATATTCTGTTTCTGGCAAAATTGATGGCGATAAGATGGATTTCTCAGTTTCTGCTGTTATTAAAGGCGTTAAGGTTACAAAAACATACAACTTAACTAACTTTAATCTTAGCTCAAAAGCTGATGTAAATCTTTTAAAGGCTCAAATTAATGAGGCTTATATCCGTGTTGATTATGATTTAGCAGATTCGACTAAGATAGAAGGCAACTACAACAAAACTATCGCCGATTATAACTGGGGCGAGGATTTAACCTTAGATGAAGCTGATGCACTTTCTGGTCTTGGCGTTCATCAAAAGCTTCAAAATGCTGTTGACAAAGTTACAAATTCAATAAGCAACACATTTAAAATTGCAAGTATTAATGTTCCTATTCCTAATTTTCCTATAATTTCAATTGGTCTTGACATTAATCTTCGTTTTAATATGGACGGTACTATTGAACTTGTTGTTGAAAGCAATCAAGCTCGTGGATATGAAATCATTAACAATCAAGGTAGATTTATCAGTGATACAACTTATACAAAGACAACCCTTAATCTTTCTGCAGATGCACAGTTGACAGTCAACTTCTCTCTTGCACTTAAATTCTTTGGGCTTAACCTTGTAGATGCTGCTATCGAAACTGGTATTGGTCTTGATTCTGATGCTAAAATTTCATTCTACAATAAAACAACTGCTAAACTTGTTTTAGATGTAACTGCCGATATTCCGTTTGAACTGGCGGTAGCCATGACGGATAATGATCCATATATGACGGTGTCGGCACATGTAAAGATTTATGGAATTTTGATTGGAAGCGTTGGTGAAAATTCACCTATTCTTAAATTAATTGGTCTTAACAGGACTTGGAATATATATGGCCCTGATAATGCTGTGATTTATGAATATGATTATCAAAATGATAAGATACCACTTCCAACAGTTGGCACAACCGAAGCGACAACCAAAGAAGCGACCAGCGGTGAAACTACCACAGCTTCACCTTCTACAACTGCACCTGCAACAACTGCAAAAGCGGCAACTGAGTTTAAACCTGCTGCTAACGCTCCTTCTGCAGAAATAACTAATACCTTTGTTGTTGAGGCTGGAAAGACTTTAAATGTTGCTAAAGAAAGTGCTGTTTGGACTTCATCTAACAGTGCAGTCGCTGCAGTTTCAACAGATGGCATTGTTACTGGCGTTTCAGGCGGAACAGCAATAATTACAGGCACACTAACTGATGGTTCGGCGATTTCATATCAGATTACTGTAAATGAACTCACCGTTCCTACTACTACAAATTCTTCTGTTAGAAGCGCATATCAACCCGTTACATTTTTTGCTGCATAAGCTTGTTTTTATAAAATAGCAAAAAAAGTCGCCACATTAGTTAAGTCTGATGTGGCGACCTTTTTATTAAACTTAAAAAAAATCCGCCCTGCTAATAAAAGCAAGACGGATTATTTTTAAAACTATATTATTTAATGTTTGCTTTTAGAGTATCAAGTTCTTCTTGAAGTTCTGTTGGGAGTTTATCACCGAATTTATTGTAGAATTCAGAAATTCCTTCAGCTTCTGCTGACCAGAGGCTCTTATCAACATCAAGAATACTATTAAGGCTTTCAAGTGAAACTTCACCATCAAGACCATCAATATTGATGTCCTTTGCATAAGGAATGTAACCGATTTCTGTTTCTTCAGCGTCAACCTTGTTTTCGCAACGCTTAATAATCCACTCAAGAACACGAAGATTATCGCCAAATCCAGGCCACATAAAGTTGCCTTCATCGTCTTTACGGAACCAGTTAACATTGAAGATTTTTGGAGCTTTATCAGCCTCAAGTGACTCACCGATTTCAATCCAATGTTTCCAATAATCGCCCATATTGTAACCGCAGAAAGGAAGCATAGCCATTGGATCACGACGAACAACGCCCGTTGCACCTGTTGCTGCTGCTGTTGTTTCAGAAGCCATTATTGAACCTACAAATACACCGTGGTTCCAGTTTCTTGATTGATATACTAATGGAGCTAATTTTGCACGCCTACCACCGAATACGATTGCTGAAATTGGAACGCCTTGTGGATTTTCAAATTCAGAACTAACGCATGGGCAATTAACAGCAGGAGCTGTGAAACGGCTGTTTGGATGAGCAAGCTTATTGCCAGCTGCAATAAATTCAGGGCCATTAACATTAGCACCCTTCCACTCTTGTGCATTAACAGGTGGGTTTTTGTCAAGACCTTCCCACCAAACTGTATTATCATCAAGATTAAGAGCAACATTTGTAAATATTGTTCCGCTCATTGCTGATGCAAGTGCATTTGGATTTGATTTTTCGTTTGTTCCAGGAGCAACTCCAAAGAAACCATTTTCAGGATTGATAGCATAAAGTCTGCCATCAGGACCTTTTCTAAGCCAAGAAATATCGTCGCCTACGCACCAAACTTTATAGCCTGCTTTTTTGTATCCCTCTGGTGGGATAAGCATTGCAAGGTTTGTCTTGCCACAAGCTGATGGGAAAGCTGCACAGATATATTTAATTTCGCCTTTTGGATTTTCAATGCCGAGGATAAGCATATGCTCAGCCATCCAACCTTCGTTTTTGCCTTGATATGAAGCAATACGAAGTGCAAAACATTTTTTGCCAAGAAGAACATTTCCGCCGTATCCTGAATTAACTGAAATAATTGTATTGTCTTCAGGGAATTGACAAATGTATCTCTTTTCAGCATCAATTTCACATTTGCAATGTAGGCAGCGAACCCAATCGTTGCTGTCGCCAAGGCAATCAAGAACTTTTTGACCAACTCTTGTCATAATAGCCATATTAAGAACAACATAGATAGAGTCAGTAAGCTCAACACCGATTTTTGAGAAAGGAGAACCAACAGGGCCCATTGAATAAGGGATAATATACATTGTTCTGCCTTTATAGCTGTCTTTTGCTATATCATAAAGCATTGTATAAGCTTCTTTTGGATCCATCCAGTTGTTTGTAGGACCTGCATCCTCTTTGCTTTTAGAACAAATAAGAGTTCTTGCTTCAACACGAGCAACATCGTTTTCAGCTGTTCTGTGATAATAACAGCCAGGAAGTTTTTCTTCGTTGAGTTTAAGAATTTCACCACTTGCACAAGCTTCCTTGCGGAGAGCTTCAATCTGCTTTTCAGAACCATCAATCCAAACTATTTCATTTGGCTTTACGAGTTCAACCTTTTCGTCAATCCATGACAAAAGACCTTTGTTTGTTGTGAGTGCTGCCATAGTTTTATCTCCTTTGTTTAATTCGGGTTTCCCGAAATTTTTAGTATACAAAACAGTGAAAATTTAAAAAATCAAATTCTCGCCATTGTGAATAATTATAAGCCATAAATTGCATTTTTGCAAGTAAAAAAGTGTTAAATTTTTGTCAATTTTTTGTGTCTTTTCGGTGAAGATTACACAAATATTAATTTTATTCCTCGATTGACATTGTAGCTGCCGCATTAAGTGACGAGTCTGCACGCTTTCCGTTTATATATTCATAATAAGCTTGCGCCCCTACCATAGCGGCATTGTCACCACAGAGCGAAAGCTCGGGAAGATATAATTCGATGCTTTTTGATTTTGCAAGAGTGAACATACATTCACGCAAAACAGAATTTGCAGAAACTCCACCTGCAAGGACTAACTTTGTAGGGTTATATTGTTCTATTGCTCTTTTTGTGTTTCTGACAAGTAGTTTTACAACAGCATTTATAAAAGATGCTCCAACATCAGCAATTTCAATATTTTCCCCTTTTTGCTCCATATTATGTAAAAGATTTATAACAGATGTTTTTAGCCCTGAAAAGCTAAAATCAAGCTCTGAGCCATCAACCGTCGGCATTGGAAATTTATAGCTGTTTGGATTTCCATTTTTTGATATTTTATCAAGATTTACGCCACCTGGATATGAAAGCCCTAAAGTCCTTGCGGCTTTATCCATAGCTTCGCCTGCTGCATCGTCACGAGTTCTTCCTATTACTTTAAAATCGGTATAATCTTTTACATCAACAAGCAATGTGTTTCCGCCAGAAACAACCAAACACATAAATGGCGGCTCAAGAGCCTTATGGGTGATGTAGTTTGCGGCAATATGTGAGCGTAAATGATGAACGGGAATAAGAGGCTTTCCCGATGCTAATGAAAGCCCTTTTGCATAATTAACACCAATAAGCAACGCTCCTATAAGCCCTGGGGCATATGTAACTGCTATTGCATCAACATCTGCTAATTCACAATTTGCATTCATTAATGCCTCGTCAACAACTGCACAAATAGCCTCTGTGTGCATTCGTGAAGCTATCTCTGGCACAACACCGCCAAAGATTTTATGTTTTTCTATTTGAGTTGAAATAACTGATGACAATACATTTCTTCCATCTTCAACTACTGCTGCTGCAGTTTCATCACACGAGCTTTCTATTGATAAGATTTTCACTTTATGTCAGTTCCTTTCAAACGATTAAATCTTGTGTTATTATATCATTCCAAGTCATTTTAAGCAAGAAAAAGCAGTAAACAGGTGCAATTCATTTAGAAATATTTTGAAAAGGCTAAGAATAATTAAATGTTTTTTATTATTTGTCAAATAATTGAAAATGTTGATAATTTTTGATATACTATTAATATCTTTTAAAAGGTGTTTTAAAAATGAAAAAGTATTTTAAGCTTTATAAAAAAGAATTTATATTAGGTCCACTTTTCAAACTGACTGAAGCTATATTAGAGCTTTTAGTTCCGCTTGTTATGGTGAAAATTATTGATGTCGGAATTCGGAATTCTGATGTTAATTATATTTTAAAAATGGGTGGGCTTTTGCTTTTAATTAGCGTAACAAGCCTTATATTTGCTGTAATTTGTCAATATTATGCAGCTGTTGCTCAACAAGGCGTCGGAACGCATATGCGTAATGATATGTTTGAAAAAATAGGAAAAATGTCAAATTTGGATATTAACTATTTTAGCCCATCAACCCTTACAACCCGAATAAACAATGATGTTAATCAAATACAATTAGCTGTTGCAATGCTTATTAGGCTTGTGTTTCGCTCGCCTTTTCTGATTGCAGGTTCGCTTGTTATGGCTTTTGCTCTTGATGCCAAAATGTCAATTATATTTTTTGTTTCTGCTGTTATTGTTAGCTTAGTTTTATATTTTATTTTAATGAAAAGTCTGCCGATGTATAAAAAAATTCAAGGTATGCTTGATGGAATTTCTAAAATAGTTAATGAAAATTTATCGGGAATTCGTGTTATTAGGGCATTTTCAAAATCCAAGCACGAAAAAGCAAAGTTTAATAAGTCAAACTCTGATTTAACTGCTTGCAGTCTTAGAGTTGCAAAGATTTCAGCACTTTTAAATCCGATTACTTTTGCTATTATCAACCTTTCAATTGTTGCTATTCTTTTCTTTGGCGGGAAAAATGTTAATAGCGGTTTTCTTTCTCAAGGTCAAATTGTTGCATTCACAAATTATATGACACAAATTTTACTGTCTATCATTGTTTTTTCTAATGTGATTATAATATTTTCTAAGGCGTTTGCAAGCTATTCAAGAGTTAAAGAAATTTTAGACTTTGAGCCTACCCTATCTGATGAAAATAATTCAAGCTTTGATTTGGACTTTACTAAAAGTGCTATCGAGTTTAAAAATGTTGACTTTTCATTTGCAAAGGCATCTGAAAAAGTGTTGTCAAATATCAGCTTTAAAATCGAAATGGGAGAAACCGTCGGCATAATAGGTGGCACAGGAAGCGGAAAAACTGCACTCGTTAATCTCATTCCAAGATTTTTTGATGTTGACAGCGGTGAAGTATTGGTTTTTTCTAAAAATGTTAAAGCCTATAAATTTGATATTCTTAGAAAAGCAATTCATACGGTAACGCAAAAGAGCGTGCTTTTTAGTGGAAGTGTTCGTGATAATCTTTTGTATGGCGATAAGAATGCGACAGACGAAGAATTGATTTCAGCTTTAAAGACTGCACAGGCTTTTGCCTTTGTTATGTCTTCTCCAGACGGGCTTGATATGAAAATAGCTGAAAATGGTAAAAATCTTTCGGGTGGTCAAAAGCAAAGACTTACAATTGCAAGGGCTATTGTTGGCAAACCGCAAATTCTTATTTTAGATAATTCTTCATCTGCACTTGATTTTGTAACGGAAAAGGCTCTAAGAAAATCTATAAGCAATGACCTTTTTGATACTACTGTAATTATTGTTTCTCAAAGAATTAGCTCAATAAAAAATGCTGATAAGATTATAGTTTTAGACAATGGTAAAATTTGTGGAATTGGAACTCACAGCGAGCTTTTAGAAAAAGATGAAGTGTATAAAGAAATTTGTTTGTCACAGCTTTCTACAAGTGAGGTGGCATCAAAATGAAAACATTAAAACGACTTTTGAAATATATAAAGCAATTCAAATTAAGCTTGATTTTAGCTACTGTTTTCGCATTTTTAGGAGTATTTTTATCTCTATTAGTGCCTATTTTAATCGGTAAAAGTGTTGATAACATTATAGGCATAAATGATGTAAACTTTTCTATGCTTTTTAAAGTTCTTATTACGCTTTCTACGGTTATTGTGCTTTCTGCTTTTTTTCAATGGCTTATGTCGCTTTTAATAAATTCGCTTTCATATAAAACAGTTGAAAAGCTTAGAAGCGACACTTTTTCAAAGCTCACAAAGGTATCGCTTAAAAGTATTGATGAAATTCCTCACGGGGATATTATAAGCACTGTTATTAATGATATTGAAATTGTGTCAACAGGACTTTTGCAGGGCTTTACTCAAACCTTTACAAGTATTATGACTATTATTGGAACAATAGCTTTAATGTTTTCGATTAACCAATATCTTGCACTTTCGGTTATAATTCTAACTCCCCTTTCGCTTTTTATGTCGTCTTTTATTGCTAAAAAAACGCATAAGAAGTATACTCAGCAGGCAAAACTTAGAGGTAATCTCACCTCTCTTTCTTCTGAAATGATTGATGGTGCTTTTGTTGTAAGTGCATTCAACAAAGGGAATGATGAATTAGAACGATTTAAAATCATAAATAATGATTTGGAAAAAGTAGGCATTAAAGCTCATTTTTATTCTGCTCTTTCAAACCCTTGCACTCGATTTGTCAACTCGATTGTATATGCAGTTGTTGGCATTTTAGGCTCAATATTTGCAGTTAGTGGCATTATAACGGTTGGCGCTATCGCCTCTGCACTTGCATACTGCTCGCAATACACAAAACCTTTTAATGAAATTTCAAGTGTTATTACTGAATTTCAAAATGCTCTTTCAAGTGCTAAACGGATTTTTGATTTTTTAGACCTGCCTGAGCAAACTCCCGATAAAGGGCTTTATGGAATTAAATCAATTAAAGGAAATATTAAAATTTCTAACCTTGAATTTTCATATAGCAATCAAAAATTCATAAAAGATTTGAATTTAGATATAAAAAGTGGTCAAACAGTTGCAATTGTTGGCCCAACTGGCTGTGGAAAAACTACTCTTATCAATCTTTTAATGCGGTTTTATGAGTGTGACGGTGGCAAAATAAAAATTGATGATTATGACATAACAGAAATTACAAGGACAAGCCTTAGGCGAAAATTTGGTATGGTTCTTCAAGACTCTTGGCTATTTTCTGGAACTATTTATGATAATATTGCTTATGGAAATACTAACGCAAACTATGAAAGCGTAATAAATGCTGCTAAAAACGCCAGAGCGCACAGCTTTATAAAAAAACTGCCTAATGGATATAATACTATTATTTCTGAAAACAGCGATAACCTTTCAGAAGGTCAAAAACAGCTTTTATGTATCGCAAGAGTAATGCTTACAAATCCGCCGATGCTTATATTAGACGAAGCGACAAGCAATATTGATACACGAACAGAAATAAAAATTCAAAAGTCGCTTTTAGAATTAATGCAAGGTAAAACTGCTTTTATTGTTGCTCACAGACTTTCTACAATTAAAAATGCTGATATAATTCTTGTTATGAAAGACGGTCAAATAATAGAAAAAGGCTCTCATAATGAGCTTTTAGAAAAAGAAAATGGCTTTTATAAACAGCTTTATTACAGCCAGTTTGACGAAGAATAACAAAATTTGAATTCACCTTTTTACGCCTTCTCTCATAGAATGATATATCATTAAACTATGAAAGAAGGTTGTTTTTAATGCAAGTAACCAAAGATTTGCAAACATACATTACCGCTGAACTCGGCGACGCTGCTCTCTATATTGCACTTTCAAAAATTGCTCCTACCGAAATGGCAAAAAAACTGCTTTTAGAGTTTTCAGCAGATGAAAAGTCACACGCAGATATGTTTAACAAAATATACAGCCAGATAACCGGAAGAAAATTTGAGCCTACTATTCCTCCCATCGTTTTAAGTGGAACATACTGTGACATTTTAAAAGACCGCATTTTAGATGAAAGCGGAGATTATCGAAAATATGACAGACATTTTGTTAGCACAAACAAAAATATGTCAACTCTTAGATGGACTTATTACTTAGCTAAAACTGATGAAAATGTTCACGCAATTCGGCTTATGTATTTATTAAATGAGGACTGTTAGGATAATAGAGTGCAAAATAATATCCGCTAATGTACTTTTACTTGTACATCGGCGGATATTTGTTTTTAATATAAATTACATAATGTTAAGACCAAAGCTTACTGATAATGCCCTGTTTATTTTATTCATTTCACCATCTGGTAAATTGCCCATTTTTTCCTTTAAGCGTTTTTTGTCAAGCGTTCTAACTTGCTCTAAAAGTACAATTGAGTCCTTTTGCAGTCCACAATTATCGGCATTTACACTTATGTGCGTTGGTAGCTGAGTTTTGTATTTTTGGCTTGTTATCGCCGCCGCTATTACAGTTGGGCTGAATTTATTACCAACATCGTTTTGAACTATAAGTACGGGTCTTACTCCGCCCTGCTCTGAACCTACAACAGGACTTAAATCCGCATAATAGATTTCCCCTCTTTTTATTGTCATTTTAATCACTCTCCAAAGGTAATTTTGTCTTTAGCTTTATTTTAGCCCGACTATTACCTTAATAAACATAAACTTTTGGGGAGCAATACATTTTATTCAATTTTAGAGGAAATGTTACAAAAAATGCAAGGAGGCATTATTTATAAGGCTTAATTTTGAAGCTTTAACTGCTTTCATAGGTGTCAAAGGTTATTAATATATTGCTATTTGGAATATTAATTGAGATTATATTCATATTTTCTGCATCTCTTAAAAGTTCAAAGCCATTTTCTTTATCATTAGAAGTATAAAGAATTCCGCTGTCAATTAGTTTTACCTTATAAAGTGTTTTATCGCTTAATGTTTCTATCACGCTATCAATGATTTCTAAGACAAAATTTTGTGGCATAAAATTGTTTTGTGCCTTATAACTAAGACCTAAATAGGTGAGTTTACTCTCCCCCTGCGTCTTTGTTATTGTTAAGCCACTAATACTTTCAGGGTAGGTATATATTAATGTTTCGCTACTTGCCTTATTAAAATCAATAGTTGCCTTGAACTGTTCATCTTTGATTTTTATAGTTATTTCACCACTGAATGTAGTTTTTAGTGGTTCTAACTTTTCTATGTTTATCCTTTTATTTAAAAATCCTTTTGTATTTTCACATCCGCAAAAAATTGCTATAAAAGCCAATAAAATGCAGAGGATTTTTTTCATTTTGTTGTTTTGCATTACGCAAAAATCAAGAAAAGCTTTGCGTAAACGCTTTCCTCCTTTTTAGATTATTTTTCTTCAAAATTTAAAAGGACATTCTGTAATTCTGCTATAATTTTTGTTGGAGTTGTTGCCATTTTAGAATTATTTTTTGCTACCTTATCACCTGCCATACCGTGAATATAAACTGCCGAAACCGCTGCAGAAAACGCAGACATTCCCCCTGACAAAAATGCTAACATCATTCCTGAGAGAGTGTCACCGCTACCAGCAGTTGCCATACCCGAATTGCCATTTCTATTGATATAAAAATCCTCACCATTTGCAGTTATTACAGTTCCGCTGCCTTTTAAAACAACAACCGCACCTGTTAATTCATAAAGCTTTTTAGAGGCAGCTATTCTATCATTCTGGACATCAGCCACTGTGCATTTCAAGAGCCTTGCAGCTTCGCCAGGATGCGGAGTGATTATTTTTAGGGCATCAATTCGGTTAATTATATTTATGTCATCAGATAGTACATTTAGACCATCAGCATCAATTATTATCGGATTTTTTATGTTTTCACAAACTATTTTCACTATCTCTTTTGTGTCATAGTCATTTCCCATTCCAACGCCGATTAAAGTTGCATCAGAAATATTTATTTCATCTAAAATTCGCTTAGATGAGAGAGCAGAAATTCTGCCAAATCGGTTTGAGAAAAGAGGAATTAACACTTTTTCATTTATAGATGAACTAATTGCTGAATATGCCATATCGGGAAACGCTGATTTTACTAAGCCTATTCCACATTCTATTGCTGAAGATGTACTAAGTAGTGCAGCTCCAGGCATTTCATAGCTTCCGCCAATTATAAGCCCTGTGCCATAATCACCTTTGTTTGAATTTTCATTACGCTTTATAAAGTTCTTTTTTATATCTTCTAAATTAAGCGAGTAGATGCTGTTATATGAATTTAAAATTTCTTCGGAAATACCTATTGAAATAACAACTTTTTCGCCTGCTATTTGTGCAGTTGGTGAAAGCACCAAAGAACTTTTTAAAGCAATTACAGTTATAGTTAAATCTGGTCTTACAATGGCATTTGACAGCACACTTGTATCGGTATACATTCCGCTTGGCAAATCAATGCTAACAACATAAGCGGTTGACTGATTTATTACATCGATTATTCCTGAAAGCTTAATATCGGTTTCGCCCACAAAGCCTGTGCCGAATATTGCATCAATTATAATATCAAACTTTGAAAGCTTGAATTTGAGCTTTAGCCTATCCTCATCAATCATTTCTATATTTATATTCATAGCTCTGACATTTTCAAACATTTCTATTGAAGTTTGTGCGGTTGGAACGCCCATTGCTAAAAATACCGTGACATTGTATCCATTTTCAAAAAGCTTTCTCGCTATGACAAAGCCATCGCCACCATTTTTGCCTTTTCCACATATTACAGCCACATTTCGTTTGTTGGTTTCGTCAAATCTATTTCTGATTTCTTTTGCTGCTGCTGAGCCTGCATTTTCCATAAGCCTTAAATATGAAATTCCACTTTTATCTGCCTTTGCTTCGATTTCTTTTATTTCATTATATGTTAATATTCTTATCATTTTTTTAGTTCCTCTCATTTGTAAATGCAGTCACAAACGCTGCTGCATATTCTTTTGTATGAGTAATGCTAAGTGCAAAAGACAGATTTTTCTTTTTTGATATCTCAAGAGCATTTCCACTAAGACTTAAATATGGCGCTCCAAGCTCATCATGTAAAACTTGAACCTCTGAAAGTGAAAAGTTCCTGATGCCCGTTTTGAGTGCTTTAGAAAACGCCTCTTTTGCGGCAAACGCCCCTGCGACACTCTCACATGGAATGTTTTTCTTTATTAGCTCTTTCTTTTCTTCTTCGCCAAATACTTTTTCAAAAAAAGACGGGCTTTCAAGCGACTTTTTTATACGCTCTATTTCTATTAAGTCTATTCCGTTAGTTATCATAAACTCACCTTCCGTTATCCTGTTTTATATTATTGTATCATAAATCTCTTTACATAAAAAGTAATAAAAATTAAAGATTGAAATTTATTTGAGTTATGATATAATATTGATGTTGCTTTTATATTGAAGGCAATTAATATTTGACGATTTTTGTCACATAAGGGGAAAATTATGGAAATTAAAATTTTTGATAATGCTGAGCAAATCGGCGAGGCTGCTGGTAAAATTTTTGTTAATGCTATTAATCTAAATCCACAAATTGTTTTAGGGCTTGCGACAGGTGCTTCACCAATTCCTACATATAAATATATTTATGGCGAATGCAAAAAAGGCAATGTAAGTTTGAAAAATGTTAAAACATATAATCTTGATGAATATGTTGGATTGCCAAAGGCTGACAAAAACAGCTATTATTCATTTATGCATAACGAACTTTTCAATATGACTGATATTAAAGAAGAAAATGTTCACTTTCTTGATGGAAATGCAGCGGATATTGAAAAAGAATGTAAAAGTTATGACGATGCTATAATTGATGCTGGGAAAATTGATATTCAACTTTTAGGTATTGGTCAAAATGGGCATATCGGATTTAACGAGCCAAATGATTATTTCACTAAGGGCGCTTTTAAAATTAAACTAACCGACAGCACAATTGCTGCTAACTCACAATATTTTGATGAAAATCCAATGCCACATTATGCACTGACTATGGGTGTTGGTTCAATTATGAACGCTAAAAAAATCGTTTTGATAGCAACGGGAAAATCTAAGGCTGAGGCTGTCGCCGCTATGATTAATGGCTTTGTTGACTCTAAATGCCCTGCTTCAATTTTACAATTTCATCACGATGTTGTTGTTTTGCTTGACACAGACGCTGCAAGTCTTTTAAAATAAAGTTTAAATATAAGTTTGGCTGATATTAGTAATTTCTAATATCAGCCATTTTTTTAATACTTTTTAAGTATGTTTTTAAGCGTTAAATTAAGCTCTGCCGGATTATCAATATCAATGTAATGCCCTGTGTTTTCAACCCAAAACAATCCCTTTTCGGGGGCTTTTATAGCATTATAATACTCTTTTGTTAGAAGTGACGGAACTGCCCAGTCATTTCTGCCACAAATAAAATAAACTGGTAAATCATAGGTTGTATTTTCATAAGCATTATAATCATAAAGTGCTTTAAACAAGTTTTTGCTCGGTGCGACATTGATTAGCGGTATGAAATCAAAAAATCTGAATATTGGACTTTTTAAATAAATTTGTGACATCTTTTTATAGTCATCACCAAACCCAAAGTGAGTTTGAAGCCTGTGGAATGCAAGGCTTTCTTTACTTTTGTCTTTGAATTTTTCAAGCAGTTTTTTATCGCTTTCGGTTATTCCCTCTTTTGAAAGTGCCGCCTCGACAAGCTTATTATAACGGACTTCTTCGCTTTTTGACATATCCACAACCTGCCCCATACCAATATAAGCACTAACAGTTTTTGGATATTTTGAAACATATTTTGCACCGATTACCGTTCCCCACGAATGCCCAAGCAGAAATATTTTTTCAGTTCTATATTTGACTTTTAAATAATCTATTATTTTTTTGAGGTCATCAATTAAATCATTCGTTGTGATTTCAGGACAACTATTCATAAACTGGGTTTTCCCTGTTCCACGCTGATCATAATAAACAAAATTGCAAAAGTCCCTGCCCTCTTTGGCATAATATGCAAAATGTGCTTTTGAACGCCCCGGCCCTCCGTGAATATAAAGAATAACTTTATCAGAGTTTTTTTGAGGATAATGTAAAAAATATTGTTTTATTCCATTTATGACAACATATTCTTCAATATAATCTTTTTTCATATATCCTCCTAATTTAAACTAAATAAATTTGACCTTTGCTTGCATTTCAATAAGGCATACTGCGTGAGAGGCTATTCCCTCTTTTTTGCCAGTAAATCCTAAGCCTTCTTCTGTTGTTGCCTTAACGCTTACACTATCTAAGGATATGTTTAAGGCTTTTGCGATGTTTTTCCTCATATCATTTATATATGGTGCAAGCTTTGGCTCTTGTGCTAAAATGGTTGAATCAATATTAGAAATATTATATCCCTTATCTTTTAAAAGATAACCCACCTGTGAAAGTAGCTTTAAGCTGTCGGCATCTTTATAACGCTCATCAGTATCTGGAAAGTGCTTTCCTATGTCGCCAAGAGCAGCCGCACCCAATAATGCATCACTTATAGAGTGTAAAAGCACATCTGCGTCAGAATGCCCCAAAAGCCCTTTTTTTGAGGGTATATCTACTCCACCCAAAATAAGCTTTCTGCCCTCTGCAAATTTATGAACATCATAGCCGTGACCAATTCTAATCAATATTTTCACCTCTGCTAAAAATTATTGCCTCTGCAAAAAGAGAGTCTTCAGGCGTGGTAATTTTTAAATTTTGATAGCTACCCTCAACCATTGAAACATCTGCACCATATTCTTCAATAAGCTTACAATCATCAGTAAATTCAGAACTATTTGCTACTGTATCAAGTGCAGACAGATATAGCGTTCTTTCAAAGACTTGAGGCGTTGCTACTGCCCATAAATTATTGCGGTTTGGAGTTGAAACAATAATTTTGTTATCATCAACCACTTTTATGGTATCTTTAACTTTTGTTCCTGTTGCCGCTGCCTTTGTTTCAAAAGCTTTTAAAACAACATCAGATATTATTTTATTAGTCACAAGCGGTCTTGCACCATCGTGGATTGCAAAATATTCAGAGAATGGAGAGCATCTTTTTATAGCGGCACAAACACTTTCTGCCCTTGTTTTTCCACCTGTTACAATATCGCTTACCTTTGAAATTTGATAATCCTTTATCATTGAATGCACATTAGGAATATCCTCGCTTTTTGTAGCGATGACTATTTCACTGATATATTCGCATTCTTCAAAGGCTTTTAGCGTTCTAATAAGCACAGGAACGCCATCAATAAACAAAAACTGTTTATTGATGCCGTTCATTCTTGTTGCATTGCCTGCTGCTACAATTATCGCTGTTACAAATGGATTTTTAGCTATCGGCAATTCTTTATTCTTTTTAAATAGGCTCATAATAATCGCCCCTTTCGGGAATGTATTATTATTTTACACTAAAGCTTCAATAGTTGCAAGCTTTATAGCAAGACACAGCACCTCTGCCGCCTTTTTAAGGTCACCAGTTGATGGATATGTTGGTGCTATTCTAATGTTTTTATCGTTAGCATCTATACCATAAGGATATGTTGCACCTACGCTCGTGAGAACCACTCCAAGACCTTTGCAAATTTCGCCAACCCTTTTTGCACTGCAAGAAACAGTGTTAAGGCTTATGAAATACCCTCCGACAGGAGAAGTCCAAACTGCCAAATGATTTTCTTTAAGCTCTTTTTCAAGCTCATCTAATACTATTTGGAATTTAGGAGCAATTATCGCTGCGTGCTTTTTCATATGGTCACGAATGCCAGCTACATTTTTAAAATATTTAACATGACGAAGTTGATTTAGCTTATCATAGCTGATTGTCTGCATATTAAGACGCTTTTTGATGGCTGAAATATTGCTGTCTGATGCACAAAGTGCTGAAACGCCTGCTCCTGGGAAGCTTATTTTTGATGTTGAAGTGAATTCAACAAAATTATCCTCTGTGCCACACTCTTTTGCAGCATCAAAGATATTAAGAAGTGTATCGGGCGTATCGGTTAAATCGTGAATGATGTAAGCATTATCCCAAATAACTCTGAAATCGCTTGCCGCAGGCTTTAACGCTGCAATTGCACGAACGGTTTCATCACTATAAGTAATTCCATCAGGATTTGAATATTTTGGAACGCAGAACATTCCTTTAACACTACTATCTTTAACAAGCTCTGCTATCTTTTTAACATCAGGTCCATTTTCAGTCATTTCAACATTTATCATCTTTATGCCAAAATATTCGCAAATACCAAAATGCCTATCATAACCCGGAACATTACAAATAAATTTGATTTTGCCTTGATTTTGCCATGGCTCTGCACCTGCACCGTGTGTCATACACTGTGAAATATAGTCAAACATAAGGTTAAGGCTTGATGAACCGCCAACTATTACATTTTTGGGATTTACATCTAAAAGCTCTGCAAAAAGTGCTTTACATTCGGCAATGCCATCAAGAATTCCGTAATTTCTGCAATCTGTACCATTTTCTGATTTGCAGTCATCTTTAGTTAAAACCGTTTTTAATACATCCATTGCTAAATCAAGCTGGTCTGCACCCGGCTTTCCCCTTGACATATCAAGTGCTAAATTTTCTGATTTTGCCCGAGTATATTGTGAGTTAAGCTCTGCCTTTAATTCCAAAAGCTCTGCCTTTGTCATTTCGTTATATTGCATTATTTTGACCTCCAAAATTTCAGTATGAAATATTTTACTCGTAAATTGTATAATATTTCATCTGATTTTGCAATATTAATTTTTAAATCTTGCAAATTTTGGCGAAAGTGAGTAAAAACTCACTTCTTTGCTGCTTCACTTTGTGCTTTTTCATGCCTTTGCCTTAGTTCTTCTTGAATTTCTTCTTTTCTTTTGCCTGTATATTTGTTGAAAATCATTGGAATTATTGTAAGTGCAAATCCGATTGCTGGCAAAACTGTTACCATAAATAGTAGCCATTTTAAAGTGCTTGGCGACTGAACTGATAAAATCTGCTTGCCCATTTCATTTAGATTTGTTGGATCAGGCTCAATGTATCCGCCCTTGTCGAGAACTATTCCTGTTGCAACACCTGCTATTCCTGCAGTTACCTTGCTAAGGAAAGTTTGGAATGCAAAGCAAACACCTTCTGAACGCTTGCCTGTTTTCCATTCTGAATAATCAACACTGTCTGCTATCAAAGCATAGGTAATAACATTATAAATGCCGAGAGGAAATCCCATAAAGAATAGGCAAGCCCATAGTAAATAAAGATTGATATGCTCAACATTTGACACGAATATAAAGTAGCACGCCATATGTGTTATTACACCGAAAATTGACGATACAATGTAAATCTGTTTTAATGAGAATTTTTTTCTAAGGATTGGGAACAAAATCATTGCAGGAACCATACCTGCACCAATTGAGATTGTAAGAGTTGTTAAAACTGTTCCTTTTGGAATAAAACCATTCATTCCATTTTGAATAATAAGATAGTTACTGATATAGTCCGCTGAAATGTTTGCTATTACCATTGTTGAACCTAAAACTGCTGCAAAAATAACGATAAGTAAAAGTTTGTTTTGAACAACAACTTGAACTGATTCTTTGATTGATGGTACTTTTTCGCTTTGCTCAACTCTTTCTTTAGTGTTAAAGAATGCAAGGCTTGAAAGCAATGCTCCAACAACGCCAAAGATAATAGCACCAACTAAATATCCGTTTTTAATTCCTAATGTGCTTGTTCTTAAAATTGGAATGAAAAGTGCTGGAAGTATTCCGCCAAAGGTACTACCGAGTCTTGCAGTTGAAAGGAAAGAGGTTCTCTCCTGCTCGTTTGGTGTGATTACCGCACTAAGCCCCCAGAAAGGTACATCTTGAATGGTGAACATTACACCCCAAAGTATGTAAGTGAAAGCTGCATAAGCAATTTTAAGCCCGCTTGATGCAAATGATGGTGCGGCAAATAGAATTATTGTTGAAATTGCTATTGGGATTGGTGAGAACAAAAGGTAAGGTCGCATTTTTCCCCACTTTGACCTTGTTCTGTCAACAATCATACCCATAATTGGATCATTAGCAGCATCAAAAATTCGCCCACAAAGGATTATTGTACTTGCAATTGCACCTGCATTTGGCATTCCGTTAAACGCAACATCAATTAAGAACACCATATAGAACATTGTCATTATAGTGTAAATTCCGCTTCGCCCAAAGGCGGCAACTGTGAAAGAAAGCTTTTCTTTCGTGGATAAATACTTTTTCTCCATTTTTTTACTCCCTTTTATTTCTTTCTTACCATATATGCCGGCAAAATTGTAGGTTTGCTTTCCCCAGCGTTTACCATTTGGTTAATTAGCTTTTGCTTTAATTCTTTTCTGACTGACGCATATTCAGATGATTTAATTAAATTGTCTTTTTCGATTGGGTCTTTTTTGAGGTCATATAAATAATCTTCAAAATATATTGGAGAAGAATGATGAACATAACCTATTGGTGGCAATGTTTTGACGCAATATTTATAATCTTTTGTTCTTATTGCTCTGCCACATTGGCTTTCGCTTATTTGAATAAATGCACAATCACGCTGTATACCGTCATTCATTTGTTTTATGAGCGATTTTCCTGAATAGCTTTTTGGAATATCAATTCCTGCCATATCAAGCAGCGTTGGAGGCAAATCTATCAAGCTAACTATTCTATCGTCTGACTTTCCGCCTTTAAATGCACCGCCACTAATGATAAGCGGTGTATGCGTCGCCGAGTCGTGACAAGAACGCTTATATTCAACATTTCTCGTTTTAAAATGCGAACCGTGGTCACTTGTATAAATGATTATTGTATTTTCATAAATTCCTTTTTCTTTAAGCTTTTCAACTAACTTGCCGACATTTGAGTCAAGACTGTTTATTGCCGCAAGATAATCAGGATACATTTCTTTGTAATCACCTTTGAGGAACGAAAGGTCAGGTGGGATTGGATAATCCTTGAATTTCGGCACTAATTCTTTTGGCCCTTCATAACAATGGTGGTCGTTTTGATGATGAGGCTCAATATGAGAAACAAACATAAAGAAAGGCTTGTCAGAGGTTTTTTGGTCAAGATAATCAAGTGCAAATTGGTTTATTGCATCTGCTCGATAGCCTTTAAAATCAATTTGATTGCCCTCGCCATCAAACACATAACCATCATAACCGTGAGATGTAAATTCGAGAACATCAGAAGCTCTCCAATAATCTTTATATCCGCCTTGCTTTTCTTTAGGCACAGCCGTTTTTTCACAGTGAAAACCTATATTTGGAAGTCTATCTGATGCTAAATGCCACTTGCCAACATAGGCAGTTTCATAACCTGCATCATTAAAATATTCAGCAAGAGGCTTAATGTCAGACGGCAATGGTATTCCATTCCAGTAGCACTTATTTTGAGTTGCATAAAGCCCTGTTTGCAGGCACGCTCTTGCAGGACCGCATACAGGCTGGCAGGTGAAAGAGTTTTCAAATTTTATGCCCTCACTTGCAAGCTTCATCAAATTTGGCGTTACTTCATTATTGATAGTGTCCCATCTCTGCTGATCGCTAAAGTAAAAAATAATGTTTGGTTTCATTTTTCGAATAATCCTCCATCATTTGAATTTGTATTTATATAAATGACATTACTGCATTATATCCTGAAAGTAAAACGATTGCCGATACCGATATAATAAAGGTCTTTTTTATCGTTTTTTCACTGCATTTTCTGTTGAATATTGAACCTAAAAACCCACCGATAATTGCAAGCGGAATAATAGCCAGCAAGATTTTTAAGTCAAATCCTTTAAACCCTGTGTTTACAAAAGTGGTTATTAAATTTGAAAGCTGTGAAAAGAAAATTATTGCAACTGAATACACCGCTGCGTCTTTCATTGTAAAAGAAAACATCAAGGTTAAAAACGCAACATTTATTGGCCCTCCGCCTATTCCTAAAAATGAAGCGGCAGTTCCTAAAATTAAGCCTGAAAAAAGTATTGCGACAGGATTTTTAACACTATATGTTTTTAATTTCATTGTGACAGATAAAATAACACATATTAAAAATACTGAAAGCAATATTGACTGTATGCCCTTAACAAAATTCGGCATAGCTGCACTCTCGAGTGCAAAATTAAAAAGTTTATTGCCAAAGGTTCCACCTAAAATTGAACCACCTGCAATTAATAACACTATTTTAGAGTTTATGGGTGTCTTGTTTTTTATATGCCTACCCGTTGAAGTGACAGACATTGCAAAAACTGCACAAGATGAGAAAAATGCAATTTCTCTTAGAGTATGCACTCCAATAACATCAAGCACAGGCTTAATTATGACGCCTCCGCCAAGACCGACAAAGGCACCTAAAAATGTAGCGATAAAGATAATCGCACCGTATATTAAAAAAATCATAAAGTATACCTCGTTTGATAATTCTAACATAATAAACAAAATATTGCAATATATAATAAGCATTTAAGATGATTTTTAACGAAGAATTTTGTATAAATTATTAACATTATGACTAAACATTTTTCTTATTGCTCTATTGTTGACATTGCTCCTAAAATAAAGCATAATTAAGGCACAAATAATTTGTGTGAGAGTGATACTATGATGTTTAAATTAGCTCCTTGCTTTAAAGATTACCTTTGGGGCGGAACAAAACTAAACGAGGATTTTAACTTTAATTCTGATTTTAAAAAAGTCGCCGAAGCGTGGATGCTTTCTTGCCACAAAGACGGTGAAAATATTGTAGTCGGTGGCAAATATGATGGTAAAACTCTAAGCGAAGTTATAAATTCAGAGGAAAAATCTATTTTAGGGAAAAACGCTGAAAAGTTTGATGCTTTCCCTATTTTAATAAAACTTATTGACGCAAAAGATGATTTGTCAGTCCAAGTTCACCCCAATGATGAATATGCTCTTAAAAACGAGGGCGAATATGGTAAAACCGAATGTTGGTATATCGTTGACTGTGAAGAAAATGCTGAAATTATTTATGGCTTTAATGAGGAAATCACTAAAGATGAATTTAAACAAAGAATTGATGATGGTACTTTTCTTGATGTTGTTAATAGGGTAAAGGTTCAAAAAGGAGAATTGTATTTCATTGAGGCAGGAACACTTCACGCTATCGGAAAAGGAATTTTACTGGCTGAAATTCAGCAAAATTCAAATACTACATACAGAGTTTTTGACTATAATAGAATTGATGCTAATGGAAATACACGAGAGCTGCATACAAAAAAAGCAATCGATGTTACAAATTGTGTTATTCCCGAGGCAATTGAAAGTGCCAAAGACCGTATTAATGATAAAGATGGCTATTTTGAAACGCTTTTAGCACAGTGTGATTTGTTTTCTGTATATTCTCTTAATATTTACAAAAAATGTAATAAAATGGTCGGCGATAAATCTTTTGTTTCTATTTTAGTTTTGAATGGCGAGGGAACAATTTTTTGCGGTCGTGACAAAATGCTTGTTAAAAAGGGCGACAGTGTTTTTATTTCGGCAGATAGTGGTGAGTTTGAAATTGATGGCTGTCTTGAAGTTCTTGAAACAAGGCTGTAATTGTTAAGTTGTTGCTACCTCCTTCAGGCATTTTCTTGTATCTTAGTTGCTCCCTCCTTCAGGCATTTGCGAATGCCAGCTTCCTCCAGAGGAAGCGTAGGAGTTC
>JAVVWP010000018.1:0-38221 GCA_036652055.1 Oscillospiraceae bacterium | reverse complement strand
GGAAATGTCACGAAGTGACAAAAGGGTTCCCGTTTTCGGAGAAAAAGCAAGGCATTCGCAAATGCCTGAGGGAGGGGTATTTTTTATAGTCGCTTTGTTTTTTGCTTATATCTATTTTGCTCCCTCCTTCAGTCGACTGCGGTCGACAGCTTCCTCCAGAGGAAGCGTAGGGTTGCTCTGAGGAAGCGTAGGGTTGCTCTGAGGGAGTGTTTAGATTTTCCCCATGTTTTATCAAAAACATCAGCTATTTTTCAAATAATAAACTTTCATAATGCCTACCTGCGTTTTGCTGTCCCTAATTTCATTTCTCATAACCATTTTAAACGCTTCTTCTAATGGGATTTTTTCAACCTCAAGAAATTCATCTTCGTCAAGGTCTTGACTTCCAAAGTCTAAATCTTCGGCAAGATACATATGTATTATCTCATTGCAATAACCAGGCGTTGGATAAAGCTTTCCTAAATCAGAATATTTTTTTGCATTAGCGCCTGTTTCTTCTTTTAATTCTCTTTTTCCTGCAATAAGTGGATTTTCAAAATATTCAAGCTTTCCGGCAGGAAGCTCTAAAACAACCTCTGAATAAGGATAGCGAAATTGTTTTACAAAAATTAATTCGTTGTTTTTTGTGAGTGGGGCAATACAAACTCCGCCCGGATGTTCAACAACCTCACGATTTGCAGTCGCTCCATTTGGCAAAAGAGCCTCGTCAACTCTAAGGTTTATAATTTTGCCATTAAAAATATATTTTTTTGATAAAGTTTTTTCGGTTAAATCCATAATAATTTGCCCTCCCTAAGAATATATATTATTAAAACTCAAAATGAAAGAAGGTGTATGAGTATAATCTCTTTACATAAATTTTTGCAAAGAATTATGCTCCTAAAAAATGAATGCTGTTGATAGTATCTCGGTTGACTCGGTAGAATTTTGCTATGATATTAATAGGAAACTCCTTTATAACCTCAAAAATCGTTATCCTTTTGCTGAATTTTCGGTTATTGGCAGGTCTTGGGCAGGCCGAGGAATTTTTTCAATGTCAATTGGAGAAGGTGACGAATGTGTTCTTTTTTTAGGCGGAATGAGAGGACAAGATGGGGCATCGTCACTTGTTTTATATCGACTTTTTGAAAAGATATGCAGCTCAATGACAAGCGGTGATGAGCTTAGCGGAATTAGAATAAAACCTTTATTAAAAGGGAAAAAGCTTGTTTTCATTCCTTGTGTAAATCCAGATTCAATAGAAATCAGAACAGTTGGTGCGTCAGGCGCTGGCTGTTACAGAGGGCTTACAGACAGAGCAGCAGGCGGTGATTATTCAAAATGGAATTCAAATGCACGGGGCGTTGATATTACATATAATTTTGATTATAATCACAAGCCAATAATTTTTGGAAATTATGATAAAAAGCCTATGCCCTCACCTTTTTGCTATGCAGGCCCCTCGCCCGAAAGCGAGCCTGAAACAAAAGCACTTGCAAACATTTGTGAAAGAATGAATTTTAAACAGGCATTTTTATTAGGCTGTGACGAAGAAAAAATTGTATGGAGTGGAGAGCTTGAACGGTCACAGCGAATTGCTAAGGTTCTTTCTTCTGTCAATGGATTTATAGCACAAAAGATGGACGGTTATGAGGGGGCAGGTAGCTTTTATAGCTGGTTCACAAGTGAATTTAATCGCTCTGCATTTGAAATTCAAATTGGCAAAACCAAACGGTCGATTTCTGAAAGCGAGTTTGAAATTTTATATAATAAGGTAGAAGAACTTTTAGTCCTTAGTGCTATCTTGTAACATATAATTATTTTGAATATTTTTCTATAAGTTCTTTATAATGTCTGCCTTTTTCTTCAAAATTCTTATAAGCATTATAGCTTGATGCGGCAGGAGAAAGAAGGCAGATTTTATTTTTTCCGGTAAACTCATAGGCCGCTTTGACCGCCATCTCTAAATCACTTGCCAAAACAACATTTTTTGATTTATCTTTTTCCTTTATTGCATTTCCTATTTTATGCCCTGTTTCGGGCGTACCTATAATATTTTTAACCGAACTACTGATTAAATCGTCTACAAACGAAGAATAATCAAGCCCACGGTCTTTCCCGCCAATAATTAGAGTGTCGACATCTTTAAGTGCATTTACAGCACACATAACAGCGTGTGGAATTGTCGCAATGCAATCATTATAAAAGGTTATATCTTTAAATGTGCCGACTTTTTCCATTCTGTTTTCAATTCCGTTAAAATTCTTAATACCCTTTTCGGCATCTTCAAGATTAACTCCAAAAACGCTCGCAGCGGCAATTGCAAAAGCTATATCTTGACGGTTATGCTCACCTAAAAGATGTTCATTATTAACTTTAAATGGTAGGTCATCACTCTCTTTGACGCCTATTTTTTTAGATTTAATTTGGGACAAGTCTATATAATCAGAAATGCCCTGCGTCGCATTATATATAAAAGTATTTTCATCTTTTTGAAAACGAACAATATTAAGCTTTGCATTAACATAGCCTAAAAATCCGCCCTTGTAATGGTCAAGATGTTCTTCATAAATATTTGTAAGAACTGCAACATTTGGTGATGCCTTTGTAAATTCTAATTGATGTGAGGACATTTCAATTACCGCAATAGTGTTTTCTTTTAAAGTTTCAAGCGTTTCAAAAACTGGTATTCCAATGTTTCCGATAAGCCTTGCGTCAAATCCTCCTGCCTTTAAAATCTCATATATTAGGGTTGAAGTTGTGGTTTTTCCCTTTGAACCGGTGACGCCAATTGTTTTTATAGGAGCAAAGCGAAGAAACAAGTCCACCTCGCAGGTTATTTCAACGCCTTTTGGAATTTCAACATCTCTAAAAGAAATTCCTGGGCTTTTCATTATAAGGTCAAAACTTTTTAAATCGTCTAAATAATTATCGCCACAAATTAGATTTAGATAATTATCATCTATCGTTAAAGAATTTTTATCAGCAATTGTAAGCTTTTTTGTTGGAAGGTATTTTCTAATATAATCATAGGTTGCCCTGCCCTCACGCCCAAAGCCCAAAATTAAAATTTCTTTAGATTTAAGATACTCAATTATTTTCGGCAACATCTTTTTGCATCTCCTTAACTGTATCAATGAATTTTAGGGGAACATTGTTAAGCTCGTTAAATTCATTTAGAATGTTTTTATCTATTACATTATAATTAGCTTTTTCATCAAATCTTTTAAGAAGAAGTGGAAGCTCTTTTTTTTCTTTTTTTAACTTTTCTGTAACAAGAAAAAGTGCAAATTGAATTTCACTGACTGTTCCAACGCATTCAAATGGCTTAACGGGTGAAAATCCCAAAAGCCCATCAAAATCGTTTAAAAGTTCGGCATCATTTAACATATCACTGCCAAAAATTTCTATCATTTTTTCTCTTTCAATAAATGGCGACAAAATCGCATAAACGAAAAGGCATTTAGCACATTTACAGCACCAAATATTTTGCTTGCTCCCTCTGTTACAGCTTCTAAAAATGCTGTGATACCAAGGCGAAAGCGAAAATCTTTTTGCTATTTGAATTTCTGCAAAAGGTCGCAGCAGGCTAAAATATTGAATATCTTTTACAATATTTTTATGAACATAATTTGTAAAATCACGCTCAAATTCATATGATTTTGAATATTGATGATTAACAGCCGTTCCCTCAATATTTGACTCGTTTGCACTTGACTCGTTTGACAAAACTATATATTCACCGCCAATTAAATAAGCAGAATAGAGTGATAAAAAGGCAACGATTGCAGAAAAAGGCGTATGTCCGTTTAAAAATCCCTCTTTATTTAGCCTTAGAAGATTTTTATCTATTTCTCGATAAGCACGCACAATGTCATCTTCAGAATATCCAGCAGCAAGCACCGTTTCGGTTCGTGCTTTTTGATTATTAACAGTAAAAAACTTGTTTTGCGGTCCAAATGATTTTAAAAGTTCACAGGTAACCGCCGAGTCTTTCCCCCCGCCAATTGGTATAAGATTAATATCTTTTTTATTATAGGTGACCTCTAAGCATTTTTCTTCTTTACAGGTGCATTTTAAATCCATAAAGCTGTCAAAATCCGTTTCGATTTCATTTATATAGAAAAACTCCGAAAGTCCGCCAAAATAAAGCTTTTTCCACCAAAGTATATCCTCTTTGTCAAGATATCCACATCGAATATTAACCGTTTTTGGGCAGGCAATTTTAAAATAACTAACAAGCTCTACCATTCCAAGATTGAAAATTATTTTTTTAGCAACAGAAGAATTAAAATCGTTGCAAATAGTTAAATTTTTTATGTCTATTTTTGTTGTTGGGTGAAATTCGCAAAGCTTTTCTATTTCAAAGTCATATGAAATGTAAATAAAATCATCATCCTTAGAAAGGTGATAACCATTGTAATTAAAGGTTTTATAATCATTCCTAAACTTCAAAAAATCTGCGTTTGCCAAATTCATCACTCCAAAAGTTTAATCATTTTATTATACTTTTTTTAGCAGAAAAAATCAAGGCGAAGATTGTCGCAGGCTCTATAATAAAATTTAATTAGGATAATTTTCTGCTTGCCTTTTGAGGAAGCGTAGGGTTGCTCAAAATTGGCGGTCATTCTGAGCTTGCGAAGAATCTCACCAGTAATCGAGCAATGCTCGCCACTACGCTGAATTGAGAGTGTTTTTAGATATAAAACTACCTATGCGGCTAACTTTAAGCTATCGGCATAGGCAGTTTTTAATTATTTGATTTTATAAATCGCTTTCAACATTTTTACAGTTTTTAAACTCGTAGATTGCACCTTTTTGCCCGTCTTCGCAAATGATTTTATTATTCTTGACTTTAAGATTTTCCACGCTCTCAATCACAAAAGCTTTATCGTGGAAAAGATGAATAGTATTATTTTCAATTGTAATATTTTTATGGACTGGCTCATTGGGGATTTTACCGCCCTTTGTAACAGGGTGAACATACACCGCAGGGGCGTCAGACCATTCAGTTTGCCCTGTTTCACGAATAAAGAATTCATTGTTACAAATTGTCATATCACGAACAGGCCCAGACTCATACCAGTTTTGAGAATCGTTTGAAATAAAGATGCACGCCATTGCGATATTATCAAATCTGTTATTTTCAATTAAAACTTTTTTTCGAGTGGTACATAAAATTCCTCTTGTCGGGATAATGCTGAAATCACAATTTGTTATTTCAACTTCCGGAGTATATGTAATGTTTTCAGCAACATATTTAGGTTCGTTTGCTATTTTTTCTTCGATTTCCTTTGGAAGTTTTTTGTCAAATGAAACCGTCATTGATTTAAGGTCATTTCCATCTTCGCCTGGAAGCCCTGCCTTTGTAACAGTATATACTTCTTCTTTTTCGCATAACGGAGCAAGCGTGTCACGAGAATAGAAAACCACCTCGTCACCTATATGAAACTGTGGAAATCCGCCTTGCTGTGAGTGAACATATTTTAATGTTAAGGTGTTATCATCAAGCTTTTTTTCAACTCTTGTAAATGTTCCGTGTATATTAATTGGATCGTCATGAGCGTCAGAAAACGAACAATTTTCAATTAAAATTTTCCCACCTGCACCTGAAACATGAATTAAATCAGCATAGCTTGTGCATTTTCTGCCCAAACTGTTAGGAAGAAATGTGCAAGACTTAAATGTGACATTTTTACTCATTTGAGTAAGCCAGCCAAACCCGTGAAGGTAATGAACATTAACTTTTTCAATATATGTGTTTTCACTTTCCCAAATAAATGCCCCTGCGGTAGGTCTATGCTTTGAAGCACACATTTCACAAACCATTCCAACTTTTTTCCACGGATTAGGAGCATTAAAGAAATATTTTACATCAAAAGTTCTCTCGCCAGTTTTTTTGATTTTATAATAGCGAGAAAATGGAGTGTTCACAAACGAGTAACGGCGTTTTACCTTTGTTTCAGGGTCAGAACCCACAACGCACCAACATTCATGGCTGTTTTTTTGAACATAATATGGCTTATTGGTATAGGGGCTAACTCCGCATATCCATTTTATTTTATTGTTTTTAAGTTCAAAATCGCATCCCATAGGCGTTTCATAAGAAACAGTGTTTCCTTTGACTGCAACTGTTGTAACCTGCGTAGTTGTAGGATTTGCAAAATCCCAAGAAAAGTTGAGAAGTGAAATATTTTTTGATTTTACAACAGCAAAAGCCATCATATCACCGTGAAAAATAAACTCACAGCCATTTCCCTCAATTGTAAGATTTTGTTGTTGTTCTATTAAAAATCCAATAGTTTTTTCAGGAAATTTCACACTGTCAGTATTAGAAGTATGATAAATTCTTTTTTGACAAAAGTCTTTATATATATGGTATACATCTTTTTCAAATACAAGCGTGCATTCTTCATTAAATGATTTAATATCGTCTAATGCTTTTATAATTGCTTTTGCACAGTCACCACTTTTTTTGTCAAAAAGCTCTTTGTAATCACTAAAATTAATAGTTTTCATTTGTAACATTCCTTTCAGCATATTTTATGCAAACCAAAACAACCCATAAGTTAAAAGCGTCATTATAAACCCTGCAATCAAAACGCCTAAAGCAATGATTGGAAACGATTTTTTCATTGGTATGTCTAAAAGTGCAGCCATTAAAGCACCAGTCCAGCCACCTGTTCCAGGTAGTGGAATTGCAACGAAAATTAGAAGCCCCCACTGCTCATATTTTAATATTTTATCTTTGTTTTTTTCAGTTTTGGCTTCAAGCTTGAGTATAATTTTTTCAAAAAACTTAAATCTTCTTAAAAAAGTAAATATCTGCCTGATGAAAAGAATAATAAACGGAATTGGAACCATATTTCCAAGATATGAAATGAAAAATGCTGAAATTAAGTTTACATCGAGTAACTTAGCTGCTATCATTCCACCTCTTATTTCCAAAATAGGCATAAGAGAAACGATAAACACTGTAAGTTCCGGTGGGATTGTTCCTTTAAAAAAGTCAACAATAGTTTGAGCAAGCGTTTCTGCCATTGTGTGGCTCCTCCTTAAATTTTGTTTTGTGCCATATAACCCTCTGCCTTGATTAAAATCAATTTGTCATTATCATAATTAAGTGTTTTTAAAGCACTTTCATAATTAAGCCAAATATAATCTTCAATTTCTTCAGGTTGAATTATGGTTTTAGTGTCTGTGGTTTTAGCAAGAAAAATCAAAACGGTTTTTTCTATTCTATTTTGGATTGAATACTCTGATTTATGCCGAAATGACGGCAAAATATCAATGCGAAGCCCTGTTTCTTCAAGAACCTCACGCTTTGCAGTATCCTCCTCGGTTTCGCCGACTTCAATATGCCCCTTTGGGAAACCCCAATGAGCGCTTCTTTTGTTTTTGATTAGCAAAAACCTGTTTTCTCCATTAATCTCACGAAAAACAATCGCTCCGCAAGAACGCTCATAAAGGCAGTCAACAGTATATGTACCCTCTTTATGAACAAAATCAATTGCAGTACGAATATCGTGAATTATAAATCTTTTGCTTTTGGGTGAAACAACAATGAATACAGCTTCGTTTATTTCATCCTTAATTACAGCTATAACACGGCCTTCAAAATTATGAACGGGATGGTTTACCCCCATAATATACGCACCTTTAACAGGTGTATGCGGGTCAAGCCCACTTTCAACATTACCGTAGTTAAGCTGGAAACGGATATTTGTTTCACTGTCAAAAGCTCCTAAGGGTTTTGTTACCCTAACTTTGACATATTTCCCCAGCATTTATACTACTCCTTTGAAAAATCTAATAGATATTATACCTTTAAATCTCCATTGTTTCAAGGAAAATTTTGCAATTCAGTTAGAATAAGATATATATAAATTAAATAAGGGGATGTGTTATCTTGTCACAAGACAAAAATGGCTTTACTGATGATTTTGAGGACCTTTACAGTTCATCTTCAGACGATAAATTTGAAGACATTAAGAGTAGTAGTGATGGTTTTGAAGATTTTTTCACAGGTCGTGAAGAAGATACAAATTTATTTGATGAAGATTTGCACATTAATATTAAAAAAAGCGAGCCTGCAAAAAGCTCTGAGCAGCCCGCCTCGCCTGAGCTTCACCCATATAGCTACAACTATGATGCTCCTAACAGAAAAATAAAGCGTGAAGCAATGGACGAAGTTTATGAAGATATTAATAGTGGAAAAGGCAAAAAGCCTAAAAAAGAAAGTGCAAAAAAAAGCTCTGGCAAAATTGTCGGTAGCATCATTGCATCGCTCCTTGCAATTGTTTTAATTGTCACAGGGTCACTTGGTGTATATGTTTATTCATATTCAAATAAGCTTTTAAAAGCTGTAAACACTGTTCCTCTTGTCGAAAATAAATATGTCACTGCTGGTGAGCTTTTTCACGATGATAATATAAAAAATATCCTTTTAATAGGCGTTGACGCAAGAGAGGGCGAAAATCCTGAAAAGACTCGCTCTGATACAATGATGATTGTTTCTATTGACTCAAAAAACAAGCAAATCAAGATAACATCAATTCTTAGAGATAGCTATGTTCAGCTTCCATCAACAAAAAAATGGAATAAAATTAATTCAGCTCCTGTATTTGGTGGCGTTCAGCTTTTGGTTGATACTATTGAATGTAACTTTAAAATTGATATTGATAACTATATGTTCGTCAGTTTTGAAATGTTTACAACAATTGTGGACAAGCTCGGTGGCGTTGATGTTGAAGTAACTGAAAAAGAATCATATTATACCTATCATTCGGGTGCAATCGGAGTTCCTGTTAGGATTGAGGCTGGCGAAAGCGTTCATCTTAATGGTGAGCAGGCACTTTGGTATTGTCGTATCAGATACTTGGATAGCGACTTTATGAGAACTAAAAGGCAGAGAAAAGTTATAAACTCACTCTTTCAAAAAGTCAAAAGTGAAAAGCTTTCAACCCTTATGAAAATGGGTGAGGGAGTTGCCTCTATGGTTCAAACAGATTTAAACAAAGACGAAATTAAAAGCCTTGCATTAAATGCGGCAAAATACTTTAAATACGATATAATTCAGCAGGAAATTCCGGCCGAAGGCACTTGGAAATCACAAAATAAGGGTGCTGTTGGCAACTGCCTTGTTATGGACCTTAAAAAGAATTCTGAAATTCTAAAGAATTTTATCGAGCAAAAAGCTGTTATAGAAAAACCCGTTGCGGAAACTGAAAAAGGATCAACTCAGGCAAAAAAATAAGCTTTTTCAGTAAAATACCACAAGGTTCATTCAAAAGAATTCAGCGACGCTATGGGTAGATAGATTTAGTGATAAACTGAAAGATATGTAAACAGCGAGGAGCTTTCATATGAAAAGTTGCAAAACTAAATTCTTAGAAAGCAGTATTTTAGGACAACAAATAAATAAAACCGATAAAGAAGCTGTAATTCTGAGGTGCATTGAGTTAGCATATAAAGATATGATGACTGCTGGAAGATATTACATTTCAAGTTTCTCGTTCGACAAAGCATATATATGCAGTAATGTTGAAAAATTGCTATCTGCAAATAATTATTCTTTTTCACGAGATTTGATTGATAAAACATCCGTTTTTCTTTTTAGTTCAGAAACAGTTGGAAGTGGGAATAAATATGTGAGCAGATATGGATTGGCACAAAAACTTGTTAATATGACTTTCAAATATTTTTATGTTTTTGAGGATTATATGTTTTTAGGTGATAATGCGATTGCATTTTCAAATTGTGATTGTCCACTGGATAGTATCATTCTTTCCAAAATACCTGATATGGAATGTGTTTGGAGTAAACTCACAAAAAAGCAATACGAAAAATGTCAAAACACCATATCTGAAATATTGAAAAACGAAAATATAGATGATGAATTAAATAAACTTGGAAATCTTGCTTTTGACTTTATAAATTGGTAAAGAAAAATCAAAAAGAGTTATCAGACTTCAAAAATCTGATAGCTCTTTTATTATTGAAAAATACAGATGTTGTCAAAGTGTTGTCACGGGAGTTATCAACTCCTCGAAAACCCGCATAAACAGTGGGTTTGTCGCACTTTGTACACTATTCCCACTCGCCGTGCGTGGTTGTAAACGCCAGGCGCTGTGGTCTATAAACGGCTTAAAACTGTGGCTCTTTTCTCCATCTAATTACATCACAGGGCAACATTGCTATTAATCATTTCAATAGCTTTTCTAATACCATGCCAAACCGTCAAATCCGTGAAAACTTCTACAACACTACCTTTGTCGCTAAATGGAGATTCCAGCAATACGGATAAATCTTTCATTACACCGTTTTGCACAATATATTCAACTATTTGATTAACAAAATATATTTGTCTTGAATTAAGACTGGTTTCATCAAGATACTGGGCAAAAGCTTCTTTGGCTGCATTCATATCAAGGCCAACAATTTCTCGTACAAATTCACCTAAAGGTTTTGCTCCAAGCTCGGCTTCGTAATCTTCTTTTGTGCCAACTTCCTTCCAGAGAATATCCTGTAATGAAAAAATATCGTTTTTGGTTAGTTTTTTATTAGTTTTTAGCTTCTGAATGACATCAGTGTTTTCATGTTGATGGATATAATATTCTGCTCTCGCCTTATAATTCTTAAGGTCATCGTTTTCAAGCTCTGATTCGTTCCAATCAATTGACAAAATATCGTCTTCAATATTGGAATTATAACAAATTGTATCTTTAGGTATATATTTCATCAATGAACGAAGTTCTTCACGAATATGCTCAAACTCATTAATTCCAGCACTGTCAATATAGTCTGTATGAAGCAACGAGGAAATGAAGGCTTGCTTCATCATAATCTCTGGAATATTAGAGATTTTTGCAACAGCGCTTATCTTTTTAACTAAATCACTTCTTGCTTTTGTATACTTTTTTCCAACCAAATATGCAAGCTCAATTCCATACATAAGTGCGTCAAATCTTAAAGCTGTTGGTTCATCATCAACAGCTGCAATATATGGAGACACCTCTTCTTTTACTATTAGTGAGTTTTCATAAGTTATGTTTTCATATGAAGCACTATTGCTATAAGTATCAACATATTTTAAATGCTGTTTTACTGCAAAATTATCTCTATTTATTTCGCAAACTTGATTATGCATCTCGCACACTAAAGATTTACGAAAATTCATTAAATCATTTGTCTGATATTCAATATCTTGTAATTTGCGTGCAATTTCAAACTTAAGATTAAATATTGCGCTTTGCAAAGCAAGCATATTAACAGTTGGTTTTCCTTGATTTATTCTAAAGAATTCAAAATTTCCACAGAAATCAAAGATATAAAACTTATCTTTATCTTTTCCGTCAATTAAATTAGGGCAAAGGCGAGTTCCCCTGCCAATCATCTGCCAAAACTTTGCCTTACTCATTACTTTTTTAAAAAAAACAAGGTTTACCAGTTCTGGTACATCAATACCAGTGTCTAACATATCAACAGAAATTGCAATTTGTGGCATTTTTTTAATGTCGGAAAATTCATCAATTAAACTTTGTGCATAATTGGTATAGTTATCAATGACCTTTGCATAGCCTGGAAGATTAGGATATTCCTTTCCAAAGATACGCAGAATTTCTTCGGCGTGCTTATGATTTTTCGCAAAAATGATAGTTTTACCCAGCGAATTACCATAATCGATACGAATGCCCTTACTCATTACAATATCAAGAACTTTTTTAATGGTATCCTCATTAAACACCCATTCATTTAGTGCTGAAGATGTGATTTTATCAATGACTTCTCCGCTTTCATCCTTAAAAGTATCTTCATATTCTGCCTTTTGTTCTTCTGTAAGATCAGCATAGGCGATACCTTCTTGCAGAAATTTCAGTTTTGATTCTACCGATAAAAAGTTTACTAAGTAACCATCTTTTACAGCTTGGCTCAGTTCATAGCCATAGGTTGGTAGACCGTTTTGCAGCTCAAATATTTCATAGGTATTCTTGTCAATTTCGTCCTTTGGTGTTGCAGTTAGTCCCACAAGAGGTGCGTCAAAATAATTAAAAATATCCTTATATTTGTTGTAAATAGAACGGTGAGCCTCATCACAAATAATAAGGTCAAAGTGCCCAACGGTATAAAGCCTACCCTCATCATCTTTCGCTGTATCAATGACATTCATCATTGTCTGATAGGTTGAGAAAACACAGTGTGCATTATAATTATCTTTATCTTCACATAAATTAGTTACCGATAAATCAGGAAGCAAATTTGCAAAACTACGCTTTGCCTGCGTTACAAGAGAATTTCTGTCTGCCAAAAAGAGAATATTTTTCACCCAAGTATGATTTAAAAGCACATCGACTAATGCTATGACAGTTCGTGTTTTTCCGCTGCCTGTTGCCATAACTAAAAGGGCTTTTCTTCTGTTTTGTTCTAAGGTATCGCATACTGCACGAATAGCCGCAATTTGATAATATCTACCTGCAATATTTTTGTCTACTAAAATATTTTTAAGGCTTGTACGAGTGCGACGCAAATTAAAGAGCTTTTGCAAATCTCTTTTCGAGTAAAAAGAGGCAACCTTTCTCTCAGATGTATCATATTTATCATTATGAATACGAGTATCAAATCCGTTTGTCAAAAAGATAATAGGGCGTACACCATGCTTTTTCTCCAGTAAATCAGCATATAGTTTTGCCTGTTGTCTACCCTTAGAAACATCTACACAGGTGCGTTTTGCCTCAATTACAGCTAACGCTTTTCCGTCATCTCCGTACAGCACATAATCGGCATAGCCAACCTCCGATTTGTTTGGCATACCGAAAAGCTCTACTTCATTGAGCCAGTTTTTCCCCTCAATCCAATCAGCATCTAAAAGCATAGCGTCGATATAGATTTTGCGAGTTTTATATTCAGTTAACTCAAGAGGTTTTGGCACATAGGTCTGCTCTTTTTCTTCTCGGCGTGCTGTCAGTTCTTCTTTAAGATTTTTGTTTTCTTCAATGAGTTTTTCAATATCAACATCAGGCACTTCTTTAACAGGCTCAGTGGTTTGATTGAATAGTAGCGTTTTATCAAACTTTGTTTCAGTATAGTTTTCAGCATAGCAATATGCGACAAAATCCAAAAAGATAAAAAGGTTTTCAAGGCACAGTTCTGCTTGTTCTTGGGTGATTTGTTTATCGCTATGTGCCGCATTGTTACCAATTTTGCGAATTAAATCAATTCTTTTCCAAATGTTATCGCCCACAATATCTCTAAAATCCGCCGTACCCATTAAACTGACAAGGTTATGCTCCCAAGGCATAGTTAGGCTGCCGTCAACGGAATACATCCACTTGACAGCAAACTCCATAGCTCTGCGACAATTTAAAACAGCAGCAGAGGTATCGATATGTACAATGCGTTCTGCCATAATTGCCACATCGGCAAAAGCTGCCAACTTAGGCTCAGATTTTAGAAAATCAAAGTTTGTCATGATAGTACCTCCTGAAAATTAGTGTTTAAGAGTAATTATTTGCAAAGCAAAATATACTGCTTTTTGTTTCTAAAACATTTTAAATTTTGATTTATAATAAACAATTAAAGCAAACATAACGAGAAAGTGTGCAATATCGTTCAAATATTGATTTAGGAGATGCACAAATTTTGATTTGTCGACTTGAGTGACGAAGGTGGCAAATTGGGTTTGGAGGGCGAGTGGGGGGAGGATAACAGTCAACATTTCTAATTGTTGTTTTGTGATTGCCTGCCGAGTAGCGCCTCCAGATTCTCCTATTGCCAACAGTTTTCCTTTGAAACGGTCATTTCTAAACATATTATTAGCAAAAATCGGATGAAATCTCTCTGTAACACATCTAATAATAGCCACATGCTGATTAACTCGTGCTGGCAATATTTCACTTGGTACTATACAAGAACGAGCCACCGAAGCACCTGTAATGTTTATAAAAACATCGTTTTCCTCAACGGATACAATATTGAGTTTGTTAGCTTGAACATCTGTAATATACGCCAAATCTTTATACTCAAATCGCCCATCATGCACGTTCATACTGCGAATAAAAGTTACACCTTTCATTTTATAACTTTCCTTGCCACCTTTAGGCGTGGCACCAGAACCAATTTTGCTAGTTACCTCGCGCAATTCCACCGTGTTCCAACCATTAATATTGCTCACAGGGTCTCCAAACATCTCGATAAATCGGGATTTCACCAGTAAATCAAGCGTCGATAATTGTAGTTTCCTTTTCTTTATCACCTTGATTATACAGTCAAAAATTTCAGCGATTTGAATCTGTTCCTTGGCTGACATTTTTGGAACTTGAATATTCATAATATATTCTTTTGAAATATGCCTTAATCCTGCACCTTTAAAACCACTTTCGAGAATTTGCATATTGCTGGACAGGTACAAGTATATTGTTTTTAAAATTTGCTTATCTTTAGCATAAAAAACCACGCAATCGGTAGATGTGGAAAAAGGCTCATCGCAATAATGTATACTTGCATTTCCGCCAGTTCCAAAAATTAGGGCAGCTTCATAGTACATTGCTGTATTTATAAATTTAGATTGTATATTGCTTGATGTGAAAAAACGATAATATCCTTTTTCTAATCCTTCGCCCGCTTTTATTTTAGATTTGGCTTGTGGCACTAAAATATCTCTTAAGCAAAAAGTACCATTAGTTCTCATACTACCACCTCCAATCCATTGGCTCTCATCTGCCCTACTTCTCGGGATTTGACGAGCAAGTCGAGTTTTTCAAGCTGAGCTTTGCGCTTGGTAATAATATCGGTTATTTTATCAAGCTTATTTGCAATTTTCTTTTGTTCGTCAAGTGGTGGTAGAGCAACTTCAATTCTTGAATATTGTGAAATCCAATATCTTTTATGTAACTGTGTGTCAATTTTAATTTTACACATTAGGCTGTAAATATACTTTATATCGACACTATCCGTTGGTTTCAATATTTTCATAGCCGATGATTTCACTTTAAAAGGAAAATCGACCAGTTTCATTGAAGTCGTAAAATCATCAAAAATTATGACAGGTAGATTTTTATAAATATTCTCTTCCTCATTCGTGTACCCCAATACAAATGTTTGTCCCGCTGTCAATACAGGTATTGAATATTCCTTTGAATAGTTTTCATTAGAGACAATATATTTGGTAGGTTGCTCATAATCCAAAATATCCCCCAGCTTCACCTTTTTCCATTTACTCATCCAGCAATCCTCCAAGCTCTTTTAGCCCATTGCTTATCTCCATTTCAAGCTCATTCAGGTCTGCCAGTATCTCCTTTGTAGACGGATATTCTACCGGCACATACTCTGTCTTTTTGTACTTGTTGATAGACAAATCATAACCGTTTTCGACAATTTCAGCTTTAGGCACAAGGAAAGACTTCTCTGTTCTTTCTCTATCCTTTTCATTTTCTCTGTTTTTAAATCTTGCAATAATATCGGGAATATCATTTTCGGCAGCAGCCGTTCTTTTGTCATCAAGAGAAAGTCCATCTGCTGTCATATCATAAAACCAAACATTATCCGTTCCACCATGATTTGTTTTTGTGAAGATTAAGACACCCGTAGAAACGCCTGCATACGGTTTAAACACTCCACTCGGCATAGAAATCACAGCCTCTAATCGGTTGTTATCAATAATTTCTTTTCTTATTGCTTTGTGCGCTGTGGACGAGCCAAACAAAACACCGTCTGGCACAATTACAGCACATCTGCCCCCAACTTTTAACATACGAATAATTAAAGCCAAGAACAGAAGCTCTGTCTTTTTTGTTTTGCAAACCTTTAATAAATCAGTCGAAACTGTGTCTGCATCTAAGCTACCCTTAAAAGGTGGGTTTGCCAAAATCAAGCTATACTTTTCTTTATCTGAGTTTTGGTCGGACAAACTATCTCGATATTCAATAAATGGGTTATCAATGCCATGTGTCATCATATTCATAGCACCAATGCGCAGCATAGTTCTGTCCATATCATATCCAAAGAACATACTGTTCATATAGTGGTCTTTTTTCTGTTTATTAAAGAAAATTTCTTCCTTGTGTTTTTCTTTGAGATATTCTCCACTGGCAACCAAAAATCCACTGGTGCCACAAGCAGGATCAGCAATCACATCATCTGCCTTTGGCTCCATTAGCTCCACCATCATTTTGATAATGTGCCGAGGGGTTCTAAACTGTCCATTTCTACCAGCACTTGCTATTTTAGATAACAGATATTCATACACATCTCCACGAATATCTGTTTCATGTAAGGACTCCATCATGGCATAAATTTCATCTAAAGAATCTATTATCTTAGAAAGCAAAAGTGGTGTTGGTAATTTGAAAATAGCATCATCCATATATTTTGAATATGCACTGTTTTTATCACCATGTAAATTTTTAATAAAAGGAAACACCATCTCCTGCATCACAGAATACATTTTACCAGCAGGAAAATCACGAAACACGCTCCACTTTAGTTGTTCGCCTTCTATTTTTCTATCACCCACGGTAATTCCTTTTGCAAATATGCTCTCAAAGGAAAGGCCAAGCATTGCACTTTCTTTTGTATGCAAAGTGTCAGTGTCATCCAAATCGTGGATAAACATAAGATATGTTATTTGCTCGATAACATCAAGGGGATTTACAAGTCCACCCGCTGCAAATATATCCCAAAGCCCATCAATTTTATTTTTAAGTTCTCCCGTAATCATTATTCTTTCTCCCTATTCCAAATATATTTTGTACCTCTACCATTACCAAGCTTTATAATATCCTCGTTTTTCACAAGCTCTGCAATTGTTCTTTGAATAGTAATTTCGCTAATATTAGGGCATTTTTCCATAATATCCTTCTTCGAGATTTTTCCTAAAGTATCTTCTATTACTTTTGCAATTCGCTCTGGTTTTGAAACATTTTTTGTAGAAAAAATGTTTACTCTTGTCTCAAATTCTCGATATGCTGCAACTAAAGTTCCTAACATATATATAACAAATGGCTCATAGTCGTTATTATTCTCGTGCCATTTGTAAGAACTATCTTGCAAAACTTCGTAATAAGTTGCTTTTGATTTCTCTATTATTTTTTCAATGCTTATATATTTACCAACAATATAGTCACTTCTGTACAGTAACAGCAACGATAAAAGTCTGCTCATTCTGCCATTGCCATCATTAAACGGATGAATACACAAGAAATCTAATATAAACATAGGTGCAAGCAGCAATGGATCTATGTTGCCTTTTGACATTGCTTCATTGTAACTGTTGCAAAGCCCTGACATAGCATCAGAAACTTCCCATGCAGGAACTGGTTTAAATCGAACTTGTTTGTTGCCCTGTTCATCTTCCTGTGAAATCACATTATCAGTTGACTTAAAACTTCCACCAAATCCTACACCGCTGAACTTGTATAAATCACGATGCAACTGTAAAATGATTGAAGTTTTCACAGGCAAATAATCGTGACTTGCGTGAATGGTTGTCAGCACATCACGATAGCCTGCAATTTCTTGCTCACTTCTTGTATGTGGAGTTGTTTTATCTTTAACTAATAGATTTAATCTATCATCAGAGGTATAAATTCCCTCAATTTTATTTGAACTCTCTGTACTTTGAATTTTTGCTATTTCAAATAGTTGCGTTAATGTGTCTGCTTTTTGTTCTATAAAAAGGTTTTGCCGCCCCTTAAATTCATGAATTTGTGAAAGCAATCCAACAACTTCAGGGGTTAAAAGCTTCTGCCATTTATTTATATAGTCATAATTATGCATTTTAATCTCCTCTTGAATTAAAACTATATCATATTTTATAATTTGATATAGTTTTATTATATTCTTGCAAAGTTATATTGTCAAGCACAAACTATATCATTTTTGCGAATTTGATATAGTTTGTGTGAATGTAGTTGTTATTTGTTTAGTACCTTGAACACTCTTGTATTTGGATTTACAATAGAAGTGATAGCAGAAAGTGTTGTCAAATCGTTATCAAAGCGAGTATGAAAATACCGCAAGCCCTTACATATAAAGGGTTTGCGGTTTTGTTTTAGCTTAAATTATTACTCCCATTCAATAGTTGCGCATGGTTTTGGGGAGAGGTCATAGAGAACTCTATTTACATTTTTTACTTCGTTTAAAATTCTATCTGTTATCTTTAAAAGTACGCTCCAATCAAGCTGTTCAATCGTTGCTGTCATTGCATCAACTGTATTGACTGCACGAAGAATTACAGGAAATTCAAAGCATCTTTCGTTATTTTTCACGCCGACAGATTTAAAATCAGGTACAACTGTGAAATACTGCCAAACCTTTTTATCAAGCCCTGCCTTTTCAAATTCATCACGCAGAATTGCATCAGCCTCACGGACTGCCTCAAGCCGTTCACGAGTTATTGCACCAAGGCATCTAACGCCAAGTCCAGGACCTGGGAAAGGCTGCCTGTAAACCATTGAATGCGGTAAGCCGAGTTCAATTCCGCAGGCTCTGACCTCGTCTTTAAATAGCTGATAGAGAGGCTCAACGAGGCTAAATTCTAAATCCTCAGGAAGCCCACCGACATTATGATGAGATTTTACACATTTTGCAGTTTTTGTTCCACTCTCAATAATATCAGGATATATTGTGCCTTGTGCTAAAAATTCAATTCCATTAAGCTTTCTTGCTTCTTCTTCAAACACACGAATAAATTCTGCACCTATTATTTTTCTCTTTTTTTCGGGATCTGAAACATTTTCAAGTTTTGTTAAAAATCTTTGAGAAGCATCAACATAAACAAGATTTGCACCAAGTTGATTTTTGAAAACCTCGACAACGCTTTCAGATTCGCCTTTTCTCATAAGCCCGTGATTAACATGAACGCAGGTTAGCTGTTTGCCGATAGCTTTTATTAAAAGTGCAGCAACAACAGAGGAATCAACGCCTCCCGAAAGAGCAAGAAGAACTTTTTTATCTCCGACTTTATTTCTGATGATTTCAACTTGGCCGTTGACAAAATTAGTCATATTCCAATTTTTTTCAGCCTTGCAGGTATCTAAAACAAAGTCTGAAAGAATGCTTTTAAGTTTATTTTCATCAGCTGGGTAATCAGTGTTTTCTATTTTGCTTAATTTATGATTAAAAGAAAGAATTGGATATTCTGAACTGTAAATTTCAGAAAGAACATCTATTTCTTTTCCATCTATAATATTGTTTTCGCCGCCGCTTAAAATAATTCCTTTAACATTTTCAAGGGCTTTCAGCTCATTTAAAGTAATATCATGAGCTTTTATTTCACTATAAACACCAAGAGCGCGAACACTTCGAGCAATTTTTGCGTTTTCGTGACTTCCTAAATCCAAAATAACAATCATATCTTGCTTCATATATTTTACCTCACTATTAATTCGTATAATTATCGAAATATCCTTGAACAAGAACAACTGGAGTTCCCTTGTCACCCGAACCACTTGTAAGGTCACAAAGTGAGCCTATAAGGTCAGTTAGTTGGCGTGGGGTTGTTCCTTGTGAAGCCATATTGCCGACAAGGTCAGAGCCTTTTTCTTTGATGCTTTTTGAAATTGCCTCTTTTAGAGCGTCACCGCTTAATTCCTTAAAGTCATTATCAGCTAAATATTTAAGCTTTAATTCGCTTGGAGTGCCAATAAGCCCATCAGTAAATGCAGGCGAAACGCATGGATCTGCAAGCTCCCAAATTTTTCCCTGTGGATCTTTGAAAGCACCATCACCATAAACCATAACTTCAATATTTTTACCAGTTGCGTCCCTAAGCCTTTTTTGAGTGTCAAGAACAAAATCCTTGCACTCTTTAGGGAACAGCTTAATTGTATCTTCGGTTGACTTGTTTGAGCCTAAAAGCCCAAAGCTTTTGTTAAAGCCACTACCGTCGATAGATGAAGTCATAATATCATCAAGTCCGCAAACGATTTTTGCGCCATTTTCTTTTAAAATTCTTTTAGTTCTTGCTCTTGTGTGAATATCACAAGTTAAAACGCAATCGGTATAGTCAAGAATTGTCTTTGCTTGATTTGCAAATACAATTTCAACTTCTGCGCCAGCATCTTCTATAATTTTAGTATAATAATCAACATAATCAACGCCTGTAAATTCGTGCTTATTCTCGCCGAACAATCTGCGATAATCTGCAAGAGTTAAAACATCACTGTATGGATTTACATTTGCATCGTCAATTTTATCGAGCGAAACAAGGCAGTTTCCAACCTCATCACTCGGATAGCTAAGCATTAAAACAACCTTTTTTGCTCCCATTGCAATTCCTTTAAGGCAAATTGCAAAACGATTTCTTGAAAGGATCGGGAAAATTACGCCGATTGTTCCGCCTAAAAGCTTTGCTTTAACATCTTTGGCAATAGCATCAACGGTAACATAATTTCCTTGACTTCTTGCAACTATTGATTCGGTAACAGCAACAACATCTTTGTCACGAAGCGAAAATTCCTCGCTTTTTGCCGCATCTATAACGCTTTCTGCAACTATTTGTGCCAGATTGTCGCCCTCACGAATTATAGGACAACGAATGCCTCTTGATACTGTACCAACTTTTCTTTCCATTTGTTTTATCCATCCTTCCAAAGGTTAAAAACTGATTATTTTTTATAATACAAAGCTATAAATTTTAACTTTGTGTAAAAAATCACTTTTGACAATTAATTATACCAAAAAACGATTTACTTTTCAAGGAAAAACAACATCAAATTAAAAAATCCCCCTTAAATTAATAAGAGGGATACAAATTATTTGTATAAAGGCATATTTACAGTTACTTTGAAAAGGTCGCCATCAATTGAAATGTCGAGTTTTCCGCCTTGAAGATTACACAAATCCTTGGCAATTGAAAGCCCCAAACCACTTCCCTCTCGGGTTCTTGAGCTGTCGCCTCTGACAAAACGCTCAGTCAATTCGTCGGGATTAATGTTGAGAGCATCACGAGAAGTGTTTTTAATAGTGATTGAGCCAAAATTTTCATCTGATGAAAGCGACACATAAACTCTCGTTCCCTCAAGCGAATATTTCTTTGAATTGCTCAATAGATTGTCAATAATTCTCCAAGTTTTTTGGCTGTCCGCAAAAATCATTGGTGGATTTTCAGTAGGTTCAAGAATTACCTCAAGATTGTTTTTCTCGAACATATCGTCCATTTCTGTAATTGCTTGAATGGTAAGCTCATAAAGATTTACCTTCATTTTATTAAAAGTGACTGCTCCTGAGGAGGCTTTTGAAGCTTCAACCAAATCCTCAATAAGCCTTTTCAGCCTGATTGATTTTTCGTCAAGAACATCAATATACTTTTGAGCTGAAACATCATCAATATCACATTTTTTGAGAAGGTCAACATATGAAATTATCGAAGTCAGCGGAGTTTTAAGGTCATGAGAAACATTGGTTATAAGCTCTGTTTTCATTTTTTCGCCCTTTATTGCCTCGTCGACTGCTTTTTTCATTTCATCTTGTGTGACGCTAATGTTGCCTGCCAAAGTTTTTAAAGGCTCGGGCATACTCTCAATTCCGTCAATAGGTAGCATTTCCTCATTAATATCTCGCTCAGAGGAAGCTATTATTTTATCAAGAGCTATGAGATATTTATAGATTACAAGCAACGCAGCGGCATTAAAGCAAAGGATTAGCAAAGAAAAGATAAGGAATATCCCGAAAGACTGAAATGTCATCGCGAGCAATATAAATAGAAAACCATTTGCACATAAATAAATCAGAGCATAAAGGAATATTTTCTTTTGAAGATTTTTTGGTTTGTATTTAATCTTCTTAGTAAAATCAATTAAAGCATTAGATGCTTTTGAAAGTTTTTTCTTGCACCATATTAAAATTCGATATGCTGCTGTATCACGAAGCCAAGACCTTTTCGCCTTAATATATCTTGCAATTGAGGTTACAAATTCAAGTAGAACAGCATAAAAAAGTGAGAACAATCCAGCTATCCCATACACTATAACCGTGCCTGCTGAAGGCGATGCGTCAGGATAAGAATACATACCATAAATGAGCTGGTCAGTTATATCTATCGCAATTAGTGCTAATGCTATCATTATTCCAGCACTTAAAATAAGATGAATTTCTGACGGGATTTTGTCAACAATCGACATTTTAACTCCCTCAACGCCTCTAACCCGACCTGTTACTAAAATCAAATAGAGTGAGAGCATAAAGGCTAATGCCAAAAACAGCAATAGTGAAAAAACATAATCTGAAACGCTTGCATTCGATTGGTTAAAGCTTGTCGACATAGCTGAATAGGCATCTCCATCGACAAAAGGAGTAGTAACGCTTATATAAACATCATACCCATTATTAACAAAATTGTGGGTTATAGCATCACTAATAGAAATCCTTGAGTTGTTGTTTCCACTGAGCAGAGAATAATACTCTTGATTTGAAAGACCTTTACTATCTAATAAGCCTTTTTCACAAGTATAAAAAATATAAAAATCGTTTTTTGAAAGTTCTTCTTTTGCGAGTTGAACATTATTTACATTCGCTGACATATTAGTAAATGTGTTTTTGCCATCTTTTGAAACTAAATAATATTTGAAGTTTTTAAATGCTTCCATTTCACGCTTGGCCGCAGTCACATTCATTTCATAGGTTCGATTTATAGCTGCAAGTGCGTTATCATAAGTTTCAGAAACAGCTTTTTTGACATCATCAGTTGACATTGAGGTTAAAAATGTAACGCCAGTATTAGATAATTGCGTGCTTATTGAAATACTATATGTTTCATTATAATGGTTATAATAATCTTTATCATAATTTCCATTTGCAGTCGTTACAGACTTTCCAGAGGTCCCTTTTTCTTGCTGATAAGCATTATAATTGTTTTGTGCTTTTTTAAGAGCTGTTGTTTTAAAATTTTCAAATGAAACCAAGGCTTTGTCGATTTCTTCATCTTTTGTTAAAGCATTTTTAAGAGAATTTTTTTCGCCTAATAAAATCTCATTTGCCGTTGCAATAGTTTGCATATCAGTGTTAATTTGTGATTTAAACGCTAAAGATTGAGTGATTTTCAAATTCGGCGTTATTAATTCTTCCGCTATGCTACTAAAGCTATTTTGACCATACATTCCAAGCGTTTTTAAAAGCTGACTTCCAAAATAGCCAGCAAGCAAAGCAAAAACAAGCGTGAAGCAAACTGCGATTGTTTTCAAGCCATAAGAATATTTAATACTTTTCGATTTTGTATCCAATTCCCCACACCACCTTTAAATATTTTGGGTCTTTTGGGTTTATTTCAATTTTTTCTCTTATTCGTCTGATATGTACTGTTACTGTTTTTTCGGTTGAAAAAGATGGCTCGTTCCAAACTGCTTCATAAATTTGATTAGTTGAAAGAACTTTTCCCATATTTTTCATAAGGTATTCTAAAATGCCATATTCTGTTGCGGTGAGTTTTACGCTGTCACCATCTATGGTGATTTCTTTTGAGTCAAAGTCAATAGAAAGCCCGCTTGTTGTCAAAACGCTTTCTTTTTTTTCAATACTTCCGAGTGAAACATACCGCCTGATTTGCGATTTTACCCTTGCCATAAGCTCTAAAGGATTAAAAGGCTTTGTAACATAGTCGTCAGCCCCAAAGCTAAGCCCTGCAATTTTGTCAGTGTCCTCACTTTTTGCAGACAAAAGGATAATCGGAATGTTTTTTGTTTCTCTAAGTTTAAGCGTTGCATTGAGTCCATCAAGATTTGGCATCATTATATCTAAAATGATACAATGGATTTCCTCTTTTTCTGCAACCTCTAAAGCTTTTCGCCCATCTTCAGCTTTAAAGACATTATATCCCTCAAGTTTAAGATAGATTTCAATTGACTCAAGAATTGCTGTGTCATCATCGCAGACCAATATGTTGTACATTTTTATCCCCCTAAAACAGATACATAACAGATTAATTAACCCGTTATAAGAATAATAATCTAATAAAGTTACAAAACAAGTTCTAAAAGTATTAAGAAATAATTACAAATTGAATATTTTTGCTTTTATAGAAATTTATAAGCTTTACACAAAAAATGGCTGCCCTGCCGAAAATTCAGCGTGGCAGCCACATAATTAGCCTCTGATATATGGAAGTGGATTAACCGCCTTACCGTTAATTCTGACTTCAAAGTGAAGATGAGGGCCTGTAACATTTCCGGTAGCACCAATGTTTCCAAGAACCTGACCTGCTGAAACTTTTTGCCCCGGAGAAACTCTAAGCGAACCTCTAATCATATGTGCATAAAGCGTTTGAACACCATTGCCATGACTTATAATTACATGAGTTCCATAACTGCCGCCGCCACCTGCTGTTACAACTGTTCCTGATGCCGAAGCAACAACTGGAGCGCCTGTGCTTCCGCCTGGGCGAGTGAGGTCAACGCCTGTGTGCCAACCCATACTTCTTCCGCCATAGCCTGAAGAAACAACTGTTGCACCAATTGCAGGCCAGCCCATTCTTCCGCCAACAAGTTGAACAGGATACGAGCTGTCACCGCCAAAATATCCGCCATAGCCATATCGTTTAGTTCCTATTTGCGTTCTTTCGGTAACCGCTTCTTTGGTGGTCACTCGTGAAAGCTCCTTAGCTGAAACTTTTACTCCATCTATATAGGTTACAAGCTCTGTTATCTGTTGTTCACCGTTTACGCCCTTAGACATAACACGCTTTGTTCCAACATAAAGGTTAGGAGCTTTAATTTCTTCTCTATCAAACCGCAATACTTCTGTTCTGCTTTCTGTTTTTGAAACCTTAACACGAATAAAATTAACTTCACTTGACACTAAAAGCTTGTCACCAATGTGAATATTTTCAACGAGCGTTGGATTAAGAGCTTTAAGCTTTGCCATTGTTGTATCCATTTTTCCTGCAATTCCAGAGATAGTATCGCCTGCAAGAACGGTATAATAAAGTGCTTCATTCTTTTTGGATTTTAATTTTTCTTCAAGCTTTACTGCGTCCCAAATTGTATTTTCATTGTCGGGATAAAGCCCTTGAACATATGATACTTCTTCAACAAAGCTTGCAACAGCCGCAGCGTCACCCGTATTATAGCCTTTTAAAATATTATCGAAAACAGTAATTGCATCTGTTTCGTTTTTAACTGCACAAATAAATTCGTTATCAATATAAATTCCACAAGCATTAATAATATGGCTGTCAGAAGTTTCAATTATTTTATCACAAATTACCGTAGAGTCTTTTAAATCGGTAAGCTTAACATAAGTTAAATTATATTCAGTAAGCGGAGCGTTGGATTTGTTAACATTTACGACAGAAGCCGCTGTGCTAAGCCTCTGCTTTGCTAAATTTTGTGCCTCTAAATATACAGCCTCTGATTTAACATAACCGATAGTTGAACCGTTATATTTTATCTGCAAAGCAAGGGTATTGTTAGCGAGCATACCCATAACATTCCACATTAAAACAAAGGCGGCAATCGGCAGTGAGAGGTTGAGCGCATATGAAAATACTATTCGATGATTTTGAAAGGCTTTTTTAAAATATTCGAAAAGAACTTTTGGAGCTTTGCTTTTTTCGTTTTTACAAATATAAACTATTCTTTTGAAAACTCTTTTAAAATCTGACGATAACTCTTTTATTTCGCCTACAACAAGTTTTACGGTTTTTAAAAGAAATTTATCAACGACTAAAAAAATCGCAAAGAAAACAGTACCAATCGCTTTTATCGGCTTTTTGACAATTTTGACAAGCCAAAGAAAAAAGCGTTTGATATATCTATGGGTTTTAAGCCCCAAGACATATAGAATGTTGTAAATTTCAGAAAACATAATTTCCTCACAATAAAAAGATAGTACCTATTTTAACATAAAAGCTATGAAATTTCAACTTTTAACATTATCTGCATTTTCTGTGAAAATCTTGTCAATTTGCCTTTTTATTACTTTGCTTTCGTCTGACGATAACTCGGGATCTTTTACAAGCAATTCTTTTGCCGCATTTTGAGCATTCATAAGTATTTCAGTGTCTGTAAGAATGTTGGCAATTCTTAAAAACGGAAGCCCATGTTGGCGTGTCCCAAAAAAGTCGCCTGGCCCTCTCATTTTTAAGTCCTCATCAGCAATTTTAAATCCATCGTTTGTACTGCACATAATTTCAAATCGCCTTTTTGCCTCGTCATTTTCTGCATCTGAAATTAGAATACAGGCTGATTTTTCTTTTCCTCTGCCAACACGCCCTCTAAGCTGGTGAAGTTGTGAAAGCCCAAACCGTTCTGCATTTTCGATTGCAATTATAACAGCATTTGGAACATCAACGCCCACCTCAATAACGATTGTTGACACTAAAAGCTGAATTTTTCCGCTGACAAAATCAGCCATTACATTTTCTTTTTCTTTCGGTTTCATTTTACCGTGTAAAAGTCCAAGACGATAATTTTGGAAGTCACCATACTGCAAGGTTTTATAATATTCCTCGGCAGGAATTAAATCATTCTCGCCCTCCTCGACAAGTGGGCAGACAATATAGCCTTGAAATCCACCGTCAAGATGCTTTTTTATATATTTATACATTCGCTCGTGAAGTGCGGAAGTAACTTGATAAGTTTCAATTTTTTGCCGACCTTTAGGTAGCTCATCTAAAATTGAAACATCTAAATCACCATACAAAATAAGCCCTAAGGTTCGTGGAATAGGCGTTGCCGACATAACAAGAATATGTGGATTTTCGCCCTTTCCTGTAAGCCCTGCCCTTTGAGCTACGCCAAACCTATGCTGTTCATCGGTCACAACAAAGCCTAAATTTTTGAAATCAACATCGCTTTGTATTAACGAATGTGTGCCTATTATTAGGTCAATCTCACCGTTTGCCAGTGCCGATTTAATTTCTTTTTTCACTTTAGCAGTGGTGCTGCCTGTGAGCAAAGCAACCTTAATATCAGTACCTTCAAAGAATTTTTTAAAAGTATTAAAATGTTGCCTTGCAAGAACTTCGGTTGGCACCATAACTGCACTTTGATAGCCATTTTTCACAATAGAATATATGATTGCGGCAGCTACTACCGTTTTTCCCGAGCCTACATCGCCCTGAAGTAGCCTGCTCATTGGCTTTTTGCTTTTCATATCTAAAATTGCTTCACTTGTAACTCGTTTTTGTGCGTTTGTAAGCGTAAATGGTAGCGTTTTATAAAATTCTTCTGTTAAATCATCTTTTAAAATGCACGAGGTTTTTAATGTGTCGGTTCTGTCCTTTATAGATAAAAGACCTAATTGCAAGGTGAAAAGCTCATCAAAAATAAGCCTGTTTTTAGCTTTTTCAAGTGAAATATAATCCTTTGGAAAATGAATGTTGTGAATTGCAAAGTCAAGAGAGCAAAGAGAATATTTCTCTTTAATATAATCTGGCAAAAAGTCTGAAATTTCATTGGTTAAATTTAAAAACACATTATCAACGCATTTTTCTATTATTTTTGTTGTAAGAACCGAATTTGCAGGATAAATAGGGCGAATTTTTTCACCACTTTCACTTTTTGCAAACATTGGGGAATTCATTTCTTTTATAAAATATTTGTTCAAAACTATTTTACCGAAAAATAAATATTCCTTGCCCTCCTCTAACATATTTGTTATATATTTATTGTTAAAAAAAGTGAGGTTTAAAAGCCCGACGCCATCTGTTATGCTTGTCTTATAAAGAAGCATTCCGCCTGGGATTTTAATTTTTGTAGGAGTGTGACAAACGGTAGCTTTAATACAGCAATTTTCACCTAAAGGAGCGTCTTTAATTGAAAGAATGTTACTCCAATCCTCATAGTTTCTTGGATAATAACGCAAAAGAGCGCCGACAGTGCTAATGCCAAGCTTATAAAAAGCCTCTGCACGAGTACTGCCAACACCCTTTAAAAATTTTATATCAGTCCCGAAATTCATAATAATCGCCATTTGATACAGAACTTGCATAAAAATGCAAAAGCCCATCTTTAATGCACGGTACTGCTACCCTTTCACAGGAATTTTCACATCAATCGCAATATGATAATTTTATTGTATTCAAAAATAAAATTATTCCACTGAAACGATAAAATAGTAAACTGGCTGACCGCCTGAAACAATATTGATTTCAATGTTTGGAAATCTATCAATAAGTCTTTTTCCAAGAGCCTCTGCCATATCATTATCAGCATCACTGCCATAAAAAATCGTTATAAGTGAGCCGTCATATTTTTTTATAAGTCGCCTTGTAACACGATAAGCGGCACTTACAATATCATCTTCAACAAGTGTGATTTTTCCATCTTCTAAGCCGAGAATTTGACCTTCTTTAATTCTTTGACCGCTCATTTCGCTATCTCTTGCTGCAAAAGTTACCTGTGCAGTATGAGTGCTTTCGGCGGCTTTCATCATATTAAGATGGTTTTCTTCGGGAGTAAAATCCTCATCAAAGGTGAGCATTGCACTTATACCTTGTGGGATTGTTTTTGTTGTAAGCACGCTAACTTCTCTATCTGCAAGATTAACGGTTTGTTCAGCCGCCATTATAATGTTTTTATTGTTTGGAAGAACAAAAACATGCTTTGCAGGGGTTGCTTCAATCGCATTTAAAATATCGTCTGTACTCGGATTCATTGTTTGACCGCCAGAAACGACATTGTCAGCTCCAAGCTCTGAAAAGAGTGACGAAAGACCTTCTCCTGCTGAAACTGTAACAAATCCATATTTATTAACAGGCTCTACTCTCTCTAAAAGAGTTTTTTCTTCTACTTTTTCTTCACTGCCCTCATCGGCATTTTGATGCTGAAAACGCATATTATCAATTTTTATGTTGGTGAGCGCTCCGCATTTTAAAGCTGCCTCTATTACATTGCCCGGCTCGTTTGAGTGAACATGAACCTTGACAATATCATCATCTTCAACAACGACAACGCAGTCACCTATTGATTGTAAATATGCTTTTAGCTTTAAAGGGCTGCTCTGTGGAGTTTTTGTCTTATTTATTAAAAACTCACTGCAATAGCCAAATTTAATATCAGCAGAAGCGGCAGCAACAACAGATTTTTTTTGTGGTTCTTTTTCATTTGATTTATCAAAGCTTTCAATGATAACATCGTCAATTAAAACGCTTTTCATACCCTCTAAGATGTATAAAAGACCTTGACCGCCTGCATCAACTACCCCTGCTTCTTTAAGAACAGGAAGCATATCGGGAGTTTGTGCAAGTGCCTTATCAGCGGCATTATAAGCAGTTTCTATAACTACTTTGTAATCTGTTTCTTTAGTTTCTGCAACAGCAGTCGCAGCCATTCTGACAACTGTAAGAATAGTTCCTTCGGTCGGCTTCATAACAGCCTTATAAGCAGACTCTGTACCGAGTGCAAATGCTTTTGTAAGAGCAGTTCCATCAGCTTCACGAAGCCCCTTGACGCCATTTGAAAAGCCTCTAAAAATTAGTGACAATATAACGCCCGAATTGCCTCTCGCCCCTCTTAAAAGAGCTGCCGCAGTTTTAGCTGCAACAACACTGACATCTTCGTCATCAGCTATCACTTTAAGTTCTCTGACTGCAGCAGAAATCGTCATAGACATATTTGTTCCCGTATCTCCGTCAGGAACTGGGAAAACATTAAGTGCATCTACATCTTTTCTGTGATTTGATATATTATTAGCACCCGAAATAAATGCTTTTTTTAACATTAAACCTGTAATCAAAACAAAACACTCCTATTATTCCTTCATACCGTCAACAAAAACATTGACTTTTTTAACCGTTAAACCAGTTGCCTGCTCAACAGTGTATTGAACCTTATTGATTATGCTACTAACTATTGCATTAATATTAACACCAAAGCTTACAATAATATGAAGATCTATAATTAACTCACCATTATCTGCTTTTACACAAACGCCTTGGTCAAGATAACTTCTTGTGCGAAACAAAAAAGACCGAATATCTTGTGAAGCTCCACTATTTTCCATTCCTGCTACGCCAAAGCAAGAGGTAACAGTTTGACCGATTAAATCAGAAAAATAATGCTCGTGAATTTCAATCACGCCAAGATGATTTTCAATTTTTATCATTTTATTTCCACCTTTCATGGACTTTTGATTTATTTACAAATCATACTTTTCTAAAACCATTTAGAATTTTGTGACATAGCCTTTAGGTTATTGTACCATAAATTTTAATAAATTCAAATAAAAACAAAGTTTAATTTACAGATAATTCATTTTTCCATAAATTCATATTGCCATAAATATTGTTTGGAGCAAGTGAAAAATTCGGACTTAAGCCTTTAGAATAGGCAATTACGCCCATTCGATAGCACAGTGGAACAAAGGGAATGTCGTTCATAAAACTTTTTGAAAAATCCGCTATGCTTATTTTGCCTTCTTTAAATGAAAAATAATCTTTAATAGAAGTAAGGTCTTTGTTTATCCCAACAGAGGCACTCCCACTTGCAAAAAACGGTGATAAATCCATATTTTCAGTTAATTTAACTTCGCCAACATAAAGCTGAAAATCCCCAGCAGCAATTTTTGCTTTATATGTGTTTGCGTCAACGCTTACAACCTCAGCGGTAATTCCAATAGTGCTTAAACTGTTTGCAATATTATGTGCTGCCATTGTTCTGAAGTTGTTTTCAGAGCTTACTAAAATCGAAAACTTTAAGTTATAAGTTCCGTTTGTTTTAATTCCTTTTTTGTCAAATCTATTATATCCCAATTTTTCTAAAATGTTTTTTGCTTTTTGAGTATCGTTTTTACAGCTTGGTTTTTCTGTATTTATAATATCCTTAAAAGCAGGATTAAATGGCGTTGAGGCCGCAGTTGCATAGCCTTGATAAGCTGAAGATGCTATGTCATCTTTGTTTATCGCATAATAAATCGCAGTTCTAACAGCGGCTGACGAAAGTGCCTCATAGCCATTGTTTATACCAAGGAAAACAAAATTATTCATTTGCACTTTTTTGTTTTCAGCCAAAATTCTTTTATATGTTCCCTCGCTAAAATCTTCAAACATATAATTAATATTTCCGATTTCAAGTGCGTTTGGCATTAGTGAAACATTATTTATATTATATAAATTAATTTGATTAATCGAAACAGGTGTTTTGCAGTTTGGGTTTAACTCCATCACTTTTTTTGATGAAAAATAATATAATCCCGTTCCAATAGGGGTACTGCTCGCTAAATCTGCTGTTTTATTTTTAACTATTGGAAAGGTTAAAAGATTTACAGCGTATGCGTCCGCTGCCGCTAAACTAAATATAATAAGATTTCCGCTTTGCTTTACTGAGGTTATATTTGAAAGCTTTGAAGAATATTCTGCCGAAGCCTTTGCCTTGTTAAAAGAATATATTACATCCGCAGGCGAAAGAGTGCTTCCATCGCTGAAAAGAGCAGGTTTAAGAGATACTGTAACGAAAAGCCCTTCAACCTTAAAGCTTTCAGCTAAATCTGAAATCGGAGAATAGTTTTCGTCAAGCCCGACTAAAGAATTAGTAAACAGTGATTTAAGGTTTTGATTTTCAAGTCCTACTGCAAAATAAGGATTAATCGAATCCCCTTCAAAAAAAGGAAGAGAAATGCTAACAACAGGAGTTTTTCCTTCTGCCGAAGAATTTTCTGGCTGTGTAGTGATGCTTTCGTCAGTTGAATTTTTGCCTGTGCAAGAGCAAAGGACAATCGTTAACATTAAAATAATGCTCAACGCCCGAAATATTTTGTTCTTCAAAACATCACTTCCATTCTTTAAATCTAATTTATTTTACAATAATACTCTTTTTACATCTATCGTTTTTCCGCTTTGCTTGTCAATTGTAAATAAAGCACCTTGCAAAGAGCATTCAGTTTGAGGATTTGTAAAGCGAACAGGCATATTTATTCTCATTTTTTCAATAACTACCGCCGCATCCACGCCAAGAACCGATTGGATAGGCCCTGTCATTCCGAGGTCAGTTATATATCCCGTTCCAAGTGGCAAAATTTGTTCATCAGCAGTTTGAACATGAGTATGAGTTCCAAACATTGCTGAAATTTTTCCGTCTAAGTAAAAACCCATTCCTCTTTTTTCGCCAGTTGCTTCTGCGTGAAAATCCAACAATATAATTTTAACCTCTTTTTTGAGTTCGTCAACTATTTTATCAATAATTAAAAACGGATTTCTAAGAGGCTCTAAATATACTGTTCCAAGCATATTTATAACCCCAACTCTAACAGAACCTTTGTCAATAATACCATAACCCTTTCCAGGGCATTCATCTATATAGTTTGCAGGCCGAATAATCGAAAGAGAGGAGTCTAAGGTTTCATAAACCTCATGCCTTCTGAAAATATGATTACCGCCTGTAATAAAATCGACACCGCTTGCAAAAAGATGCTCGGCAGAATATGGCGTAAGACCGTTGCCCGTCGCCGAATTTTCACCGTTTGCAATGCAAATGTCAATGTTTTCTTTGATTTTAAAATTTGGCAGGACTGCTCGAACTTTTTCACAGCCTACCTCACCTACAACATCACCTATTGCAAGTATTTTACATATGTTTGCCATAATACACCATTTTCTATTCTAATGTCATCCTGAGCCTGCCGAAGGATCTCAGCCTTTTCGTGTCATCCTGAGCATAGCGAAGGATCTAAAACTAAAACAACCCTGACGCCTTGTGAAGCATCAGGGCTGTCATACCAGCTTAAATTAATTATTTTGCAAATTCGATTGTACGACTTTCACGAATTATATGGACCTTAATTTGACCAGGATATTCGAGTTCTTCCTCGATTTTCTTAACAATCTCACGAGCGACTAAAACCATTTTATCGTCAGTAATAATATCAGGTCTAACCATGATGCGAACTTCACGGCCTGCCTGAATTGCGAATGATTTTTCAACACCTTCAAATGAAGTTGCGATTTCTTCAAGCTTTTCAAGACGCTTAATATAGTTTTGAACATTTTCTCGCCTTGCACCAGGTCTTGCAGCTGAAATTGCATCAGCAGCTTGAACAAGACAAGCAACGATAGTTTTCGCTTCAACATCACCATGATGAGCCTCTATTGCGTGAACAACTGCTTCGTTTTCTTTGTATTTCTTAGCATATTCAACACCAAGCTCAATATGAGTACCATCAAATTCATGGTCAAGTGCTTTACCAATGTCATGAAGAAGCCCGGCACGCTTTGCAGTTTTAACATCAGCACCGAGTTCTGTTGCCATAAGCCCTGCGATATAGGAAACTTCAAGTGAATGATTAAGTACATTTTGACCGTAGCTTGTACGGTATTTAAGTTTACCTAAAAGCTTAATAAGTTCAGGGTGAACACCGTTTACACCTGCATCAATAACAGCTCTTTCACCTGTTTGCCTAATGATTTGGTCAACCTCACGCTTTGATTTTTCATACATTTCTTCAATGCGTGCAGGGTGAATACGACCATCTGTAATTAGCTTTTCAAGAGTTAACCTTGCAATCTCTCGCCTAACTGGATCAAACGAAGAAATTGTAATAGCTTCCGGTGTATCGTCAATAATGAGGTCAACACCTGTTATCGTTTCGAGAGTTCTTATGTTTCTTCCCTCACGACCGATTATTCTGCCCTTCATTTCATCATTTGGCAGTGCGACAACTGAAACGGTAGCCTCAGCGGCATGGTCAGCTGCACAGCGTTGGATAGCTGTTGAAATGATTTCTCTTGCTAAGGTGTCGGACTCATCTTTGGTTTTTTGCTCATAGTCCATAATCTTTACAGCTTTTTCGTGTTCAAGCTCTTGCTCAAGATTTTGCAAAAGAAGTAATTTTGCCTGTTCCTTGGAATACCCTGAAATTCTTTCAAGTAAATCAAGCTGACTTCTTTTCATTGTTTCAACTTCAGTTAATTTGTCATCAGCATCTTTAATTTTGCTCGCTAATGCTTCTTCTTTTTTCTCAAGAGTTTCGACTTTTTTGTCGAGTGACTCTTCTTTCTGAATTATTCTGCGTTCCTGCCTTTGAACTTCTGCACGGCGTTCTTTGTTTTCTCTTTCGGCTTCTGAGCGATATTTATGAATTTCATCTTTAGCTTCAAGAATAGACTCACGCTTTTTTGTTTCAGCAGCCTGAACTGCTTGATTAACAATTCTTGTAGCCTCATCAGTCGCAGAGCCAATTGCCTTTTCAGCAACCTTTTTACGATAAATTCCACCTAAAACAAAACCGATTACACCAAATATAATGGCAGCAACAACAGCAATAATAATAGTAATTATTGTGTTATCCAAAAAGTATTACACCTCCTTGATATAGTTTTCTTATTTTCTAATAAACGATATAGAAATAGAATTATTTAATTGGATAGTCTACTATTATTCGCATTATAATACACTATCTTAGATATTGTATAACTATATGCACAATATGTCAAGAAAAATTGCACAAATAGACAGACATTTTTTAGTATTTAGCTGTGTATTTTATAAAAAATTGCAAAAACCATTATTAATGACGAAAAAATCACTAAAAATAACATTCAAATAAACATTAATTTTTGCTGGTGATGCTATCGTTTTTCGTTGACATTGATATTTTCGTAATATATAATATTTTTGTGTTAAACACTCAAAATAAAGGGAGGAAACTCTAATGGTTAAAGCTATTGTCGGTGCCAACTGGGGCGACGAGGGCAAAGGAAAAATTACAGATATGTTTGCAAAAAGGGCGGATATTGTTATTCGTTTTCAAGGTGGAGCAAATGCAGGGCATACCATAATAAATAATTATGGCAAATTTGCACTTCATCAACTTCCAAGCGGTGTCTGCTATCCTCATACTACAAACATTATTGGTAATGGCGTTGCTCTTGACATTCCAAAGCTTATAAACGAAATCAAATCGGTTACTGACAACGGAGTTCCCACCCCACATATAATGGTTTCTGAGCGTACGCAAATTATGATGCCTTATCATGTTCTTCTTGACACTTATGAGGAAGAACGACTTGCTGCAAAAGCATTTGGCTCAACAAAATCGGGTATTGCTCCTTTTTATGCTGATAAATTCTCAAAAATCGGATTTCAAGTATGTGAACTCTTTGATGATAAATCATTAAAAGAGAAAATATCTCGTGTTCTTGAAGTTAAAAATCTTTTGATTGAGCATATATATCACAAGCCTTTAATTAATGCTGACGAACTGTATAATACATTAATTGAATATCGTGAAATGATACGCCCATATGTTGGAAATACAACAAAATTCATTCATAACGCCTTAAAAGAGGGAAAAGAAATTTTGCTTGAAGGGCAATTAGGTTCGCTTAAAGATCCTGACTTTGGTATTTATCCAATGGTCACATCATCTTCAACGCTCGCAGGCTATGGTGCTGTCGGCGCTGGCATTCCTGCATATGAAATAAAAGAAATTTATACTGTTACAAAAGCCTATTCCTCTGCTGTTGGTGCTGGTGAATTTGTCAGCGAAATTTTTGGCGACGAGGCAAACGAAATGCGTGTTCGTGGCGGTGATGCTGGTGAATATGGTGCAACCACAGGCAGACCTCGCAGAATGGGTTGGTTTGACTGCGTTGCAACTCGTTATGGCTGTATGGTTCAAGGTGCAACAGCGGCAGTATTAACTGCTATTGACTGCCTTTCATATCTTGATGAGCTTAAAATTTGCACAGGCTATGAAATCGATGGCGAAATCACTAAAGACTTTCCAACAACCTCATATCTTAAAGATGCAAAGCCAGTTTATCACACAGTGAAAGGCTGGAAAACGGATATAAGAGGCATTACAAAATTTGAAGATTTGCCAAAAGAGGCACAGGATTATGTCCTTTTCATTGAAAAAGAGATTGAAACGCCAATAACAATGGTTTCAACAGGCCCTAAGCGTGAAGAAATAATAATTAGATAGGGCAAACTGCTCTTGTTTGCAAATTTTCACCAAATTTCGAGCAGGGGCGAGCATTGCTCGTGTGCTTTCTCTGGAAAACCCCAACGCTTCCTCAGAGCAACCTTTCCGCTTCCTCTGGAGGAAGCTGTCGACCGCAGTCGACTGAAGGAGGGAGCAAATTAGATATACCCATTCGTGTCATCCTGAGCATGCGAAGGATCTCAACCACTTACATTCGGAATGACAACAACTTTTATTTATACCCACTTTGAAAGGAAGCCCACAAAATGTATGAAGCTATTTTAGTCCTTGACTTTGGCGGTCAATACAATCAGCTTATCGCAAGAAGAGTGCGTGAACATAATGTTTATGCCGAGGTAAGATCCTTCAAAACTCCTATTGCTGAAATTAAGGCAAAAAACTATAAAGGTATAATTTTCACAGGTGGGCCAAATAGTGTTTATGATGAAAAATCCCCACATTATTCTAAAGAAATTTTAGAGCTTGGTATTCCTGTCCTTGGAATTTGCTATGGCGCTCAGCTTATCGCTTTTATGAATAATGGCGAAATAGTGTCAGCAAAGCAGAGCAGCGAATATGGCAAGGTCGAATTGACAACAGAAAAAAGCGTTTTATTTGATGGCATTCCTGAAAAAAGTCAATGCTGGATGAGCCATACAGATTATATAAAAACCGTTCCAAATGGATATAAAGTAACCGCTAAAACTGATGTTTGCCCTACTGCCGCTATGGAATGCAGTGAAAAAGGCATTTATGCAGTGCAGTTTCACCCCGAAGTTACTCATACGGCTTTTGGAAAAGATATGCTTGAAAACTTTCTTTTCAAAATATGCAAATGCAGTGGTGACTGGGTTATGACTGATTTTGCCCGCAACTCCATTGAAAAATTCAAAGAAAAAATCGGCGATAAAAAGGTGCTTTGCGCCCTTTCAGGTGGCGTTGACAGCTCCGTTGCTGCGGTGATGCTTCACAAGGCAATCGGCAAACAGCTTACCTGCGTTTTCGTTGACCACGGACTGTTGAGAAAAGACGAGGGAGATACGGTTGAACGAGTTTTTAAAGAACAATTCGATATGAATTTAATTCGTGTTAATGCAGAAGATAGATTTTTAGACAAGTTAAAAGGTGTTTCTGATCCTGAAACAAAGCGAAAAATTATCGGTGAGGAATTTATTCGTGTGTTTGAGGAAGAAGCAAAAAAAATCGGTAAGGTTGAATATCTTGTTCAAGGCACAATATATCCTGATGTTATTGAAAGCGGAACGGGCGATGCAGCAGTAATAAAAAGTCACCATAATGTTGGCGGACTTCCCGATTATGTCGATTTTGAAGAAATAATTGAACCGCTTCGTGACCTTTTTAAAGATGAAGTTAGAAAAGTCGGGCTTGAACTCGAAATCCCCGAAAATCTCGTGTGGCGTCAACCTTTTCCAGGCCCAGGGCTTGCAGTTCGCATAATGGGAGATATTACAAGAGAAAAACTTGACATTTTAAAAAATGCAGATGCCATTTTTCGTGAAGAAATTAAAAATGCGTGTCTTGAGCGTGACATTGACCAGTATTTTGCAGTTCTTACCGACATTAGAAGCGTCGGAGTTATGGGCGATATGAGAACTTATGATTATACAATTGCCCTAAGAGCCGTTACAACAAGTGATTTTATGACAGCCGATTGGGCGAAAATACCGTATGAGGTCCTCGAAACAACTTCAAGCAGAATAACAAATGAGGTAAATCATATAAATCGAGTCTGTTATGATGTGACTTCAAAACCGCCCGCAACAGTCGAGTGGGAATAGTAGCGGTTGGCTGACAACTTGCAAAATTGAATGAAAATATACAAAAAAGCAGGGCGTTTGCCCTGCTTTTTCTTGTTTTATGCGGTTTTAATGAAAGTTTATGCAAAACCTGTTTTGGCTGTAACCCCACTGATAACAAAATGATAACATTAATTTTTATGGTATTAGTATGGCAGGTCGTTAGGATCAACATCACTAACATCAACAATATTATCTGAATCCAAATACTGTGGAAAATACTTCATAAAATAATCATCAAATAAGCTTTTATCTTTTCGAGCATTGTCTTGAATGGCTCTTTTTATATCATCAAAGTTATCAAACATTGGAATATGTTCAATAGCTTGAGCTGCAAGCATACCATTTGATGATATGTAACAGTCGTAGCTATGACCAAATACATCTTCTTCATATTCGACAGTAGCATTAGTTATTGCCTTTAATACGATATTTTCAGCTCTTAATTTTGGAAGTTTCTCGAGCTTGTTCCATTGTGAAGCGGGGAATAAGTTGAAAAACATAGTAAGCTTATTGTCATTATTACAATAAATCAGTTCTTTGTTAAGTCCTTTAATAAACTCATTATATTCATC
>JAVVWP010000017.1:0-40821 GCA_036652055.1 Oscillospiraceae bacterium | reverse complement strand
AATTACGAAGAATTGTGGAGATCGGTAGTTGATAATGTAAAAACTAATAACCCAGATGCAATCTTTTCAAAATCACTATTAAAAAGGATAGGAAAGATTGGCAACGGCACAAATCAAGAGAAAAAGTAAAAACAGAATCATAGGGCAATGGGTTGCTATTGCCCTATGAGATACAACGCTGACGGGCAGAGAAAAGCAAAACTACACCTATGACGGACTTGGAAGACTTACAAACAAAAAAATAATTTGTCATTCCGAGCCTGTCGAGGCATCTCAACAAATAGTTTTAAACAACCAATATACCTACGAAGATGTGGCAAATTCAAACAAAACCACAACGCTTGTAAAATCAGTCACAAACGCTGTTGGAACTTGCACCTACACCTATGATTTGGTTGGAAATATTAAGACAATTAGCGACGGAACATATACAACAAGCTATGATTATGATGCATTAAATCAGCTTGTTCGTGAGAATAATCAAAAAGAGAATTACACCAAAACAAGCAAAACATTTTATAATAATGTTCGCAATAAAGGGCAATGGGACTATAAGCTAAAAGCTGAGTATAAAGGTGTATTTAAATTTAACGATCTTACCATAGAAGGACAAGATATCGGGAATATTAATTTTGGATATACTGGAAAAGCTTTAGGAATACCGGATTCTATTTTATTAAAGGGAGCTGGTTTAGCTCAAATAAAGGCTGGAACATCAAAACTGTCTTTTTTACTTGCTTCAAATGGTGACGATATGAGGGACCAAATATATATAATGTATGGTATTATGCTGTATAAGGAGGATAACGAATAATATGAATAAAAGAATTATTGCTTGTATCATGCTTATAATCTTATTCGTCTTTAACGGGTGTAGCAATACTCCAGCAGAAGAAGAACTTTTCATATCAATATCACCAAACGAAAAATATAGTGTTCAGATTTGCAAGACACAGCCAGGAGCAACAGTTGATTTTTCTATAAAGGCATATTTGTTAGACGGAGAAAAACGTAAAATTATTTACAATGCATATCATGAAGACGAAGCAGTTGTTATTTGGAGTGATAATGAAAATATATCCATTAATAATAAAACTTTAAATGTTGAAAAAGGTGAAACTTATGATTGGCGAGACAAATAATTAACGCAAGATGACAGTTGCAAATGTTGTGGTTATCGGTAATGAACATAATAAAGATATGATGAAATATACAAAAGATGTAGTAAATACCGGTAAAAACAAAAAGAATAAACCAACCCCAATTAAAAATTTTAAGGGAGTTACAGCAAAAAAAAGAAATAACATTACCCCAAAAGAATATAAAGAAATGTGTATTACAGCTTATGACAATATGATACAATTTGAACTTATTTCTAAAGACGATACATGGGATGATATTGTAAAAAGAGGCGAAGATGAAAAATTAATGCGTGAAATGATTTGTTGGGATAATAGCATGTACAACGATATGCTATGTTCTACTGCGAGTAAGGAAGGGAATGAAGCAATTGGGTGGGAAATTTTTTAAAAAACATGTGATAATTGCCATGTGTTTTGTTTTATCAAGCATACTAATAGTTAGCATATCTTATTTTAGTTTTGGAAGGCAATTGCTAAATGATCGTAAGGTTATCTTTCATGAGGAAAAATATGAAAGAACTAATGATATTGTTGATTTAGAAAATCTTTGCTTTTATCTTTTTAACAGTTCTGCAAAAGAAAGTTCTATTAAAGAAAAAAAGGTTGAGTATATAAAAAAACTTTTATATACTCAACAAATTAATGATAATATTAGTAAAAGCAAGCTACAAACGCTGTTTACAACTGATGAATTTTGTTCTGCACAAGATTGGATAACCCTCCTATATTTATATAATCTATTGTCAATGAAAATGTTTGATGAATACAAGGTAGAATTTCAAAATGTTTTTCCGAAATTAGATTGGAACGCTCAATTGGGATATGGTAGTCTTGTTAATGATGTTTATGATATTGATTCTGATTTAAATGTTATGAGGGTAGCTGTAGAAAGCTTTGAACAGCTTGCCATTGCAACAGAAGATGTCAAATTGAAAGCTAATTGCTTAATTTGGTCACAAGCGATTAGTGATAATCTCAAGACAGTCAAAACAGCGGATAGCACTTTGAAAAATCAGTGAATTAATAGGTGTGTCAAACGGAACGGCGGGGAAATGGCCCCAAATAATCTAAAGTCATAGAACCGCCACCTGTCTATGATTATGACGCATTAAATCAGCTTGTTCGTGAGAATAATCAAAAAGAGAATTACACCAAAACATTTGAATATTCAAACGGAAATATTACGAGCAAAAAGACATATGTATACACATTAGGCACGCTTTCTGGCACTCCGACGGTTGAAACTTTTGCCTATGGTGATGCAGAGTGGAAAGACCTTTTAACATCATTCAACGGTAAAAACATAACCTATGATGCAATAGGAAATCCAACAAAGATAGGCAAGGATAATTTCATGCGTTGACCGGTTCGTAACTTCCGCAGAACAAGGCTCTGGAACGGAGAACCACGAAAAGGTTATTGACTACCTTCAAATAGCACTTGATATAATCTGATTTATTCCAGGCTATAAACAATAAAGAAAAGGTGAGGGAGAAATCCTTTGCCTTTTTTCATTACATTTAAAGGAAATCCTGTTCCTAAAACAGGCGAGAAAAACGGTAAAATAGCATTTGTATATGATTCAACAAACAATATTTTAAGTATAATAAGTTTTAGCAAAGAGTTTTGGTGAAAATCAGATTTTGAAATAGAATAGCCTTACTGATAAAAAAATGAATAGTATATCATTTTCTACAAAAACTGATAAAAAGGCAATTTGCTATACTAAAAATGCCGAAAGTATTGACAAGATTTTGAGCTTATATTATGGTGAATTTAAATAATGAAACAAATGCAAAAACAAGCTACAGATGTGAAAAATAAGCCGAGTAATTTGGGAATTAAAGATATGAATGGATATGTTGATGAATTTATATCGATTACTCAAAATAAATAATAAAAAATGCTTTAGGAGGAATTATTATGAAAAAGATTTCACGTGCGTTTGGGATAATCATTACGGTGGTATCCATTATGGCAATCACAGCTGTTGCATCAATGGCTCTAAGTAGCAATGATTACGAATACTTAGTAACATCTGAAGATGCAAAAACAGCAGAGATAACAAGGTATACTGGTACGGCAACAACAATAACAATCCCAGCAGAAATAAATGGCTATATAGTAACCAGTTTAGGAACAACTGATGTATCGGCTACTTTTTCTTCAGTGGTAACCAATATCAATATGCCAAATACAGTTGTAAGTATTAATGCATACGCTTTTAAAAATTGCACAACAATAACAAACATATCAATTCCTAACAGTGTAACAGTAATTGGGAAAGAGGCCTTTTATGGGTGTGATAGTCTAAGTGATATTGAAATGCCTGAGAGTGTAACTAAAATCGGAGACAAAGCATTCAATGGATGCATAGCCCTTACAACATTGACAATTCCACAAAATATAGCAAAGTTAGACAATTATATTTTTAAAGATTGTACTGGTCTCACAGACGTAACGATTAATGCTCAAAGTGGAGGAATAGGAAGTTTTCAAGGGTGCACAAGTCTCGTGAATGTCACTTTTAACAATATTGTACGAATTGAAAATGAAACTTTTAAAGGCTGTACTGGACTTCAGACTATAGATATTCCAGAAAGTGTTACTACAATTGGGCAGGAGGCGTTTAATAATTGTACAAGTCTTGCAAATATAACGATGGGTAATGCTTTAGAGTCCATTGGCTATCAAGCGTTTTCAAATACTGCTTGGTACAATGCTCAACCTGATGGTCAAGCTGTTTTAAGCAACTGGCTTGTTTCATACAAAGGCGATATGCCGGCAAATACTGAGGTTTTTATCGGTTACCCTATAAAAGGCATTGCCGATAAGGCTTTTGCTAATTGCTATGGAATGACTAAAGTTGAAATTAGACCAGGAAATACGATTATTATTGGTGCAGGGAGCTTTTTAAACTGTACAGGAATTACAAAAGTTAATATGCATGTTGGTGTTACCTCAATCGGTAAAAGTGCTTTTGCAGGATGTTCAGGTATTACAAGCGTTATAATAACAAAAAAGGTTGAATACATAGGCGACGATGCGTTTTTGAATTGTCCTAATTTGAGTAAAGTAGATGTTTCGTACAGCGTTGTTAATATTGGCGAGCATGCTTTTGGATTTTTATATGATGGTGAAGAATATTCTAAGGTAAGTGGATTAGTTATAAAAGGATATGATAATTCAAGCACAAAAAATTACGCGATGTATTATGATTTTGCCTTTGGCGAAATAATTCCTCACGCTTTAGGTGATGTCAATGGTGATGGATTAATTGATGTAATAGATTATCAAAGAATAGATGATGTTTTAAGTGGATGCGAAATAACTGATTTGGCAGAATTTGATGCCGCAGATGTCGATAAGGATGGGGTTATTGATGTTTTGGATGCATTTAAAATGAATGGATATATTAGTGGATATGGCACATTATAGAAAAAGAATTTTTGATGGGAAGGCAAGTGATATGTCGCAAGCGTTAAGTATAAAAACAGAAATAACCAATAGGTATTAAGAAAAGAGAATTTTGAATATGAATTTAATAGACCATTTAATTAATGAACGTCCAGTTATGCTTGCACGATATATTGTTTATGCTGTTATTGCTATTATAGGGGTTTTAACTTCAATTAAAGCTAAAAATAAGAAAAAAAGATAATATAACTTAACATGTAAATACTTATTTATTTTATAAAGAATATAGTTAATATCTATATTGCTATAATGATTTTTATTTTGCCCCTGATTAAGATAATTAAAAAAAATTGTAATTTTAAATAAAACAGAACAGAAAAAGCCTTGTATGGTAGTGTAATCAAAACATTTGAATTTGTAGTATAGACTTACTTGCGGTGGGGATATAGAAAGGGATAGATCTTTCCCATATTTGTGGCATGCATTTGAGTTGCGGACAGTATATACATATAAAAACACAATATATTAAATTGCCTGTATATGGATTTGAAGTTTCAAAGCAAACGCAATAAAACTATTTTTCCAAAACCTCATCGAAGAGCCAAAAGCACTCTAAAAATCTTTAGAGCTGCTTTCAGCTCTTTTTTTATGCCCATTTTGGACAAGCTCTCTTCTCCTATGGGTTGCCGTAGCCCTCCATATCAATCGTTTTTGAAAACAAACAAAAACAAAATTGATATGGAGGAAAAATAAAAATGAGACTAACAGCATTGCCAATTCCAAGCACTCTTGACACCACAGTAGTGGTAATACCTCCCGACATGAACAAGTCGGCAGGAAAATCAAAATGAAAATATGCACAGGCAAAGGTTGCAGCATATTGCCGTGTATCCACAGATGACATAGAACAACTTTCAAGCTATGAATCACAAAAGACATATTATACTGATAAAATCCTCTCAAATCCCGATTGGAGCTTGCAAGGTATCTATGCAGACGAAGGCATAACAGGCACCTCAACTAAGAAAAGAGAGCGTTTTTTAGATATGATAAAAGCCTGCAAACAGAAAAAAATCGATATTATAATAACAAAATCAATATCTCGATTTGCAAGAAATACTGTTGATTCACTTCAATATGTTCGAGCACTTCGTGCCTTAGATATTGCGGTAATATTTGAAAAAGAAGGCATAAACACACTTGAAATGAGTGATGAAATCATCCTCACCATATTGAGCATGATGGCTCAAGCGGAAAGCGAATCTCAAAGCAAGAATGTGTCGATGGGAATTCACATGGGCTACAAAGCAGGAAAAGTTCCATTCCGAGGCCATCTGCTTGGATTTAGAAAAGGAATTGACGGAAAACCTGAAATCATACCTGAACAAGCTGAAATTGTTAAAATTATCTTTAAAAACTATCTTAAAGGTGACAGCCTTAAAAACATATCGAATTATCTTGAACAACAGGAAATAATGTCACCAAAAGGCAACAAAAAGTGGAGCACATCAACCATCATTTCTATGCTAATGAATGAAAAATATGTGGGCGATGCAATACTACAAAAGACTTTCATACAAGATTGCCTAACTAAAAAAGTAGTTAAAAATGACGGGATTTTACCAATGTATCTGATACAAAACCATCATGAAGCGATTATTGACCGAACCACCTTTAATCGAGTGCAACAAGAAATCGCACGGCGTAAAGGCAAACGCAAGGTGTCAGGCACCACAACCACAGAGCAAGGCAAATATTCAAGCAAATATGCCTTAACTGAACTACTCATCTGTGGCAATTGCAACACGCCGTATCGGCGAATTACATGGGCAAGGAATGGAAAGAAAAAAGTGGTATGGAGATGCATTAACCGCCTTGATTACGGCACAAAATACTGCAAAAATTCCCCAAGTATTGAGGAAAGTCTACTCCAACAGGCAATTGTACGTGCAATCAACGAAAACATCATGAGTGTCAATGAAATGGTCACACTTGCTACAAAACACCTTTCAAGTGCTTTACAAGATGATGATATTTTAAATAAGATAACACTGCAAAAAAGAATAAAAGAGCTAAAAGAATTACGAAGTAAATTTATTTGCGAATCCACTCAATCAAATATAAGCAGAGAAAATTTTGATGAAAGATTCAAGGAAATTGCAGATGAGATGAAATCTATAACAGAAATTCTAAAGGCAGAAGAAAAAAGGCAAGTCGCTTCTGAAAGCTTTAATGCACAGATGAAAGAAATTCTTCAACTTACAAAAGACGGTGAATTTCATATGAGCGAATATAGCGACAAATATGTGAGGCTGATGATTGAATGCATTAAGGTAAATTCAGAGGAAGAAGTAACGGTTATCTTCAAAGGCGGAACAACGGTTGAAGTACCACTTAATTAGAACCAAGCCGATGATGAATATGCAAAAAGATTTTCAGAGAATAAAGCTAAAAAAAATACAACAAAATATAAAGAAAACGATAATATTAGCTTAATCTTCTTAGAATTATTGACATTTATAGCAGTAGCATCATTTTTTTTTTGAAATATGATACTTCATGATATATTTACTATAATAGACAAATCAAATTTGTCGCCATGGACTGTAGTGACATGGATTTTTACAGTAATTACAGAATTAATCTTTGCGTATATAACTGCAGTATGGAAGTATATGGGATCAAGCGATAGACAAAGTAAATTATACAAAAAATATTACAAGGAACAAACAGATAATTTAAGGTCACATTAATCACTCAAAAACATATGCAGCTATTTCACTCACCAGTCGAGAACCTCGACGCGTAATTCGCGTTCGGGGTTTTCTTATGCCTTAAATTTAGTGGCACGCGTCTAACCTCCATCTATTTTACTCACCAAAGACAAAAAAGTCGCACATAGTTTGGCTTTTTTTCGATATTTTTTATTATTACATCTTGCAAACCTAACAAATTTTTGTTGAAATCATTATTGGACATATTCCTCAATCCTTTCTTTGGTTTTCATCGACTTTATTGTATCGGATTTTTTGGAATATGTCTCCCTTTTTGTAAAAAATGTTAGAGTTTCCATACCCCAACATTTATTATAGAACCTAATTTTAAATTCACCGATTTTAATTGACAAATTCAGATAAGTTCTCTAAATGATTGACATAATTCGATATTTGTTGTAAAATCTTAAAAGCAAATCGCTAATCAACAATTAGTCCATTTAGAATATAGGGTGAAAAGAAATGAATAAAAAAAACAGAGAAGAAAATGAAGTTGAAATAGATTTTAGTGAAGGCTTAAATCCTAAAAAGGGAATAAAAAAATCTAATAAAAAAAGCAAGAAAAATCGTTTTAAATCATTGCCAAAATGGGAAAAAGCTCTCATAATAATAATTTCCATTTTGCTTGTAATTGCATTAATATTAGGCGGAGTGCTTATTTATGTTATGAGTGGTTTACATGGTGAAGAATTAAAGCAAGAAAACTTAGGAATTTCAGCGGACATATCAGATAAATATGGCAAAAGCGAGATAAAAAACATAGTTGTGTTTGGTGTAGATACAAGAAATGACAATAACTTCAAAGGTAATTCTGATGTTATTATGATTGTAAGTGTTGACAAAAAGAAAAACACAGTAAAATTGTCTTCTATTCTTCGTGACAGTTATGTTGCAATAGATGGAAAAAGCAATCAAAAGATAACTCACGCCTATGGTTACGGTGGGGCAGAGTTAGCGGTTAAAACGCTTAACAAAAACTTCAATATGGATATTACCGATTATGTAACCTTAAATTTTGGCAAACTAAGTGAAGCAATTGATATGCTCGGTGGGGTTGATCTTGAAATAACAGAGTCTGAAAGATTTCAGATTAATAGCATATCTAATGATGATGGCAGAAAAGTTCCACTTGTCAAAAAATCAGGAAATGTACATTTAACAGGTCAGCAAGCAGTCACATTTGCAAGACTTCGTGAAGCAGATTCTGATGTTGTTAGAAGCAGTAGACAAAAAAAGGTTATAGATGCACTGATTGTTCAGGCAAAGCTCGTAAATCCTATAAAATATCCTGAACTTGTTAATAAAATGATTACTCTTTGTGAAACTTCACTTACAACAACTGAAATATTGTCTTTTGCACCAATGATGACGAGTGGATTTACAATTTCAACGCTTACAATCCCAGGCGAACCTGAAAAGGCGATTGGCGGAATATATGAGGGCTATTGGGTATGGCGTTACGATTTGAAAGCAGCTGCTGAAAGGCTTCATCAATTTATTTATGAGGACGCACCTGTTACCGAAACAACAGTACCTACAACTGCAAAGGCAAAAAAATAGATAATTAAAAGGTTGCGGCACAAGGCGTCGCAACCTTTTTCTTGCTCTTTAAAATAAATTATAGTCAATAATATGAAAAATACCATTTTTATGTGGAAATATTAGTAAATGTATGATAAACTAAATAGCATATCTGTTTTTTGCCGTATGGCGATTTAAAACACATCAATAATTAAGCTGCGTAGTATAAACAAGGCTTTATTAAAAGAGAGGTAATCTTATAATGGCTTTCATAGAAGTTAGAGATGTAATCAAAACCTATAAAATGGGTGAGGTTGAAATAAAAGCGGTTGATGAAATTGGATTTGGAATTGAAAAAGGTGAATTTGTAATTGTTGTAGGTCCAAGTGGAGCAGGAAAAACAACAATTCTTAATATTTTAGGTGGAATGGATACAGCAACCTCTGGAAATATCTATGTTGATGACACTGATATTACTAAATTTAATGAAAAAGAGCTAACAGCTTACAGGCGAGATGATGTTGGATTTGTTTTCCAGTTTTACAACCTTGTCGGTAATCTGACTGCAATAGAAAATGTTGAGCTTGCATTGCAAATATGCAAAAAGCCACTAAGTGCGAAAGAAGTTCTGAAAGAAGTGGGGCTTGGAAACAGGCTTATTAACTTTCCAGCTCAACTTTCGGGCGGTGAACAGCAGAGAGTTTCAATAGCGAGAGCGCTTGCAAAAAATCCTAAGTTGCTTCTTTGCGATGAGCCTACTGGCGCACTTGACTATATAACAGGCAAGTCAATTTTAAAACTGCTTCAAGACACTTGCCGTGAAAAAGGGATGACAGTTATTGTTATCACCCACAACTCGGCGCTTGCCCCAATGGCAGATAAAATCATAAAAGTAAAAAATGGCAGAGTCGACCAAATTTTAGTAAACGAAAGACCAACTCCAGTTGAATATATTGAATGGTAAATTCAAATATTTTTATGGATTTTCTTATATATTGAAGGAAAGGATTGGTCTTTAGAATGACAAAAGGAATGAGAAAAGACTTCCGCCGAGAAATAAAAGGGAGCTTTAGCCGTTTTCTCTCTATACTATTAATAGTAATTTTAGGAACAGCATTTTTTGCAGGTATAAAGGCATCAAAGCCTGCGATGCAGTTTTCAGCCGATAAAACCTTTGACAGTGAAAATTTAACAGATATAAGAGTTGTTGGAACGCTTGGCGTTACCGAAAGGGATGTGTCCGCCCTTTTAAAGGTTGATGGCATTGCCGATGCAGAAGGGGTATATTCGGGCGATTTTTTATGTGATACCCCAAACAAGCAGTTAGCAATAAAGCTATTGTCATTAAATGATAGAATTACTACCTTAAGTGTAGTTGAGGGCAGGTATCCTAAAAAATATAATGAATGTATTGCAGATGAAAAATTCTTGATTGACTCGGGCTATGTAATAGGCGATAAAATAACTCTTTCAAGTGGTACAGATAAACCATACACTGATACCATTGAAACCAATGAATTTACAATTGTTGGAGCAGGAAACTCCTCATATTATCTTAATAATGACCGTGGAACAACTTCAATAGGAAGCGGTGTTATTGATAGCTTTATAGTTGTACCTCGTGAAGCGTTTGATTTAAAGGTCTTTACAGAAATACATGTAACGCTTAAAGATGTAATTGGGCTTGATTGTTTTAGCAATAAATATAATCAAATTAGGGATAAAGCCATTGAGAACATTAAGGCAATTGCAGACGAACGCTGTGATGTTAGATATGGTGAGTTTAAGACAGAAACTGATGAATTACTATTTAAAGCAAGAAATAAATTTGAAAAAGAAAAAATAAAAGCAACCGATGGACTTACACAAGAATACCAAAAAATAGCTTCTTCTGAGCGTGATATAGAAATTGGTCAGCAAGAAATAGAAACCCAAAAGAAGAAAATTATAGATGCAAAGGCACTTTTTGAAACCAATCAAAAGGATATGGCAGAAAACTCTAAATCACTTGAAAAAGCAAAAGCAGAGTTAGTAGCAGGTGAAGAACAATATAATGCAATGATTGTTCAGGTCGAAAAAACAAAAGCTGAAGTAAAGTCACTTTCAGACTATATTGAGGCTAATAAAGGCACAATGACTCAAGATGAATATTTGCAATACAGTGTGATGGTTGCAACTGCAAAAGGCTCAATGCAATTTGCCGAAAAGCAGTTACCGTCAGTAAAAGCTAATCTTGAGGCAGGCAAAAAAAAGGTCGCAGATGGCGAAGCTATGCGTGTTAGTGGTGCTGCGGCAATGGAACAAGCAAAAATAACACTTGCAAAGGGCGACCAAGATATTCTTGATGCAGAAAAGAAAATTGAAGATGGTAAGCTTGAGCTTGAGCGTGGAAAAGAAGAATATGAGCTTGCTAAGGGCGATGTTGTTGCCGAAATAGATGATGCAGAAAAGAAACTTGTAAATTCAGAAGAAGAAATTAAAAATACCGAAAAACCAACTTGGTATGTTTTAAACAGAGAATCAATTCCTGCGTTTACTTCGTTTAAAGGAGATGCAGATGGAATTGGTGCAATAGGTGCAGTTTTCCCTGTAATATTCTTCCTTGTAGCAGCCCTTGTCAGCCTTACAACAATGACAAGAATGGTAGAAGAAGAAAGAACGCAAATCGGAACATTTAAAGCACTTGGCTATTCAAAAACAGCAATAGCTTCAAAATATGTGCTTTATGCATTGCTTGCGAGCCTGATAGGAAGCGTCATCGGTGTACTTGTGGGAGAATCATTCCTTCCTGCACTTGTTGTAAAAACTTATACAATGGGCTACCCACATCTACAATATAATGCAATTAATCTTCATTTAGGATATGCAATTCTTGCAACAGTGCTTGCAGTAGTTTGTACAACTGGTGCTACTTATATAGCATGCCACAGAGCATTGCGTTCTTCTCCTGCCGAGCTTATGCGTCCCGAAACCCCTAAGGCAGGCAAAAGGATAATGCTCGAAAATGTTGATTGGATTTGGCTAAGGCTTAATTTTGCTCAAAAGGCAGCTTGCAGAAATTTATTTAGATATAAAAAGCGTCTGTTTATGACGGTGCTTGGTGTCGGTGGCTGTATGGCACTTTTGCTTGTAGGCTTCGGCATAAAAGATTCAGTTGGTGCAATGACTTCAAATCAGTTTGAAAAGGTTTGGTCTTATCAAGGAACAGCAGGCGTTGATACAAATATGTCAAGAGCAGAAAAGCGTCAAATGCTTTCAGCACTTAATGAAACTGTGGGAGTGTCAGAATATCTCCAGTCACACAGAGAAATGACTTTTTCAGAGTCGCCATCTGGTGAACAAAACGCTTATATTACAGTTCCAAAGGATGCGGCTAAATTCTCTGAATATGTAAATCTAAAATCAAGAGTTGCCAAAAAAGCATATACCTTAGATGATGGCGGAGTTATAATCACTGAAAAATTAGCAGATATGTTAAAAGTAAAAATAGGCGATAAAATTACGGTAAGAGCTGGTGAAACAGATACACCATCTGAAGAATTAGTAGTCAATGGAATTGTTGAAAACTATATTTATCACTATATTTATATGACACCTAAAGTGTATAAAAACATTTTCTCAAAAGAAGCGAACTTAAATTCAATCCTTTTAAAAACGAATGCAGAAGACGAAACAGAATTAACTGATACATTATCAAATATCGAAGGCATTAATTCGCTTTCAATGAATAGTGCAGCCCAAAAGGAAGTTGATAAAACAATGAATAACCTTTTGGTTATTGTGTTTGTAATGATACTTTCAGCAGGAGTTCTTGCTTTTATAGTTCTTTATAATTTAAACAATATCAATATAACTGAGCGAAAACGGGAGCTTGCAACGCTAAAGGTATTAGGCTTTTATAACAATGAATTAGCGGCATATGTTTATCGTGAAAACATCATTTTAACAGTGATAGGAACGATAGTTGGCATAGGGCTTGGAATAGTGCTTCACTTCTTCGTAATGCACTCGGTTGAAACTGATATGATAATGTTTGGCAGAGAAATTCATATATTAAGCTATGTACTGAGCATTTTACTGACGGTTGTTTTCTCTGTACTTGTTAATCTTACAATGCTCATAAAGCTGAAGAAAATAGATATGGTCGAGTCCCTAAAGAGCGTCGAGTAAATAAAATGCCCTAAAAATCAATAAGCATACAGGAGAACAAACAATGATTACCTTAGAACCTTCAATAATGCCAAATGCAGCACAAATCGCACAAATTGAGAGAAAATACGGAATGTTTATACATTTTGGAATTAACACTTTCAATGACACAGAGTGGTCTGACGGAACACTGCCGCTTTCAAGCTATAATCCGACTGAAATTGATGCCGATGGTTGGGTTAAAAATGCTAAAGACGCAGGTATGGAATATGTAATTTTAATTACAAAACATCACGATGGCTTTTGTTTGTTTGACACAAGGTATACGGATTATTGCGTAAACAACACTTCAAATCCAACAGATGTTGTCGCAGAAGTTGCAAAATCGTGCGAAAAATATGGCTTAAAACTGGGGCTTTACTATTCATTGTGGGATAGAAATGCTAGCTTTTACAAGAAACATACTCAATATGTTGAATATATGTGTAATCAATTAACCGAGCTTTTAGGCGGTAAATATGGTGAAGTAGTAGAAGTTTGGTTTGACGGTGGCTGGGACAAAAACAACAGAAAAAATTGGGATATACCAAAAATATATGATTTAGTGCATACGCTTCAGCCAAATTGTGTGATGTCGGTTAATACAACAATTGGTAAGGATACTCTTAAGGGTTGGAATAGCCCAAAGTATGAGCCAGAAAAGTATGAAGAAAATATGCCTATAAGATATTTCCCAAGTGATTTTAGACTGTGGGATCCGCATTTTACAGGCAAAGATGATCCAAAAATTTATATGTACAATAAAAAACAGTATTATTTGCCGTTTGAAGCCACAATTTGCATTAGAAATATGACAAATTGGTTTTGGGATCCAAAATATACTGATGAAAAATTAGTTGATACAAAATTCATAGTTGATAAATATAATCACCTGATTTGTCAAAAAAATTTATTGGTAGTAAATGTTGCACCAAATATTTATGGCAAGCAGGAGCAAACAGATATTGACAGATTGTTAGATGTAGCAAAGGAATTAAAAATAGGAAAATTTGCACTTTAATATCAAACATCTAAGCTTATTATCAAAAGAAAAATCAAAAACAGCCTAATAATTTAGTGTAATAAAAATAATTATTTAATTTATTAAAAATGCATATTGACATATATAGTGTGTAGGTATATAATACAACTACAATATATAGGGGTTGCCTCACTGACGGAACAGCTTTTTGCTTTACTTTAGCATATTGGCTGGTAGGGAAACTACATGGGAACGCAATTCATAAATAGCCGACCGTCTGGGCAACTCTACTTTTTAAGTAGGGTTGTCCTTTTAGTTTTTTGAAAAAATGCGAAGATAGAGGTAGGAAAAGATGGAATTTAAGCAGTGGGAAAGTTTTAAAGTTGGAAAATGGAATGAAGAAATCAATGTCAGCGAATTTATTAAGCTGAATTATTGTGCCTATGAAGGCTCGTCAGATTTTCTCTCAGACGCAACAAAGCGAACTCGTGAGCTTATGATTAGGCTTAACGATTTATTCTTAAAAGAGCGAGAAAATGGCGGAGTTTTAGATATTGACACTACAACTGTTTCTTCATTAACCCATTATAAAGCAGGTTATTTAGATAAAGAAAAAGAACTGATTGTAGGGCTTCAAACCGATAGTCCTTTAAAGAGGGGAGTCAATCCCTTTGGTGGAATAAGAATGGCTCGCTCGGCTGTTGAAGCTTATGGATATAAACTTTCTGATAAAATAGAAGAAGAATTCAGATTTAAAACAACTCATAATGATGGCGTATTCAGAGCCTATACAGAGGAGATGCGTAAAGCTCGTCATATGGGAATGATAACAGGTCTGCCTGATGCTTATGGCAGAGGCAGAATAATAGGCGACTATCGCAGGGTAGCGCTTTATGGTGTTGACATTTTAATAGAGCAAAAAGAAAACGATAAAAAATCCCTTGAAAGCGGAAATATGGATGACGATAAAATCAGAACATTTGAGGAGGTTTTTCGACAGATTTCATTTTTGAAAAAGCTAAAAGAAATGGCATCACAATATGGATTTGACATAAGTGAGCCTGCAAAAAATGCAAAAGAGGCAATCCAGTGGCTTTATTTTGCATATCTTGCAGCAATAAAAGAGCAAAACGGTGCAGCAATGTCACTCGGAAGAACAAGCACATTTTTAGATGTTTACATTGAGCGTGACCTTAAAAACGGAACATTAACCGAAGAAATGGCACAAGAGCTTATCGATGATTTTGTTATGAAGCTTCGTATGGCACGCCACCTTCGCACACCTGAATACAACGAGCTTTTTGGTGGAGATCCAATGTGGATAACCGAGAGCATCGGAGGAATGACAACCGAGGGAAAAACTCTTGTCACCAAAAATTCTTATAGAATTTTAAATACACTTTACACCTTAGGTTCAGCCCCTGAACCTAATATGACAATTTTATGGTCAAAAAATTTGCCTGAAAACTTCAAACGCTTTTGTGCAAAGGTGTCAGAGGATACTGATTCAATCCAATATGAAAATGATGACCTAATGCGCCCTATTTATGGCGATGATTATGCAATTGCGTGTTGCGTATCAGCAATGCAGGTAGGAAAGCAAATGCAATTTTTCGGTGCTCGCTGTAACCTTGCAAAATTATTATTGCTCGCTATTAATGGCGGATATGATAATATGTCAAACGAATGTATAGGTCCTCAAATAGAAGCAATCAAAGGCGACTATCTCGATTATAATGAGGTCAAAGAACGCTTTGATACATACCTTAGCTGGCTTTCAAACCTTTATGTCAACACAATGAATATAATTCACTATATGCACGATAAATATGCTTATGAAAAAATCCAAATGGCACTTCACGATACAAATGTAACTCGATTTATGGCTTTTGGAGTTGCGGGGCTTTCAGTGACCGCTGACTCACTTTCTGCAATAAAATATGCTAAGGTAAAAGTAATTCGTGATGAAAGCGGTCATATTGTTGATTTTGAAACACAGGGCGAATTTCCAACTTATGGAAATGATGATGATAGAGTTGACAATATTGCAAAATCACTTCTCGAAGAAACAATAAATGAGCTTAGAAAAACGCCTACATATAGGAATTCAATTCATACTCTTTCAGCCCTCACAATTACATCTAATGTAGTTTATGGCAAAAAGACAGGCTCAACTCCTGATGGCAGAAAAAAGGGCGAGCCGTTTGCCCCAGGTGCAAATCCAATGCACAATCGTGAAAAAAATGGTGCTTTAGCATCGCTTAATTCAGTTGCAAAGATGCCATATTCAGCTTGTCGTGATGGAATTTCAAATACTTTTTCAATAGTTCCCGAGGCACTCGGCAAAACCGAAAAAGAAAAAACAGACAATCTTGTAAATATTCTTGATGGATATTTTGCAAAAATGGCACATCATCTAAATATTAATGTTATGAATAAGCAAACTCTGATTGAAGCCTATGAAGACCCAGAAAAATATCCAAATCTCACAATTCGAGTTTCGGGTTATGCAGTTAATTTCCATAAGCTTTCAAAAGAACAACAACGAGAAGTCATTATGAGAACCTTCCATACCGTAGTGTAAATCATATAAAAGGAATGATATTTTGATAGGTAAAATACATTCATTTCAAAGCCTCGGAACGGTTGATGGCCCGGGAATTCGTACAGTCCTGTTTATGCAGGGCTGTACTTTGCGTTGCCCATATTGTCATAACCCCGATACTTGGAAATTAGATTGTGGAGAAAATGTGTCTGTCGACGAAATGATTTCTAAAATTCTCCGCTTTAAATCATATTTTGGAAAAGATGGCGGAGTAACTGTTTCTGGTGGCGAGCCTTTAATTCAAGCAGAATTTGTAACTGAGCTTTTCAAAAAATTGCACCAAAACGGAATTAATACAGCACTTGACACCGCAGGTGCTATAATAAATAAAAATACAGAAAACCTTTTAAATGTAACAGATTTAGTTCTTCTTGATATTAAATATAGTGACGATGATAAATATAAAAAATACATTGGAATATCAATCAAATTGCCTCTCGAATTTCTGTCGATGTGTGAAAAAAAGAATATCTCAGTAATAATAAGGCAGGTAATCACAGAGGGAATAAACGACAGCGAGGAAGATATAAAAGCATTAAAAAATCTATTATCGCCATATAAAAACATTAAAAAAATCGAGCTTTTACCCTTTAGAAAGCTTTGCATATCAAAATATGAAGAAATGGGAGTGCCATTCCCTTTTTCTGATAAAAATGAAACAAATATGAGTAAAATTGAAAGCTTATCGCAGTTGCTAAAATGAAAAAAATATGGTAAAATTAATTGTATTAAAAATATTTTTAGGGAGAAATTATATATGTTTAACCAACTTGAAAAACCACAAAAAGGCGAAAAAATAGCAGTAATGACAACTTCAATGGGAGAAATTAAAATCAGACTTTTTCCTTCATTTGCACCTAAAACAGTTGAAAACTTTGAAACACACGCTAAAAACGGATACTACGACGGGCTTATTTTTCACAGAGTAATCAAGGATTTTATGATTCAAGGTGGCGATCCAAAAGGCACAGGCACAGGCGGTGAAAGCATCTGGGGAAAGTCTTTTGCTGATGAATTTTCACCAGAGCTTCATAATTTTTACGGGGCACTTTCAATGGCAAATGCAGGGCCTAACACAAATGGTAGCCAATTTTTTATTGTCGAGGCTGATAAAGTAAGTGATGATATGATTGAGCAGTTAGAGGCAGCTTCTGAAGAAGTTTTTCCAAGTGAAACTATCAAAAATTACGAAAAAGTTGGCGGAACACCGTGGCTTGATTATAAGCATACTGTTTTCGGTCAAGTTTTTGAGGGAATGGAAACAGTTCTTAAAATAGCCTCTGCAAAGGTAGATTTTTTCCAAAACAAACCTTTAGAAGACATAAAAATCGAAAAAATTGAAATACAAGAAGTATAATGGAGATTTAAAAATGCTATTTTCAAACATAGGAATTTTAGATGAAAATTTAGACTTTAAAGCGAGTATGTATGTCGGAATAAAAAACGATAAAATTGCCTATATAGGCGATAAAAAGCCTGATGAAAGCTATGGCGAAGAATATGACGGTAGTGGTAAACTCTTAATGAGTGGGCTTGTAAACTCTCACGCACATTCGCCAATGACGCTTCTTCGTGGATACGCTGAAAATCTTCCGCTGAGTAGATGGTTAAATGAAAAGGTTTTCCCTTTTGAAGACAAAATGACGGGGGAAGATGCGTTTCCTGCTACAATGCTTTCAATTGCAGAAATGCTTAAATATGGCTGTACATCATTTTCTGATATGTATTTTTTCCATGATGATGTTTTAAAAGCTGTCAAAGAAAGTGGAATTAAATGCAATTTTAGCCGTGCAATCACTTCATTTGATGATGTTGATATTAATACAATCAAAAGTTTTAATGAGAGCGAAGCTGCAATCAAAAATTATCAAAACGCAGAAAATGGAAAGATAAAAATTGATATGAGCCTCCACGCTGAATATACAAATCGAAAATCAGTAATAGAGCAATTTGCAAAAAAAGCTGTGGAAAACAAAACTAATGTTCATATACATCTTTCCGAAACCGAAAAAGAGCATAATGAATGCAAACAAAAATATAAAATGACGCCAACCGAGCTTTTTTTAGAGTGCGGAGTGTTTGAAAGGCCGACAACAGCGGCACATTGTGTGTGGGTTGAAGATAGCGATATTGAAATTTTAAGCAAAAAGGGTGTAACGGTAGCCACTTGCCCTGCAAGCAATTTAAAGCTTGGAAGTGGTGTCTGTGATGTCAATAAAATGCTTAAAAAGAATGTAAATGTTGCAATAGGAACAGATGGTGCAGCAAGTAATAATAGCCTTAATTTGTTTAAAGATATGTATTTATGTGCGGTTTTGCCAAAAGGAATTTACAGAAATCCGTCAATTGTTACCCCAAAAGAAATCATTAAAATGGCAACCGTTAATGGATATAAAGGGCAGGGCAGAGATGATTGTGGGCTAATTAAAGAGGGCAATAAAGCAGATATAATTGTTATTAACATCGACACCCCTGAAATGTACCCTCAAACCGATATTTTGAACAATATTGTATATTCTTTAAACGGCAGAGATGTAGTTTTAACAATGGTTGATGGAAAAATTCTTTACAGAGATAGTCAGTTTTTAACTATTGATATTGAAAAGATTAAATACGAAGTTTCAAATTCTGCAAAGAGAATAATAAATGAGCTGAGAGGGTGATTTTTATGATTAAAAAATGTGTCGATTATATAAAAACGAAAATCGATTTTACTCCTGAAATTGGAATTGTCTTAGGTTCGGGGCTTTCTTCACTCGGCGAAAAAATCAAAAATCCAATCTACATAAATTACAGTGAAATTGAAAATTTTCCTATTTCAACTGCTCCAGGGCATATAGGTAGGTTTATTTTAGGAACACTTTCAGAAAAAAAAGTCATTTGTATGCAGGGCAGGCTTCATTTCTATGAGGGGCATTCTCTTTCAAACATTTCTCTGCCTATCAGAGTTATGAAATCGCTTGGAGTAAGCAGTTTAATTTTAACGAATGCTGCAGGCGTAATAAATAAATGCTTTAATGTTGGCGATATAATGCTTATAGATGACCATATTAATTTTTTGGGAACAAATCCTCTCATAGGCAAAAACGACGCTGAAATTGGTTCTCGTTTCCCAGATATGTCTTATGCTTATAATAGAGAGCTTTGTGAAATAGCTGAAAAAAGTGCTAAGGCAATGGGAACACAGCTCAAAAGAGGCGTATATATCGGCTGTACAGGGCCTTCATATGAAACCCCTGCTGAAATTCGTGCATTTAGAATTTTAGGTGCAGATGCTGTTGGAATGTCAACAGTTCCCGAGGTCATAGCTGCTAATCATTGTGGGCTTAAAGTCCTTGCATTTTCTCTTATTTCAAATATGGCAGCGGGGATTTTAGAAAGTCCCCTCACCGAGGAAGAAGTTCTCACGGTTGGTGCTAAAAAGAGTGCAGAAATGCAAATGCTTATTCAGGAAATAATAAAACAAATGTAACAATATAGTGGAAGGTAAATATATCGTGCAAAAATGACTTTGTGCTTATATAATAGGGCAATCATATGTATGAAATGAACGGTGAAACAGTTAGCTATAATTTAGCTGATGAAACACTTGTAATAATTGACCAAACAAAGCTTCCAAACAAAGCTGTAATAAAAGAGCTTTTTAAAAAAGAAGAAGTCTTTGATGCTATAAAATTATTAGAAGTGCGTGGAGCACCTGCAATTGGTGTCGCCAGTGCAATAGCACTTTCAGTTTTTGCAAACAGACAAAAAACGAACGATAAAGAAGCCTTTAAAAAAGAGTTTTTAGAAAGCTGCGATTATATTGAAAAGGCAAGACCGACTGCGGTTAATTTATCGTGGGCAGTTAATCAAATGCGAATGGAATTTGAAAAAAGCATTGATTTTAGCCTTGATGAAATTAAAATTGCATTAAAAAATAAAGCTATAAAAATTCATTCTGATGATATTGAGGTTTGCAAGAAAATTGGTGAAAACGGGGCAGAACTTCTAAAAGATGCAAAGGCAGTTTTAACCCATTGTAATGCTGGCAGGCTTGCTACGGTGAAATATGGAACAGCATTATCACCAGTTTATATAGCTAAAGAAAAAGGTCACGACATAAAGGTTTATGCCGATGAAACAAGGCCGCTTTTGCAAGGTGCAAGGCTCACCGCATATGAGCTTTTTGAGGCTAACATTGACACAACGGTAATTTGCGATAATATGGCGTCATATGTTATGCGAGAAGGGCTAATTGATGCGGTTCTGGTAGGCTGTGACAGAGTTGCTAAAAATGGCGATACTGCCAATAAAATCGGAACTTCTGGAGTAGCAATTTTAGCAAAGCATTACAACATTCCTTTTTATGTTTGTGCGCCGTTTTCAACGATAGACAAAAACTGCCAAAGCGGAAAAGATATAAAAATTGAGCAGCGTGATGGAACTGAAATAACCGAAATGTGGTATGAAAAAAGAATGGCACCCGATAATATAAAAACATTAAATCCAGCATTTGATATAACAGATAATTCACTAATCACAGGATTTATAACAGAAAAAGGTGTCCTGACTGCAAAAGAATTTTAGTTCCAAAATATCATTTAAGGAGGGTGAAAAAATGAGAGATTCCAAAAAATATATTCCTTATGTTAAGCCGAGTTTTGAAATTAGTGAAAACAAGGAAATTGTTTTTGATAGTCTTGGCAATGTAAAGAGCATCAGAAGGACAGATGTTAAAGATGTCGATAGAGCGAGGCTAAAACTAACATTTAAAAGGCTTTTAATTTTTGTAATTATTTGTGCGGCAATTATTGAACCATATAGGTTTATGACTCATTTCACTCCAAATAAATGGGATAAAGAATTTATGCGGCCACTTATTATGGAAAATCTTAAAAAGCAAACAATAATAGATTATAATGACAAAAACCAGATAAAATTTGATAAAGATTCAGAAGAACTCTTAAGAGAAGAAAACACAACAAGAGAAGATTTATTGTCAGTATATGATGATAGAGAAAGACCGTATAATCTCTACTTTAGAACGCCTGAAAAAATCCGCGAGATATTAGGCGAGCCAAATCCAAAAAACTTTAAATTACCAGATATGCCACAGTCCACCGAAAAAGAGAAATATGAAGCATATTATTGTTATGGTAAAGAAACAAAAGCAAAATGGATAATTCTAAAATATGAATACGGGCTTGTATATGAAGTAAAATACATTGAATAAAAATAGTTATGTGTAAACCATTCTAAAACATTTTTTAAAATCCCAAGTCGTTTTTCAAGTTAATCAATAATAGCACAAGAATAACGGAGAGTAGACTATGAAAAAATTAATAGTTGTATCAAAAACTCATTTAGATTTAGGCTTTACAGACTATGCAAAAAACATTAAAGAAAAATATTTAAATGAATTTATACCAGATGCAATAAAAATAGCCAAATCACTCAACACCAACGAGAAAAAAAGCTTTGTATGGACAACAGGTTCGTGGCTAATTAAAGAGGCAATTAAAGGTAGCAGCGAAGAAAATAAAAAGATGCTTATAGAAGCTTTGAAAAAAGGGGATATAGCCCCACACGCTATGCCTTTTACAACTCATACCGAGCTTTTAGACGCAGATACGCTTGATTATGGGCTTTCAATTGTTGATGAAATAGATAAAATCACGGGCAGAAAGACAATTGCAGCAAAGATGACAGATGTTCCGGGGCATACAATCGGACTTGTCCCACTTTTAGCAAAGCACGGAATAAAGCTTCTTCATATTGGAGTAAATGGAGCGTCGGCAGTGCCAAAGGTTCCGCCATGCTTTGTTTGGAAAAATGGGGACAGCGAAATAATAGTAATTTATTCGGGCGATTATGGCGGAGTTTTCGAGTGCGATTATATTGACGATATTCTTTATTTTGACCACACATTAGATAATCATGGTGCAAAAGATCCTGCCTCAGTTGGTAAGAAAGTCGAAAAAATAAGAGCAAAATATCAAGACTATGATGTTGTAGCAGGCAGAATTGATGATTATGCCGAGCTTCTTTGGAAAGTGAAAGAAAAGCTTCCAGTTTTAACTGATGAAATAGGTGATAGCTGGATTCACGGCAGTTCTTCTGATCCTTATAAATCTGCTGCACTAAGAGCATTAATTGACCTTAAAAACAAGTGGCTAAACGATAATACATTAGTTAAAGATAGCGAAGAATATGTTAATTTTACAGACAATCTTTTATGTGTTGCCGAACATACCTGCGGAATGGATATGAAATGTTTCTTTGCTGATTATGAAAATTATTTAAGAAAAGATTTTGACAGGGCAAGAAAAAAAGATGAAGTTCAGATGAAACACATTTTCAGAGATTTTCCGCAAAATCTTTTAACATTTTTCTCAAGAACCTTTGGTGGCTATAAAAAAGGTTCATATTCAGCAATTGAAAAAAGCTGGCAAGAACAAAGAGAATATATAAATTGTGCAGTGTTGGCTCTTTCAAATTCTCATAAAGTTGAAGCCGAGAAAGAGCTTTCAAAATTAATTCCAAACAAACTTGTTTCAGAAATTGGAGAAGCAATAGAAATAGGAAAAACATATGAATTCAGTTCACAAAAATTTGCTGTGAATGAGTTTGGTGGCATTTCTTTTTACAGTATCGACAATAATATAATAGTAGAAAACAACAACAATCCATCTCTTATATATCGTTCATATGGTAAGTCTGATTATGATTTTTGGCTTAAAAATTATACTCGTGATATTGAAAAAACAATGTCATGGGCGGTTGGTGACTTTGCAAGGCCGCTTTTAAAATATGCAGATAAAAAATATAAACAGGGAAGCTTTCCTTACAAGGTAAAAAGCGGAAAAATCAATGAAAATCAAATTGTTTTAACATTGTCGATAGATGATTATTGTTACAAAAATCTTGGAAGTGCAAAAACTGCACAGATTATCTATACCTTTTATGATAATAAGCTTGTTGTCGAGATAATTTGGATAGATAAACCTGCAAACCGATTAACAGAAAGTACAACTCTTTGTTTCTACCCTAAGATTGACGATAACAGCCTCGTATTTACTAAAATCGAAACAGAAATAAATCCATTAAAGGTTGTAGAAGATGGCAATCGAAATTTGTCCGCTGTTAGAAATATAAAATTCAATAGTAATGGCGAAAAAGTCAAAATTACTAATCATCATTCACCGCTTGTAGCCCTCGGCGAAGGGAAAATTTTGAAGTTTGATAATAAGTTTGAAGATGTTCAAAAAAGTGGAATTTCATACATACTTCATAATAATGTTTGGGGAACAAATTTCCCAATATGGTATGAAGATAATGCTTATTTCAAATTCACAATAGAAAAAGAATAATTCACATCTAATAATAGCAAATAAATTAACAAAAAGTATTGACATGAGGTTAGCTGTATGATATAGTATCAGTACCTCTGAAAGAGGGTTATTTTTTTGTGCCCGCTTTTTTCGAGGTAGGCTAATTGAGAGCGAAGTAATTTTCGCCAATAACGGAGGTGCCGAAATGAGAGTCAAAATCACATTGGCTTGTACAGAATGCAAGCAACGCAACTACAACACAATGAAAAACAAGAAGAATTCACCAGACAGGTTGGAGATGAACAAATATTGCAGGTTCTGCAAGAAACACACTCTCCACAGAGAAACGAAGTAAGGGCGGAGGAATAAAAATGGCTGATAAAATTAAAAAAGATTCTGCCGAGACTACCGAACCTACAAAAAAGTCAAAGAAGACCGATAAGGATACTTCTAAAGAAAAAAAAGCAAATATTTTTGTTCGTATGGGCAAAAGTATTTCGAAGTTCTTCAAGGATTTCAAAGGCGAGTGCAAAAAAATTGTATGGCCTGATGGAAAAACGGTGCTTAAAAGCTCCCTTGTAGTAATAGCTTCAGTTGCTGTTTTAGGACTTGCTATTTGGATTGTTGATTCATGCCTTTCTGAAATAATTAAGCTTCTTGTAAATGTAGCTAAAAATTCAGCGGCTGATAATACAACTACTTCGGCAGTTGCTACAACGGTTAACGCTGCCGGTGCAATCGTGTCAAGACTTTTTGGCGTATAATGGGGGTACATTAAATGGCAGATATCTCCAAATGGTATGTTGTTCATACTTATTCAGGTTATGAAAACAAGGTTGCAGCAAACATCGAAACGGTCGTTCAAAACCGTAAGATGGAAGACCAAATTCTTGAAGTAAAAGTTCCAACAGAGCTTGTTACTGAAATCAAGGATGATGGAACAAAAAAAGAAGTCGAGCGTAAAATCTTTCCGGGATATGTTATTGTTAAGCTTGCTGTTTTTGAAAATGATGATACAGATGAGCTTAAAATGAATGATGATACTTGGTATGTTATTCGTAACACCCGTGGAGTTACTGGCTTCGTTGGCCCTGAGGGCAACCCAACTCCTCTTACTGATGAAGAAATTTATTCACTCGGTGTCGAAAAATACACTGTTGAGGTAAATTACAATAAGGGCGAGATGGTAACAATCATTGATGGCGCATTTGAAGGAATAATGGGCGTCGTTGATGAAATCGATACAGAAAACAATAAGGTAAAGGTTACTATTTCTATGCTTGGCAGAGAAACGCCTGTGGATTTAGAACTTAATCAAGTTGAATCTGTAAAAAACTAATATTTGGTAATTAGCGGTAAAACCGCTTTTTATGGCGTTCTCATAAGGAGTAACGCTGTGGGAGGGGTAAGTGAAACGCTTATTCCGCCACTACCACGAATTTTGGAGGTGCAAAAAATGGCTCAAAAGGTTACAGGCTTTATAAAGCTTCAAATCCCAGCCGGTAAAGCTACACCGGCACCACCTGTTGGTCCGGCACTCGGGCAACACGGTGTTAACATTATGTCGTTCACTAAAGAATTTAATGAGCGTACAAAAAACGATATGGGTTTAATTATCCCTGTTGTTATCACAGTATATGCAGACCGTTCTTTCACATTTGTAACTAAGACTCCACCTGCAGCAGTTCTTATTAAGAAGGCTTGTGGTATTGAAAGTGGTTCTGGTGTTCCAAATAAGACCAAGGTCGCAAAAATTACAACGGAACAAATTAGAAAAATCGCTGAACAGAAAATGCCTGATTTAAACGCAGCATCAGTTGAAACGGCTATGAGTATGGTCGCTGGTACAGCTCGTTCAATGGGCGTAACTGTCGAAGATTAATCTCCCCTGTGGGAGGAAAAATCCGATTACCACTAAATGGGAGGAATTAAATTATGAAACATGGTAAAAAGTATGTTGAAAGTGCTAAGCTTGTAGATAAAGCAAAGCTCTATGATACCGCTGATGCTCTTGACCTCACAGTTAAGACAGCAACAGCTAAATTTGATGAAACAGTTGAGATACATGTGCGTTTAGGCGTTGACTCTCGTCATGCTGACCAACAGGTTAGAGGCGCAGTAGTTCTTCCAAACGGAACAGGTAAATCAGTAAAAGTTGCAGTTTTTGCTAAAGGCGATGCTGCTAAAGCTGCTGAGGCTGCAGGTGCTGAAGTTGTTGGTGCTGAAGACCTCGTTGCAAAAATTCAAGGCGAAGGCTTTATGGACTTTGATGTTTGTATCGCTGCCCCTGATATGATGGGACTTGTTGGTCGTTTAGGTAAGGTTTTAGGTCCTCGTGGACTTATGCCATCACCAAAAGCTGGCACGGTTACACCTGATGTTGCAAAAGCAGTTACAGAAGCAAAAGCAGGTAAAATCGAATATCGTCTTGACAAAACTAACATCATTCATTGCCCAATCGGGAAAGCATCATTTGGTGCTGAAAAATTGAATGAAAACTTCACAACACTTATGACTGCAATCATTAAGGCAAAACCTGCTGCAATGAAAGGTCAATATATTAAGTCTTGCGTTGTTGCTACAACAATGGGTCCTGGCGTTAAGATTAACCCTAATAAATTCACAACTGCATCAGTTGCTGAATAATATTTGTGTTGACAACATCTTTGTGATGTGTTAATATAACTATGCTTGCCGAAGACAGTAGGCACCGAAAGGTGTAATGATTTATCAGCCTACCGAGGAAAAGATTAAAAACTTTATGTTTATTACCTTTTCTGTCTTTATCGATAGAAAAGGTTTTTATTTTTTATTAAGCAAGCGAACAATTTTAATTAGGAGGTGAATTCGTTTGCCAAGTGAGAAAATTTTAGAAATCAAAAGACAACAGGTTGCAGAGCTTAAAGAAAGGCTCAACAGTTCCTGTGCAGGTGTAATTGTTGACTATAAAGGAATTTCAGTTGCTGATGATACACAGCTTCGTAAGGAGCTTCGTGAAGCAGGAGTTGAATATACAGTAGTTAAAAATACACTTATCCACCTTGCTATTGAGGGAACTTCCCTTGAAGCTATGGACGCAGTCCTTGAAGGAACATCAGCATTAGCCACCAGTAAAGATGATTATGTTGCTGCTGCTCGTATTCTCGGTAAATACGCAGATAAGGGTGACAAGTTTAACCTTAAAAGTGGTTTCCTTGATGATGAGGTTATTAGTCTTGAAAAGCTTATTAGTCTTTCAAAACTCCCATCAAGAGAGGTATTGCTCGCTACTGTTCTCAGTGCTTTCAACGCACCTATCGCAGCTTTTGCTCGTGCAGTACAAGCTATTGCCGATAAAAGCCCAGAGAGTGTAGTTGTAGAAGCCGCCGCTGAATAATTCAGCAAAAAAATAAAAATAAATTAAAATTTTTGGAGGTAAATATCATGGCATCAGAGAAAATTACTGCTATAATTGAAGAACTTAAAGTTCTTTCTGTTCTTGAGCTTTCAGAGCTCGTAAAGGCTGTTGAAGAGGAATTTGGTGTTTCTGCCGCTGCAGCTGTTGCTGTTGCAGGCCCAGCTACTGCAGCTGCTGTTGAAGAAAAAACTGAATTTGATGTTGTTCTCGCTGAAGTTGGCGCAGAAAAAATCAAAGTTATCAAGGCTGTTCGTGAAATCACAGGTCTTGGTCTTGCAGAAGCAAAAGGTCTTGTTGACGCTGCTCCTAAGACAATCAAGGAAGCTGTTTCTAAAGACGACGCTGAAGCTGCAAAAACAAAGCTTGAAGACGCTGGAGCAAAGGTTGAACTTAAATAAGTTTGATTTTTCAAATAGAAATGACCTTGCCAATTTTGTTGGTAAGGTCATTTTTTGCTTTAAAAGTTACTTTACTAAAAAAATCCACTGCTCAGTTTATATAAGCAGTGGATTTCATTATTAAATAGAATTAGATTTTTGCAAGAGCTTGCTTTATATCGTCAATAATATCCTCAACATCTTCAATGCCGACAGAAAAGCGAATAAGGTCAGGTGATACACCACATTCAATAAGCTGTTCATCACTAAGCTGTCTGTGAGTGGTTGATGCAGGGTGCAAAACGCAGGTGCGTGCATCAGCAACATGAGTAACAATAGCGGCAAGCTTTAAGCTGTCCATAAATTTAGTTGCAGCAGTTCTTCCGCCCTTAACGCCGAAAGAAATAACACCGCAAGTACCGTTTAGCATATATTTTTGAGCCAAATCATAATATTTGTTTGATTTAAGACCTGGAAAGTTCACCCAACTGATTTTATCGTTAGAGTCTAAGAATTCTGCAACCTTTTGAGCATTACTGCAATGTCTTTCAACTCTAAGAGCAAGCGTTTCAAGCCCAAGCCCTAAATAGAAAGAATTTTGAGGAGAAGGGGTTGAGCCAAAATCACGAAGAAGCTGTGCAACAATTTTTGTAACATAACCGCATTTCCCAAAATCTTTAGCATAAACAGCACCGTGATAGCTGTCATCAGGCTTTGTAAGCCCAGGGAACTTATCGTTTTGACACCAGTCAAAATTTCCACTGTCAATAACAGCACCGCCGATTGTTGAGGCGTGACCTTCCATATATTTTGTTGTTGAATGAGTAACAATGTCAGCACCAAATTCAAATGGACGGCAGTTGATAGGTGTAGGGAAAGTGTTGTCAACCACAAGTGGAACACCGTGTGAATGTGCAGCTTTTGCAAACTTTTCAATATCAAGAACGCTCAAAGCAGGGTTCGCAACAGTTTCACCAAAAACAGCTTTTGTATTCTCTTTAAAGCATTTATTCAAATCATCTTCTGAAATATCAGGATCAACAAAAGTGAAGTCAATGCCGAGCTTTCTCATTGTGACATTAAAAAGGTTAAAAGTTCCGCCATAAATTGAAGCAGAGCTGATTATATGGTCGCCTGCACCGCAAATATTAACTATTGAGAAGAAGTTGGCAGCTTGACCTGAAGAAGTCAAAACGCCCGCAACGCCGCCCTCAAGGGCTGTAATCTTAGCGGCGACAGCATCACTTGTTGGATTAGCGAGCCTTGTATACATATATCCTGGTTCTAAGTCAAAAAGCTTAGCCATTTCATCGCTTGTATCATATTTGTATGTAGTAGATTGAACAATTGGCAAAACTCGTGGTTCGCCATTTTTAGGGCTGTATCCTGCTTGAACACATTTTGTGTTTATTTTCATTTAAAAAGAAACCTTTCTTAGCTTTATTATTTAACATCTAAAAATCTTTTCATAATATCAGGGCCATTTTCAATAAAAATGCCTGTCTGTTTTGCACTTTCTTCGTTTATTGAAGAAATGCCACTGTCTTTTTCACCATTCTTATGATAAATCATAAACGGAACGGGGTCAGAGGCGTGAGTGCAGGTAACAATTGGTGTCGGGTGGTCTGGTAAAATCATAATTTTATAATCATCAAATTTTGAAAGACCATCTAAGACAATGGGCAAAACCCTGCTGTCAATTAATTCAATTGATTTCACTTTGTTTTCAGGTTCATTTCTGTGACCGCATTCATCAGGAGCTTCAATATGAATATACGCAAAGTCGCAACCGCTACTTAGTGCCTCAATTGCAGCATTTGCTTTTCCTTCAAAATTAGTATCGATATATCCAGTAGCACCCTCAACCTCAGGAGTTTGCATATTAGCACATTTGCCAATACCTTTAAGAAGGTCAACCGCAGAAATAACAGCACCTTTTTTATGAAAAAGCTCATAAAAATCAGGTAACATAGGCTTTTTGCCTTCACCCCAAAGCCAAATTGAATTAGCAGGGCGTTTGCCCATAAGCATTCGTTTTTTGTTTACAGGGTGATTTTTAAGAAAATCAAAGCTATCTTTCATCATATCAATGAGAGGCTTTGCATTTTGACTTTTTGAAAGATATTCCTTAACGACTTTTCCAGAAATATCGTGAGGAGGAGTCATATCGCCAAGGTCAGTAGTGCCATTATCCCAAACAAGACAGTGGCGATAACTAACACCGCTATAAAACTTAAACATTTCGTTTCCAAAATGCTCCTCAATTGATTTAATAATTTCAGATGCTTCTTCGGTAGAAATATCACCTGAACAATAATCAACCATAGTCTTATCTTCATAGTTTTCATCATCAGAAAGTGTAACTAAATTGCAACGCAGAGTAACATCGGTGTCTTTAAGCGAAACGCCGATGCTCGCAGCTTCAAGAGGTGAGCGACCTGTATAATAAAGTTTAGGGTCAAAGCCTAAAACGCTCATATTGGCAACATCACTGCCAGGTTTTAATCCTTTGGCAACAGTTCTTACAATACCAACTTCGCCCTTAGATGCAAGACGGTCAAAATTCGGCTTTTTAGCAACCATCATAGGAGTTTTACCACCCAGTGCAGGCACTGGGTAGTCCGCCATACCATCATAAAGAATAACAACATACTTCATTTTAAAAGGCTTCCTCCGGATTTTCGGGACTATTATTAAAGCTATTGTCAGCGTCAACTGGCATCATTCCAAAAGCTTCAGGTGAAATTCTATTTGAGTCAATAGAAAATCTTTTAAGGTTTTCATAAAACATAGCATTTGTGGTTTCAACATAAGGAATTACATAGAAAAGAGCAAGCCCAAAAGTAAGCCCTGAGAGCATATACCAAAAGAAAAAGCTCAGATGCATAATAAATAAGTCAGACTTAAAATCCTTTGTCATAATCTTGCTCATTTGAATTGCTTGTGATGCGGTAAGATTAGGGTTATCGTGAATGATATATCTTATTTGTGAATAAGCATAAGACTTAATAATTCCTGGAACGATAAAAAGCAAAGTCCAAAGGATTATGTAAATGTCCGACAAAAGTTGAGTTACAAAATATTTACCATAGTTATGCGCGCCTTCAGAGTAAAGACTGCCACAAGTAGGGTTAAAACCACGAATAAAGTTAAGATAATATCCGCCTATTGCAATAGCAAAAGGAAAGAGAAAAATAGAAATAACAAAAGCCCCGTTGAATGCCATTTGGATGATTGAAACAACATTAGAATCAAAAACATGAAAATAGTCATTAAGTTCAAGAAGCGAACTTAAATTACCGGAAAGCAGATAAATAATAAGACATGGTAAAAACATTTTGAGCCATTTGTTGTCAGCCTTTATAAAGGCTGAAGCCTCTTTTTTTATTGCTGGTCTGTTTAAAACATTCATAGTTAGCCTCCATTTTATTTTTTTAAATTTTCCTACATATATGATAACACAATATAGGAAAATTTTCAACAAAAAATTACCATTTGTCAATTTTGCTTCGCTGCATTGCACCTATTATTTTTTCTCTGAGAGCAGGATATGTTTTTTCAAGAGAATTAAGCAGTTCTTTAGTGTTTTGTCGCTCGGTAACGCCATCTGCTGGGCATTTAGATTTTACAATTGGAAAGTCATATTTTTGTGAAACTCTTACAATGTCTTTTTCGTGAAGAAAAATCATAGGTCTTATCATAGTTAAATCTTTATGAGATAGATAAGAAACAGGGGAGAAGCAACCGATTTTACCACCGTTAAAAAGGTTCATAATAAAGGTTTCGGCAGCGTCATCAAGGTGATGCCCTAAAGCAATTTTATTACAGCCAAGCTCTTTGGCGGCATCGTGCAAAATTCCACGCCGCATTTTAGCACAAAGACTGCAAGGATTTTTTTCATTTCGAATTTCAAAAATCACCTTGTAAAGTTCAGTCCTTTTTATATGGTAATCGACGCCGAGTTCGCTACATAAATCTGAAATTTTGCTATAATCACATTCCTTATTTAAAAACATAGGATCAAGAGTAATTGCAACTATTTCAAATTTTTTAGGATAGAATTTTGAGAGCCTTGCCATTGCATATAAAAGTGCAATCGAATCTTTTCCGCCAGAAACGCCAATGGCGATTTTATCACCATCTTCAATCATATTATATTTATCAATAGCAGCCCTTGAAAGGCTGAGAAGCTTTTTAATAAAAATCACCTACCACAACATTATGCTCAATATTTTACTCGGAAATTTGCATAAAGTAAACAAATATTTTTTAAAATAATAAGAGAGGTAACAACGAGAAAACAAAAGGAAACAAGAGATAACAAGAGATAACCCCCAAACATATTGAATTTAATAAAATTTACTATTGACTATTAAAATACTTCGTGATATTATAACAAAGCAATAAAAAAGAAATTTTACAATTTGGAGGTAATGTTTTATGTCAACTTATATGCCTAAAGCGGGTGACATCACTCGTAAATGGTATGTGCTTGATGCCGATGGAAAAACACTCGGTAGCATAGCTGCTGAAGCTGCAACGCTTCTTCGTGGCAAGCACAAGCCAACATTTGCTCCTCACGCTGACTGCGGTGATCATGTTATCGTCATAAATGCTGAGAAGTTAGTTCTTACAGGTAATAAACTTGAGAACAAAATGTATTATCATCACACAGGTTACATCGGTAACTTAAAAGAAGTTAATTATAAGACACTTATGGCTGAAAAGCCTGAGTTTGTTGTTACTAAGGCTGTTAAGGGAATGCTCCCTGACACAACAATAGGCAGAAATGCTCTTACAAGACTTCGCGTATTCAAAGGCTCTGAGCATACTCATGCTGCTCAATGTCCTGAAATCAGAGAATTTTAAGAAAGGGAGGCAATAAAAATGTACGAAACAAATCCATACTTCTATGGTACAGGCAGAAGAAAAAAATCAGTAGCAAGAGTTCGTGTTTATGCCGGTACTGGCAAAATCACAATCAATAAAAGAGATATTGATGATTATTTTGGTCTTGAAACATTAAAGCTTATCGTTCGTCAGCCTCTCGCTTTAACAGAAACTGTTGAGAAGTTTGACATTGTATGTAATGTTGCAGGCGGCGGAGTTACAGGTCAAGCAGGTGCTATCCGTCACGGTGTTTCTCGTGCGCTTCTTCAATATGATGCAAATCTTCGTCCAGCACTCAAAAAAGCAGGTTTCTTGACAAGAGATCCAAGAATGAAGGAAAGAAAGAAATACGGCTTAAAGGGCGCTCGTCGTGCTCCTCAGTTCTCAAAAAGATAATTATTTTATCAAACAAAAGGCTTGCTTACAAGGGTTATTCCTTGCAGCAAGTCTTTTTTTATTTGCTATCTATCAATAAAAGCAACCCTTATAATTTTGCATATTATTTACGCTTTTATTAATTAATAATTATGCAAAAGGTCTAATTAATTCTGAATTAAACTTGACAAAATTGTTCATTTATGTTATCTTGACTGTGCATAGTTATCAGGTGAAGCTCAGAAATCGAGCGTTCATTAGTAGAAAATATTTATTTAAAAAAGCAAATTTTGCAACAATCAATGCAGAATAAAATGAAAGGAAAAGCAGAAAACTTGCGACCGAATAGCCTGTAAAAACTATGTAAAGAAAGACAAAAAAATGATGAAGCATCAACTCATATTCAAGGCTGCGGCGTTGCTTGTGATTTTTGTTATCATTATTAAAATGATGAAATTCGGTGCAATGTATTGGACAAAAGCCAATAGTACTCCTGCTTTTTATTTAGGAGGTTATTATGGCAAAACTAAAAGCAACTATTTATGTCGATGGCAGTTATGATTCAAAAAGCAATTACATAGGATGCGGAATTTTAATTTACCTCGAAGGGGCTAAGCGGCCACAGCGTATTGCATTTAAAAAACAGATTAAATCCGAGTTAAATCGTGGCTCAAACATTGCAGAAATGACTGCTGTTAAAACAGCAATTAAGGCTGCTCATTCGTTAGGAGCTACAAAAATAACGATTTATTACGATTGGAGTGGATTAGAGATATTTTCCCATGAAGAAAACTTAAAAACTCGTCATCTTTTGTATAATAGTTTTCAGAATTATGTAGTCTTTATAAAAAAGCACAAAAAGAATATGGGAATAAAATTCGTTAAAGTTAAAGCACATTCAGATGATAAATTAAATGATGAAGTTGATAAGATGGCAAGAACAGGTAAAGCAAAACAATAAAAAGAGCACTCCGGCTCTTAAATAAAATCAGAATGTTCTTTTTATTGTTTTTTACAAATTATTCAATTTCATTTATTGCTGCTGGTTTCAAAGGCTCGGGAATTTCATCAGCATAGGTTAAAAACTTATTGACAATAAAGTCAAATTCACGCCACTTTTGAAGGCTGCAAACATGACCGCAATCTTCAATAATGTGAAGATTTAAAGCTCCGCAGAGCTTTCGAGCCGCTTTTTTAGCAGGTGCTAAAAAGATATAATCTTCACGCCCCATAATCACGAGATTTTTAATATTTCCAAACAAACCAAGTATATTATGAAGGCTATAAAGTTCTTTGCTCGTTAAAGAATACCATTTAATAAACTCAGCTCGTCCTAACTTTTGACATTCTTCGACTAAGAACTTCCTTGAAATTTTGTGAGTTTCTTTTGGCATTAAAACTTTAGAAAGAAGCTTTACAGAAAACATAAAAGGCAAAATGTGAATAAAGCACGAACCAGTTTTATAGATTATTTTAGAAAAGCTTGTCATTCCAAAAACCGCACCGCACAGAACAACCGAATTAACCAAATCCTTGCGAGAAGAAATTATAGATGCCATAATAAGGCTTCCGAGCGAAACGCAAATGAAATCAGCTTTTTTAATATTTTTTTGTATTAGAAGGTCAATAATTGATTTTGCAACTTCGTCAAAGCCAGCGCCTTTATAAGCACCTATTCCGATAGGCGAACTGCCGTGACCGGGAAGCTCTAAAACCAAAAGATTATGAGTATCTTTGAAATCGTCAATTTGATGATGCCACATTTTTTCAGTTCCGCCAAATCCGTGAATAAGAACCAGCCAAGGCATATCTTCGCTCAAAAGGGTACAATTGTGTGAAATAATCATTAAGTCAAACCAAGTCCTTTTTAGTTAATGATTATATAATAGACACTTTCAAACAATTTGTCAAGAAATAAACATTTCATTTACACAAAGTTCATAATTTTTATTAAAGTTGACCATTTAAGAACTCATTTTTGAACCACACATCATCAGCAGAAAAGGTCTTTTCATTCAAATAGTTAAGAATTCCTGCATCTGTTTTGAAGTCAAAAATCAATTTATAAGAATATAAAAACTGCTTTTTATATCCATATTTTTTGTTTTGCTCATTGCTTCCATACTTGCCATCGCCCAAAAGGGGATGACCAATAAATGCAAAATGTGCCCTGATTTGATGAGTTCTACCAGTAAGCAATTCAACCTCGACAAGGCTTAAACCGTTTTTTCGTGCAATCACATTATATTTGGTTTTGATAGATTTTGAGCCGGTAATCTGATTTTTAAAAATCTTCACCATATTCCGATTTTCGTCTTTTAGAAGAAAATCATCTAAAATTCCATAATCATTTTTCATTTCACCGTGAACTACACAAAGGTAAAATTTGTGAAGTTCACGGTCTTTCATTTTTTGGTTTAATATTCTAAGGCTTTCAGCATTTTTAGCGGCAATAACAATTCCGCCCGTGTTGCGGTCAATACGATTAACAAGAGAGGGCGTAAAAGAGTTTTCATCGTCAGGGTTATATTCTCCCTTTTCATATAAATAGCGTTGAACACGACCAATCAAGGTGTCAATATATTCAATATCGTCAGGGTGGCAAAGAACGCCAGGATTTTTGTCAAGAAGTAGAATGTTATCGTCTTCATAGATAATAGAAATATTTTTTGAGGCTTTCATAAATTCATATTGCGTTTCGACTTTGACAAAAAACTCATCATTAAGATACATATCGACAATATCACCAACATTGAGCCTTGTGCTGATTTCAGCCTTTTTATTATTGATTTTAATTCTCTTTGTCCTAATATACTTATACAAAAGTGACTTTGGAAGTGCAGGAACAGACTTAGTAATAAACTTATCAAGTCGTTGGTCAGAATCGTTTTTAGATATTGTAAAGCTTTTCATTTTTCTCCTCAAATTCGTATACTATTATATATATAATATTTTTCGATAAAACTTTTAACCTTTTCTTTATAAAATTGTACCATAAAATTACCTTAATTTCCACAAAAACATTGTAATCCCATTATTAGCATTATAACAGCCTTACAAAACATATAAAAGTGGGGCGTCTACTTCATTTTAAAGATGGATTTTCAAATTTTAATGCTTTAATTTACTAAAAATCACATAAATTGGAATATAATTGATAAATCTGCGTATAATGTATATAGAATAGTTGGATTTTTACTAAAAACAGCCATTTTTCACGCAAAATATGCTTAAAATCCGAAAAGTGATATTTTTAGGTTTTTCACAAATATTCACCCAATATAGAAATTAATAACCTAAAAAAAACTGTTGATTAGCGACTAATTGACAATATTTAGTAATATCGTTTGTGCAATTTAAACAAAAAACTCATTTCAAAAAATTTGACATTTAGCATAGACAGAAATATAATGACAACCGTCACAAGCGATGATAACGCCGAGACGCTCGAAGATGAAGTTCAACTGACAAAGGTAGATTACGGATTATCTTGTATTATGCAACATCTCGTGTGTCCATCAGCCTCATATGAAAACAAAAAGAGGTATGAGTTAAAGGAGCAGAATGATGATAACAGAGTTAAAAAGGTACGCTAAAATGCCAGGTGCAATCTTTTATAAGGTTGCAGCGCTCATAGTAGCATTTGCTATTTTGTGTGCAGGAACAGCATTTGCTGCCGCCCCGAAATCATACAATGTCGATGTGTATGATACTTCGGAAATAACAAGAGTAGAAACATCAAAGTCAGATGCACTCGAAATTGTTAAAAAAGCAGGTATAAGCATTTCTGAAAATGATGCTTTAGACCTAAAGGATTTTACAGTCGGCAGTGATAGTATAATAAGAATTTATCGTGCAGCTAATATCAAGTTTACAAACATTGATGGCACGGTTAGTGAGCTTTTATTTGCGGGTAAGGTTAGTTCACTTTTAGAAAAACTTGGAGTTACTATCTTAGAAAAACAATTGTTGACAGTTCCGCTTGATACAGTAGTTAGCGAGGGAATGGAAATTCGCTTAGTTAATTCATTTAATGTATCTGTTACGGCTGACGGAATAAAACAAGACCTTACAATAGGTGAGGGAACAGTTTCTGACGCACTTAAAAGTGCAGGAATAGTTCTTTCTGAAAATGATGAAGTTTCACCTGAAATGGCATCGCCACTTTCTGAGGGACTTGCAATCAATGTTTTCAGAGTTGAATACAAACAAAGACAAGCAGTAGAAAGCATCGCATACGAAAAGCAGACGGTTAAATCTGCTGAAATGTTCGTTGGCGATAATCGTGTTACGCAAAACGGCGTTAACGGAACAAAAGATGTTGTTTATAACGATAAAATTGTTAATGGCGAATACAGCTTGTCAACAGTTCTATCACAAAACATTGTCAAAGAGGCAGTTCCTCAAATAACGACTGTTGGCACTAAGCAAAAGATAGTCAGTATTGCAGCATTCAAAAATAGTGGAACGCCAATTTCAGAGCTTACAGCACCACAATCACTTGTTCTTGAAAATGGAGTGCCAAAAAATTATAAAAGAGTGGTTACAGGTAAGGCTGCCGCTTATTCAGCAAGACCGGGTGCGAAAACTGCAAGCGGGCGAACTGTTAAACCGGGGCATGTAGCTGTCAATCCAAACCAGTTCCCATATGGAACAGAGCTGTTTATTGTTTCAACAGATGGAACAGTTTATGGATATGCAATTGCTGCTGATACAGGCGGATTTGTTCATCAAGGTAAATTCACTGTGGATTTATTTATGAGTTCAAATGCACAATGCAGGCAGTGGGGTGCAAGAGATGTTGTAATCTATGTATTATAATATTTCTAAATATCCAATCTAATATTTTTAATTCTTGTGACTTAAAGCCGAACGGTAATTTATCGTTCGGCTGTTATTATTTTATATTAACTTTAGAAAGTCAGTCTTTTTTCTTTTTGCACACAAAACAAAGCCAATCTTCATCGGCATTTCTTTCGATTATTTCAAATCCATTTTCAGCAAATGAATTAACAACCTCATCTTCACGCATAGAAATAATACCTGAAGTGATAAAAACAGCATCATCATTCATAAACTGACCTACATCTTTTGTAAAAAGCATAATAATGTCAGCTACAATATTAGCAACAATTATATCAAATTTTCCGCTAACCTTGTCGGTGAGATTTCCCTCTAATATTTTATATTGAGGTTCGCAAAATCCGTTTTGCCTACCGTTTTCTATTGCAGTTTTGACAGCCAACTCATCAATGTCAACGCCAACTGAAGACTTAGCACCCATTAAAAGTGCTGAAATTCCTAAAATACCGCTACCACAGCCTGTGTCAAGCACAGTTGAATTTTTAGTAACATATCTCTCAAGAGTTTCAATACAAAGCCTTGTGGTGTTGTGAGTGCCTGTTCCAAAGGCAAGCCCTGGCTCAATGCTCAAAACTTTTCTATTATCGTCATTTTCGTAATCATCAATCCAAAGAGGTCTTATTAAAATCTTATTGCCGATTTTGAGAGGCTTAAAAAACTCTTTCCAGTTATTTTCCCAATCTTCATTCTTACATACGCTTTTCACGATATTATGTTCAATGCCCTCACGATTAAGCTGTTCAGTTAAAAAAGACACTGCCTCATTAGGATTTTCAGACGGAGCAATATAAATATGAATAATTCCTTTTGTCCTGTCTTTATTAAGAAGCTCTTCATCAATCAAATCAATATTAGCGATTTCCCATGTTTCTTGTTCTAAAGTTCTATAATCTTCTACATAAAATCCATAAGGCACAGCCATATTAGCAATAGCAGTTGCCGTATCAAGGTCTTTTGCATTAAGTTCAATTGAAAGTTCTACCCATTCCATTTTATAATTCTCCTAATATGTTTTTATATATTCTAATACATTTGAATTGCATAGTCAACATCAACAAATATCATAATGCAATTTAGTACAATACATAGAAAAACCCAATCCCTGCCAAAATTGGATTGCATTTTTTATTTATTGTGCTAATATTAGTGAGTATAAATTTTAAAAAAAGGGTGAGATGTATTGTCAAAAATGAAAAAGATTGACCTTAAAAATGCAACCACAAGAGAAATACTAATGTTCTCTTTGTTACCATTCGGGCTTTTAACAATTATCAATGTTATTGGTAACGCTCTAAATGTCTATTTAGCTGACTATCTCGGAATTGGTATGGTTGGTGCAGGGCTTGTGCTTTCCATTACAAAAATTTGGGATGCTGTTAATGATCCAATGATGGGGTTAATTGTTGATAAAACAAGAACCAAATGGGGCAAATGTCGCCCTTATCTTCTTTGGATGGTTATTCCAATGATGGTTGGAACGGTTTTATTGTTCGCTCCTGTTGATTTCAAAAATTCAAGCACATTTGCAATTTCTCAAATTGATATGGCTTCAACCTTTGCAACAATAGGAAATAACTTCCATATTATCAGAACGAGTTCAGATGTAAACACGGGTAACTTTTGGTATGCTGTTTTTGCATATTTAGTATTCTACACTTTCTATACAGCAGTTGACATTCCTTACCAAGGTCTTACACCTCTTGCATTCCCTGACAGCAAAACAAGAGTTAAGGCAATTTCAGTTAGTAATATTTTTGGCTCAATCGGAACAATTTTGCCATCAATAATTTTCTTCCCAATAGTTTATGGCTTTGAAGATAAAAGAATTGGTTTTTTCGTTGCATCAATCGTTTTTGCAGTTCTTGCGGGCATTCCAATCTTTATTTCATTCTTCGGAGTTAAAGAAAAGGTCTACATAAAGCCAAAGCCAATAAAATACAAAAAATCACTTAAAATCATTTTTGCAAATAAAAATATGAAAACCTTAATTTGGGTTGCACTTTTTTCAGCAATTACAAATCTTGGTTCAATGTTCTTAATGTTCTTTGCAAAATGGAACTGCTACGGAATATTCAATTTCCCTGCACTCAATCAGTGGTTTGCAGACACTCTTAACTTTAATCCAAACTTTACAGAAGAAGGTTTGTTATTCCCAATCCTTAGCATTTCAAGCGGAATTTCATATATGCTTTCAATGGCTATTGTACCGCCACTTTTAAAAAAGATGGATAAAAAGACATTGTTTATCAGAATGTCACTTATTTGTGCAGTTATGAATGTAATTGTTTTCATAATTTGTATGTATGTTTTCCCATATACAAGCACCGATCTTACAACAGCAAGAATAGGCTTTGTTGCATATTGCCTGCTTAGATTTTTTACAAACTTCCCTGTTGGAATGAGCTTAGTTCTTTTGACAGCCATATTCTCAGATACGATAGATGTTATTGAAATGGAATCTGGTGAGAGGCTTGAGGGTGCTGTATTCTCATTTAGAAGTCTTGTTAATAAAATAGGTATTGCAGGGTTTAACCTTATTGTTATGGTTATTGTTAATGCGTTTGGCTATACCGCAATGTCAACGCAGCTAACAGCACTTAAAGATGCAGGAACGCTTACAAGAGATATTTTGCTAACCAATCATTTGCCTGCACTTAATGCAATATTCTTTATGCTTACAATACTCGGTTCAATAGGTCTTGTTCTTCAAGCACTTCCAATGTATAAATATAGATTTAATGAAGATGAATATGAAGATAAGATAAAAGCATTCCGTGAGGAAAAAGAAGCAGAGTTAGAGGCAGAAATGGAAGAAAGCAAAGCTAACGCATAAAAATAAATATTAAAACGGATACAAGAATATCACTTCTTGTATCCGTTTTTGTTTTGTTTAAATTAGCCTTTCCGCTCCCTCTGGAGTAACTTTCCGCTCCCTCTGGAGTAACTTTCCGCTTCCTCTGGAGGAAGCTGTCGACCG
>JAVVWP010000016.1:0-40876 GCA_036652055.1 Oscillospiraceae bacterium | reverse complement strand
TTACCTTGTTATTAATCTGTTTTTATCTTTCGACTTTAATTTATTTAAAAAACAGATAAAACATTCTCCAAGATTGAGCGTAAAACATTCCAAAGAGGGGGCAAAATAGATACTGAAAATCTCTTTCCATTGCAAAATTCTCCGTTTTGTTGTATCATATTATGACAACTAACAAGATAGAGGATTTATTTATGCTTACAAAAAAACAAGAAAATTTAATAAAGCGTGTGCAAAAGCCTGCAAGGTATACAGGCGGTGAAATAGGGAGCGTTATTAAAAACAAAGATGAAGTAAAGCTTCGTTTTGCGTTTTGTTTTCCTGATAACTATGAAATCGGAATGTCACACCTTGGAATGAAAATTCTTTATAGCCTTATAAACGAGCGAAATGACGCTTGGTGCGAAAGAGTTTTTGCACCATGGGAAGATATGGAAAAGCAAATGCGTGAAAACGGCATTCCTCTTTATGCTCTCGAAAGCGGCGACGCTTTGTCAGAGTTTGATATTATAGGCTTTACACTTCAATATGAGCTTAGTTACACCAACATATTAAATATGCTAAACCTCGCTAATATCCCTGTTAGAAGCAGCGACAGAACCTCGCTTACACCTCTTGTAATAGCAGGCGGGCCTTGTGCCTGCAATCCTGAACCTATTGCAGATTTTATTGACATTTTTTCACTTGGTGAGGGCGAAGAAATAACAAATGAAATAATCGACCTTTTGATTAAACACAAAGAGCTTGGCTCGACAAAACAAGAATTTTTAAGGCAGGCTGCTAAAATTGAGGGAGTTTATGTTCCGTCTTTTTATGATATAAAATATAATGACGATAAAACTATTTCTGAAGTAATAAATAACGAATACGCACCTAAAAAAGTAAAAAAGAGGATAATAAGTGACCTTAACACTGTCTTTTATCCAAAACAATTTGTAGTGCCATTTATCGATATTGTTCACGATAGAGTGGTTACAGAAGTTTTTCGTGGCTGTATTAGAGGTTGCAGATTTTGTCAGGCAGGCTTTATTTATCGCCCTATTCGTGAAAAAAACAGTGATACAGTCAACAAACAAAGTCGTGACCTTTGCAATTCAACAGGTTATGATGAAATTTCTCTCTGCTCGCTCAGCACAAGCGATTATACCGAAATCGATAAGCTTATTCCAAAAATGTTTGACTGGGCATTAAAAGAGAATATAAATGTTTCACTTCCGTCACTTAGAGTTGACAATTTTTCAGATGAACTTTTAGAAGAACTAAAAAAAGTCAGAAGAAGTGGTTTAACATTTGCCCCCGAGGCAGGAACGCAAAGACTGCGTAATGCGATAAATAAAAATGTCACCGAGGCTGATGTTCTTGAAACTGCTGTCAAAGCATTTAGCGGAGGCTGGGATTCGGTTAAGCTTTATTTTATGATGGGGCTTCCAACAGAAACTTTAGATGATATTAGCGGAATTGCTGAACTTTCACAAAAGGTTGTTGATGCTTTTTATGAAAATCCAAATAGAGAAAAAGGCAAAGGTGTAAGCGTTAGTATAAGCGTTGCATCGTTTGTTCCAAAACCATTTACTCCTTTTCAGTGGGAAGCTCAAGATACAATGGAAATGCTAACAAATAAGCAAAAACATCTTGTGTCGGGCGTTAAATCAAGAAAAATATCAGTCAGTTGGCATCAATCTATGACAAGCTTTATGGAGGGCGTTCTTGCAAGAGGTGACAGACGCCTTTGTGATGTTATCGAAAGAGCGTGGCAAAAAGGTTGTAAATTTGATAGCTGGGACGAGTATTTTAAATTTAACTTATGGCAAGAAGCTTTTGAAGAATGTGGCATAGAACCAACATTTTATGCTAACCGAAAGCGTGAATTTTCTGAAATATTACCGTGGGACCATCTTGATTACGGAGTCCGAAAAGAATTTTTAATTGAAGAAAATAAAAAAGCATATGAAAGCGTTACAACTCCAAATTGCAGAGAAAAATGTTCAGCCTGTGGGGCAAATATGCTAAATGGAGGAAAATGCGATGCAAAACATTAGGATTTTTTTCACAAAAACAGGTATGGCAAAATACATTTCACATCTTGACTTAATGCGATGTATTATGCGAGCAATCAAGCGTGCAAATTTGCCGATTTGGTACACCGAGGGGTATAATCCTCACCCGTTTATGACCTTTGCTTTGCCACTTCCTCTCGGCACAGAAAGCCTTTGCGAATGTGTTGATATAAAGCTAAAAGAAGAAATTAAATCAGAAGATATTATAAAGCTAATGAACGATGTACTTCCCGTGGATATAAAAGTTACAAAGGCGGCAGAGCCTGTTTTAAATCCAAGGGAAATTGCGTTTGCAGATTATAAAATTACCTTTTACACTGATAATTCTAAACCCCTTAATGAATATTTAGAAACGATTTTAAATAAAGATGAAATTTTAGCAGAAAAGAAATCAAAAAAAGGTAAAAACAAAATCTTTAAACAAATAAACCTTAAAGAACAAATTAAAAGCTTTTCAGTAGCTAATGAAGAAAAAGCTGTAATAATTAATACGGTGCTAAATGCAGGCTCGTCAAACAACTTAAATCCAACTCTTTTGACAGATACGCTGATTAAGAATTTTGACAAAGAAATTGATTGCATAGATATTGTTAAATTAAATATCTACACTGAATTAATGAAGGAATTTGAATAAGCTTAAAAATCATAAAAATAAAGGCTATGTCGTTTTGACATAGCCTTTTAATTATGCTTTGATGGGGTTTTATTTAATAACTCTTACACGAACAGAACATTCGATAGCAGAAATAGCATCAAGTGCCTCTTTTGAAACATCAGCGTCAGTGTCAAGCATTGTATATGCAAATTCACCACGAGATTTATTAACCATATTGTCAATATTGATGTTTTCGTTAGCAACAGCAGTTGTGATTTTGCTAATAACATTAGGAACATTCTTGTGAATTATTGTAATTCTTGTTCTGCCAGTTCTCGGAACGCAAACAGTAGGAAGATTTACAGAGTTTACGATATTACCGTTTTCAAGAAAATCTTTAATTTCGTCAACAGCCATAAATGCACAGTTTTCTTCTGATTCAGGAGTTGAAGCACCAAGGTGAGGAATAGCAATAACGCCATTAACACCAATAAGATCATCACTCGGGAAATCAGTTGCATATGCTGCAACCTTGCCACCCTCAAGGGCTTCAATAATATCAGCAGAATTAACAAGCTCACCACGGGCAAAGTTGAGAATTCTAACATTGTCTTTCATTGTGGCAATAGTTTTAGTAGAAACTAAATCTCTGGTATCATTATTAAGCGGAACATGAAGTGTTATATAGTCACAGCTGCTAAAGATTTCATCTAATGAATTTGCGTGATTAATTGCCCTTGAAAGGCTCCAAGCAGAATCAAGTGAAAGGAAAGGATCATAACCATAAACTTCCATTCCAAGAGAATGAGCAGCATTTGCAACCAATACACCGATTGCACCAAGACCAATTACACCAAGCTTTTTGCCCTTGATTTCAGGGCCAGCAAAAGCTGATTTGCCTTTTTCAACAAGCTTGCTAACTGCATCGCCCTCGCCTTTGAGAGTTTTAGCCCATTCAATTGCAGGAAGAATTTTTCTTGATGTAAGAAGTAGCGAGCAAAGAACAAGCTCTTTAACAGCATTAGCATTTGCGCCAGGAGTGTTAAAAACAACAATGCCTTTTTCAGTACAAGCATCAAGCGGAATATTATTAACGCCTGCGCCTGCTCTTGCAATAGCTATTGTTTTTTCTGAAAGCTCCATATCATGCATTGAAGCAGAACGAACTAAGATGGCATCAGGATTTTTTTCGTCAGAAGAACAAGCATAATTGCCTCCAAAATTAGAAAGACCTGATTCAGAAATTTTATTTAAAGTTAAAACATTAAACATTTTGATTACCTCATTATAATTTATTATGAATTTGCTTTTTCGAAATCGCTCATAAATGCTACAAGTTTTTCAACGCCTTCATATGGCATAGCGTTATAGATAGATGCTCTCATACCGCCAACACTGCGATGACCTTTAAGATTGATAAAGCCAGCAGCAGTAGCCTCTTTAATGAATTTAGCATTTAAATCTTCACTATCTGTAACAAAAGGAACATTCATAAGTGAGCGATCCTCTTTTACAACTGTACCACGGAACATCTTGCTGTTATCAAGGAAATCATAAAGCAGAGCAGCTTTCTTTTCGTTTCTTTCTTTCATTTTTGAAAGACCGCCAGTGCTTTTAATCCACTCAAGAACAAGCTTGCAAATATATATTGTATAGCAAGGTGGTGTGTTATAAAGTGAATCATTATCAGCGTGAATTTTATAGTCAAGCATAGTAGGGGTAATATCTCTTGCATTGCCTAAAAGGTCTTCACGAATAATGCAAATAGTAAGCCCAGCAGGAGCAACATTCTTTTGAGCTCCGCCATAAAGCATAGCAAATTTAGAAACATCAATTGGTTCTGATAAAAAGCAAGAAGAAATATCAGCAATAAGTGGAACATTACCAGTTTTTGGAAGCTCGTGATAAATTGTTCCATAAATTGTATTGTTGAGGCATATATAGAAATAGTCAGCGTCAGGGGTGAAATCAGCCTCATTTAGCTTTGGAATATAAGAAAAGGTTTTGTCTTTAGAAGATGCAACAGCTTTAGCCTCACCATATTTTTGAGCTTCTTGATATGCTTTGTTAGCCCATTGACCAGTGATAACATAGTCAGCTTTGCCTGATTTATTCATAAAGTTAAGCGGAATTGCAGCAAATTGAGTTGATGCACCACCTTGAAGAAAAAGAACCTTGTAGTTATCAGGAATATTCATAAGCTCACGAAGAAGTGCCTCTGCACCTTTAATAATACCGTCATAAACTTTAGAACGGTGGCTCATTTCCATTACTGATTGACCGCTGCCTTCATAATCGAGCATTTCATCGGCGGCTTTTTTTAAAACCTCCTCAGGTAGCATTGATGGACCTGCTGAAAAATTAAAAACTCTAGACATTACAATTACCTCCAAAAATTAATATTTTACTTTTGTATTATATCAAAATCATATCCTAAAAGTCAATGAATTGACAATAATTTAACAATGTTTTTGCAAAAATAGGCGTTTTGTACGAAAAACTTGTAAATATTTTTAACAAAGTTGAAAATTATTATTGTTTTAATTAGATTACATATTGAAGTTAGAGCCTTTTTATTATATAATAAGTATGTATAGTTTATAGATTTGGAGATTTTAAATGGATAATATTAATATGCAAGACAACGCATTTTTAAATATGCCAATGGTCGCTCTTAGAGGATTAGTTGTTTTCCCGAATGCAACAATACATTTTGATGTTGGAAGAAAAATTTCAATTGCCGCAGTTAAAGCCGCAATGAATTTAAAGCAAGACATTTTTTTAACAGCTCAAATTGATGTAGCAAAAGAAAATGCTGACATTACAAGTGTATATAAGATGGGAACAGTTTGCGAGATAAAACAAATAGTCAAAGTTCCTGTTACTAACTATCTTAGAGTTGTAATCGAGGGTAAATATCGTGCAAGGCTTATAGATATTGTTGAAGACAAACCATATTTGATTTCAACGATAAAGCCTGTTTTGACAACTGAACCAAAGCCTGTTGAAAGCTTGCAGGTTGGCGGATTAATGCGTCATGCACAAACACTTTTTGAAGATTATGTTATGCTTTCAGAAAGAGTTTCTCCTGATGTTGCCGCTGGAATACTTGCCCAAAAGTTACCAGGGGAAATGGCAGACTTCATTACAAGCAATATTCCGCTTGATTATGTTGTTAAGCAAAAAATATTGACCGAGTTAAACCCACTCAAGCGTCTTGAACGCCTCTGCATTGAATTGGCTCGTGAAATAGATTTGCTTGAGGTTGAAGGCGAAATAAGTGATAGAGTTCAAGGTCAAATAGATGAAAATCAGCGAGAATACTATTTGCGTGAACAATTAAAAGCTATTTCAATAGAGCTAAATGATGGTGACTCTATCATTTCAGACAGCCAAAAATATCGTGAAGCAATATTAAAGCTTAATCTTCAAAAAGAATACGAAAAAAAGCTTTTGGCAGAATGTAATAGGCTCACAAAAATGCAAGAAACAAGCCCTGAAAGTATGGTTATAAGAAACTACCTTGATGTCGTGCTTTCATTGCCTTGGAATACATATACAAAAGACAGTATCAGTATATCAAACGCAAAAAAAATTCTTGATAAAGACCATTACGGTTTAAATGATGTAAAAGAAAGAATTGTTGAGCTTTTAGCGGTCAGAATGCTTTCTCCTGATATCAAAGGTCAAATTATTTGCCTTGTAGGGCCTCCTGGCGTTGGAAAAACTTCAATAGCACGCTCGCTCGCAAAGGCGATGAACAGGAAATATGCAAGGCTTTCACTTGGCGGAGTGCGTGATGAAGCTGAAATAAGAGGACATAGAAAAACTTATATTGGTGCAATGCCCGGAAGTATAATCGATTGTCTAATTCATACCAAAAGTTCAAATCCGCTTATTTTATTAGATGAAATAGATAAATTAAGCAGTGATTACAAAGGCGATCCTTCCTCTGCACTTCTTGAAGCACTTGATCCTGAACAAAACAATACTTTTAAAGACCATTACATTGAAATCCCATTTGATTTAAGTAAGGTTTTATTTGTAACAACAGCTAATGATGCGTCGCAAATTCCTGCACCGCTTCTTGATAGAATGGATATTATAGAGCTTTACAGCTATACATATGAAGAAAAATTCAATATAGCCAAAAAGCATTTAATATCAAAACAGCTAAAAGAGAATGGGCTAAAATCATCTCAAATTAAAATAACTGATGCAGCACTTAGAGTAATAATAGAAGGATACACTCGTGAGGCGGGCGTTAGAAAGCTTGAAAGATGTATTGCAAAGCTTTGTCGTAAGGTTGCGGTGAAAATTGCCGAAGGTCATAGTGAAAAAATCACAATCAAAGAAACAGATTTAAAGGATTTGCTCGGAGCTATAAAATATAAGGGCGAAACACTCTCTTTAAATGACGAAGTTGGAGTTGTAAATGGTTTAGCGTGGACTTCAGTAGGTGGAGAAATGCTTAAAGTTGAAGCAATTTCAATGGAGGGAACAGGAAAACTTGAGCTTACAGGTTCGCTTGGTGATGTTATGAAGGAGTCGGCAAAAGCTGCTTATAGTTATATCAGAAGTAAATCGAGCGAGCTTTCAATCAACGCTGATTTTTATAAAACAAAAGATGTTCATTTGCATTTTCCTGAGGGTGCAGTTCCAAAAGATGGCCCATCAGCAGGAATTGCAATTACCACCGCACTTGTTTCAACGCTAAGTGGAAATCCAGTTCGCTCAAACATTGCAATGACAGGCGAGGTAACCTTAACAGGTAGAGTTTTGCCAATAGGCGGTCTAAAAGAAAAATCAATGGCAGCATATAAGGCAGGGGTTAAAACAGTAATAATTCCTGATGATAATTTATCTGATTTAGATGAAATTGATAAGGTAGTGAAAGATAAAATTAATTTTATACCTGTTTCAAATGTCAATGAGGTTTTAAAAATTGCAATTTTTAAAAAGCAAGAAAATTGTGCGGCAAAAAATATAGCACTTCCAAAAATGGAAAATACTAATATTGATTTATGGCATACTAATTAAGGAGATAAAAAATGGATTTTAAAAAAGCAGATTTCGAAGCGGCTTTTGGTACTTTTTCTCAGCTTACACCATCAGATATGCCTGAGGTTGCTTTTGCAGGGCGTTCCAATGTTGGAAAGTCCTCTCTGCTCAATAGGATTTTCAGCAGAAAATCTTTGGCAAGAGTTAGTGGAGTTCCGGGCAAAACAATAACAATTAACTTTTATTCAGTTGATGGTGCAAGAATGGTGGATTTACCTGGGTATGGTTATGCAAAAGTTTCTTTTAGCGAAAAAACTCGTTGGTCGGGAATGCTTGAGGGCTATTTTAAATCAGACAGAGATATTCGGCTTGTAGTTCAGCTAATTGATATGCGTCATCCGCCAACAAAAGATGATTTAGTTATGATTAACTTCTTACAAGAAACAGGTTATCCTTTTATTGTTGTAATGACAAAATGTGATAAGCTAAATAAAGCTGAATACAATCAGCGTATTGCGAATATTGAAACTGAATTGCCAACAGTCGAAATGGATAGGATTATTCCTTTTTCAGCTGTAAAAGGTGATGGATGTGAAAAAATAAAAGAAATTATAATAAAAGCAGTCGAAGGAGAATGAGAATGTTTGTTTCAGATGGATTAAATATTAACGAAGATGGGGTTTTAACAATTGGAGGGTGCAGTGCTACAAGCCTTGCAAAGGAATACAGCACTCCGCTTATAGCTTATGACGAAAGTCAAATCAGAAACAATTGTAGGGCATTTGTAAAATCAATTGAAGATAATTATGAGGGAAAAGGTCTTGCTTGTTATGCAAGTAAAGCTTTTTCGTGCCTTGAAATGTATAGAATTTGTAAAGACGAAAAAATGGGAATTGATGTTGTTTCAGGTGGCGAAATTTACACTGCAATAAAAGCAGGATTTCCAACAGATAAAATTTGTTTCCACGGAAATAATAAGACAAATGATGAGCTTACAATGGCACTTGATAACAATATAGGCAGAATAGTAGTAGATAATATTGAAGAATTAGAAAGACTTAGTAAGCTTGCATCAAAAACAAATAAAACTGCAAAAATAATGTTTAGAATTAAACCAGGCATTGACGCTCATACGCATTCATTTGTAAAAACAGGTCAAATCGATTCAAAATTTGGCTTTGCTCTTGAAACAGGCGAAGCAATGAAGGCAGTTAAAATTGCTATTGAAACTCCTAATATCGAACTTTGTGGCGTTCATTGCCATATAGGCTCACAAATATTTGATATTGATCCATTTGAGCTTGCAGCAAAGGTTATGATTGGATTTATAGCAGATATTAAGTCACAAACAGGTTATGTGATAAAAGAGCTTAATTTAGGCGGTGGCTTTGGAATAAAATATTTAGAGAGCGATAAGCCCGAAGCTTTTTCAGAATATATGAAGCGTGTTGCAAAAATAGTTAAGCAGGAGGCAAAAGAAAAAGCAGTTGAACTTCCATTTATAATGATAGAACCTGGGCGTTCTGTTGTTGGTGCTGAGGCTATTACGCTTTATACCGTTGGTGCAGTTAAAAATATTCCTAATATTAGAACCTATGTTTCAATTGATGGCGGTATGACAGATAACCCACGATATATATTATATCAATCACAATATGAAGCAATTTGTGCAAATAAGGCAAATAGTCCTAAAAACACTAAGGTTACAATTGCAGGAAAGTGCTGTGAGAGTGGCGATTTAATCGGCGAAAATATGGAGCTTCAAGAGGTTAATTCAGGCGATTTAATAGCTGTATTTTCAACAGGAGCATATAACTATTCAATGGCATCAAACTATAATAGAACACCAAGACCGATAGTAGTTATGACAAAAGACGGTAAGTCAAGAGTAATCATAAACAGAGAAAGTTATGAGGACTTAGTTCGTAACGATGTATAAAAAGAAAGGGCATAACAATGTCATTTACCCATTTGCATTTGCATACAGCATATAGCTTGCTTGATGGTGCTTGTCGCTTCGAGCAGGTATTTGCTGCGGCAAAAAATATGGGGCAAACAGCACTTGCAATTACCGACCACGGTAATATGTTTGGTGCTGTTGATTTTTATAAAAAAGCTAAAGAATATGGAATAAAACCTATAATTGGTTGCGAGGTTTATGTTGCTGCTCGTTCAAGATTTGATAAAGTGCATTCAATTGACAGTGAGCGTTATCACTTAGTGTTGCTTTGCAAAAATGAAATTGGCTATAAAAATCTAATAAAAATTGTGTCAGCAGCGTGGACAGAAGGGTTTTATGTAAAGCCGAGAATAGATAGAGAACTTTTAGAAAAATATCACGAGGGAATTATTGCACTTTCCGCTTGCATTGCAGGTGAAGTGCCAAGGCTTTTATTGCAAAACGATTATGAAAAGGCAAAGCAAACAGCACTTTGGTATAATGATTTGTTTGGCCAAGGCACCTACTATATAGAAATTCAAAATCACGGAATTCGTGAGCAGCTTGAGGTTTTACCAAAGCTAATAAAATTAGCAAGAGAAACCAATATACCGCTTGTTGCAACTAACGATGTCCATTATGTAAAAAAAGAAGACGAAAAAATCCAAAAAGTTTTAATTTGCATTCAAACCAACCATACAATCAATGAAGATACAGGTCTTGATTTCCAGACAGATGATTTTTATTTAAAATCTGAAAATGAAATGAGAGAGCTGTTTTCTGATGTGCAAGATGCAATTGATAATACGGGAATTATCGCAGATATGTGTAACTTTGATTTTGAATTTGGCAAAACAAAGCTTCCATATTTTTATTTGCCACCAAATGTTGATAGATATGAATATTTTAAAGGTCAATGCTATAAAGGCTTAAAGATTAGATATGGAAATAATCCGTCAGCAGTTTATACTGAAAGGCTTGATTATGAGCTGTCAGTAATAAAAAATATGGGCTACATTGATTATTTCCTGATAGTAGCGGATTTTATAGATTATGCAAAATCAAAGGATATACCAGTCGGGCCTGGCAGAGGTTCGGGGGCGGGGAGCATAGCCGCATATTGTATGGGAATAACAGATGTTGATCCAATAAAATACAACTTGCTTTTTGAACGGTTCCTCAACCCTGAAAGGGTTAGTATGCCTGATTTCGATATAGATTTTTGCTATGTTAGGCGAGAAGAAGTTATAGAATATGTAATCAATAAATATGGTGCTGACCATGTTTCACAAATTGTAACTTTTGGAACAATGGCGGCAAGAGCTGCAATTCGAGATGTTGGTAGAGCGTTAGGACTTTCTTATTCAACGGTTGACTTAGTAGCAAAATTAATTCCAAGAGAAATAGGAATAACAATAGAAAAAGCATTATTAAAAGTGCCAGAATTAAATGAACTTTATAAAAAAGATGAAATAGTCAGAGAACTGATTGATACTGCAAAAAGCGTTGAGGGTATGCCAAGGCACGCATCAAAACACGCCGCAGGAGTTGTAATAACAGATAAGCCTGTTAGTGAATATGTTCCACTTGCAAAAAATGATGACTCTGTTGTAACCCAGTTTACAATGACAACAATCGAAGAATTGGGACTATTAAAGATGGACTTTTTAGGGCTTAGAACCCTAACAGTTATAAGCGATGCCCAAAAAATGATAAGAAAAAAAGAAAAAGATTTTGATATTGAAAAAATTTCCATAGATGATGAAAAAACTTATGAAATGTTTTCAAAAGGGCTTACCTATGGCGTCTTTCAGTGCGAATCTGCAGGTCTTAGAAATGTGCTAATGAAATTAAAGCCTGAGAATTTAGAAGATATAATAGCTGTAATTTCACTCTATCGACCAGGGCCAATGGATTCAATCGATACTTATATCGCCAACAGGAACAATCCTCAAAACATTAAATATAAAACTCCGATGCTAAAAGAAATTTTAGATGTTACTTATGGCTGTATGGTTTATCAAGAACAGGTTATGCAAATATTCAGAACCTTAGCAGGCTATTCACTTGGCAGAGCCGATATAGTTAGGCGAGCAATGTCTAAAAAAAAGCATAAAGTAATGGAGCAGGAAAGAGAATATTTTATAAATGGTCTTATAAACCCCGATGGTTCTGTCGCTTGCGAGGGTGCTGTGAAAAGGGGAGTTCCAAAAGATGTTGCCAACAGTATATTTGATGATATGACTTCATTTGCCTCCTACGCATTTAACAAATCGCATTCAGCCGCATATGCACTTGTAGCATACAGAACAGCATATTTAAAATGTCATTATCCAGCTGAATTTATGTCAGCACTTCTTACGAGTGTAATTGATGATTTTTCTAAAATTTCAGCTTATATTGCAGATTGTGAAAGAATGAAAATCAAAGTATTGTCACCAAGTGTTAATAAAAGTTTTAATGGTTTTACACCACAAGACAATTCAATCCGTTTTGGACTTCTCGCAATTAAAAATTTAGGAAATGGTTTTATCGAAACTATTATAAGTGAAAGAGAAGAAAATGGTGAATACAAATCTTTCTATGACTTTTGCAAGAGAACTTATGGAAAAGATTTTAATCGCAGGGCAGTTGAAGGTCTTATAAAAAGCGGCGCACTCGATGGCTTTTCACTTAACAGGCGTGAAATGCTTATAAATCTTAATATAATATCAGCCGATTTAGAAACAGAAAAAAGGAACAATGTCGACGGTCAATTAGGGCTTTTTGATATTATGAATGATGCAGATGTTTCTTCAGAGCCAAACTATACTCATTGTGAAGAAATGCCAAAGCTTGAGCTGTTATCATTAGAAAAAGAAATAACAGGGCTTTATATGTCGGGGCATCCAATGGGCGAATATGTAAAAATAGCTGAAAGCATTAACGCTACAAGAGTTGTTGACCTGCTTGATGCTGAAAACGATTTGCTTAGTAGTTATAAAGATGGCACAACGGTAAAAGTTTTGGGCATAATAACCTCAGTCAAGAAAAAAATCACAAAAAATGATACAACAATGGCATTTTTCACTATTGAAGATATTTATGGCTCAATTGAAGTTATAGCTTTTCCTAAGATATATCAAACCTATGGAAATTCAATTATAACAGGATCTGTTTTACTAATTCGGGGCAGGCTTTCATTAAGAGATGATGAGAGTGCAAAAATTGTTTTGGATACTATTGAAAAATGCCCAACCAAAATCGTTGAAAAAAAGCCAAAACCCAAAAAAGGACTTTTTATCAGATTGCCACAAAACACTGATAATTTAAAATCAGAGTGCATAAAAATAGCAGAAAAATCAAAAGGGGACATAGCAGTTTATTTTTATTATGAAAACACAAAAAAGTATGAACTGCAAAAATTCAAAATTTCATTAGATGATGATATTATTTTAAGGCTATCAAATCAGTTTGGCGACAAAAATGTAATTTTACAATAAAAAGTATTTTAATACTTGACAATGTGTTTTTTATCGTGTATCATACAAATTTGATTGCAATATTTTTGAGGTGAAAAGAATGAAAACAATAGGTGTTTTAACAAGTGGCGGAGATGCTCCGGGAATGAATGCTGTTATCAGAGCAGTAGTTCGTTCAGGCTGTGAAAATGGAATGAGAGTAATGGGTATTAGAAGGGGCTATAATGGTCTTATGTACGGTGATATGTATGAAATGAATCTCCGTAGCGTTTCTAATATTATAAATCGTGGCGGAACAATCCTCTATTCTGCAAGAAGTCCTGAGTTCAAAACAGAAGAGGGAATTAAGCAAGCGGTTAATATGTGCCAAGAAGTTGGAATGGCAGGCGTTGTTGTAATTGGTGGTGACGGCTCTTTTAGAGGCGCTCGTGACTTGTCAATGCATGGCGTTCCTTGCGTCGGCGTTCCTGGAACAATTGATAATGATATTGCTTGTTGTGATTACACAATAGGTTATGATACTGCTATGAATACTGTTATGGAAATGGTAGATAGGCTTCGTGATACTTCTGAATCGCATGACCGCTGTTCAGTTGTTGAAGTTATGGGCAGAAAAGCAGGGTATTTAGCACTTAATGCAGGAATTGCAGTTGGTGCAACAACAATCCTTATTCCTGAAGTAGAGTTTGACTTCCAAAAGGAAGTTATTGAGAGAATGCAAAGAACTCAAAAAGCAGGAAAAAGACATTTTATAATTATTGTTGCTGAAGGTGTTGGCGGAGTTACTGAAATGGCAAAGCAAATAGAAGAAGCAACAGGTGTAGAATCTCGTGCAACTGTTTTAGGGCATGTGCAAAGAGGTGGCTCACCTACTGTTCGTGATAGAGTTGTCGCAAGTCGTATGGGTTATCATGCAGTCGAGCTTATTAATAAAGGTATCGGTAATAGAGTTGTTGCAATGCAAAAAGATGATATTGTTGATTTTGATATTTTTGAAGCATTAAATATGACAAAATCAATTGACCTTAGCCTTTATCAAATGGCTCACGATATATCAATCTAATTTTATGAAAAATATAGTATTAATTGGTATGCCTGCTTGTGGTAAAAGCACAATTGGCGTCATTCTTGCAAAAACTTTAGGCTTTGATTTTATTGATACTGATTTGATAATTCAGCAAAGAGAAAAAAGACTTTTGCAAGATATAATTGATAATGATGGATTACAAGCGTTTTTAGATATCGAATGCAAGTCTGTATTATCATTAGATGTTAAAAATTCAATAATTGCGACAGGCGGAAGTGTGGTTTTTCGAGAATGTGCTATGGCGCATCTTAAAAAAAATTCTACAATTATTTTTATTGATGTATCCATACAAACATTAAAAGACAGGCTAAACAATATTAAAACTCGTGGAATTGCAGCAAAGCAAACACAAACAATTGATGAAATTTTTAACGAAAGAATACCACTTTATAAAAAATATGCTGATTTTACGCTAAATTTAGAAAGCAAAAGCATCGAAGAAGCAGTTTCTATGATTATTTCATTAATCAAAAAAAATTAAATATACTCTTTTTAAAAATTTTAAAGACTTTTTGGTTTATTCGGGAACATATGTACCGTGTAAATATAAACCGAAAAGTCTTATTTTTTCCGCTGATAAAATTCAAACTTTTACACAAATTATTAGTGCGGCAGAAATGTTGCAAATTACGGAGGTGAAAGTATGAAAAAACTTTTTAAAATTGCAAGCCTGATAGGTTTTGTAATTACCTTCGTTATATTCGGAATAGTATTTTTAGGCGAAAGCAAAATACCAAATGAAATTCACATTATTGATGAGAGTGAGCTAAATGATAACGGCATTTTTTCGTTTAAGAATTTGCAAGCGAAAGATTATAGCCTTTCTGCAAATTCAAAAGTTTTAGTTCCCGCAAATAATGAAAATTTCTATAATGTTGAAGTTTCCGCCTTTAATACTATTCCCATTAAACAGTCAAAGATAATTGTTTCAAAGCGAAAATATGTAGTGCCAAGCGGTGATGTGTTTGGAATTCGTCTTTTTACTAAGGGCGTAATGATTGTAGGAATGGATGATATTTTCACTGAAATTAGCACAGAAAATCCAGGCAAAGCTGCTGGCATTAAAGTTGGCGATATAATAACTGCAATAAATGGAGCCACAATTAATAAAACTTCAGAAATCAGTACAGCTTTTTTAGAAAATCAAAACAGTGAAATGACATTAACACTAACGAGAAACAATCAAACAATAGAAACAAAATTAACTTTGGCAAAATCAAAAAGCGATGGAACCTATAAAGCAGGGCTATGGGTAAGAGATAGCACGGCAGGGGTTGGCACTTTGACTTATTATATTCCACAAGATGGGGTTTTTGGAGGTCTTGGACACGCTGTTTGCGATGTAGACACAGGAAATGTTATGCCACTGGGCGATGGTGATGCTGTTGAAACAGTTATAAATGGCTGTTATAAAGGCACAAATGGTGTAACAGGAGAACTGTGTGGGCTATTCAGGCGAAAAACTTTGGGTACACTTCTTGTCAATGGAGAAAACGGAGTTTATGGAGTTTTTGATAAATATAAAAGTGACAATAAAGAAATTCCAGTAGCTACAAAACAAGAAGTAAAGCTTGGCGATGCACAAATCATTGCAACAGTTGATGAAAGCGGACCTAAATATTATAATATTAAAATTGTAAAAATTTATCCGTCAACAGGAACAACAGGAAAAAATATGATAGTCGAGGTAGCTGACAGCAATTTAATTGAGAAAACTGGTGGCATTGTTCAAGGAATGAGTGGAAGTCCGATAATTCAAAACGGAATGCTCGTAGGTGCAGTAACTCATGTTTTTGTCAACAATCCACTTCAGGGTTATGCAATATTTGCAGAAAATATGATAAGCGTGTCAAACGAAATAGAAGAAAAAATGTTGGACAAGGCGTCCTAAATCGGCAAGGAGATATGTCTTTCGACACATCTCCTTGTTTTATTTTTTTTATAAAGTAAATAAAGAAAAATTTATAAAAAATTTGAGAAAAAACTATTGCCATATTCTTCCATATATGGTAATATATGGCAGAAATAAAAAATTGGAGGTTACATTAATGGGGAAAACATTAAGGGTTCTGTTGGCAGAAGAAGGAAATGAGTTTGGGCAAATGTGTGCTGGAGTTTTAAGGTCATATGGCTGTGATGTTAAGATGGTAGCAAAAAATGGAACAGAAGTTTTAATGGGGGTTCAAAAAGATTGTCCAGATGTAGTTTTAATGGATGCTTTTATGTCATCACTTGATGCACTTGGAACATTAAAGCAGATAAAGAACATAAAGTTTGACAAAAAGCCGTTAGTTATGGTTATGTCAAGCGTGGACAACCAGAGATTTGAACAAGAGGTACTTGCGGCAGGTGCTGATTATTATTTTTTAAAGCCATTTGATATGGAAATGATGGCAGAAAGGGTTACCCAAATGACAGGTTGGAGTACGAATACAATTGCGGATATTCAAAATGCAAATTCTAATGATTTAGAGGTAATAGTTAGCGAAATTATGCACCAAATTGGCGTTCCTGCACATATAAAAGGTTATCAATATTTAAGAGAAGCAATAATTTTATCAATAAAAAACAATGATATGATGAATTCAGTAACAAAGGTGCTTTACCCAACAGTTGCTAAAACTTTTGCAACAACTTCTTCAAGAGTTGAAAGGGCAATAAGGCACGCTATTGAAGTAGCGTGGGATAGAGGCGATGTTGATGTATTAAGCTCATATTTTGGATATACCATTCAAAACTCAAGAGGCAAGCCAACAAATTCAGAGTTTATTGCAATGATTAGCGATAAATTAAGACTAAGATTAAAAACATCATAAAAAAACAAAAAATCACTTACAGTTAATTACTGCAAGTGATTTTATTTTATAAATTTATTGATTTTCAAAAGAAATTTTAAAAGCGATTTCTTCAAGTTCTTCAATCGAAGAAAGCTGACCTATTTGTTGGCGATAATTTGCAGCACCACGAATACCTTTAATATACCAGGCTGCGTGTTTTCTTGCTTCTTTTATACCGACACGCTCACTTTTATATTCGCAAATTTTTTTAATATGCTTAATCATAACAAGCATTCTTTCTGAAACGGGAGGTTCTGGCAAAATTCTGCCCTCATTCATATAAGCATTAATTTGTGAAAAAACCCAAGGTCTTCCAAGCGCACCACGACCGACCATTAAAAAGTCACAATTGGTTCTTTCAAACATAAGTGCAGCTGTCTGCCCGTCAACAATATCACCATTACCAATAACAGGAATACCTACATTATGTTTAACATCTGATATAATGTCAAAATTAACAGGAGGAGCATACATTTGACTTCGTGTTCTGCCGTGAACTGTAATTGCACTTGCACCTGAATTTTCTGCAATTTTTGCAATTTCAACTGCATTCAAGCAGTCAAAGTCCCAGCCTGCTCTGATTTTTGCTGTAACAGGCACGCTCGAAGCCGAAACAACCTCTTTTATGATTTTACCTACAAGTTCTGGCGATTTCATCAAACAAGCTCCACCGCCGTTTCCTGCGATTTTTGGTGCAGGACAACCCATATTAATATCAATAAATTGCGGTTGCATTTTTAAAACGGTTTCAACTGATTTTGCCATAGTTATGGCATCAGAGCCAAATATTTGAACTGCTGCTGGTCTTTCGTTTTCTGAAATGAACATTAACTCTTTTGACTTTCTATCATTCATAGTTATTCCCTTTGAGCTTACCATTTCACTAACGACAAATGCAGCACCATATCCAACGCACAATTCACGAAACGCTCTGTCGGCAACTCCTGCCATTGGTGCAAGCGCAGCAAAACCTTTTATTTCTAATTGACCAATATTCATTTAATTCAACCTTTAATTTTAATTTTACTAAGTATATCACATTTTTTATCTGCACTCAACTTAAAATGTTAGTGCAAAAAATCGGTTTTTATGGTAAAATACATATTAATTAGATTATTAACAATATTTAGGTAGGAGATTAGAATGAAGCTATTAATATTAGATGGAAACAGCATTTTTAATAGAGCATTTTATGGCATAAAGCTTTTAACTACAAAGGACGGAAGATATACAAACGCTATTTATGGATTTATGAATATACTCTTAAAATTAGAAGATGATGTTCTTCCACAAAGCGTAGCTATAACATTTGATTTAAAAGCACCGACTTTTAGACATAAAATGTATGATGGTTATAAGGCACAAAGAAAAGGTATGCCCCCTGAACTTGCTGAGCAAATGCCCGTGTTAAAAGAACTTTTAACAGCTTTGGGCTATACAATCATCACCTGCGAAGGGTATGAAGCTGATGATATTATCGGTACGCTTTCTGCAAAATGCAAAGATGAAGACGAGTGCTTTATAGCAACAGGAGATAGAGATAGCTTACAGCTTGTAAAAAATAATGTAACTGTGCTTTTAGCCTCTACAAAAATGGGCAGACCTGAAACGATTTTTTATAATTCTGATAAAATAAAAGAAGATTATTCGGTAACTCCAAATCAGCTTATTGATATAAAAGCATTAATGGGTGATAGCTCTGACAATATTCCAGGTGTTGCAGGCATAGGCAAAAAAGGTGCAGAAGATTTAATAACACGCTTTAATTCAATAGATTATATTTATGAAAACATTGAAACGATTGATGTTAAAGATGGCATTCGTCAAAAGCTAATAAAAGACAAAGAAATGGCTTTTTTAAGCTATAAGCTTGGAACAATCTATAAAGAAGTGCCTGTTGATACAAATATAAATTCTTATATTCAAACAGAAGGGGATAAAGAAAAAGCTTTTAATATTCTATCTTCTCTTGAAATGTTTAAAATAATAGAAAAGTTGAATTTAAAAGGCACACAAACTACATTTAAAAATGTAGTACAGTCAAACTCTCCCGTTGAAATTAAGGTAAAAGAAAATTTTTTTGAAAGTACAATAGGTCAAATTAAAGCTGACAAAAAGGCTTATTTTACTTTTGAGTTTTCAAACAATAATCTTACAAACCTTTATTTCGTTAATGATTTTTATATAACAAAGGTCAATATTGAAAATGAATTAGAGGCTTTTATTGATGTCTTAAAAGATGAAACCATTGAAAAGTATACAACTGACAGTAAGGCACTTTACAACTTTTCAATTGATAATAATTTCCTAATTAAAAATCTTAAAATGGATATATCTTTAGCTGGTTATTTATTAAACCCTTCCGCAAAGGATTATTCAATAAACAGGTTAGCTCAAGAGTATTGTTATACACTGCAAACAGTTGAAAGTGAAGATAATCTCGCTTTAGATGCGGCTCAGATAATATCTCTTTCAACAAAATTTATTGCGATTTTAGAAGAAAGAAATCAAACTGATTTACTGCTTAATATTGAAATTCCTTTAGCTGAAGTTTTGGCTTCAATGGAGCATATTGGAATTAAGGTTGATAAATCGGGCATAGAACAATTTTCAGAAAAGATTTCAAAGAGAATAGCTGAATTAGAAATCTTGATTTATGACCTTTCGGGGTGCGAATTTAATATTAATTCTCCAAAGCAGCTTGGTGATGTTCTGTTTAACAAATTAGAAATTCCAACTAAAAAGAAAACAAAAAGTGGGTTTTCGACCAATGCAGAGGTGCTTGAAGGTCTTGCAGATGAATATGAGGTAGTTAGATATGTACTCGAATACAGAACACTTGCAAAGCTCAAATCAACTTATTGTGATGGACTTTTAAAGGTAATAGCAGATGATGGTAGAATTCATTCAAGCTTTAATCAAACCGAAACAAGGACGGGCAGAATATCCTCAACAGAGCCAAATCTTCAAAACATTCCAGTAAGGCAAGAGCTTGGTCGAGAAATGAGAAAGTTCTTTATAGCGGAAGAGGGAAAAACCTTTATAGATGCCGATTATTCTCAAATCGAACTTCGTGTTCTTGCAGATATTGCTGATGACGAAGTAATGATAAATGCCTTTAATAATGGTGATGATATACACAAAATCACGGCATCACAGGTGTTTAATATGCCACTTCAAATGGTAACGCCACTTATGAGAAGCAGAGCAAAAGCCGTGAATTTTGGTATAGTATATGGCATTGGTGCTTTTTCACTTGGAAAAGATATAGGCGTAAGTAGAGCAGAGGCAGATAAATACATTAAAGATTATCTTCATCATTATAGCGGAGTTAATCAATATATGACTCAAGTAGTTGAGCAGGCAAAAAAAGATGGATATGTTACAACGCTTTTCAAAAGAAGAAGATATTTGCCAGAGCTTTCTTCATCAAATGGAATGCTTCGTTCATTCGGTGAAAGAGTGGCAAGAAATATGCCAATACAGGGTGCTGCTGCCGATATTATAAAAATAGCTATGATAAGAGTATATAATAGGCTTAAATCAGAAAATATGAAAGCAAGGCTGCTGCTTCAGGTGCATGATGAGCTTATTGTTGAAGCACCACTTGATGAAGCGGAAAAGGCAGCAAAAATCGTTTCAGAAGAAATGGAAAATGCCTGCAATATGAAAGTAAGGCTTAAAAGCGATGCAAATATTGGGAAAACTTGGTACGATGCAAAGGAGTAAAAATGGATAAAGTTATTTTTGTATGTAATGGAAATACTTGCAGAAGTCCTATGGCTGAAATTATGTTTAAAAAATATTTGCGTGACAATAACATTAATGATTTAGAGGTTAGTAGTCTTGGAATTTGCGCATCGACAGGGGACAAGGCTGCTGAAAATGCAATAGAAGCAGTCAAAGAGGCGGGCGAAGACCTAACTTCTCATATTGCAACTCAGTTAAAGGTAGAACATTTTGAAAAAGACGCTTTTTTTGTATGTATGACGCAAAGGCAAGCAATAAGACTTGAGCATTACACTGATAAAAGAAGAATTTTAATTTTAAATATTCCAGATCCATTTTGCCAAAGTTTAGATGTTTACAGAGATTGTCTTAAAACCATTATAAATTCATTTCCAGATATAATAAATTGGCTTAATTCTTATATGAAAATCAACAGAATGGCAGAATGTCATATAAGCACTATCGCTGATATAGAAAAAGAGTGCTTTACTTCGCCGTGGAGTGAAAATTCATTAAGAGAAGAATTAACAAATCCAACTTCACGATTTTTAGTCTGTGTGCAAAATCATAAGGTGCTGGGTTATATAGGCGCAAATAATATTTCAAAAGAAGTATTTATTACAAATGTTGCTGTGGGTGAAAAGTTTAGAAATATTGGCGTTGCAACAATGCTTATTCAAAAACTAATCGAAATTTCAGTGTTTGAAGAGGCTTATTTAATAACATTAGAAGTGAGAGAGAGCAATACTTCTGCTATTTCATTGTATGAAAAAAATGGCTTTGAAAAAGTTGGAAAAAGAAAAAAGTTTTACACATTACCCACAGAGGGTGCTGTTATTATGACAAAATATCTTATCGATTAGAATAGATACAAGAAAAACCATAGCAACCCCCACGCTTCCTCAAAAGGCAAGCTGTCGACCGCAGTCGACAGAAAGGAGGGAGCAAAATAGATACAAGCAAAATCCCTCTCCCACGCTTCCTCTGGAGGAAGCTGTCGACCGCAGTCGACAGAAAGGAGGGAGCAACTAAGATAAAAGCAAAACCAGACCAACTTTGAGAAACGGTGCAATTTAGTTGACAAAAAATGCAAATAAGAATATAATGTCAACATCTTTATGTCAACAATTAATTTGAAATATATATATTATGCTTTTTCGGAGGCTTTTAGAACTATGAGAACATTAAAAAAATTTGAAAGAACAATTGTTTTGCTTTTAAAGCTAACATTGTTTGTTTTGTTATTTTCTACTTTTTTTGTAATTTTTGGAATTGATAATGAATGGATTTTACGCCCATCAAGAACTGCCGCTGTAACGATGCTCACATTTATTGTAATGGGGCTTACTATGATGGCGGTTTATGGCGGATATAGCATAGGCGTTACAAAAAGCAAACCAATCATTCATTCAATGACATTGGCGGCGTTTTTCGCTGATATTATTACTCATTTACAGCTTTCAATTATGAATACCAATGCCGCAAACAACAGTAAATTCGTATATGAAAAGCCTCAACTTTTACTGCTTGTAATGCTTTTACAGTTTGTTATTATAGTGTTTTTTGCTTATTTTGGAAATTATGTGTTTTTTACAATAAATTCTCCTGAAAAGTGTTGTGTTATAACGACTTCAAAATATGCACTTAATAACATAGTCCCTAAAATTAAAAAATATAAAAAGCAATATCAAATTACAGATATGATTTTATATACTTCTAAAGAAGTTTTTGATGTCATAAATAGATGCGATACTGTTTTTGTTTATGACCTGCCAACTTCATCAAGAACTGTAATTATGGAATATTGTTATGCTTATAATAAAAATATTTATTACAATTTTGAAATGAATGATATTATTGCATTGCGAGGAAAAAATGTAGTTCTTGACGATAAACCGTTAATTTCTTCACAGGTTAAGGGCTTAACTTTTGAGCAAGCGCTTGTCAAACGAGCGATGGATTTAATTATTTCTTTCGTTGCACTTATATTAACAAGTCCAATAATGGCTGTTTGTGCAATAGCAATCAAAGCTGAAGATGGCGGAAAAGTATTCTTCAAGCAAAAAAGAGCAACAAAAGATGGCAATGTGTTTTCTGTTTATAAATTTAGAACTATGAAAGAAAAAAATTCTATAAATAAATCAGTTACCGCAGATGATGATAGAATTACAAAAGTAGGCAAATATTTAAGAAAATTCAGAGTTGATGAGTTACCTCAAATTATTAATATATTCAAGGGCGAAATGAGCGTTGTTGGTCCACGCCCTGAAATGCTTGAAAATGTTGACCAATATACTGAAAATCTTCCTGAGTTCAGTTATAGATTGAGAGTAAAAGCAGGTCTTACAGGGTTTGCACAAATTGCAGGAAAATATAATACCTCTCCCAAAGACAAGCTTGTAATGGACTTAATGTATATTGAAAAATATAGTGTTTGGCAAGATATAAAATTAATGTTCCAAACAATTACTGTGTTTTTAAAAGCGTCTGATAGCACTGAAGCGTTCAATAGGGGCGATGAATACGAATTTTTTATAAGCGGTGAAGAAAAAAATAATGAAAATTCGCAAAATCCCGAAGAAATGCAAGATGCTGATGTACTGCAAAACATTGAAGAATTAGAAAAAAAAGACGACTAAAATTTTTGGGGCCACCTTTTGGTGGCTTTTTGATTGAAATATAAAGTTACTTAAATTTAAGGAGATAAAAAATGATTGAAGCGGTTAATGTTGGATTACAGTATGGCGGTCGAGCCTTGTTTGAAAGAGCAAATGTTAAGTTTACAAAAGGTAACTGCTATGGGCTGATTGGTGCAAACGGTGCTGGTAAATCAACATTTTTAAAAATTTTAGCAGGGGAGATTGAGCCTGGAAAAGGTGAGGTTATAAAAACCGCAACTGACAGATTATCAGTCCTCAGGCAAGACCACTTTGCGTTTGATGAATATACAGCAATACGCACAGTCTTATTAGGAAACAAAAAACTTTGCGAAATCATAGATGAAAAAGAAGTCCTATACAATAAAGGCGATGCAATGACTGAGGACGATGGGCTTAGACTTTGCGAATTAGAAGAAGAATTTATGGACCTTGATGGTTGGAGTGCTGAAAGTAATGCCGAAATTCTTTTAAATGGATTAGGTGTCACAAATGATGTTCATTACCTTAAAATGAGCGAGCTAACAGGCGACCAAAAAGTTAAGGTTTTGTTAGCACAGGCACTTTTCGGTGATCCTGATATTATATTAATGGATGAGCCTACAAACCATTTGGATTTAATTGCAATTGCGTGGCTTGAAGAATTTTTAATCAATCTAACAAGCAGTACGGTTATCGTAGTATCGCATGACAGGCACTTTTTAAATAAAGTTTGTACACATACAGTTGATATAGATTATGGTAAAATTTCAATGTTTGTCGGCAACTACGATTTTTGGTATGAATATACACAAATGGCACAGCGTCAATTAAGAGAGCAAAATAAAAAATCCGAGGCAAAAGTAAAAGAACTTCAAGAATTTATAACAAGATTTAGTGCGAACGCCTCAAAATCAAAACAAGCGACAAGTCGTAAAAAATTGCTTGAAAATATAGTTATTGAAGATATGCCTGTTTCATCAAGAAGATTTCCGTATGTGGATTTTAAACCAGAGAGAAAAGTTGGAAATGAAGTTTTAACTGTTACAGGAATTTCAAAAACAATCGGTGACAGAAAAGTTTTAGATAATATCAGTTTTACAATAAGACCAAGAGAAAAAGTTGCGTTTGTTGGAGCTGATGCTGTTGCTAAAACAACATTATTTAAAATCCTTATGGGCGAATTAGAGCCAGATGAGGGAACAATAAAATGGGGAGTAACAACCTCACAGAGCTATCTGCCAACTGACAATGGAGCATTCTTTGATGATTGTGATGATAATTTGCTCGACTGGATAAGAAATTATTCAACCCTTATATTTGAAGCTGATGTTAGAAGCTGGCTTGGAAGAATGATGTTTTCAGGCGATGAAGCACTTAAAAAAGCAAAGGTTCTTTCAGGTGGAGAAAGAGTTAGATGTATGCTTTGCAAAATGATGCTCTCAGGGGCTAATGTTTTAATTCTGGACGAGCCGACTAACCATTTAGATCTTGAATCTATTGCGTCGCTTAATGACGGTTTAATTAGGTATCCTGAAACATTGATGTTTACTTCACATGACCATCAGTTTGTCCAAACTATCGCTGATAGAATTATTGATGTAACAGCCGGAAAAGTATACGATAAACAAATTTCATTTGATGAATACATTAATGAATTAGCCGAAAAATAAAATATCTTTAAAATTCATAAAAAAAGCGACAATCTTCATTACGAAAATTGTCGCTTTTATTTTTATTGATATTTATTTTGAACCAAAAGTCATCAACAGGAAACCTGCTGCAATTGCAGAACCGATTACACCAGCAACATTCGGGCCCATTGCGTGCATTAACAAGAAGTTAGAAGGATTATATTTTCTGCCTTCAACTTGTGAAACACGCGCAGCCATAGGAACTGCTGAAACACCGGCAGAGCCGATAAGTGGGTTAACTTTGCCTTTTGTAACAAAATTAAGAAGCTTTGCAAACAATACACCACCAGCGGTTGAAAATACAAATGCAAGAAGACCGATTGCAACGATTGCAAGAGTTTTAACATCAAGGAAGATTGAACCTTCTGCCGTAGCACCAACGGTAACACCAAGAAGAATAGTAACGATATTACACATAGCGTTTTGAGCAGTTTCACTAAGCCTTTCAGTAACTCCGCTTTCTTTAAACAGATTACCAAGCATAAGCATACCAAGTAGGGGAGCAACAGATGGAAGAATAAGAACACAAAGAACTGTAACAACAATAGGGAAAAGAATTTTCTCTGTTTTGCTAACTTTTCTTAAAACATCCATTTTGATTTCTCGTTCCTTTTTAGTGGTGAGAAGCTTCATAATAGGTGGCTGAATAAGCGGTATAAGAGCCATATAAGAATATGCGGCAACTGCGATTGGGCCTAATAAGTGAGGTGCTAATTTACTTGCTAAATAAATAGCGGTTGGACCGTCAGCACCACCTATAATTGCTATCGAAGCAGCTTCTGCAGGAGTAAACCCTTCAAATCCAGGAATCATTCCGCTGAGAATTGCAACAATAAATGCAACATAAATACCAAGCTGTGCAGCAGCACCAAGCAAAAGACTTGATGGATTTGCAAGAAGTGGGCCAAAATCAGTCATAGCGCCAATTCCTAAGAAAATTAGACAAGGGAATATGCTCGACTTTACACCTGAATAAATAAGCCGCAAAACACCAGCATCATACCAATGTGCGCCTTCAACCACTTCACCACTATACGAAGACATAAGAAGTGGATCATACATAATATCAGGATAAATATTAACAAGTAACATACCAAATGCAATTGGCAAAAGAAGAAGAGGCTCAAATTTTTTCACAATAGCGAGATACAAAAGCACAAAAGAAACTGCAATCATTACCCAGTTTTGCCATGACAGTGCTAAAAATCCCGATACGCTGAAAATATCAGCCAATGCGTTGAAAATTGACATTAATTAATGCGCCTCCATTAACCTATAAAAGCAAGAACTTCATCAGTGGAAACAGTGCTGCCTTTTGTTGTGACTATGCTTGTAATTGTGCCAGACATTGGAGCAGTGAGTTCGTTTTCCATCTTCATAGCTTCAAGAATGAAAAGAATATCGCCTTCCTTGACAGCTTGACCAACAGTAACATTAACGCTTAAAATTGTTCCTGGCATAGGAGATGGGATAGGTGAGCCGTTTCCGCTAACTGGTGCAGGAGCAGGTGCAGCAACAGGTGCAGCAGCAACAGGAGCAGGAGCAGCAACAGGAGTTGCAACAGGTGCAGGTGCAGCAGCAACAGGAGCAGGTGCAACAATTACAGGCTCAACAGCAGTTGCAACGGGCGTAGCACTTGTGACGATAGCTTCGTTAAGCTCATCGACATCAACTTCATAATTCATACCATTTAAAGTAACAACATATTTCATTTTAATATCCCCTTTGATTTTCTTCTATTAACTTTATCGAATTAAATTTCAATCTGTTTAGAGAAATTCCACTTGTATTACTGATGATTGCCATAATAGCAGCAGCGGATTTCTCATCAGTTCTATATAAATCAAGAGAACCTTCTGATTGATTTTCAGGAAGTGCATTACCGATAATAGGTGTAATAGAGGGAGCGACAGTTGTAGGCTTTAGTTCAGCCGTTTCAACTGGATTTTCTTCACTTGTTTCGTGACTCTTTTTAGCTTTTTCAGCACCTCTGATTGCTTTTGAAAGCAAAACAACAAGCACTGCAAGAATGCCAAGGATTATCATAACAACAATAAATCCTGTAAGAGAAACATTTAAAGTATCAAGAAGTGAAATGCCATTTTCATAAGATAATTTTGTCATTCAAAACACCTCTTAGTCTAATCTCTTAATTGAATAAGAGAATGTGTTGTTATATTTTTCTTCCCTTTGGTCAAAGAAAGCTTCGGCTTGAGTTGGGAAAGCGATATATGAAAGAACATCCTCATCACTATGAGCTTTTTTGCCAATTTCTGCTTTTGCTTTTTCAAATCCAGGCTCTAAAGTATCAGCAAAACGACCTGTTATAGGGCTTTCGTCGCCAAGAACCTTTTTTTGTAAGTCTTTATCAACTTCGCCAGGAGCTTTACCGTATTCTCCTCTAATATATGCTTTAACTTCTTTAGAAATGTTCTTATATCTTTCACCTGAAAGCACATTAGCGGTAGCTTGAACGCCAACCATCTGGCTCATAGGAGTAACAAGAGGAGGATAGCCTAAATCTTTACGAACTCGTGGAGTTTCGAGAAGAACTTCAGGGAATTTATCCATCTTATTTTGAGCAGTAAGCTGTGCAACAAGATTTGAAAGCATTCCACCAGGAACTTGATAAATAAGAGCATCAGTTTCAGTTGAAAGAACAACAGGATTTAAAAGACCACTAGCAAGAGCCTCTGCTTTAACAGGCTTAAAGAAATCATTAATTTCTTTTAAAAGCTCTGTGTTAAGAGAAACATCATAGCCTTGTTGTTCAAAAGAATAAGCCATAGTTTCAGTAGGTGGTTGTGATGTGCCACCTGAGAATGAAGAAATAGCAGTATCAATTATATCGGCACCTGCTTCAACAGCCTTTTGAAGAGTAATAGGGCCAAGACCTGTTGTGCAGTGAGTATGAACAACGATTGGAAGTTTAACGCTTTCTTTAAGAGCCTTAACAAGGTCATAAGCTTCTTGAGGGCCCATAATTCCTGCCATATCCTTAATACAGATAGAAGATACGCCCATTTTTTCCATATCTTTTGCAAGCTTAACATAAGCGTCAAGGTTGTGAATAGGACTTTTTGTATAACAAATAGTTCCCGAAGCATGAGCGCCGCATTTGATTGTTTCATCAACTGCAACCTCAATGTTGCGAAGGTCATTAAGAGCATCAAAAATTCTGATAATATCGATACCGTTTTCAACAGATTTTCTGACAAACATTCTAACAACATCATCGGGATAGTGTTTATACCCTAAAATGTTTTGACCTCTAAGGAGCATTTGAAGCTTTGTATCAGGACATTTTGCTTTGATTTTGCGAAGTCTTTCCCATGGATCCTCGTTTAAATAACGAAGGCATGAATCAAATGTAGCACCACCCCAGCACTCAAGAGAGTAGTAGCCTGCTTTATTCATTGTTTCAAGTATACCCTCATATTCATTAAAAGGCATACGAGTTGCAATTAGTGACTGGTTAGCGTCACGAAGCACCGTTTCTGTGAATTGAACTTTCATATATTTACCTCCAAACTAAAATTAACTATTTATAAAACACGAATTTACTCCAGTTTAATGTTTATTATACAATATATAGTGTATACATTCAATAGCAAAATCACAACTTGTAAATTTTTGTTAAAAAAGCAAAAATCATAACGAATATAGTGGTATTTTTGTTAAACATTTAACAAAAGGTATTTAAAGATGAAATTTTAGCTTTATTTTGATTAAATTCTTTGTAAATCCAAACAAAACTAAGTCCCCACGCAATAAAAACAGCAATAAAAAAATCAATTCTCCCAAAAGGAAAAATTTGAACGATAGAAAAAAATAATGGAGCTTCAATATTGTTAAAAATTAAATACCATTCAACAACGATAATAAGCCTTGCAATGGGCAGTGCCGTAGAAACGCTATAACAAAGGCAAGCAATTTGTGGTGACCAATGCCCCTTGTCGGGAAATCTAATCATTCCCATTTTTGCATTTTCAGGGTTGTCATAGGTAATATCAGCAAGATACTCTTTAAGCGTAGTTTCCTTTGAAAAAGGCGGTTTGTACTTTATATAGGCGTAATATGCCATCGCAAAATAGACAGCAAAGGTTATAACATTAATTAATATTAATTCAAACCAGCCAAACTTTAAATTTACAACGAGTGGATTTCCCTCAAGTGATAAGTCGGGCGAAGAAAGGTAGGTCAAAAGCAAATCTAAAAATGTAATAAGAAAATAAAAAATTGTCAGTAAAACAAACTTTTGCTTTTTAGTTTTCATAAAATGACCTCCTTTTTATTAAATCTTATCATTTTTTAAAGATTTAAACAATATCTATTTATCAGATGTTTCTTTCTTGCTAAAAACTGTCATAATTCCAACTATAATAAGAAACAATGAAAACAAAACATTTAATAATTTAGTAGGCAAAAATTCTAAAACAAATTTTCCAAAAAAAATGCCAAAAAATCCACCTATTACTATGGGAAAAATAAATTTGTAATTAATTAGCTTCCTTTTAGTATATATAATAAGAGAAGTTATAGCACAGGGAATAAAAAACAATAGGTTTATGCCTTGAGCGAGCAGCTGCTCAGTATTTTTAAACAGCGTAAGGTATAATATTAAAACTCCGCCACCGCCAAGCCCCATCGAGCTGATAATTGCAGAGATAATTATTGCGATTATATCAATAATTTTCATAAGCGAAACAAAAGCCTCACTCCCGAGTATATCATAAATGCACCAAAAATTCTTTTAAGAATGTCAGAAGAAATTTTTTTGAATATCAGTGTTCCTAAAATCGAACCAATAATTGCAAACGGAAAAATCGAAATATTATCATTGAAATTGACATATCCATTATAAAAGTATATAATTAAACTAATTATTGACAGTGGAAATATTATTGCTATCGCATTTGCTTGAGCTTGTTTTTGGCTCATATTACAATGTTTCAAGAGGGGAACGGTTACAATTCCGCCACCAGCCCCTAAAACGATGTTTATTGTGCCAATCAAAAATCCAAACATTATAAGAGAACTCTTTTTCAAAAAAATCACCAATGTTATATTGTGTTTATGGGAGTGAAATATACAATGAAAACCAAATTTAAGTCAGCTATCAATCCTTTTTATTTAATGGGCGTTATTTTGTTTAATATTATTATCGTTGTTCTTATTACCTCGAGGTTTTATATCAAAAATATAACCGTTTCAAATTATGGAATAATATGTCTTATCATTGATTTAGCCTTTATAATACCAATGATGATATTTACATATTATGAGTTTAAAGAAGATTATTTTCTTGTATTTGAATATCCATTTAAAAAGCATAAAATAAAATATGAAAATATTTTTGCAGTTGAAAATGGCGATTTTAAAACAAAAGAGAAAAAAATTGTTGCACTTTCAATGAATAGGCTTGTAATAGGTTATACCGATGATAAAGACGAAAAAAAATATATGATTATTTCACCAGTAGATGTAGATTTGTTCTTAATAAAACTTGGTGGAAAGCTTAAAGATGGCGAAGCGCTTGCCGAGAAAAAGGCTCAAGAAATTTCAGAGAATATGAAAGAACACAATAAAAGAAAAAAGCAGTGGCAAAAGAAAAAAGAAGAATTAGAAAAAGAAAATACGCCAGAGATAATAAAAGCAAATCCTGCAAAAAAGTTTGAAACAGTAAAAATTGAAGATGAAATTGATAATAATGAAACTTCAATAAAAACAACAGAAACACAAGAAAAAACTAATGATGATACTAATACGCCATAAATTAAAAGGTAAGCATAGGCATTAGTTTTGTGCGTTTTTTCGATTAATTTTAGCCTAAAATTAATATTTTATAAAAAGCAGTTTGAAGTATTAAATTACATCATACTGCTTTTTGTATTTATTTTTATTTTCTCTTTTACCGCTTGCTGTAAGAACTGCCCTCCGCTTCCTCTGGTAACCCCAACGCTTCCTCAAAAGGCAAGCTGTCGACCGCAGTTGACAAAAAGGAGGGAGCAAATCAGATAAAAGCAACCAAGAAACAAGTAAAAACAAAAACCAATAAAACTGAACACCAAGCACCAAAAACCCTTGATAATAAAGAAAAAAGTAGCATTTTATCTATTTTGAAAAAATTCAAAACTAAATAAAATACTACTTTTGGTGCCGATGACCGGACTTGAACCGGTACGGTATTGCTACCGAGGGATTTTAAGTCCCTTGCGTCTGCCGATTCCGCCACATCGGCGCAGACAGCATTTTTGAATGCTTTAATATTATATAAAATGCGAACACATATGTCAATACAAAGATTAACATTTCCTTAAAAAATTTAAAATAATATTGCAAAACTTGCCTTTATCCGTCTAAAATATTGTTTTAGGCATATTGATTTTAATATTGTCATTACAATTATTGTTTAGAAATAAAATTTGTGGTACAATAAACAAGAAAATACGATTTAAAAATTAAAAAAGTGAAAGGAACATATGGTTGATGTATTTTTCATAAGATTTCTTATGTAAATATTGTACCATATTATGATTTGTCTATGATTAGAAAAGAAAGAGAAGTCACTGATTTTAATGAAAAAATAAAAATAATTGAAAAATGCGATATATTAAGAATGGCTATGGTTGATAATGGCAAACCATATATTGTTCCGCTAAACTTTGGCTATGTTGTTGATGGTGAAAAATTAGAATTATATTTTCATACCGCAAAAAAGGGAATGAAGATGGATATTCTTGCACTCAATCCGAATGTTTGCTTTGAAATGGATTGTGAACATAAGCTTTTAGCTGATGAAATTGCTTGCAAAAACACTTTTTTATTTGAAAGTGTGCTTGGAAACGGATATATAGAATTTATTGAAAATCCGTCTGAAAAAGTTAATGGTCTTAATATATTAATGAAGCATCAAACAGGAAAAACTTTTGAAATACCCGAAAAAGCAACAGCAGGAATAGCAGTAGGGAAAATAATAGTAACCGAACTTTTTGGAAAAGCTCGAAAAAAGAAATAAAAACTATTTAATATTACAATAAATTAAAATATTTGCTATACTATTAATAATGATGAATATGAAGAAGGCTAATTTATGATACCTCAAAGGATATATGCAGAAATCAATTTAGACAGAATTTGCGAAAATATAAAAAATGTAATGCAAAAGATTGGCAACAGTACAAAAGTAATGGCGGTGGTGAAGTCTGACGCATACGGTCATGGAGCTGTTATGGTTTCAAAGGCTCTATCTGAAATTGGAGTTTCTTATTTTGCAGTAGCAACCTCTGCTGAAGCTATTGAACTTCGTGAAAATGGAATTGATAAGCCGATTTTAATATTAGGCTATGTCTTTTCACAGGATTTTAAAGAAATGATTAGTCAAAATATTTCGCTAACTGTTTTTGAATATGAAAGTGCTATGCTTATTTCAAAAAAAGCGAAAGAGCTTGGCAAAATCGCAACAATACATATTAAAATTGATACAGGAATGGGTAGAATTGGATTTTTGCCAACCGATGAAAGCATAGAAGAAATCAAAAAAATATCGCAACTTAAAAATTTAAAAATAGAAGGCATCTTCACTCATTTTGCAAATGCAGATGAAAAAGATAAAACTTCTTGTAGTGGGCAAATAAAGCAGTTCCTCGATTTTATAAAAAAGCTTGAAAGCGAAAATATAAAATTTGAATTAAAACATATGTGCAACAGTGCAGCAGTAATAGATTTTGATGATGGGTTTTTAGACATTGTAAGAAGTGGGATAATGACTTATGGTCTTTATCCTTCAGACGAGGTTGATAGGTCTAAGCTTTTACTAAAACCAGCAATGCAGATTAAAAGTCATATAGCTTTCGTAAAAAGCGTGCCAAAGGATTTTAGTGTCAGTTATGGCAGTACATTTATAACAGATAAAAAAATGAAAATAGCAACAATTCCAGTAGGCTATGGTGATGGATACTCTCGTGGGCTTTCAAACAAAGGAAAAGTTATAATAAAAGGTGAGTTTGCAAATATTATCGGTCGTGTTTGTATGGACCAATTTATGGTTGATGTTACAAATATTAAAGATGTGAAGCAGGGCGACGAAGCTATAATTATGGGAAGCGATGGCAAAAAAACTATTACCGCCGAAGAAATATCTTCACAGTATGATAGCTTTAATTATGAATTTTGCTGTGACATAAATAAAAGAGTTCCTCGAATATACATTAAAAATGGCACGATAATTGACAATTAATATGCGATAAGCTATAATAATTAACTATCACACTTGGTTATTAATAAGCCACCGAAGTGCTGATAATTGGTTAATAATACAAATTTTTATTTTTAAATAATTAGTAGGAGGTTAGCTATGGAATTTGATGCATTTGATGCAGGAATTGAGCTTGGCGGTCTTAGAAATCGAGATGAAATAAGGCTTCTTGTTTGTTATCTTTTAAAAACGCTTGATAAACCTTTTGCAAAACTTACACTTGTTGATTCAATGCTTGAAAATGGGCTTGCAAATTATTTTGAAATCAATCAGGCAATAGGCGAGCTTTTAAAAAATGGTAGTATCGATAATGATATAGAAGATGAAGAGGAAGTTCTAAAAATCACAGAAAGAGGCAGAGAAATGGCAGAAATGCTTGAAACCTCTTTGCCAAAATCAGTTCGTGAAAAAGCGGTTAATTCAGCTATAAGAATGATGACAATTGCAAAACGAGAAAGAGAAAATAAAATTGAAGTCGAAAAGCTTGAAAATGGTAGCTATAAAGCAACATTTATCCTTGAGGGCGAAACGGTAGAGCTTATGCGGCTATCAATCTATGTCGCTGATAGTATGCAGCTTGAAATGGTTAAAAAGAATTATTTAAACGATCCGGTCAAGCTTTATTCAAGCATTATTACAGCACTTACAATATAAAAAGTCTAAAAGCTCTTGGAAAATCCGAGAGCTTTAATTTTGCGATTTTTTGGCATTTCTATTTATAATGTTAAAATAGCATATATTTTGCATATAATTTAATTTATTTCAATAAAGTTATTGTATAATTTGTTATAATATGATAGAATAATTTAATAGCAAAATTTGTTGATATTCTATATTGTATTAGTAAATAGGGGGGTGGCAAAAGTGCGAAAAGAAAAAACTGCGGATACAAATATAAAAACATTAATGATTAAAATAAAAGAAAATTTGTATTGGATTATTTTGCTATCAGCCGTGCTTTTTGGACTTGCCATTTTAGGAACGACTATCCCGTTAAATGAAAATGCAATTAACAATGAAAAAAACTTCACCTTTGAAAATGCTTGGCAATATAGTGTAGATAATGGCGAATATTGCCCAATAGAATTACCGTCAAAGAAAATGTTTGAAGTTTCATCTCATATAACATTAAAAAACAATCTCCCAAAAGAAAAAATTAGCGGAGCAACGCTTCTTATAAGAACTTCAGAGCAAGAAGTAAAAGTTTATGTTAATGGCATATTGATTTATGGCTCAGAAGTGGCAACCGAAGCTTATCATTTTATCAGGCTGTCTGATGAATATTCAGGCAAAGAAATCAGCGTAGTTTTAACTTCTCCTTGTAGGCAATATGCAAGCATTATGAATCAAATACATATTGGCAGTAAGGCGTCAAACATTTTTTCATTAATCAAAGAAAATGGCATACAGTTCATAATTGGATTTGTAATTTTTGCAATTGGAATTTTTGCAATGATAACAGTTTTGTTTTCTAAACATAAAAAAAAGCAACTAAGCTTTATCTATTTAAGCTCATTTTTCATATGCGCAGGTTATTGGTTATTAATGGAAAGCAAATTAATGCAATTTATAATTCCTTTTCCTGTGGCAATCACTAATTCAAATATTTTTGCTTTAACGCTGCTTCCAGTGTTTTCAAGCCTTTATTATTACACTGCTCATGTAAAAAGTTATAGAAAAGTATGTAGAGCAGGTATTTTAATTACTGTTACTATAAGCTTTATTATGGGAATGATTGCATTTTTAAAGCCTGAAATTTTGCTTCACGCATTTCCGCTTTACCTTTTGCTTTTTGGAATTTACCTTATAGCTGTTTTTGTTTCGGTAATAGCAGAAACAAAAAAGAATAAAAAAGTATTTTCATTTGCAGTCTGGGGAGTTCTGACTATTTGCATATCGGGCTTTATTGAATTGATTTTTTACTTTTTAAGAATAAAAAACTATGATAGCTATCCTTTTATTGCGTTTGGAATGATTATTTTCTGCGTATTTATGGTTATGGATGCAGTAAAAAATATTGCAAAGGTTCAGCAAGAAGCGGTTAAAGTTAATGCACTGACTGCTTTAGCTTATATGGACGGCTTAACACAATTAAAAAACAGAACGGCTTTTTTAGAAAAAATGTCAACAATTGAGCCAAGCGAAAAAAACAAAGTAACCGTTGCAATGTTTGATATTAATAATCTAAAGGTTATCAACGATACATTAGGGCATTTAGTAGGCGATGCAATGATTAGGCATTGTGCAAAAGCATTAAAAAACACAATCCGCCCAAATGATGAGCTTTATCGTATTGGTGGCGATGAATTTGTTGCAATAATGTTTCACGAAAACGAATTAGATATAAAGCAGTTAAAAAATCGGTTTTGTAAAACTTTAGAAAAAGAAAATTCAGAATTCCTTAGTTACGAATTAAGCGTAGCGTATGGATACGCTACATTTATAGAAGGAAGTGACAAAAACATTTTTGAAACTTTAGCAAGAGCTGATGAAAAAATGTATATTTGCAAAAAAAGGCAAAAATCTAAATAAAAGTTTACCCTTTCAAACTTAACTGCTTGAAAGGGTATTTTTTTTATTTTGACATTGCGAGCATTAGTTTAATGCGATTTTCTTGATTAACCTTAGTTGCACTGGGGTCATAATCTATTGGAACAATATTTGCATTTGGTCGAATTTCTTTGATTTTTTTAAGCATACCACGCCCTACAATGTGGTTTGGCAGGCAGCCAAACGGTTGAGTGCAAACAATATTTTCATAATTCAAATCTATTAGCTCAATCATTTCAGCAGTTAAAAGCCAGCCCTCACCCATTTTATTTCCATATCCAATAACACCTGAAATAAGTGATTTTAAATGTTTATATGAGCTTGGCACTACAAACTTGTTTTCTTTATTTGCAGCGTCTATAAATATTTTTTCAATGCTCATTAAATATTTCATTCCAAGTTCAACAACAATTTTCTTTAAAAACTTTCCACCATACAATTTTATGTCCTCAGAGCGATTATCAAGTTTAAAAAGCAAGAATGAAAAAAGACCAGGTACAAATATTTCGCAGTCTTGTGAGCGTAAAAACTCTTCTAAATTGTTGTTTCCAAGGCTTGCATATTTTATATAGATTTCGCCAACAATTCCAACTTTTGTCTTTGACGATTTTTTTATTAAAATTTTTGAAAATTCATCTGCAATGTTATTAAGATTTTTTTTAATGCGATGGTGTGTATGAATTCTATGCTTTCTAAACTCAAGTGAAAGCTCTTTAGTGAGTTTTTCAACGAGTGCAGCACTCTCTCCGATTGTAATTTCGTAAGCCATTGTTTGATTTCTCAAAAGAATTAGCATATCACCATAGATGGTTGCAGCTACCATTCTTTGTAGCATAGTAAAACTCAAATTAAATCCTTCGCACTTTTCAAGCCCTGAAAGGTTTAAAGATACAACAGGAATAAATTCAAATCCAGCAGTTATCAGAGCCTTTCTCAGCAAATGAATATAATTAGAAGCACGACAGCCACCGCCAGTTTGGGTTATCATAAGTGCAACCTTGTGAACATCAAAATCACCGCTTTTTAGTGCATCAATCATTTGACCAATAATAAGTAGAGCAGGGTAGCAGGTATCATTATGTACATACTTCAAGCCTTCCCTTGCAATATTATCATTATTGTTATTTAAAACAGCAACATTATATCCTTCGCTTTCAATAATGCTTTTTACAAATTCAAAATGAGTGGGAAGCATATTTGGTAGCAGAATAGTATAGTCTTTTCTCATTTCTTTAGTGAACTTTACATTTTCCATTTTTAACTCCTTAAAGCGTTGCAAACAAGCTGCGTAGTCTGATTTTTACCGCTCCGAGATTTGTAATTTCATCTATTTTTATCTGCGTATAAATTTTACCTGAAGCTTCTAAAATATTTCTCATCTCGTCTGTTGTAATAGCATCAACTCCACAGCCAAAAGATACAAGTTGCACCAAGTTCATATTGTTTTTATCTTTCACATAATTAGCACAATTATATAGCCTTGAGTGATAAGTCCATTGATTAAGCACGGTTAAAGGAAGCTTTTCATTAATAATGGGAACACTATCTTCTGAAAGAACAGCTGCATTAAATCCACAAATCAGCTTATCAATTCCGTGATTTACTTCAGAGTCGATATGATAAGGTCTGCCTGCAAGAACGATAATTGGCATCATCTTTTCTTCTGCCTCTTTTAAAATACTTCTTCCCTTAGCAAGTACAAGCTCTCTAAAATGTTCAACTTCATAGTAGGCTTTTTTTACAGCAATTTTAATTTCGCTCTTTTTAATATCACTAAAGTGCGAGGCTAAAATATTAAAAATTTTATGTGTGAAATCAGACTTCCTGTCAATTCCAATGTAATCATAAATAAAATCAATATCAGAAAGCTTGTCAATATTTGCTTTTAGCACTTCTGGATAATATGCAACAATAGGGCAATTATAATGATTATCAGAAAGATGCTCATCAAAATTATAAGTCATACAAGGATAAAAAATAGTTTTAATTCCCATAGAAAGTAGCGATTCAATATGACCGTGCATAAGCTTTGCAGGAAAGCATACCGTATCCGAAGAAATTGTGTGCTGACCAGATAGATAAAGCTTTCTTGTAGATACAGGCGAAGTGACAACTTCAAACCCAAGACTTGTAAAAAATGCGTGCCAAAAAGGGAGTAGCTCATACATATTTAGGGCAAAAGGTATTCCGATTTTCCCTCGACTTCCGCTAACACCTTTATATTCCTTTAAAAGATTGCGTTTATATTCATAAATATTAAGTGAATTATCAAGCGTTTTTTTGCTGGTAGGTCTTTCGCATCGGTTACCACCAACAAACTTTCTGCCACCTGAAAAATCATTGACCGTAAGCATACAGTGGTTCGTACAAAGCTTGCAGTTCACACTACTAACAGTGTGAGTGAAATTTTTAAGCTCATCATATTTCAAAATACTGCTACTTGATTTTGCCATTTTCTTAGCATATAAAGCTGCACCATAAGCACCCATAAGACCTGATATATTAGGACGCACAACATTTTTACCTATTTCTTTTTCAAATGCTCTAAGCACGCTGTCACTGTTAAAAGTACCGCCTTGAACTACAATATTTTGACCGAGCATATCACCCGATACAGTCCGTATTACTTTATACAAAGCATTTTTAACAACACTAAGTGAAAGACCGGCGGCAATGTTTTCAACCTTTGCACCATCTTTTTGTGCTTGTTTTATTGAAGAATTCATAAATACAGTACATCTTGAGCCTAAGTCCACAGGATTTTTCGCAAAAAGACCAAGCCTTCCAAACTCTTTTACATCATATCCTATTGCACCTGCAAAAGTTTGCAAAAACGAGCCACATCCCGACGAACAGGCCTCGTTTAAAAATATATTATCAATAGCATCATTGCGAATTTTAAAGCATTTAATATCCTGACCGCCAATGTCGATAATAAAATCAACAGATGGCATAAACTTTTTAGCGCCAGTAAAATGTGCAACAGTTTCAACTATTCCAAAATCAATTCCAAAGGCATTTTTAATAATTTCCTCGCCATATCCTGTGACCGCACTTGAAATGATATTAATATTTTTATATTTTTCATATAATTTTTCTAAAAAGCTTTTTATAATAGGAATGGGATTGCCTTTATTTTCTGTATAAATTGATGCAATAAGATTTTCATTCTCATCAATTACAACAGCTTTAATAGTGGTAGAACCTGCGTCTATTCCCAAAAACACATTTTGGTTATCATCAGAAAGCTCAACAGTTTTAACAATGCTTTTAGCGTGCCGAGTGGAAAACTCTATGTATTCATCATTGTTTTCAAAAAGGGGAGTGACGCTTGTTTTCTCTCCATTTGGAATATAATTATTAATTTTCTCGATTATTTCATCGATTTCAACCTTTTTTGATTTTTCATTTAAAGAAAAAGCAGCACCAATTGCAACATAATAAAGCGAATTTTCAGGGCAAACACCCTTTGTATTAAGAGTTATATCAAATGCACTGCGAAGTTCTGAAAAAAATGTTAGTGATCCGCCTAAATAAAGAATATTACCAGAAATTTCACGACCTTGTGCAAGCCCACCAATAGTTTGATTAACAACCGCATAAAAAATACTCGCACAAATATCATTTTTAGGAGCACCTTGATTTAAAAGTGGCTGAATATCAGATTTTGCAAACACACCGCAACGGGAGGCAATAGTATAAATTTGATTGTGACTTTTTGCAAGTTGATTTAATTCCTCTACCGAAACATCAAGTAGTGATGCCATTTGGTCAATAAAAGCTCCAGTACCGCCAGCACAAGAACCATTCATACGAACCTCAAGACCGTGAGAGAGAAACAAAATTTTAGCGTCTTCTCCGCCAAGCTCAATGATAACATCAGTGTCAGGAGAAAGCTTTTTAGCACAAAGCTGAGTTGCATAGACTTCTTGCACAAAATTAATATCAAGATCCGTTGCAATCCCAAGCCCTGCCGAGCCAGATATTGCAAGTTCAAAACTTGTTTCACCTTCAAAATCAGCTTTGATTTTTTTAAGCAGTTCTGAAGTTTTTTCTATAATGCAGGATAAATGGCGTTCATAGGATTTGTATAAAATCTTGTTATCATCGTTTAAAACAACGCATTTTATAGTTGTTGAACCAATATCAAGTCCTATTTTCATTTAATCTTCTCTCCTTATTTATAGCTTGGAATATCATCTGATTTTATGTATCTAATGATTTTAGTAATATTTTTAAGAAAAACATCTTTGTCATTTTGGTCAACACAAGTTACAAATACTTTTTTGCTTAATTCAGAGAGCGTTTTTTTAACATCATTTGCTGCTATTTTTCCTTCTTCTGTAAGCAAAATTTTATAATTACGAGAAAAACTATGCTTTTTATTTTTAAAAGCGTATTCCTTTTTTTCTAAGTCACTTACCATTCGTGTAGTCTGTGCTTTGTCAACAGATAAAGACTCAGAAATTTCTGTTAGCGTAAGCCCATCATCGCTTTTAGAAAGAACAACTAAAAACATTGCATGAGCAGAAGAAAGCCCATATGGCTTCAATACAGATGCCGATTTTTGATATAATAGCTTTAAACTTTTTGACAAAAGAACAGGAACTAAATCCCATTCTAATGTATTATCATTAATTTCCATAATATCCATAATTTACACTCCAAAAGTCGAAAATAACTTTATTAAGTCAAATATTATCATAATTAAGTTGAGCTGTCAACTTAAAATATTTTACCACTCTATTTTAGAAAATTAAATCAGATACCAGCCAATTCAGCGTAGGGAACGGTCTTGACCGTTCCTCCTCTTTCCGCTCCCTCGAGCAACCCCACGCTTCCTCTGAGCAATCCTACGCTTCCTCTAAGCAACACTACGCTTCCTCTGGAGGAAGCTGGCATTCGCAAATGCCTGAAGGAGGGAGCAACGAAGATAAAAGCCAAAACAGAGCAACCCCAACGCTTCCTCTGGAGTTATTCCCCTGTTAGGGGAAATGTCACGAAGTGACAAAAGGGTTCCCGTTTTCGGAGAAAAA
>JAVVWP010000015.1:0-41311 GCA_036652055.1 Oscillospiraceae bacterium | reverse complement strand
CAGATTTATCGCAATTATTATGGGATTTCATATGATGTCACCAAAAAGCTTCTTGAGTATGATAAAACAGATGCAAGAAAAGCAGAGCTTAAAGATTTATTCTATGGCAAATATGAAAAAGAGATACCTCAAGAAAAAATAAACTCTGACTTTGCACGTAAAAATTTATTCAGAAAAGCTATTCTTAGTGATGATAATAATGTTATTCTTTATAACAAAAACTTTTCTTTTATGTTTAATATAACAGACCTTACCGCAGAGCAGCATAAAGCACTGCGTGACGCCCTTTATTTAGACCTTTCTGTTCAAACAACCGAGCAGAGATATTTCCCTGACGAAACAATGGGAATATTATCTTTTAGCAACACTGCCACTCTTGCAGATATAAAAGAACAGGTTAATGATGAGGTCACACTTGATAAAGTTATATCAACAAATTCAGATGACTATGATGAAAATGGCAGGCGAATTCTTCCTGAAAAAGAGGCTATATTATCTGACAAAGGCAATGAGCGATTTCATTATCGGCCAACATTTGTTATAACTCCTGATATGGTTAATACTATTACTTTCTTAAAGAGTATTAATGCTTTTGCAAAATTATCAGATATAGCAGAGCCTCTAAAAGCTTATGTTAAGCCTATTAAAGGCACATATATAGAGTATCCATACTATTATAAATATACCCTCGGGACTGAATTTTTTGTCAGTGCAAATAACAATAATGACAATAATATCAATAATTCATATTTTACCGCTGATAAATCAATCATTGATAACCTTTCAAAATCAGCAGTGTTAAGGCATGTAATTGATGTGGAAGATTATATTTTAATTTTAGAATATGACAATAAGTCTTCTTCACATTTCTATATCAAAGCAAAAGATGTTCCCGAAGATATAAAAAAAGCAATTGAAATAAGTGCTGCAAAAAACAAAAAACCAGACTCAGGCAGTATCTATATCAGCTAAATCATTGATAAAGTTGCTGTAAAAAAATTCTTGCAATAATATAAAGCAGTTAGGAAATTGACATTATGTCTTTTCTTAACTGCTTTTTTTAAGTTTTAAAGCTTTTTATCGCAAATATATTATTTTGTTGACTTTTTCACTTTAGTGTGCTACTATGTTACTACGATGAAGTAGAAAAAATTAAAACTTTGTGGTATTATCTACTTAATAATGTTATTTCTCTTATATGCGAAAGGATATTCATATGAAAAGCTACTCAAAAATCACTCCCGAGGGAACAAAAGATTTTCTGTTTGAAGAAAGTGATGCCCTCTGTAAGGTTGAAAGCAAGCTTTCTGCTGTTTTTAAATCAAAGGGCTATCGAAAGGTTATAACTCCCACTATTGAATTTTTTGATGTGTTTAATCGTGAAAGTGCCGGAGCTTTGCCTGAAACTTTATATAGTATGACTGACACCTATGGTCGGCTTTTAGTGCTTCGCCCTGACAGTACCTTGCCGATTGCACGAATTGCCGCTACAAGGCTTAAAGGTGCTATTTTACCGATAAGGCTTTATTATAATCAGCGTGTGTTTTCTCGCCAGCCAAAGCTGACAGGCAGAAATGATGAAAAATCTCAAAGCGGTATTGAGTTAATTGGTGCTTCGGGGCTTCGTGCGGATTTAGAAGTTCTTACAACTGCTGTTGAGTCGCTCGATTCGTGCGGTGCGTCTGACTATAAAATTGAAATCGGTCACGCTGGATTTTTTAAGGCTCTTTGCAAAATGCTTGATGTTAAAGATGATGTTTTAGCAGAAGTTTATGAATACCTTGAAACTAAGAATTTTGTTGCTTTGAATGCTGTTCTTGATACAATAGGCAAAAATGATATAACCGATGCTATTCGCAATCTTCCGAGAATGTTCGGTGGAATTGAAATAATTGAAAAGGCAAAAAAACTTTGCAATACAGGCGAGGCTCTTGAGGCTCTTTCTTATTTGCAAACTATTTATAGCAGCCTTTCGGCTCTTGGACTTAAAGATAAAATCATTATCGATTTAAGCCTTGTTCACAGAAGTAACTATTATACAGGCGTTGTATTTCGTGGCTATATTTCGGGTAGCGGAATTACCGTTCTTTCAGGCGGAAGATATGACAGCTTGATTTCAGAATTTGGTGAAAACCTCCCTGCTACGGGCTTTGGCGTTGAAACTGACGCTCTATCTCGTGCTATGCTTGACCGTGGCGATGTTATCACAAAACCAATTCCAGAGGTTTTGGTTTTTGGTGATGATGGCTGTGAAATTACGGCTCTTATATATATGAAAAATCTTATTAAAAGTGGAACTAATTGTGAAAACAGTGTTGCAGAAAGTCTATCAGATGCTACAAAATATGCTAAGAAGATAGGCATAAAAGCAATTCACAAGGTAACTAAAAAATGTGTGGAGGAAATTATACTATGAGAAAGCTTAGAATTGCCCTTACAAAAGGCAGACTTGAAAAACAAACAATAGAGCTTTTTGATAGAATGGGACTTGACACAACCGAGCTTATAAATAAAGGCAGAAGGCTTATTCTTCCCGTTTCAAACTATGAGGTGGTTCTCGCAAAGGCAGCTGATGTTATAACCTATGTTGAACACGGTGTTTGTGATATTGGCGTTGTCGGAAAAGATACAATTGTTGAAAATGGCAAAAGCTTTTATGAAGTGATCGACTTAGAGCTTGGGAAGTGCGACTTTGCAATCGCAGGGAAAAAGGGTGCAGACTTTTTTGGCGGATACAACGCTAAAAGGATTGCTACAAAATATCCAAATGTCACAAAAGCATATTTTGAGGGCAGAGGTATGGATGTTAAAATAGTAAAGATTGAAGGCTCGGTTGAGCTTGCTCCGCTTTTAGACCTTGCTGATGCAATCGTTGATATTGTTGAAACAGGCACAACGCTTAAAGAAAACGGGCTTGAAGTTATTGAAAAAATTATGCCGATTTCTGCAAGGGTTATTGTAAACACTGCAAGTATGAAGCTTAGGCGTGATGAAATTGATGATTTTGTTCAAAAAATTGAAAAAGCAAAGCTTAAAAGGGAGGAAAAAACTGTATGATTAAAATAGTTAAAGCTGATGGATTTGCTGAAATTGAACTTTTAGAAGGTCTTAAAATGCGAAGCGGCGAAATTGACCGAAAAGTCACTGCAAGTGTCAGCGACATTCTTTATGAAGTCAAACAAAATGGTGATGATGCAGTTCGTGACTTCACGATAAAATTTGATGGCATTGCCCCTGAAAACGCTGAAATTTCTATGGAAGAAATCGAAAAATCCATAGAAAAATGTGATGGCGACTTCATCTATGCTCTGTATAGGGCGGCTGATAATATAAAGGCTTTTCACGAAAAACAAAAACAGCGTTCTTTTATAGACGCAAAGGAAAACGGAGTTATTTTAGGGCAGAAAATTAGAGGTCTTAAAAGAGTTGGAATTTATGTTCCTGGTGGCACAGCGGCTTATCCATCAAGCGTACTTATGAATGCAATTCCTGCTAAAATCGCAGGGGTTGATGAAATAATAATGGTAACGCCTCCTTCAAAAGACGGAACTGCTAATCCAGATATATTAGCGGCAGCAAAAATCGCAGGCGTTGACAGAGTTTTCTTGATGGGTGGCGCTCAAGGTATTGCAGCACTCGCCTATGGCACAGAAACCGTTCCAAAGGTTGATAAGATTGTAGGCCCAGGGAATATTTATGTTGCAACCGCCAAAAAGCTTTTATATGGCACTGTCGATATTGATATGATTGCAGGACCAAGCGAAATTTTAATTGTTGCTGACGAAACCGCAAGCCCTAAGTTTTTGGCAGCAGATTTAATGAGCCAAGCTGAACATGATGTTTTGGCAAGTGCTATTCTTTTGACTACAAGCAGGGAAATTGCTGTTAAAACACTTGAAGAACTTGAAAGACAAATGCAAAATCTTTCAAGAAAAGATATTATTGAAAAATCTCTTAACGATTTTGGTGCTATTATAATTTGTAATGATATTGATGAGGCGGTAAACTTTGCAAATGAGCTTGCCCCTGAACATCTTGAGCTTGCAATAAAAAATCCAATTGAATATATAGGCAAAATTGACAATGCAGGCAGTGTTTTTCTTGGAAATTATTCGCCCGAACCACTTGGTGATTATTTTGCAGGTCCTAACCATGTTCTCCCAACCAGCGGAACTGCAAGATTTTTCTCGCCACTTTCGGTTGATAGTTTTATTAAAAAATCAAGTTTTATTTATTATACTGAAGATGCTCTAAGAGATGCAAAAGACAGCATTATTAAACTTGCCGACACTGAGGGCTTGACAGCTCACGCAAATTCGATTAAAGTTAGATTTAATTAGAAAAGGAATGACAAAATGTTTGAATATAATAATAAAATCAAAAATCTAATTCCTTATAACCCCGTAACTGTTAGCTATGCAATAAGGCTTGACGCCAATGAATCCTTTGTCACCCCAAATGAGGAAATAAAAGAAGAAATCTTAAATGAGATTGCAAAGCTTCAGCTTAACCGTTACCCTGATCCTTATGCTGTTGAGGCTTGCTCAGGGTTTGCACAATATTTTAGCGTTCATCCAGAAAACATTGTTGCAGGGAACGGTTCAGACGAACTTATTTCTATTATTATGACCGTATTCCTTCAAAAAGGTGACAAGGTTTTAAGCTTGTCAGACGATTTTTCAATGTACTCATTCTACACATCATTGGTTGATTGTAAAAATATTGTAATTCAAAAAAATGATGATTATTCGGTCGATATTGATAAGATTATAAATACAGCTAATGAAAAAAGTGCAAGAATTATCATCTTTTCTAACCCCTGCAATCCAACAGGCAGAGTTATAAAAAGAGAGGATTTAAGACGCCTTATTAAATCGGTTAATTCTCTCGTTGTTTTAGACGAAGCATATATGGATTTTAGCGACGAAAGTATGCTTTGTGAATTTGCAAATTATGACAACTTAATCATTTTGAAAACTTGCTCAAAAGCCATTGGTATGGCGGGGATAAGGCTTGGTTTTGCTATTGCAAACAATGACTTGATAAATGTTTTAAAAGCGGCTAAATCGCCTTACAATGTAAATGTAATCAGCCAAAAAATTTGTAGCGTTTTATTTTCGCATAATGATTATATTGACAACTCCATAAAAAGAGTCTTAGAGTCAAGAGATAGTCTTTATTCACAGCTTGACGCCCTATCAAATGAACTTTCAAATCCCTTTACAGTCATTAAGCCTCATACAAATTTTGTTTTTATGAAATATAAAGATGCCGACAAGCTTCATAATTACCTTACCATAAACAGTATTTCAGTTAGATTTATTTCGGGCGGACTTAGAATAACTGCTGGCAGAAATTATGAAAATGCAGAGCTTGTAAATACTATTAGATTGTTTTTAACTAATGAAATAAAATAAGAGAGGTAAAATCTAATGAGAAAATCAGAAATAACCAGAATGACAAAAGAAACCTCAATTAAATTGTCGATTGATTTAGATGGCGGAGAAAGCAGTATTAACACTGGCATAGGTTTTTTTGACCATATGCTAACAGCTTTTGCTGTTCACAGCGGATTTTCAATGGTTCTTTCGTGCAAGGGCGATTTGAATGTCGATTGCCACCACACTATTGAAGATGTTGGAATTGCTCTTGGAAAAGCCTTTAATGAGGCACTTTCTGATAAATCAGGCATAGCAAGGTATGGAAGCTTTTTCATTCCTATGGACGAGGCTCTCGGCTTTTGTAGCATTGATATAAGTGGCAGACCATTTTTAGTGTTTGAAGCAAGCTTTCCCGAAGAAAAAGTTGGTGAATTTGATACCTGTATGTGTGAAGAATTTTTCAGAGCATTTGCAATGAATTCAGGCATCACTGTTCATTTAAGAGTGCCATATGGCAAAAATTCACACCACATAATTGAGGCACTTTTTAAGGCTTTTGCTCACAGTATGAAAATTGCCTGTGCAAAAAGTGGCAGTGGCGAAGCTCTTTCAACCAAAGGTGTTTTATAAGCAAAAAGGAGATAAAATATGATTATTTTCCCTGCGATTGACATTAAAGATAAAACCTGCGTGCGACTTTTTAAAGGTGATATGTCGACCGCTGAAAAGGTAGCCGAAAGCTATCTTGACACTGCATTTGCATTTAAGGCGGCAGGTGCTAAATATATACATATGGTTGACCTTAACGGTGCTTGTGAAGGCACACGAATTAACTCTGAAATCTTTGTTGATGTTGCCAAAAACTCAGGGCTTTTAACTGAAGTCGGTGGCGGAATAAGAACAATTGAAGATATTGATTTTTATATAAGTAATGGCATAGATAGAGTTGTTATTGGCTCTGCTGCACTTAAAAATCCAGAACTCTTGAAAATTTCTGCAAAAAAATATGGCGAAAAAATTGTTGTCGGAATAGATGCAAGAAACAAAATGGTGGCAACTGAGGGCTGGGTTAAAAATAGCAATATTTCATATATTGAACTCGCAAAACGAATGGAGGATATTGGTGTAAAGCATATAATTTATACTGATATTGACTGTGACGGAATGCTTTGCGGTGCTAATCTACAAGAATTGACTGCTCTCAATGATGCGGTTTCTTGCAATATCGTTGCAAGTGGCGGAATTAAAGATATAAACGATATAATCGCACTCCGTGATGCAAATCTTTATGGTGCAATATGCGGTCGTTCAATATATAAAGGTACACTCGATTTGAATAAAGCAATAGAAATTTGCAGATAAGGTGATAGAATTGAATATAGATAAATATTTTGTTAAATCCGATTTAATTCCTGCCATCATTCAAGAAGATGGCACAAATGAGATTTTAATGCTCGCTTATATGAACAAGGAGTCTATGAAAAAAACGCTTGAAAGCGGATACACTTGGTTTTATAGCCGTTCACGCCAAAAGCTTTGGAACAAAGGCGAAAGCTCGGGGCATCTTCAAAAAGTTGTCAGCATAAACGGTGACTGCGATGATGATACGCTTCTCATAAAGGTAATTCAAACTGGAGTTGCTTGCCACACTGGTAGTAAATCGTGCTTTTTTAATAAAATCATATAGGAGATAAAAATAATGAATGATGTATTAGATGAACTTTACAAGGTTGCAATAGAAAGGCGTGAAAATCCTCAAGATGGTTCTTACACCTGCTATCTTTTTGAAAAAGGGCTTGATAAAATTCTTAAAAAAATCGGTGAGGAAAGCTCTGAAACAATAATCGCAGCCAAAAATGGAGTTAAAGAAGAAACTGTTGGTGAAATTTCTGATTTGCTTTTTCATTTAGTTGTAATGATGGCAAACGAGGGCATAACGCCTGATGAAGTAAAAGCAGAACTTTCAAAAAGGCATCAAAAATCGGGGAACTTAAAGAATTTTCATCAAGTTGACAAGAACACTTAATTTTAAAAAATTAGAACGGGCAGATTTTTACATCTACCCGTTCATTTTTTATGCCTTTATAAATTTGATTATTTTGTTTCGCTTTGAATATGAACATTCAAATGATTATAGGTCATTTCAATTGAGTCCATATCAAAATGCTTTTTAATGTTTTCCATAAGAGCAAAATGTGCGTCCCAATAATCCTCGGTTGTTGTCCACGCTCTTACAACATATTTTATACTGCTTTCATCATAAGATTGAACTGCTACAAATGGCGGTGCAGGTTCATCTTTAAAAAGCCCAACCTCTGCGATTGCATCTAAAAGCGATGCCCTAACGCTGTCAATAGGTGCGTCATATGAAGCCGAAACATCAATATCAACTCGCCTAATATCTTGTGAAGTATAGTTGACTATTTTTGTTGCAATTATTTTACTGTTTGGCACATAAATGATTTTGTTGTCAACGGTTTTTATTCGTGTATGTATAAGCCCCGTGATTGCAATTGTTCCGCTGACATTGTCAATATCAACATAATCGCCTATTTTAAACGGTTTTGTAACTAAAATCATAATTCCACTTGCAAGATTTGAAAGCGAGTCTTGAACAGCGAGAGATGCCGCTAAACCAACAACGCTGAACATTGCAATAAGCGAAGTAACGGAAATACCGAGTGCATCAATAACAATTATTACAGCTATAAAATAGAGAATTAGCTTAACCGCTGCTTTTATGATTTTTTTAAGGCTGTCATCTATCGAAAGCCTTGAAAGTAGCCTTGAAAATAGCTTCATTATAATCTTGATGATTAAAAAGCAAACAACAAAGGTGATAACTGCTGCAAGCAGCTTTCCGACTGTGAATGAGCCAAGCGAGAAGTTTAAAACTTCTTTAAATTTATCCATCATAGTTTTACCTCTTTTTTCTTTATTTTAAAGCACTAAATCTGCAAGGGTAATTGCGGTAACTGCCTCGACAACTGGAACTGCCCTCGGAACAATGCATGGATCGTGCCTACCTTTTATTAAAATTTCTGTATTTTCCATTGTTTTGATATTAACGCTTTGTTGAGTGCGTGAAATCGTTGCAGTTGGCTTAATTGCAACCTTAAATGCTATTGGCATTCCTGTTGTAATTCCACCCAAAATTCCACCGTGATTATTGGTTTTTGTTTTTACTGCACCACTATCTATATAGTATTCATCATTATTTTGACTGCCTGTTTGAGTTGAGCCAAAAAATCCAGAGCCAAACTCTATCCCTTTAACCGCTGGAATGCCAAAAATGTTTTTAGCAATTAGATTTTCAATTCCGTCAAACATAGGCTCACCAATTCCAGCAGGCATATTAACTGCGGCACATTCGATTACGCCTCCAACTGAATTGACATTAAGCCTTTCTTTTTCGATTAGGATTTTCATCTTATCGCCAATTTCATCATTAATAACAGGAAAATCCTTTGCTGAAATATTTTCATTTGTAATGTTTACATAATCAAAAGGAGTGTCATAAATGTCACCAATTGAATAGATATGTGACTTTATTTCTATGCCTTTTTCATTTAAAATTTGCATACAAATTGCCCCGACAAAACAAAGCGGTGCTGTAAGCCTACCCGAAAAGTGACCTCCGCCCGAAACATCGTTAAAGCCATTATACTTTACAAAAGCAGGATAGTCAGAATGTGACGGACGCATAACATCTCTAATATTATCATAATCATTTGACCTTGTGTCAGTGTTTTCAATCATAAATGCAAGAGGCGCACCACAGGTAATTCCATCGACTACGCCTGATAAAATTTTTGGCAAATCGGCTTCTTTTCGGGCGGTTGAATATAGATTTTGACCTGGTGCTCGCCTATTCATTAACGCATAAATCTTATCAAAATCTAATTTTATTCCACTCTCTAACCCGTCAACAACTGCTCCGATAGCATTTGAATGTGACTGGCCAAATATTGAAACTTTAATGTTCTTGCCCAATATCATTGATGACATCAGCTTTGCCTCCTAATTTTTTAAAATCCTCAAAAAAGAGGGGGTAGGATTTTTCTATTGCCTCTGCATTTCTTATTGTTATTTCATTTTCGCAAAAAGTTGAGGCTATTGCCATTGACATAACAATTCTATGGTCGTTAAAGCTAAAGACATTACCGCCCCTAAGCTTTTTTTCACTCCAAATAACAAGGCCATCGTCCATTTCTGCCACAACTGCACCGATATTATTTAGGCACTCGCACATTGCAGAAAGTCTGTCACATTCTTTCAGCCTCAGCCTCTCGGCGTTTGTTACTGTTGTCATTGCACCATTTGCCGCCGAAGCAACAACAGAAATTATAGGAATAATATCAGGAATATCGCCTGCATCAATATTAATTCCTTTTAGTTCGCCTTTTCTGACGGTTATAGAATTTTCGCTTTTTTCAATTTTTGCACCCATTGATGATAACAAGTCTAAAATTTCCTTGTCACCTTGCAGAGAATTAAGATTTAACCCTTTTACAGTTATTCCATCTGAAAATGCACCTGCTGCAAGAAAAAATGCTGCATTTGACCAGTCACCATCAATATCTAACTCGCTTGGTGTGATATATTCTTGATTGCCTTTTATGAAATATTCATTCTCATTTTCTTTAATTTTAATGTTGAATTTTGAAAGCGTGTCGATTGTCATATTTATATAAGGCTTTGACATAACAGGTGGAATTAAACGAATTGTGCTGTCGCCCTCTAAAAGTGGAAGTGCAAACAAAAGCCCTGTCATAAACTGCGAACTGACATCACCTTTTAAAACAAATTCACCGCTTTTTAATTTTCCGCTTATTTTTACTGGATTTTCCCATGGCTGTGAAAAATCAATTCCATTTTCTTCAAGCTGTCGCCTTAGCGGAATTATCGGTCTTGAAGAAAGCCTGCCTTCTAAATGAAAGCTTGCATCTATTCCGAGAGCTGCACAAATAGTTAATAAAAATCTAAAAGTTGAGCCACTTTCTAAAGGATACAATTCAATATTATTTGGTAGATGGTTTTTATCTATCGGCTTAACAATTAGTTTTTCGTTTACACATTTTATATCGGCACCCATAGCATTAAGGCAGTTCACTGTCGCCTCAATATCCTTTGAAATAAGCCCACAGTTAATAACCGTTTGAGCGTTTGAAAGGGCTGCTGCTATCAGGCTTCTATGAGCATCTGATTTTGATGGGATTGCCATTATTTCGCCCGAAAGATGAGTTGGAGTTAATTTTATATCCATTTTTTTGATACCCTTACTTCTTCTATAAATAATTAATTAAATTTTCTTTTTTGATTTTAACCATTTTACATTCACCTATTTTTTTTGGTAAAATTAGTGTAATATCGTCGCCATCACATTTTTTATCATTTAACATTATATCATAAAGCTCACTCTTTTTAAACTCTGTACTAAATGGCAAGTTGTACTTTTTTAAAATTTTGATTATTTCATTAGTAATATCTTTATCACTGTTTCCGTTTAAGAAAGCGGATTTTGAAATCATAGCCATTCCGATTGCGACCGCACTACCGTGTGAAATGTTAAAATCACTGCATTTTTCAATTGCGTGACCTATTGTATGCCCTAAATTAAGAACCGCACGATTGCCTTTTTCAAACTCATCTTCTATTACAATATCACGCTTAAATGAAACGCATTTTTCAATAATTATTTCTAAGTTTTCTCGTGCATTTACGGTATTTAAAAAGCCAAAAAATTCACTGTCAAAAAGCACTGCATATTTAATAACCTCTGCCATTCCGTCAGAAAAAATACTGTCTGGTAGCGTATCAAGCGTTTTATAATCACAAATTACAAGCTTTGGTGAATAAAAAAGCCCAGCTAAATTTTTTCCGCTTTGAAGGTCGATTGCAGTTTTTCCCCCGACTGAGGAGTCAACAGCAGAAAGCAGAGTAGTAGGAATTTGCACATAGTCAATTCCCCTGAGATAGCAGCCGGCTGCAAACCCTGCAATGTCACCGACAACGCCTCCGCCAAGGGCAATAATAACATCGGTTCTTGTAAGATGATTTGTTGCTAAAAATTCTAATATTTCAGAAAGTGTTGATATGTTTTTCGACTTCTCACCATTTTTAAACACAAATTTAACTGTTTTAAACCCACTTTTTTTCAGCGAAGTTACAACTCTATTTGAATATAATTCATCAACAATATCATCGGTGATAATCGCTGCAGTTTTAGCCTTTGTGACTGCCCTAATTAATTCACCAGAAGAATTTAAAAGATTATCAGCTATTAGTATTTCATATTTATTTTCTTTGTTTACAGTTACTTTTTTCATTATTTTTTCCTCATTACACAGGTAAAAATTCATTTTGTGTTTGATTTACTCGTGCAATTTTTAATTTTTATAAAGTCCGTCAATGCTTTCTTTTCTTTGCCTGCCATCTTTTAAAAGTGCCTCTAATGAATTAGCATCTTCTTCTTTTAACGCCTTAGCATATTTTTCTAAGTTTTCGATTATTGTATCAAGCTCGCTGATTAAGTTTTCTTTGTTTTCTAAAAATAATTCTGTCCACATAACCTCATTTAGCTTTGCAACTCTTGTAAGGTCATTATAACTGCCTGCTGAAAATCCACTGTGCACCTTTGCGTTTGGACTTTTAACATAAGCATTTGACACAATATGTGCAAGCTGTGAAGTGTAGGCAATTATTTTATCATGCTCATCAGGAGTAGAAATTTGGATATTTGTAAATCCAAGACTTAAAAACAACTTTTTAACCTTTTCAAGCACTTCAATATCAGTTCCAGCTGACGGGACAATAATCATAGATGCGTCCGAAAACATATTGACCTCTGAATATTCAAAGCCTGAAAAATGAAGCCCTGCCATTGGATGTGAGCCTAAAAATACAAATCCATTGTCTTTTGCTACTCTCCAAAGCGGTTCGCAAATGACTTTTTTAACGCCGCAGCTGTCCATAACTATTGCACCTTTTTTAAACACTGCTGCATTTTTAGTTATATAATCAATGGTGTCGTTTGGATAAAGGGCAGTGATAACCATATCACAATCTGAAAGAATTTCGGGTGTTATTTCATCATCAATAGCACCTAAAAGTTTAGCTTTTAAAAGCACTCCTCTATCTATATCGAAGCCATATATTTTATGATTAGTCTTGTATTTCATAGCTTTTGCAATTGAGCCACCTATAAGACCTAAACCAACTACTGCAATTTTCATCATTTTTCTCCTTATTTCAATGCTTCTCTAACTTTCATTACTGCTTTTGTAACATCTGCAAATTGTTCTGGCGTTAGTGCTTGAGGTCCGTCGCAAAGTGCCTTAGTGGGATCATTGTGAACCTCAATCATAATTCCGTCAGCACCAGAGGCGGCTGCTGCGAGTGCCATAGGCTTTACAAGCCTTGCAATTCCAGATGCGTGGCTTGGATCGACAATAACAGGAAGATGTGACTTCTCTTTTAAAAGTGGAACTGCCGAAAGGTCAAGCGTATTTCGAGTTGCGGTTTCAAAGGTTCTTATTCCTCTTTCACACAAAATTACATTGTGGTTTCCCTCTGACATTATATATTCAGCACTCATTAAAAATTCCTCAAGTGTAGCTGAAAGCCCTCTTTTTAAAAGAATTGGAGTATTTGTTTTGCCAAGTTCTTTTAAAAGCTCGAAGTTTTGCATATTTCTTGCACCAACTTGAATAACATCAACATCTTTGAAAAGTTCAATATGAGAAGCGTCCATTATTTCGGTTACAATTGGCATTCCTGTTTCTTTTTTGGCTTCTAATAAAAGCTCTAATCCCTCTGCTCGCATACCCTGAAAGGCATAAGGCGAAGTTCTCGGCTTAAATGCACCGCCCCTTAAAAGGTTCGCTCCGCATTTTTTTACCGCCTTTGCAATTTCAATAATTTGGTCACGGCTTTCAACTGAACAAGGGCCAGCAATAAACTGAAAATTCCCACCGCCGATTTTTATTTTGTTTATATCAACTATTGTGTCATCAGGGTGAAACTTTCGGTTTGCACTCTTATATGGCTCTGAAATTCTCTTAACTGTATCAACAATGTCAAGCCCTTGAATAAGGTCAATATCCACCTTGCTTGTGTCACCGATAAGCCCTAATATTGTTTGATATTCACCCATAACTGCTTGAATTGAAATCCCTTGATTTTCAAGCCAGTCGGTTAGATTTTTAACCTTTTTTTCTTCAATACCATTTTTTAGAATTACTATCATTATTATGCTCCTTATTTCTTTTAAAAAATCGAATAAAAAAATCCCACAGTGAAATTCACTGCGGGATTGCAAACTGAAAAATAAAATCAGAAAGCTATCGGTTTTGCAGCAAATCTCAAAAAGCCCTTACCAAAAAAGTTGATAAAGAAGTAATAAAAATATGAAGCTGTAAAACAAAGCTTAGTCATTCTTTCATCTCCGATAAATTGTTTATTAAACTATAACGCAGTTAAAATAATTTGTCAACAGTTTTCAAAATAAATGCACAAAGTTACAAAAATATTTATATTGTAGTTGAAAAATTGGTGAAATTATAGTATAATGCACATAATGTAACTTTTAATTTGAGGGGGATTTATTTTGAGTCTATTATATTGGGCTTTACTCGCAGCAGGTATCGTTGCAACTACCGTGTTTTTGGTTTTGCGAGCTACGCACGGGGGCAAACGCTCACTTTATGCAAAGGCACTTGCAAGCCTTTTATTTATCGCAACCGCATTTGCCGCAGCCTATGAGAACCGAGAATTTTTAAGCTTTGCTTTTTGGATGCTTTTTGGTCTGATTTGCAGTATGCTTGGTGATATTTGGCTTGACCTTAAATGGATTTATGATAAAGATAAAAAGCATTATCTCTATACAGGGTTCATTTCATTTATAGTCGGTCATCTCTGCTTTATATCTGCAATCTATACTCATTATGATTTTAAAATAAGAGATATTATAATTTCACTTGTTGCATCTTTTGTTGTTGCAAGCTTTGCACTTCTTATTGAAAAACCGCTAAAAATGGTGTATGGTAGCTTTAAACCAATACTATTTTTGTATACCGCAATTCTCAGTATGACAGCAGCTTCAGCGGTAGTAGCAGCATTTGAAACGGGATTTTCAAAAGTGTGGGTGGTAATGTCAATCGGTGGTATTCTTTTTGCACTTTCTGATTTAGTCCTTTCGGGAATGTACTTTGGTGAGGGCAAAAACACAAAGCTGAATATTGTTGTAAACCATACGCTATACTATGCAGCGCAGTTCACAATGGCAGCAACAATTTTGTGTATAAAATAAATAATGCGTAAAAATAAATAATGCGTAAAAATAAATAATTAAAGAACTTCAAGTTTTCATTTTAAAGCTTGAAGTTCTTTTTAATTTGCGTTCAGAAATTAAATTTCTATCGCCGTCTTTTAGTTTTCAGAAAATGGTATTAATAATTCTAACGCACTGCTTTTGAAAATAAAATCTTCAACAACATCTCTTAAATGAATAAGTTCAAGCTTTAGAATATTAAGCTCACAGATAAAATTTTGAAGCTTTTCCCTCTCAAATGTTATATCTGTTATGCTAAAAATGATTTCATTTGAACAATTTATGGCGTCAATGCCATAACACAATTGATGATTTCCGCATTCATCAACAATTTCTTTAAAGGAAATAGCGTACCGCAATAGCCCACCTTCTTGTTTTATTGAACAAAAAAATAAGCAAAACACAAAATCAAATTATTTTGGTGGAGATAAGCGGGATCGAACCGCTGACCTCTTGAATGCCATTCAAGCGCTCTCCCAGCTGAGCTATACCCCCATAACAACAAGGGGAATTATACAATAACTAATCAGTTTTGTCAACAGCTTTTCAGCATTTTTGTATATTTATGCGTAAAGAATGTATAAATATACATTTAAAAAAGTTAAATTCATATAAAGGGTTCGTATTTATCCTCGTTTTTGACTTTTACATAAACACAAAGCTTGCCCTCACTTGTGCAAGTTGCGAGAAAAACATCAGCAGGCGAAGACACCTTTTGCCTTAAAAGCTCCTCAATAAGCCAAATTTGATTAAATCCTAATGACTCTAAATTTGTCGTTAAAATATTCCCATCAACAATTACAATAGGAACAATTTCTGCGTTTTTCGGTTTAAGCTTTAAATCAAGTGGTGTTGCTGGTCGATAATCTGATTTTGGCAATATGCTAATAGAACCGTTTGGCTCTAAAATCGCTGTTTCTATTTCGTCTAAATTAAAAAATCCATTAGCTCTGCATTGGCTTAAAAATTCGGTTATGCTGATTTTTGCTTTTATTAAATTCTGTTTATATAGTATACCTTTATCAAAAAGAATATATGGATTTCCCGTAAAAAACTTATTGAGCTTTAACGATTTTCGCTCAAGAAATGCAATTGCTAAAGAAAACGATGTGTAAACAAGCATAGCAGTCAGCGGTAGCCAAAAGTCATTTTCAAGTGAGGTCGCCATTTCAGCCGCAATTGAGCCTATTGTTATTCCGTTGACATAGTCAAACATATTCAGTTGAGAAATCTGCCTTTTTCCCATAAGCCTTGTCAAAAGAAAAATTGCAATAATCGAAAACGCTGAGGTAAATAGCACTTTTAAAATCTGCATAACTGCCACCCTTTATGTTTTTTGCGGATACATTATTAAAATAACCAATTAATAGAATAATATTAAATTATCATTACGCTTCACACTTTCATATAATATATAAAAAGCTATCGGAGGCGAAAAAATTATGTTTGCAGTTATTGTCGGAATAATCGGAATGCTCTTTTTTGGATATGTGCTTTTGGATATTATAAACGAAGAATATTCGACAAAAAAACTCGCAATAATTTTATCCCTTATATTCTGCATTTTATTGATAATATTTGGCTGTAATTCAGAAAACAACACTTCTATAAATTCAAGAGGGCGGTTATTCTCACAAAGCACAACAGTCAAAAAGAATTCAACTATGCTAAACCCTTAAATATCTTGACTTTTTATTGGTATAATGATAATATAATGAGCATAAACTTAAACGCATTGACAAAGATTAAGGTGTTTTATTTGATTTTAGAGAGTCGCTGTTTGGTGAAAAGCGATACAAATTTTATGCTGTCGTCACTTTGTAGCGGTCTGCCTAAAGATTTTAACTCGATTAAGCAGAAACGGTTTGCCACCGTTAAATGGACTGTGAGTGGTTTGTAATTTTTACAAACAATTTGAGTGGTACCACGGAGAATTAATGTCTTCGTCTCTTTTTTGAGGCGAGGGCTTTTTTATTATTCTATCAGAGATGGCAATTATATTAGGAGGAAAAAATAATGAGTAAAGAACTTGAAAAGCAATATGATCCTAAAAATGTTGAAGACCGTATTTATGCGTCTTGGATTGACAAAAACTATTTCCATGCAGAACGCCACGAGGGGAATAAAACATATACAATAGTTATTCCGCCCCCAAACATTACAGGTCAGCTTCATATGGGCCACGCTCTTGACAACACATTGCAAGATATTTTAATCCGCTATCACAGAATGGCAGGATTTGATACTTTGTGGGTTCCTGGAACTGACCACGCTTCAATTGCAACCGAAGCTAAAATAGTTGAGGCTATGAAAAAAGAAGGTCTGACTAAAGATGACCTTGGCAGAGATGGATTTTTAGAGCGTGCATGGCAGTGGAAAGCTCAATATGGTGGCAGAATTATTGAGCAGCTTAAAAAGATGGGTTCATCTTGTGACTGGGAAAGAGAGCGTTTCACTCTTGATGAAGGCTGTAACAAAGCTGTTAACGAGGTATTTTGCAATCTTTATGAAAAAGGGCTTATCTATCGTGGTGAGCGAATAATAAACTGGTGTCCTCATTGTCTTACCTCTATTTCTGATGCTGAGGTTGAATATGAAGACAAGGCAGGGCATTTTTGGCATCTTCGCTATCCGTTTAAAGATGGTAGCGGATATTTAGAGCTTGCAACTACTCGCCCTGAAACATTGCTTGGTGATACCGCTGTTGCTGTTAATCCAAACGATGAAAGATATAAAGATTTGGTTGGAAAAACGCTTATTTTACCGATTGTTCATCGTGAAATTCCCGTTATTGCCGATGATTATGTTGAAATGGATTTTGGTACAGGTGTTGTTAAAATCACTCCTGCTCATGACCCTAATGATTTTGAAGTAGGGCTTCGCCATAATCTTGAGATTATTAATGTTTTAACTCCTGATGCAAAAATCACCGAAGATTATCCTAAATATGCAAATATGGATATAATGACAGCAAGAAAAGCAATCGTAGCTGACCTTCAAAACGAAAATGCACTTGTAAAGATTGAAGATTACAGCCATAATGTCGGAACTTGTTATCGTTGCTCGACAACGGTTGAGCCACGAGTTTCAAAGCAGTGGTTTGTTGATATGAAGCCACTTGCAGCACCTGCTATTGAAGCTGTTAAAGAGGGCAAAACTAAATTTGTACCAGAACGCTTTGAAAAAGTTTATTTCCATTGGCTTGAAAATATCCGTGATTGGTGTATTTCTCGTCAGCTTTGGTGGGGACACAGAATTCCAGCTTGGTATTGCAGTGACTGCGGAGAAATTACCGTTTCAAGAACTGCGCCTCAAAGATGTTGCCACTGTAATAGTACAAAAATCACACAAGATCCTGATACGCTTGACACTTGGTTTTCGTCAGCTCTTTGGCCTTTTTCAACGCTTGGCTGGCCTGATAAAACTGAAGATTTAAAGCATTTCTACCCTACAAACACGCTTGTAACAGGCTATGACATTATTCCTTTTTGGGTTATGAGAATGATGTTTTCAGGGCTTGAGCAAACAGGGCAGGTTCCTTTTGACACTGTTCTTATTCATGGGCTTGTTCGTGATTCACAGGGCAGAAAAATGTCAAAATCGCTTGGCAATGGCATTGATCCTCTTGAAGTTATTGACAAATATGGTGCAGATGCACTTAGATTTACTCTTGCTACCAATAACAGCCCAGGAAACGATATGCGTTTTTCTGAAGAAAGAGTTGAGGCAAGTCGTAATTTTGCAAACAAGATTTGGAATGCTGCTCGATTTATATTAATGAATTTAGGCGAAAACGAAAAAGCTCCGCATATCCCACAAAATCTCTCGATTGAAGATAAGTGGATTTTAAGCCTTTTAGAAAAGCTTATAAATGATGTCACAACTTCTCTTGACAAATTTGAATTAGGTCTTGCAGTTGGAAAGCTTTATGACTTTATTTGGGATATTTTCTGCGACTGGTATATTGAGCTTGCAAAAATCCGTCTAAATGGTGATGATGAAAATGCAAAAGAAACCGTAAAGGCTGTTCTTATCTATGTAATGTCTAACACGCTTAAACTGCTTCACCCATTTATGCCATTTATAACTGAAGAAATCTTTTTAACTCTCCCGCACGAGGGCGAAACGATTATGACTTCACCGTGGTGTGAATATGATAAATCACTCACCTTTGAAACAGAAGAAGCAGAGATGGAAATAATTATGACAGCAATTAAGGCTGTTCGTAATCGCCGAAGTGAAATGAATGTTGCACCGTCTAAAAAAGCTAAGGTGTTTATCGAAACCTCTCTTGTTGATGTTTTTTCAAAGGGCGGAGTTTTCTTTAAGCGTTTAGCCTCTGCAAGCGATGTTGAAATCAGAGAAAAGTTTGATGATATGGATACGGCTGTTTCAATTATCACCGAGAGTGCAAGGATTTATATTCCAATGGATGAGCTTATTGATTTTAAAGCAGAAATTGAAAGATTAGAAAAAGAAAAAGTAGCAGTTCAAAAGGATTTAGATTTTGTAAGCTCAAAGCTAAGCAATGAAAATTTTGTAAAAAAAGCACCAGTTGCAGTTGTTGAAGGTCAAAGGCAATCGCAGGCACAATACACAGAAAAGATTAAAATGCTCACAGAAAGCATAGAAAATCTTAAAAGCAAATAACAGCAAAGCTTGAAACTAAGAACTTTCATAGGCAAAATAAACAAACAGTTACCCTAATTTTTGTATTAGTTGTTTATGTATCCAATTCTTTATTTTATCACTTAAATGTATTGATTTTATTTGTCAAAAAAAGTAAAATTAGATTGTGATTTCAAAAGAAAGGGAGGATATCTAATGGTCTATGACAAAAGAATTTACAAAGATGGGTTATCTTCAATTTCCCTCCCAAATTGCAGGCAAATTCACCAAGCAGTGATTGTAACAAGTGGTGAAAAGCGTAAAAAAATAGTTAAAGCTAAATTTTTAGCGGCGTAGTGTGAGCTACGCCGCTTTCTGTTTACTTATAATTAATCAATATTATATTATGTTGTGAGGTAGAAAAAATGAAAAAAGTAGCAATTATTATGGGTTCTGACAGCGACATTGGCGTTGCCGAAAAGGCAATAACTCAGCTTAAATCTCTTGAAATTCCTTTTGAGGTGCGAGTTATGTCGGCTCACCGCACACCCGACGAAGCTTCAAAGTTTTCAAAAGATGCTGAAAAAAACGGGTTTGGTGTCATTATTTCAATTGCAGGAATGGCGGCTCATCTGGGCGGAGTTCTTGCAGCCAACACAACACTTCCTATCATCGGAGTGCCTGTTAAATCGTCATTCAATGGTCTTGATGCACTTTTAGCTACTGTTCAGATGCCTTCAGGTATTCCTGTTGCAACTGTCGCAGTTGACGGTGCTAAGAATGCTGCTATTTTGGCGGCTCAAATGCTCGCTCTTTCTGACGAAGCTCTTTCTGCTAAGCTCAAAGCAATGCGTGAGAGTATGTCTGATGAAGTCAGAGCTAAAGATGCTAAAATAATGGCACAATACAAATAATCACATTATTAAAAGGAGATAAATTATTATGAAAAAAACAGAACAACTTTATGAAGGCAAAGCAAAAAAGGTATTCGCAACAGATATAGACGGTATTGTTATCGTCGATTATAAAGATGATGCAACTGCATTTAATGGCGAAAAAAAAGGTACAATAATGGGCAAAGGCGTTGTAAACAACAGAATGACAAACCATGTTTTCAAAATGCTTGAAAAAGAAGGCGTTCCAACTCATCTTGTTGAAGAACTTAGCGACCGTGAAACTGCTGTTAAACATGTTTCAATTGTTCCGCTTGAAGTTATCGTTCGTAATGTTGCAGCAGGAAGCTTTTCAAAAAGAATGGGCGTTGAAGAAGGCAGAGAATTGCTTTGCCCAATTCTTGAATTTAGCTATAAAGATGATGCACTCGGTGATCCTTTCATCAATGATGATTATGCTTTAGCTTTAGGTTATGCAACACAAGCAGAAATTGATACTATAAAAGCTTATACAAAAAAAATAAACGAAGTATTAAAGGCTTATTTCTTAAAAGCTGATATGAAGCTTATTGATTTTAAAATTGAGTTTGGTAAGCTTCCTGACGGAACTATCATTTTGGCTGACGAAATTTCTCCTGACACTTGCAGACTTTGGGATGTCAATACAAATGAAAAGCTCGATAAAGACCGTTTCAGAAGAGATCTCGGCAATGTTGAAGAGGCTTATGACGAAGTTTTCAAGCGTTTAGGTCTTGCATAAATCATACAAACTATTCGTTATTCGTTTTAAATCCATTATAAATAGAGGTTAAAATATGTTTGATAATATTCACGAAGAATGTGGCGTATTCGGCATTTACAGCCCTAAGACTGCCGACCTTGCAAGCAGTTGTTATTATGCACTATTTGCACTTCAGCACAGAGGGCAGGAAAGCTGCGGAATTGCTGTCAATGATAACGGCATTATTAATTGTTATAAAGATTTAGGTCTTGTTAATGAAGTTTTTACTAAAGACAATCTTGCTTCACTCGGCGAAGGTCAAATGGCAGTTGGTCATGTACGCTATGGCACAATGGAAACTAATGATAGATTTAATGCTCAACCAATGCTTGTTAATCACATAAAAGGGTGTATGGCACTCGCTCAAAACGGAACTCTTACAAATGCAAAAGAGCTTAGAGATGAGCTTGAAATGATGGGTTCGATTTTTCACTCAACAAGTGACACCGAAGTTATTTCATATATCATAACAAAAGAGAGAATTGCAGCACCCACAATCGAAGCCGCTGTTTTTTCGGCTATGTATCGCTTAAAAGGTGCATATTCAATGATTATTATGTCACCATCTAAGCTTGTTGCTGCCCGTGATCCTCTTGGATTTAGACCTCTTTGCATTGGTAAAAAAGGCGACCAGATTATTTTTGCCTCTGAAAGCTGTGCGCTTGAAACACTCGGGGCTACCTTTGTTCGTGATGTAAAACCAGGCGAAATCGTTGTAGTTGATAAACACGGTATGCGTTCAATCGAAGGGCATTGCAGCGACTGTAAAAAAGCCCTTTGCTGTTTTGAATTTATTTATTTTGCTCGTCCTGATTCGGTCATTGAAGGTGCATCAGTTCACGCAGCAAGGCGAAAAGCAGGTGCATTTCTTGCAAAAGAACATCCTGTTGAAGCTGATGTTGTTATTGGTGTTCCTGACAGCGGAATTGATGCCGCTATGGGATATGCAGAAGAAAGTAAAATTCCTTATGGTCTTGGATTTATCAAAAACAAATATATAGGCCGTTCTTTCATTCAGCCAACTCAGGCTCAAAGAGAGAGCGATGTAAGAATAAAGCTTAATACTGTTTCAGAAACAGTAAAAGGTAAAAGAGTTGTTATGATTGATGACTCTATTGTTCGTGGAACAACCTGTGCAAGAATAGTTAATCAGCTTCGTGAAGCTGGAGCGTCTGAAGTTCATGTTAGAATTTCAGCCCCGCCATTTCTCTATCCTTGCTATTTTGGAACTGATATAGATTCTCGTGAAAATCTTATAGCTAACAATCATTCTATTGATGAAATCCGTGACATTATGGGGGCAGACTCTCTCGGATTTTTAGGCGAGGAAAGTGTTTATCACATTGCAGAGAAATGCAATATGGATTTCTGTGCCGCTTGCTTTAACGGTAAATATCCTATTGATCCGCCAAAAACAAGTGCAGAATATAAATACAACAAAAAAATAAAAGAAAAATCGGAGGATAACGACTGATGAATAGTTTCAGTGAAAGCTACAAGGCAGCCGGTGTTGACATTACAGCAGGCTATAAGGCTGTTGAACTTATGAAATCGCATATCGCAAGGACTATGACTAAAGGTGCAATGTCTGATATTGGTGGATTTGGAGGTCTTTTTGAACTTGACCTTACAGGAATTGCAAAGCCTGTTTTAGTTAGCGGTACTGATGGTGTCGGTACTAAATTAAAAATTGCCTTTTTAATGGACAAGCACGATACAGTTGGTATAGACTGTGTTGCTATGTGCGTTAATGATGTTATTTGCTGTGGTGCAAAACCGCTATTTTTTCTTGACTATATTGCTGTCGGAAAAAACTTTCCTGAAAAAATCGCATCTATCGTTTCAGGCGTTGCAGAGGGCTGTGTTCGTTCAGGTGCAGCACTAATCGGTGGAGAAACTGCTGAAATGCCTGGATTTTATCCAATTGATGAATATGACCTTGCAGGCTTTACCGTTGGCGTTGTTGATAAAGAAAAAGTATTCAACAATAAAGAAATTGTCAGCGGTGATGCCATTATTGCGTTGCCATCTTCGGGTGTTCATTCAAACGGATTTTCACTCGTTCGCAAAATATTTGATGTTAAAAGCAACTATATAAATGTTTATTCCGATGAACTTGGAATGACAATCGGTGAATCGTTGATTACTCCTACCAAAATTTATGTTAAGCCTGTTTTGGCTCTTTCTGAAAAAGTTAAAATAAAAGCAGTTTCACATATCACAGGTGGCGGATTTTATGAAAATATTCCGAGAAGCCTCCCAGAGGGATTTTCAGCTAAGATTGATGAAAAGGCTCTTAAAATTCTGCCTATATTCAATCTCTTGCAAAGCACAGGCAATATCCCTGACAGAGATATGTTTAATACTTATAATATGGGCGTTGGTATGAGCATTGTTGTTTCTAAAGAGGACGCTAATAAGGCAGTCGATATTCTAAATGCAAATGGCGAAAATGCTTATATTATGGGAGAAATTGTCGAAGGCAATGGCGGTGTTACGATATGCTAAAGGCTAAAATTGCCGTTTTTGTTTCGGGTGGCGGAACGAATTTTGAGGCACTCATTAATTCTTTGGAAAATGGGAATATTCCTCACGGTGACATTTGCCTTGTAGTTTCGTCAAACAGAAATGCTTTTGCCCTCGAAAGAGCGAAAAACCATAATGTTAAATCGGTAGTTGTGTCTAAAAAAGAGCTTGGTTCACAAGATGCTTTTGAAAAGGCACTTCTAAGCGTGTTAAAAGAAAATTCAATTGACCTTATCGTTCTTGCAGGATTTATGACTATACTTTCTGAAAGTTTTACAAAAAAGTATGATAAGCGAATTATAAATGTGCATCCATCACTTATCCCGTCTTTTTGCGGTGAAGGCTTTTATGGGCTTAAAGTTCACGAAGCGGCACTCAATTATGGCGTTAAGGTTACAGGTGCTACTGTGCATTATGTAAACGAAATTCCGGATAATGGTGAGATTATTCTTCAAAAAGCAGTGTATATTAAAGATGGTGACACTCCTCAAATTCTTCAAAAAAGAGTTATGCAAGAGGCTGAATGGGAAATCCTACCAAAGGCTGCCGAAATTACAGCAAAAAATATAGTGGAAGGAAGTCAAACTAATGAAAACACTTGATATTAAGAAAGAACTATCCGAAAACGCCTATCCAGGTAGAGGTATAATAATAGGTCATTCAAAAGACAATAAAAATGCAGTTATTGCTTATTTTATTATGGGCAGAAGTGAAAACAGTCGCAATCGTGTTTTTACACAAACGCTTGATGGCATTAAAACCGAAGCTTTTGATGAGTCTAAGCTTTCTGATCCTCATCTTATTATCTATTCACCTGTTCGTGTTCTCGGCAACAAGACAATTGTTACAAATGGTGACCAAACTGACACAATATATGAGCTTATGGACAAACAGCAAACCTTTGAGCAGGCTCTTAGAAATCGTGATTATGAAGATGATGTTCCAAACTATACTCCTCGAATTTCAGGCATTGTTCACAGAGAAAACGGATATTTCAACTATGCACTTTCAATTATAAAATCAGCTGATGGCAATCCTAATTCGGTTCACCGTTTCACATATACCTACACTATGCCAATTAGTGGTGAGGGGCATTTTATTCACACCTATATGGGTGATGGAAATCCACTCCCATCTTTTGAGGGTGAGCCTAAAAAAATTGCAATCGGCAGTGATATTGATGAATTTACAAATGACCTTTGGGAAAATCTAAACAGCGATAATAAGGTTTCACTTTTCACTCGTTTCATTGATATTGAAACAGGAAAAGCTGAAACAAGAATTGTTAATAAGAATAAATAATTTGGTTTTATAACTAATCGTATGGGCGAACTTAAAATCTTTAAAGGGGTACTAAAAATGAACGAGTTAGAACTCAAATATGGCTGCAATCCTAATCAAAAGCCATCTAAAATATTTATGCAAAACGAGAAAGAACTTCCTATCACCGTTTTAAACGGTAAACCAGGATACATTAATTTTCTTGATGCTTTTAACAGTTGGCAATTAGTAAAAGAGCTTAAAAACGCTTTGGGGCTTCCGGCCGCTGCGTCGTTTAAGCATGTTAGCCCTGCTGGTGCAGCTGTTGGGCTTTCACTTTCAGACACACTCAAAAAAATATATTGGGTTGACGATTTAGAGCTTTCACCGCTTGCAAGTGCATATGCAAGAGCAAGAGGAGCAGACAGAATGTCATCATTTGGTGACTGGATAGCTCTTTCTGACAAATGCGATGTTCAAACTGCAAAGCTTATTGCTCGAGAGGTTTCTGATGGAATTATCGCCCCCGATTATGATGCGAAGGCGCTCGAAATTCTAAAGGGCAAAAGAAAAGGTACATACAATATCGTTAAAATTGATGAAAATTATGCTCCTGCTTCAATTGAGCATAAAGATGTTTTTGGAATTACTTTTGAGCAGGGAAGAAATGAACTTAAAATCGATGAAAACAGCCTTTCTAATATCGTTACTAAAAACAAAAATCTTTCAGAAAATGCTAAAAGAGATTTAATAATTTCCCTTATCACTTTAAAATACACTCAATCTAATTCAGTTTGCTATGCAAAAGACGGTCAAACAATAGGCGTTGGTGCAGGTCAGCAAAGCAGAATTCACTGCACAAGGCTTGCAGGCAACAAGGCTGATATTTGGCATTTAAGACAGCATCCAAAAGTTTTGGCACTCGATTTTATTGATACAATAGCAAGGCCAAACCGTGATAATGCGATTGATGTTTATATTTCAGATGAATATGAAGATGTTATCGGCGATGATGTTTGGCAAAACACCTTTAAAACTCGCCCTGATGCTCTCACAAGAGAAGAAAAGAAAGAATGGCTTTCAAAAATAAATGATGTTTCACTTGGCAGTGATGCCTTCTTCCCATTTGATGATAATATCGAAAGAGCAAAAAGAAGTGGCGTTGCTTATATTGTTCAGCCGGGCGGTTCAATTCGTGATAATGATGTTGTTAATTGCTGTGACAAATATGATATTTCTATGGCATTTACAGGTATTAGACTTTTCCATCACTGAGTTATAACATAAATCTGAAAGGTATTACATTATGAAAATTCTTGTTGTCGGTGGCGGAGGTCGTGAACACGCCATAATCAAAAAGCTTAAAGAAAGCAAAGAAGTGACTGAAATTTTTGCACTCCCAGGTAATGGTGGAATTTCTCTTGACGCTGTTTGCGTGGATATTTCGGCTAAAGATATAAATGCAATTGTAAATTTTGCAACACAAAATGGTATTGATTTTGCAGTTGTTGCACCTGATGACCCTCTTGTTTTAGGCTGTGTTGATGCTCTTGAAGAAAAGGGAATTCCTTGCTTTGGCCCTTCAAAAAGAGCAGCAATAATTGAGGGTAGTAAAGTCTTTTCAAAAGATTTAATGCGAAAATATAATATTCCTACTGCTGGCTATGAGGTTTTTAAAACTGCTGACGAAGCTATTGCATATTTGAAATCCAACAATGAATTTCCGATTGTCATTAAGGCTGATGGTTTAGCTCTCGGAAAAGGCGTTATTATTGCAACAACTCTTAAAGAGGCGATTGATGCAGTAAATTCTATAATGAATGATAAGGTTTTTGGCGAAAGCGGAAATAATATTGTTATAGAAGAATTTTTAGAAGGCCCTGAAGTTTCAGTCCTTAGCTTTACTGATGGAACAACCGTTGTCCCTATGATTTCTTCAATGGATCATAAGCGTGCTTTTGATAATGACGAGGGGCTAAACACGGGCGGAATGGGAACTGTTGCACCAAATCCTTATTATAACGATTTTTTAAGCGACGAATGTATGGCAGAAATTTTCATTCCAACTATGAATGCTATGAACAGTGAAGATAGAAAATTCAAAGGTTGCCTGTATTTTGGGTTAATGCTAACTGACAAAGGTCCTAAGGTTATCGAATATAATTGTCGCTTTGGCGATCCTGAAACGCAGGTGGTTCTTCCACTGCTTAAAACTGACCTTTTAACTGTTATGAAAGCAGTTCACGATGAAACGCTTAGCGATTTAAAAGTTGAATTTTCAAAAAAAAGTGCTTGTTGCGTAATTATTGCAAGTGGTGGATACCCTGTTAAATATAAATCAGGCTATGAGATTAATTTCACAGATGTAGAAGATTTAGCAGACACTATCATTTATCACGCAGGCACAAAATCAGAAAATGGCAAAATTGTCACCTCTGGCGGTCGAGTTCTCGGCGTAACTGCAATTGGCGATGACCTTAAATCAGCAATCGATAAAGCATATATTGGCACTAAAAAAATTAGCTTTGATGGTGCTTTTTATAGAAATGACATTGGTGCAAAGGCACTTAAAATATTAGAATAATAAAGGGGTGCAGAAATGGTTTACAGAGTTTATGTCGAAAAGAAACAGCAATTTGCAGATGAGGCAGCTACGCTTCTTTCTGACATTCGTTCACTTTTAATGATTGAAAATGTTGAACAATTAAGGCTTTTTAATCGTTATGATGTTGAAAATATTGACGAGGAACTTTTTAAAAGCTGTGAAAACACCGTTTTTTCAGAGCCACAGCTTGACAACACCTATAATCATCTTCCTCAGGCTGACTGTGAAATGTTTGCTGTTGAATATCTTCCGGGGCAGTTTGACCAAAGAGCCGATTCCTGCGCTCAATGTATTCAAATTGTTTCTCAAGGCGATAAGCCAACGGTCAAAACCGCTAAGGTTTATATGATTTTTGGCAAGGTTTCAAAGTCAGAAATAGATGCAATAAAAAAATATGTTATCAATCCTGTTGAAAGCCGTGAAGCAGTTCTTGACAGAGTTGACACTTTAAACATTCCTTATGAAATTCCGACAGAGGTGCAAACCTTAGACGGATTTATAAATCTTTCTAAAAAACAGCTTGCTGAATTTGTAGAAGAATATTCGCTCGCTATGGATAGTGCTGATATTGAATTTTGTCAAGATTATTTTAAGAGTGAAAAAAGAAATCCCACTCTAACTGAAATCAGAATGATTGACACCTATTGGTCTGACCATTGCAGGCATACAACCTTCTTAACGACTATCGACGGTGTAGAATTTGAAGATGAAACAGTAAAAAAAGCATATGAAAGATATGTAGGAATTAGAAAAGAACTCTCTCGCACCAAGCCTCAAAATCTTATGGATTTAGCAACAATCGGTGCAAGATATTTAAAACATATAGGAGAGCTTAAAAATCTTGATGAGTCCGAAGAAATCAACGCTTGTACAGTTAAGATTGATGTTGATGTCGATGGTGAAATTGAAAAATGGCTGTTCCTTTTCAAAAACGAAACTCACAATCACCCTACTGAAATAGAACCCTTTGGTGGTGCGGCTACTTGCATAGGCGGTGCTATTCGTGATCCGCTTTCGGGCAGAGGCTATGTTTATCAAGCTATGCGTGTCACAGGGGCTGCAAATCCACTTAAAAAAGTGTCTGAAACGATGACAGGCAAACTCCCTCAAAGAAAACTTGTAACTACTGCCGCTGCAGGATATAGCTCATATGGTAATCAAATAGGTCTTGCGACTGGCTCTGTTGATGAAATTTATCACGATGGATATGTTGCAAAGCGTCTTGAAATCGGTGCTGTTGTCGGTGCTGTTCCTGCTAAAAATGTTCGCCGTGAAGTTCCAAATGCGGGCGATATTATCGTTTTGCTTGGTGGAAAAACAGGGCGTGATGGCTGTGGCGGTGCAACAGGCTCTTCAAAATCTCACAAGCTTTCTTCACTTGAGCAATGCGGTGCAGAGGTTCAAAAGGGAAATGCTCCCGAAGAAAGAAAACTTCAAAGACTTTTCAGAAATATTGAGGCTACAAAGCTTATAAAACGCTGTAATGATTTTGGTGCAGGCGGAATTTCTGTTGCTATTGGCGAGCTTGCTGACGGGCTTCATATAAACCTTAATAATGCACCTAAAAAATATGATGGGCTTGATGGCACAGAGCTTGCAATTTCAGAATCTCAAGAGAGAATGGCTGTTGTCTTAGAACCTAAAGATGTAAAAGCCTTTATAGCACTCGCAGAGAGTGAAAATCTTGAAGCAACAGTTGTTGCAGAGGTTAAAGATGAACCTCGACTTTCTATGGAATGGAATGGCAAAACCATTGTTGATATTTCTCGTGAATTTTTAAATTCAAATGGTGCAGAAAAGCGTACAAAGGTCACGGTTACCGCTTCTAAGCCTATTGTAAAAGAAGTTTTGGGAAACACAAACAAAGAAAAATTTGAAAACATTGCAGGCGACCTTAATATATGTTCTAAGCGTGGTCTTGCAGAGCGTTTTGACTCTACAATCGGTGCAAATTCAGTCCTTATGCCTTTTGGTGGAAAATATCAGCTTACTCCAACACAAGCTATGGCTGCTAAAATTCCAGTTCTTAATAAAGACACAAAAACCTGTTCTGTTATGGCGTGGGGATACAACCCGTTTATAATGGAAAAAAATCAATATTTAGGGGCATATCTTTCTGTTGTTGAATCGGTTTCAAAGCTAATCGCAACTGGTGCAACGCTTGACACTTGTTATCTTACATTCCAAGAATATTTTGAAAGAATGACTTCTGATGCTAAGCGTTGGGGCAAGCCTACCGCAGCACTTCTCGGTGCTTTAACTGCTCAATTAGAGCTTTCAATTGCCGCAATCGGAGGTAAGGACTCAATGAGCGGAACATTTGAAGATATTGATGTTCCACCTACGCTTGTTTCATTTGCTGTTTCAATCACAAATAGTGATAATATAATTTCACCTGAATTTAAACTCCCATCATCTAAGGTTTATTTCTTAGAGCCAAAGAAGAATGCTGATGGCACTTTTAATACTGAAAGTCTTTTAGCACTTTACAAAAGAGTTGAAAAACTAATTGCTGATAAAAAAGTAATTTCTGCCTACACTCCGACATATGGCGGTATAGCAGAGGCACTTATGAAATCAACTTTTGGCAACAAAATAGGATTTAAACTCTGTAAAGCTTTTGACCTTAACAAGATTTATGATTATAACTATGCCTCATTTATTCTTGAAGCTACCTCAGAGATTGATGATGCTGTTTTGCTTGGTGAAACAATTGCTGATTACAGCCTTGTAATAGGCGATGAAACCATTGATATGAATAACATTCAAGCACTTTATGAGAACAAACTTGAGCCTGTATTTGCTTGTAATATCAACTCAAAAGAAATAGATGTAAAGCCAATAAACTTTACAGGCGAGAGCAGAGTTTCACCAAAAATTGGTAGTGCAAAGCCTAAGGTTTTAATTCCTGTTTTTCCAGGAACTAACTGCGAATATGATACTGCAAGGGCATTTAATTGGGCAGGTGCAGAGCCTCAAATTATGGTTATCAAAAACTTGTCAGCCGCTGCAGTTTCAGAGAGTGTAAATAATTTTGCAAAAGAAATTGCATCTTCGCAGATGATATTTATTCCAGGTGGATTTTCAGGAGGCGACGAGCCTGACGGAAGCGGAAAATTCATAACAGCATTTTTCAGAAATCCTAAAATAATGGACGAGGTTCACAAACTTCTAAAAGAGCGTGATGGTCTTATGGCAGGAATTTGTAATGGTTTCCAAGCACTTATAAAACTCGGCTTAGTGCCATATGGTGAAATAATCGAGGCAAACGCAAATACGCCAACGCTTACATTTAACACAATCGGTCGACATCAGTCACGCCTTGTAAATACCAGAGTTTGCTCTTTAAAATCACCGTGGCTTTCATCTTCAAAGGTTGGCGATATTCATACCGTTCCTATTTCGCACGGCGAGGGCAGATTTGTTTGCCCTGCGGATTTAATCGATGAGCTTATCAAAAACAGTCAGATAGCAACTCAATATGTTGATGAAAAAGGCAATCCAACTATGGACATTCGCTATAATCCAAACGGTTCATTTTTGGCGATTGAAGGAATTACCTCACCTGATGGCAGAGTATTCGGAAAAATGGGGCATTCAGAGCGTTATTCAGACAATGTTTATAAGAATGTTGATGGCAATAAGGATAATAATATGTTCAAAAATGCTGTCGATTATTTTAAGGTTTAAGTTTTAATTTTAAAAGGCTGTCGCACTTTTCAGTGTAACAGCCTTTTTAGCGTCTTATATTATATAATATTTTTCATATCCATTGGCATATCTGCACTGCATTCTATTATTTCACCGCTGACAGGGTGTTTAAATCGACAAAAGCAGCAATGAAGTGCTTGATGGCAAATTCGCTCGTCTTTTTGCCCATACATAGTGTCACCGATTAGCGGAGTTTTAAGGTGAGCAAAATGCACTCTTATTTGGTGAGTTCGCCCTGTTTCAAGGTGAATTCTTAAAAGCGTGTTTTCTCCATCATTTCTAATAGATTTCCAGTGCGTAATTGCTTTTTCGCCAAGCGGTGAAACAGTTCTTACTGTAATAATCGGATCAGGGCGATAAATTGGAGCGTCAATAGTTCCCTCGCCCTCATAAATTCCGCTGACGATAGCAAGATATTCTTTATAAATTTTTCCCGAAAGCCTTGCTGCTGAATATTTGTTAACTGCACAGACCACAAGCCCCGAAGTACCCTTGTCAAGCCGACCTACTGCTCTGAAAACTGCATTTTTATTATGTGACAAAAGATAATGGCAAAGGGCGTTAGACAGCGTATCGCCTTGATGATTATGGGATTCATGCATTGCAAGCATAGCAGGTTTGTTTATCACTATGACATCATCATCTTCATATATAATATCTAATGGCAAGTCCATCGGCTTTACAGAAGTTTTCACATCATCATCTGGAATTATAATTGAAAAAAGGTCGCCTGATTTTAGAATATCAACCGTTCTTGCGTGCGTACCATTTATAGTAATTCCAAGTGGCTCTGCCTTTAATTTACAGATAAGCCTATGCGAAGCTTTTATTTCACCTCGTAAAAAATCATTAACTTTTTTGCCGTCATAGCTATTATCAATAAAAAATTCAAGCTTTCGTGCCACATTTTCACCTCATATTTTTGATAGACTTATTGTATTATATCATAATGTGGTGTAAAATTAAACAAATAGAAAGGAAGATGTTTATGCAACTTTTAATGTTAATTCTAAACGAAACAAAATATATGGATGAAATCTTAGTAGAGCTTATGAATGCAGGCATTCGTGGGGGTTCGCTTTTAGACTGCGAAGGCGTTTTGCAAGCACTTGGGCATAATTCTATTGAGCCACCTCCAATGTTTGGTTCGTTAAGGCAATATCTAAATCCTGAAAGAGGCGACACAAATAAAATGCTTATTTCGGCACTCAAAGATGAAGATATTGCAAAGGCAAAACAAATAATTAATAAAGTAACGGGCGGTTTTGACAAGCCAAACACAGGCATTTTAATTACACTGCCAATCGGTACAGTTGAGGGGATAGCATAGTTTTGGAAAGTTTTAATACACTCATAGCTCTCGGTCTTGCAATGTTTGCAGGGCTTATTATGACGAGGCTAATGAAAAAAATAAATTTGCCTAATGTAACAGGTTTTCTAATTGCTGGAATTATTATTGGACCTTTTTGTTTAAAGGTTTTTTCACAAGACGCCCTGCCAGAGCTTAACATAATCACAAACGCAGCACTCGGATTTATCGCATTTTCAATAGGTGGCGAATTCAAATCCTCTGCTTTAAAGGCAGTTGGCTCAAAAATATTTATAATAACGCTATTTGAAGCGGTCGGTGCTTCGGTTATTGTTATTGCCGCACTTTTAGCTTTTTCTTTTCCAGTTCCGCTTGCCCTTGTATTAGGCGCTATCGCCTCTGCAACCGCACCCGCTGCGACGCTGATGGTAGTTCGCCAGTATAAGGCAAAAGGTCCTATAACGCAGACGCTACTGCCTGTGGTCGCACTTGACGATGCGGTTTGCCTTATGCTTTTCTCTATTCTTTCGTCAATAGCAAATGTTCTTGAAGCAGGGAATGGATTTAGCTTTTATGGAACGCTTATAAAGCCCATTCTTCAAATTGTTTTGTCAATGCTTTTGGGCATTGCTTTGGGTATGGTGCTTTCAGTATGTATTAAATATTTCAAATCAAGGGCTAACCGCAGTTCACTCATTGTAATGATTGTGTTTTTAGGCGTTGGTCTTTCTGATATGTTAGGATTTTCAAGCCTACTCGTTTGTATGGGAATTGGTGCGGCACTTGCTAACATCAGCCCTGAAAGCGATGCGGTTATGGATATTTCAGACAGATGGACTTCGCCGATATTTATGTTGTTTTTTGTGATTTCAGGTGCAGGTCTTGATATTTCAATTCTTCCTAAAATTGGTCTTGTTGGAATAATTTATGTCTTGGCTCGTTCGTTTGGTAAATATTTTGGTGCTGGAATTGGCTGTCGAATTGTTAAATCGCCAAAAACAGTTAGTAAATATCTTGGTATAACTCTGCTTCCGCAGGCTGGGGTTGCCATCGGAATGGCACAGCTTTCTATGACGGTTATTCCGCAGTATGGCGAAACAATAAGAGCAGTTATCCTTTGTGGAACGCTCATTTACGAGCTTATAGGTCCACTTCTCACAAAAATTGTTCTTAAAAAAGCAGGCGAAATCAGCAAATAAAAGCTTAAATTTTACATATAAAAAACTAAGGGCGGATTTTTAAAATCTGCCCTTTAAAAATTTATTTATATTCTAACATCTTCAATATGTATACATCTCATATTGCAAAAATCAATGCTTTTAAGTGCTTTTTCATTGCAGTCAAACGAATGTGAACAAAGGTAAAGGTCATCTGATTTTTTTACTACGAAAAAGCTCTGTGAAAATCCTGAGCCATAGCTAATTTGAATTATATCTCCAATCTCTATATTTTCGATGTTAGTTTCATATCCATATGGACCTGACGAAGCATTGTTAACAATGAATTTATAGAAAAATCCTGCCCCTGTCCACGAATTTGAGCGAACATTTATATCGGTATAATACCACCCAAAATTAGCTTTGTAATTCATTTTTCCACAGCCAGCAAAGATTGATTGTGATACAAAATTAGTGCTGTCACCTCCTGATTTATCAAAATTATAATAGGCTGGATTTCTCGATTTTGCCCATTTTTTTGCATAATCAACAGCCTTTTCTCTATTATAAAAATTCATTTTCTGACCGCCCTTCCAGCCTATCTTTTATGAATTACCCTTGTCTAAACAGTGATTCAATCGGATTTTTATGCTTTTGAGGTTTGCAAGTCTTTGGGCAGTCAAAATTAACTAAAATAGTATCATCACCAATAACCTCAATGTCCTCCCAATTAATTTTTATGTCATCTTCACGCCCTCCAAATCCAAAAGCCTTGTTTTTACCATAAATGATAATAGCAATAATTCGGCCTGAACAGGTATCGACCTCAACATCACATACAGAGCCGAGCCTGCACCCGTCTTTAAGATTTATAACTTCCTTTTCTCTCATATCAGTCGCACAGCAGTTCATAAATATCCTCCGTTCAAATATAAAAAATTATACCCACGACTAATTTATATGCAAGTCGTGGGTAAATCTTTACTTTAATTTGCTTTGCAATTTTTTTGTTAGCACTCTTTTATCTTTTTAATAGCACCCTTTTCAAGGCGTGAAACCTGTGCCTGAGAAATACCTATTTCATCAGCAACCTCCATCTGTGTTTTGCCTCTCATAAATCTAAGAGAAAGAATTAGCTTTTCACGAGGCGACAAATCCTTAATTGTTTCTTTTATTGAAATTTCATCAAGCCAATCCGTATCATTGTCAGTTCCTCCGACTTGATCCATAACATAAATTGTATCACCACCGTCTGAATAAACTGGTTCAGATAAAGACACAGGAATTGTGATTGCTTCAAGTGCAATAACCACCTTGCTCGTATCCATTTCCATTTCCTCTGCAATTTCATCAATTGTGGGATCACGATTAAGTTTATTTTGAAGTTTTTCTTTAGCCTGCATTGCGTGATATGCGGTATCTCGCATAGACCTGCTCACTCGCAGGCTATTATTGTCCCTAAGGTATCTCCTAACTTCTCCCAAAATCATAGGTTGCGCATATGTGGAAAATTTGAGACCAAGTGTCAGATTAAAGTTATCAATTGCTTTCATAAGCCCAATACAGCCAACTTGAAACAAATCGTCAAGGTTTTCACCTCTGTTAGTAAATCGTTGAAGAACGCTCAAAACAAGCCTTAAATTTCCATTTACAAGCTCATCACGAGCAGATTTATCGCCTTGCTGTATCCTTTTTAAAAGCTCGATTTTTTCTTTTTCTTTCAATACTTTAAGCTTTGCTGTGTTTACGCCGCATATCTCGACCTTGTTGTATTGCATAAAAAAATCTCCCTGTAAATTCATTTTAATAATTTCTGTCAAAACAATTATTACCGAGAGATGCACTTTTAATTCAGTTTAAAAAAGTTTATTTTAATAAAGCAAAAGTCGATTTTTTAAATATCCGTTTTAGTAAATTTCATAGCCACCTAAAGGCTTATAGCAGGATTTCTAAATAATGTGACTGCTTTTCGTAATTATTACAAGGGCTGTCGTTGTACAATGCCAATATAATACAGATGTTTTTCATAAATATATTTGATATTGGAGGAAAAAATATGGAGCAGTCCAAAAACGGGGTAACAATATCTTATTCTCAGGTAACGCAAAAATATGAAATTTCTTACAAAGGCTTTACTTGGGTTAATGAGGGCAGACCGCCTTATGTTGTTTTAAGGAAGAAGCTCGGCGGAAAATATGCGTATACCATTCGCACTTTCAGTTCGGCACTGCATAAGAATGTATCAAAGACTAAAAACAGCATTACTGTAAAGTACAGTGGATTTATGGCGTTTGGAAAATGCCTTCCATTTTCTCTAATATGCAAGGCAACAATTACCGCTGAGAACACGGTGGAATTTTCACTGTCTGCCGAAAATGAAAGCGGAGATATTTATATTTCTTCTGCAAGCTTTCCAGGGGCATTTAATGCAAAAAATAGTGAGGGCGAAGCCTATGCAGTGGATACAATGCGGCAAGGGCTTTTAATGCCTGATGGCTATAAAAAGAATTTCACATCTACCTTTGCTTTTGCACACTATTTGCGTCGCATAAATACTGGTGATTGTTATCTGCCATTTTGGGGGCGAGTAAGCGGAAAGCAGGGATTTTGTGCAATTGTTGAAACGCCTTTTGATGCGTCTATGTTTTCCTGCTTTGGAAAATCAATGGCTTTTCTCAATACCGTGCATTGGCGGTCTTCACTTGGCACACTCAGCTATGAGCGAAAAATTCGTTTTATTTTCCACTCTGATTGCGATTACAATGATATTGCAAAAGATTATCGGAATTATTTAAAAGAGCAGGGCAGGCTTGTAACTATCGGTGATAAAATAAGTTCTAATCCAAACATTAAAAATATTGTGGGAGCCCCTGTTTTACATACCAGAATATTTTCTAATATCCACCCAAAATCAGGCTTTTATAAAAAGGACGGAGAAAACCAAAAGCTGTTTGCTTCGTTTGAAAAGCGTTGCGAGCAATACAAAAAGCTGAAAGAAAATGGGCTTGAAAATTTATATATTCATACAGATGGCTGGGGAAATAAAGGCTATGACAACAATCATCCTTATGTTTTACCGCCAAATCCGCAGGCAGGTGGATATAAGGGAATGAAAAAGCTTGCTGATGTATGTCGTAAGCTTGGCTATGTTTTTGCAGTTCATGACCAATATCGTGACTATTATTATTCTTGCCCACAATATGATATTGAAAAAGCTGTTACAAAGATAGATGGTACACATCCTTATTGTGACTATTGGGACGGTGGTCCACATACATGGCTTTGTGCTTCACACGCACTTGAGTTTGTGCAAAAGACTTATTCTGAACTTGAAAAGAATGGCATTGACATTCAGGGGGCATATTTAGATGTGTTCTCAATTGTTGCAGGAGATGAATGCTTTCATAAGGAACATCGCATTACAAGGGAAGAAAGCATTCGCCTAAGAGGAAAATGTTTTGACTATCTTAATGAAAAAGGTATCATTCCCTCGTCAGAAGAACCAGGGGACTTGCTTGTTGACAAGATAGCCTTGGTTCATCATGCACCTTATGCACTCAGACCGCAGGAAAACGGTCAAGCGGTCGGTATACCTGTGCCACTTCTTAGTCTTGTTTACCATGATTGTATTATGGTTCCGTGGATTTCAAAGGGAATTGGCGGATGGGGAATTCCAGACACCGATTTAGCAATGCTTCACTGCATTTTGAATGCAGGTATGCCTTATTTTGAACCGTTTGATGAAAATAATGAACTGCTACCCGATTTGGAGCTGAAAAGTGAAATTGACCGCACCCGTAAGCTTTGTGAAATCCAAAAAGCTCTGTTTGATAAAGAAATGATTAAACATAGCTTTGTAAATGGAAATTTAAGAAAACAGCGTTGTAGTTATTCAGACGGAACTGAAATCGAAATTGATTTTGATAGTAACTCTTATAGCATCAAAAATGCAGAGTCCAATGCTGACATTTCAAAAGATAAGATATAACGGTTCTTCAAAAAATTTGACGCTATTGTTTCCAAACAGGAGGAAAAAATAAATGAATAAAAAGGTTTGGTTTTCAATTCCTGCAAAGCATTGGCGACAAGCTCTGCCGATTGGTAACGGATATAGCGGTGCTATGCTGTTCGGGGGAATTAGAAAGGAACGGATTGCACTAAATGATGGTACGCTTTGGTCGGGCTTTCCAAAAGACCAAACTAATTCTGATAGCTTAAAATACCTTCCAAAAGTACGCGAACTCGTTTTTAGAGGAAAGAACAGTGATGCAGATAAGCTTTGTATGGAAAAGCTCTGTGGTGCTTATTGTGAATCGTTTATGCCACTTGGGGAGATTACGCTATCATTTAGGGGTGTATCTAAACAAAATTACTGCCGTGAGCTGGAACTTAACACAGCGATACACCGTGTTACAACAGGTGAAATGCAAAGAGAGGCTTTTGCGTCTTTCCCAGATAAAGTTATAGCTTATAAAATTGAAAGCCAAAATCCGTTTTCTGTGGTGCTGAAAGCTAAAAGCCAAATAAAATCCGAAACCATTATAGATACTGCTTTAAATCTTATGGGAAATGCACCAGATTATGTAGCACCTAATTATTTAAGAACAAAGCTTTGTCCGATTAAATATAACGAAGGCAAGGGTATGAGCTTCTGTGCGAGAGCTGAATTTATAACAGACGGAGAAGTGAAATACAAAAGAAACTCCGTTATGGTTAAAAAGGCAACAAAGCTTACCATTTATATTGCAACAGCAACTGGCTTTAGGGGATTTAATCAAACGCCCGAAACTGATAGAATAGTTCCACAGAATGCCTGCAAACAAATTTTAAAATGTATAGAAGGCGTTAATTATTCAGAATTGAAAAAACGCCACACAGAGGATTTTTCATCTCTTTATAACAAACAGGATATTTCCTTAAAGTCAGAAACAACACTTGCAACCGACGCTTTAATCAAAAAGGCAAAGGGTGGCGATGTGGAAACTGCTCTTATAGACTTGTTCTATCATTTTGGAAAATATTTAATTGTTTCAGGCAGCCGAAAAGGCGGTCAGGCATTAAATTTACAGGGAATTTGGAACAAGGATATAAGACCTGCGTGGAGTAGCAACTACACAACTAATATCAATGCACAAATGAATTACTGGTCAGCAACTCGGAGTGGGCTTTCTGATTGCTTAGAGCCTTATCTTAATTTGATTTATGAAATAATGCAGACAGGAAAGAAAACCGCAGAGATGAATTACGGCTGTGGGGGCTTTGCGTGTAACCACAATGTTGACATTTGGAGAAAATCCACGCCTGTTCGTGGTAATCCTGCTTATATGTATGCACCACTTTGCGGAGCTTGGCTTGCGAATGAACTCTATTTTCATTTTAAAAACGGAGCATTGGAAGAAGAAAGCAAAAAGGTGTATGAAATCGTAAAAGAAGCTGCAAAATTCTGTAATGACTATTTGGTTTTACATAACGGATATTATGTTACTGCACCGTCTGCTTCGCCTGAAGCGAATTTTAAAAGAGGTAATTCTGCCTCACTTGATTATGCTTCTGCCTTTGAAATGGGTATTGTGAAGCAGTGCTTTTGCAATTATCTTGACTTTGGCACAGATGATGATTTGTCGGTATCCATTTGCGAAAAAAAGCCAAAGCTTTACCCTTATCAAAAGGGAAGCACAGGGCTTTTGGAATGGCACGATGATGTGCCGATTACCGAAAAGGGACATCGGCATTTTTCTCCGCTTTATGGTTTTTACCCTGCAAATGTAATTCGCTATTACCGTGACAGTGAGCAGGTGAAGTGGGTAGAAGAACTCTTTAACTACCGAATTAACAACAGCAGTCAGTTTATCGGGTGGAGTGCAGCTTGGGCAATTTGCCTTGCAGGCAGAATGCACAATGGTGAAAAAGCATTGCATATAATGAATAGTATGATGGGGCATTCGGTATTTTACAATTTGTTTGCTGTGCATCCACCGTTTATTTTTCAAATAGACGGGAATTTAGGATTTGTTGCAGGCATCAATGAAATGTTAGTTTATGAAGAAGACGGAATAATTGATTTGCTTCCTGCATTGCCGAATACATGGAAAAATGGTTTTGTTAAAAATATGGTTGTACACGGCGCCGAAATCAGCTTTGAGTGGAAAGACGGTGTAATTTTTTCAGTTACTGCGAACAAACCCGTGACCGTTCGTTTATGCAGACCATCACTTGATTTGCATTGTGCCGAGCATATTACGCTTATATAAATATTTAGGAGGAAAAGTATGGATAAAAACATAAAAGCAAAGTACACCTATCAATATGATTATACCAAATGTATGATGATGAAAATGCCTATGGCGTTTCCGTCGAAAGACAAAAAAACCAGTACAGTTATCAACACATTTGAAGACGCCTTAGAAATTATGAAACAGGTGGATACTGTCACACAGGGCATTCAGAAAATCTATTATTTGGTGGGTTGGCAATATTTAGGCCACGATGACAAATATCCAGATTTTTTTGAGGTGAATACCGCCTTAAAACGCAGTGAAGATAAAACAGCACAAGATAGCTTTCTGTGGCTTTATAACGAGGCGAAAAAATACAATTCCATCGTCAGTGTACATATTAATTTCAACGATGCTTATGACAATGCACCCTCCTTTGACCGCTTTTTAAAACAGAATGCACTCATTCGCAAAAAGGACGGTACACCGCATCCAATTGAAAAATATAATAATCGTAAATGCTATAAGACTTCATTTAAAGAGTATTGGGACTCTGGGCTATTTAAAGAGATGTTTGATCGCCTATTAATGATTTTGCCTTTGGAAGATGCAAAAACGGTTCATGTCGATAATTTTCAGTGCTATCACAATTACAATCCCGATATTACCATAGCCGAAATGCAGCAATATCGCCGTAAAATGATACAGTATGTTCGGGAAAAGGGAATTGACCTTACCTCAGAATTTACCTATCGTGAGCATGAGGGGCTATTGAATAGAAAGCCATTCGGATTGCCTCGTGAACACAATAAACATATTCCAATGGATACCCTCGGCGAAATTCCTGCAAGCTGGTGGTGTACAAGAATGACAAGGCAGGAATATGTGGATATTCCTCCAACGGTATACAGCGGAGGTGTTTATAGAGATGGCTTATATAAAAAATATTTATATTCAAATATCCACGCAGAGGATGTGTTTGCAAAATATAGTCAGGGTGATGCGTGGCTTTTTGAATTTATTTGTCAATTTGCAACCATTCAAGTGCCATATCACTTTCTTTGTCAATATGAACGCCAAAAAATTGAGGGGCATTTGTCAAATGAACGATGCTTATATAACAAAAATCTCATTTCCTACAATAAAAACCACCGAATTACAATAGACGGATTTACAATTAAGGAAGAAAGCACTCTTTGTATGCCTCTTACTCATCTTCAGAATACCTATATTGCATATAGCAAAAAGGGCGACAGCAGAAGTTGGCATTTGTTAAATGACAAATATAAATCAGCAAAGATTTACGAAGTAACAAAAAGTGGAAATGTATTTTTAAGCGAGCAGGAAATTCAAAATGCTTCTCTTGCTTTAACAATCAAACAAAACCAAATGCTTTTAATTGTTTTGTCATAATAAAATATGAAAATATGAAAAAACGACAATCTTCTATCGAAAATTGTCGTTTTTTTGTTTTTGGTGAGTGATATAGATACAGGTTAGACGCGTGCCACTAAATTTAAGACATAGGAAAACC
>JAVVWP010000014.1:0-45858 GCA_036652055.1 Oscillospiraceae bacterium | reverse complement strand
AACGAGGGTAAAGCCTTTTTTGTTTTGTAACATTTTTCTCATTGAAAATCTCTCCCTTATTAAAAAAAGTAGTTTTTATATTATGAGGTGTATCCTCTTAATACCTAATTTGTAGAAGCCTTGCGATGTGTTGTATAGTTATTATATACTAAAGTTTTTGATTTGTAAATAGTTTTTTATAAACTATACTAAATAATTTATTTTAAATGTAAAGAAGTTGTTAATAATAAGGCTTTTATCGTGAACATTCCGTGAACCTTATGTACTTATTATATACTAAAATTTACCTTTGTCAATAGTTTTATTATAAATATTTCATAAATTGGGAAATCTTCACTTTTTGCCTATAAATCAATATTATATATAGTAAAGATTACTAATTATAAATCTTGCCTCACAAGGCTTTATTTGTTTTTGCATATTAACTGATTTTGAAAGTAAAATATAATGTAATCAATAACAAAAAATGGATTTGTATATGCAATATGCTGAAAATTAAGGCAAAGAGTACATTACAGTTGAATTTTGTCTGTTTTTAGTATAAAATAGACAAAAAGAAAAATATTTAATAGTATTAATAAAAACCTTTTTGGAGGATATATATGAATTATTCGTTAACAAAGAAGAAAGCAAAAGAACTTGTTGAAGCTAAACTTTCTCACTTTATGGGTGTCACCACTGCTGATGCAACAGATGAACAATACTACAAAGCAATTGCTCTTATCGTTCGTGATATGATGAGCAGCTCAAGAGCAGAGTTTTCAGAAAAAGGCACAAAGGCAGGAACAAAAAAGATTTATTATCTTTGTATGGAATTCCTTATGGGCCGCTCTCTCAAGAACAATCTTTATAATCTAAATTTGTCAGAGGTTTTTGAAGACGCTCTTTCAGATTATGGTGTTAAGCTTGAAAACCTTTATGAGTGTGAACCCGATGCAGGTCTTGGCAACGGTGGTCTTGGCAGACTTGCCGCTTGCTACCTTGATGGTCTTGCAACAGGCGGATACCCTGCAAGAGGATATTCAATCCTTTATGAATGTGGTATCTTTAAACAAAAGCTTGTTGATGGCTGGCAGACAGAGCTTCCTGATTTTTGGCTTCCTGGCGGTGAAGTTTGGCTTGTTCCTCACGAGGAAAGTGCGCTTGAAGTTCGCTTTGAGGGTGAAGTTATGGACACTTGGGATGAGCAATTCCACCATGTTGAAATAATTAATTACAATCCTATAAAAGCTGTTCCTTATGATATGTATGTTTCAGGAAAAGACGGTGAGGGAATTTCTGTTCTTCGTCTTTGGGCTGCAAAAGCACCTGCGCTTAATATGACTCTTTTTAATCAAGGCGATTATATGCGTGCTATGGAGCAAAACGCTATGGCTGAAGTTATCAGCAAGGTTTTATATCCATCTGACAATCACCCTGAAGGTAAATCACTTAGACTTCGTCAACAATATTTCCTTGTTTCTGCGTCAATTCAAGATATTGTTCATAGGCACCTTAGAACCTATGGCACTCTTGACAATTTCCCTGACAAGGTTGCTATTCATATAAACGATACCCACCCGACGCTTGCTATTCCCGAGCTTATGAGAATTATGCTCGACGAGTGCGGATATGGCTGGGACGACGCTTGGAGCATTGTTACAAAAACAGTTGCTTATACAAACCATACTGTTATGAAAGAGGCTCTTGAATGTTGGCCTCTTGACCTATATAAAAGGCTTATGCCACGAATTTATCAAATTACTCAAGAAATTGACAACCGCTTTAGAAACTTCGTTTGGCAAGCAACAAACAATGCTGAAAAAGTTGAATCTATGGCTATCATTTCTAATGGCATTGTTAGAATGGCAAACCTTTGCGTTGCATCTGCTCACAGTGTAAACGGTGTTTCAGCTCTACACAGTGAGATTTTAAAAGAAACTGTATTTAATGATTTTTATCAGCTAACTCCTAACAAATTTAAAAATGTGACTAACGGAATTGCTCACAGGCGTTGGCTTTGCCAATCTAACCCTGAACTCACAAAATATTTAACCGAGCTTATCGGTGATGGATTTGTTAAAAATGCAGATGAACTTTTAAAGCTTCGTGATTTTAAAGATGATAAAAAAGTTTTAGCAAAGCTTGGTGAAATTAAACTCCACAACAAAGAAAATTTTGCAGAGCATATTCTTAAAACTACGGGCATTGAAATTAATCCTAATTCTTTGTTTGATGTTCAAGTTAAAAGGCTTCACGAGTACAAAAGGCAACATCTTAATGCTCTTAACATTTTAGCCGATTACCTTGAAATTAAAGAAAATCCAGAGGGTGACTTTGTTCCTCACACCTATATTTTTGGTGCAAAAGCAGCTTCAGGCTATTTCCTTGCAAAAAAAATCATCAGCTTTATTTGCGCTCTTGGGGATATGATTAACAATGATCCTGATATAAATGGCAGATTAAAAGTTGTTTACCTTGAAGATTATAATGTTACAATGGCTGAAAAGCTTATGCCGTGTGCCGATATTTCAGAGCAAATTTCACTCGCAGGAACAGAGGCAAGCGGAACGGGTAATATGAAGCTTATGCTCAATGGTGCAATAACTCTTGGCACTATGGACGGTGCAAATGTTGAAATATTTGATGCTGTCGGGGCAGATAATATTTTCATCTTCGGTATGAGTACCCCAGAAGTTGAGGAGTTAAAACGCCGTGGGTATAATCCTCAAAACTATTATAATAACAATGAAGAACTGAAAAAAGTTATCGACTTTATAAACAAAAACGGTATCGCAGGAAAGCATTTCCCTGAAATTGGTGAAGCTATTATTCACAATGATCCATATATGGTGCTTGCTGATTTTGCCGATTACAGAAAAGCTCAAAAACACGCATTAGAAATTTGGCGAGATAAAGAAGCCTTTAACAAAATGTCGCTTATGAATATTTCAGGTGCTGGTAGATTTTCTGCTGACCGTGCTATTAATGATTATGCGAGAGATATTTGGCATACAAAATCAGCTTTTTCTGTTGCTGCAACTGGTAGTGTTAATTCAAAGCCTGCTGGGAAAAATGTGAAAGCAAAAGCAAGTGAAAAGCCTGCTGCTAAATCAAAACCAACTGCAAAAAAATCGAAATAATTATTTTAAAACAAAAAGCGAAATTCTCCGAATTGTGAGAATTTCGCTTTTATTTTTTATTTTTTAAAAATTTTTATAAGTTCTGTAAAATTTACTTTTTTGCAATTATTCCCCACCGTAAAAAATGAGCTTTTGGGATTTTTAGAAATATACTCGACTATTACCTCTGTATCTTTTTTACCCTTTTTATCAAATACCTCGATTTTTAAAATCTTTTTTCCATTCATATAGTATTTAATGCTTGAAGAATTATCTTTATAGGTCTTACACACAACATCAGTTCCATCAAGCTTTGTATTTACTGTACTTGTTAGTTTCATCTTATCATTTACTGCCATTGCACTAACATCAAGCTGATTTGCTAAAGATGCAGGAATATTACAATAAACATTTTTCTTTGGGAAAACCAAATATCCTTTTTTATTTGCTGATATTATATTAACATCTATTCCTGAAAATGAGGTTCTCACTCCTACCCTCTCATTACTAAGCCCAATTTTCATAGGGAGATAGCCATAATTATTGATATACATACTGCCTGACAATAAAAATTTGCCACTGTTTAAAATTTCATTATCATCTTTTTCAGAAGTCCTTTTTCTTGTAACAGCTTCGCCATTCTTATTTGTCACCACTTTGCCATTTTCATCTGTAACAACTTCAAACTCATCATTCTCTGTGATTTCTTCATAAACGCTTTCGTCTGATATACTGCTTTCATCTGTTGGCTGAGTTTCATCTTCTGATTTATTTAAAATACCGCACGAGCAAAAGCTTATAACTATAATTATAACTGTAAATATGCAAAAAAGTTTTTTCATATACTCCCCCCTCAAGTTCTTTTATCTATGAAGTTCAATATATCATAATATATAAGCTATGTCAATTTATGGAATTTATTTTTGCATTGAAAAATATGGTCTGCATAAATCGTTATAATTTTTGCAACCTTATATTAACATAAAGAAGTAGCTTTTAAACAAAATTTGTGATAAAATTAACTTACGAAAAATAACAGAAGAAGGTACAATATGAACGCAAATATTACAGATACAATAAAATATATCGGAGTTTATGATAAAGATGTTGAGATTTTTGAATCCCAATACAAAACGCCTTTTGGAATGGCTTTTAACTCTTATATCATTCTTGACGAAAAAATTGCAATTCTCGATACCATTGATGAAAACGAAACCGAAAAATGGCTTTGCAATATGGATTTGTTTTTAAATGGTAAATCGCCCGATTATCTTATAATTTCACACTTAGAACCCGACCACGCTGCAAACATTAAACTGCTTTGTGAAAAATTTGAGGATATGAAGCTTGTTGGAAATGCAAGAACTTTTTCTATGCTTCCGCAGTTTTTTGACCTCGATTTTGAAGAAAGAAAAGTTGTCGTTTCAGATGGTGAAACGCTTTCGCTTGGCAGTCACAAATTAACATTCTATTTAGCCCCTATGGTTCATTGGCCCGAGGTTATGGTAACTTATGATGAAACCGAAAAAGTGCTTTTTAGTGCTGATGGTTTTGGAAGATTTGGAAGCAACGACGAGGGCGACGAATGGAACGATGAAGCAAGGCGATATTATTATAATATTGTTGGCAAATATGGCGTTCAGGTGCAAGCACTTTTAGGAAAAGCCGCTACGCTTGACATTTTAAAAATCTGCCCACTCCACGGTCCTGTCCTTAATACAAATTTAGAAAAATATATAAGGCTTTATGACACTTGGAGTAAATATGAAGTTGAACAGTCTGGCGTTTTAATTGCTTATGCTTCTATTTACGGTCACACTGCAAATGTTGCAAAAATGCTTTCTGAAATGCTTCAAAAAAGCGGTGTCAAAACAGAACTCGTTGACCTAACAACTGCTGATATGGCTTTTGCACTTTCTCGAGCATTCATATATGACCGACTTGTAATTGCTGCATCAAGCTATGATGGTGGGCTTTTTCCTGTCGCAGAATATTTTTTAATGCGATTAAAATCAAAGCTTTACAAAAATAGAACTGTTGGCATAATCGAAAATGGCTCGTGGGGACCTGTTGCAGGCAAGGTTATTAAATCATATTTAGAACAGCTTAAAGATATTACAATTTTAGAACCCACTATTACTATTAAAACTTCACTTAATGAAAAATCTGCAAATGCACTTAAAGAGCTTTGTGAAAAAATGTCAACCTTTCCTTGATTTTTTTAAATAATTGCATTATTATAGCCCCCATCGATTAGCTTAATGCCTATCGGTGGGGGCTTTTTTTGCTTAAAATTTAATTTTATTCTTCGATTTTAAGGCTTCTTACAATTTGTGTTAATTGCTCTTTATCAAAGATTACAGGCGTTGGGTAAAGCGGATGTGCTTCTTTCATTGCTCTTTGTACAATTGTTGGAATATCATCTTCTTTTATTTGAGCAAATCCCTTTGGAATGTTCATTCTTTCATTCATTGCTTTAATTTCTGCAATAAATTTAAGAGCTTTTTCTTCCCCTGTTCTGCCTGTTAAATATGTACAGCTTGCAAGCTCTGCAAGTTGATTATAGATTGCGTCGCCATAGGCTTCAAGCACAACTGGCAAAACTACCGCATTAGCAAGACCGTGTGGAATACTATATATTCCGCCAAGATTATGTGCGATTGCGTGAACATAGCCAACATATGCTCTTGTAAATGCCATACCTGCATAATATGATGCTAAAAGCATCTGCCCTCTTGCTTCAACATCTTTTCCATCTACATATGCTCTTTCAAGATTTCCAAATATCTTTGCAGTTGCCATTTGAGCATAAGATTTTGTTGACCTTGTATTGCTTTTTCCGATATATGCTTCAACTGCATGAGTTAATGCGTCCATTCCTGTTGTTGAAGTGATATGAGGCGGAAGCCCTATTGTAAGCTCAGGATCTAAAACTGCATATTTAGGTCTAAGGCTTGGATCGTTTATTGCATATTTTTCGTGAGTTTTTGTATCTGAAACCACTGCTGCCAATGTTGTTTCAGAACCTGTTCCAGCAGTTGTAGGAACAGCAAAAAATGGTGGCAACTTGCGAAGAATTTTCATTTGACCTCTCATTTGAGGAATTGTTTTATTAGGTCTAACAACTCTTGCTGCTGCTGCTTTTGCACAGTCCATAGGTGAACCGCCACCGAAAGCAATCATTCCCTCACAGCCCTTTGAAACAAATAATTCTCTTGCTTCTTCAATATTTTCAATTGAAGGGTTTGGCTGAACGCCATCATATATAACATATTCAATTTGCAATTTTTCAAGTTCTTCAAAAAGCGAGTCAAGAAGATTTATGCCCATAAGCCCTTTGTCGGTTACGATTAGAACTTTTTTTATTCCCTTTTCTTTTATAAGTGAAGGGAGTTTTCTGATTGCGCCAGGTCCTTTTAAAAGTTGTGGCTCTGACCAATCAAGGAACATCATACAAATTTTTAAAGTTTTTTGGAATGCTCTGTAATATGCTTTTTTTACTGCCCACATAAATAGCACCGTCCTTAATAATAAATATAAAAACATTCTACCTTTTTTTAATTCACTTTGCAATAGTAAACTTAATTTTACATAGATGTTGGCGTAGTAATTTTGAGAAGTGTCAAAATATTAACCATTGTTTCACGAACACAACTGCAAAGTAGCAGTCTTGACTGCATAAGCGATTCATCAGGCACGCTCACTCTGCAAGCATTATAAAACTTATGGAAAAGTGTTGCGAGTGTAGTTGCGTATCGTGTAATTCTTGCAGGGTCATAATATTTAGCGGCTAAAATAAATTCATCAGTAAGACCTGCAAGATGACGAATAAGCTCTCTTTCTTCAGGCTCTTTTAAGCCTTTAAGCTCATTTTCTGTACAATCACGAGGAGTTATTCCCTCTAACTTTAGCTTTTTAAAAATACTGCAAATTCGTGCATTGGCATATTGGCAATAATAAACTGGATTTTGTGAGCTTTGTTCAAGTGCTAAATCAAGGTCAAAATCCATTTGTGAGCCTGGCTCTCTCATATTGAAAAGAAAACGAACAGCATCTATTGGAATATCTTCAAGCAAATCAACAAGAGTGATTGATTTTCCTGTTCTTTTTGACATTCTGACAATTTCGCCGTCACGAGTTAAACGAACAAGTTGCATTAAAACAACATCAAGCCTGCTGCTCTCTATTCCGATTGCCGAAAGTGCTCCTTTAAGCCTTGCAACATGCCCGTGATGGTCAGCACCCCAAATATCAATAGCCTTAGAGAAGTTCCTCTTTTCAAGCTTGTTTCGGTGATATGCTATGTCTGCTGCAAAATAAGTCGGGTTTCCATTAGCACGAATTAAAACATCATCTTTTAATTCAAGCTTTTCTATTTCTTCGGCTGTTTTTCCCATTTCTAAATACATTTTAGTTTGAACTTCAATATTTTTATACCACAACGCACCGTCTTTTTCATAGGTTTTACCGTTTTTTGTCAGCATATCAATAACTTCGCTTATTTCGCCACTATTATGAAGTTCACTTTCGTTAAACCATTTGTCATATTCAATTCTGTATTTTGAAAGATTGTCTTTCATACTTTGAATGTTTTTAGGAAGCGCAAAAGAGATAAGAGCGTTTCTTCTTTCATCTTCTGACCTGCTCATAAAACTATCGCCATTAATTTCTGCAAATTCCTTTGCTCTTTGCTTAATATCTTCACCGTGATAGCTGTCTTCGGGTAACTCCATAGCATCTTCGCCTAAATAAATCTGTTTATATCTAACATCAAGCGAGAGTGCAAATTTATCAATTTGATTTCCTGCATCATTAATATAAAATTCTCTGTAAACGCTAAATCCTGCCATATCTAAAACAGATGCAAGGCAGTCACCAAGAGCGCCGCCCCTTGCATTTCCCATATGCATAGGCCCTGTGGGATTAGCAGAAACGAACTCGACATTTATTTTTTCACCTTTACCATAATCACTTTTACCATAATCACTGCCAAGTGCCTTTATGTCAAGCAAAATATCAGCATAGAATTTATCTGCCAAATTGAAATTTAAAAATCCAGCTCCAGAGGCTGTGCATTCTGAAAAATAGCTGTCTTTAAGGTCGATATTCTCTGCAATTATTTCGGCAATTTTTCGAGGAGCCATTTTAAATACCTTTGCCCCTGCAAATGCTATATTAGAGGAATAATCACCGTTACTTCTATCAGCAGGAATTTCTATTATAAAATTAAGCTCATCTGTTTCAGGCAATTCACCTTTTTTTGCAGAGCTTTTTATTGCGTCTTTAATTAGCAGCCTTAATTGATTTTCGGTGTCTTTCACTATTTTAGACATCTTTATGCCCCTTTCCTTTTTGCTATTTATTTTTAACTGTTATAGTCATAGAATTGTCAGATGGTAAGCCAGCATTATAATCTATGGTGTATTCAAGCTCTAATGTTGTTTCGCCTTCTTTAATCAAAAAGTCTACTTTTTTTGTGTATACGCCTAACATAAAAGAGCCATATGGAGTAACATAGTGACAATTATGACGCTTTTCAAATTCAAATAGCATTTCACTGCTCATTGCGCCTTTTCTTATAACTGAAACATTTGCACCATCTTTTATATTGATTTTCGTATCACATTTTTCCATTTCTCCATCATATTCGGCATATTCTATTGTAAAATCTTTATCATCGCCATAAACTTTTCCAACAACTGTTATGTCGAATTTCTCGGTTTCACCATCTATTTTTTGCTCGTCGCAAATATTTATAACTACATCTTTTTTATTCATTTTGCGTCCTTTTTATTTATATAAATCATTCTTTTCTTGCAATAGCAAGTTTAAAAAGTCGGTCTAAAAGCTTTGGATAAGGCACTCCGCTTTGCTCCATCAGCTTTGGATACATACTAATTTCTGTAAATCCAGGGATTGTGTTTATCTCATTAAAGATAACCTCTCCATCACTTTTTCTCACAAAAAAATCCACTCTCGAAAGCCCACTGCAAGATAGAGCTGTAAATGCTGCTACTGCCGCAGTTCTAACTTCGTTTTGCTTTTCAAGGCTAATCCTTGCTGGAATATAAAGCTTTGAAATACTGCTTTCATATTTTGATTCGTAATCATAGAAATCATTTTCAGGAATAATCTCGCCCACAACAGATGCCATAGGCTCATTGTTTCCAATAACAGCACATTCGACCTCAACGCCATCAATGAACTCCTCTAAAACAATCTTTCGGTCGCAGGAAAAAGCAACATCAATTCCATTTATTAATTCTTTTTTGTCTTTTGCCTTTGTAATTCCAACAGATGAACCTGCATTTGCTGGCTTTACAAAAATTGGAAATCCTAAATACTCAATTGCTTCATCGACAAACTCTTTTTGACTTTTTTTGTAATTGTATTCGTCAATCGCTCTCCATTTAGCCTGAGATATTTTAGCATCGTCTGCTAAGGTGTTTGTAATAGCCTTATCCATACTACACGCTGAAGAAAGCATATCACAGCCGACAAATGGAATTCCTGCCAATTCTAAAAATCCTTGAATTGCTCCATCCTCACCGTTTTTTCCGTGAAGAACAGGAAATACTGCATCTATCTTAATTTTTTCAATTCCGCTTTTTCTAAACACTAAAATTCCACCGTCAGCTCTATCAGGTGAAATAATAGCCTTGGTGCATTTTCCGCTTTCTACCCATTTATCGTTAGGCAAAAGCGAGGATTTTCCCTCATACAAATACCATTCACCATCTTTTGTAATTCCAATTGAATAAACCTCATAGCTCTTACAAGGAATATTATCTATTACATTAGATGCTGAAACAGTTGAAACATCATGTTCGCTTGACACTCCGCCAAATATTACAAGAACTTTTTTCATAATTATGACCATCTCTTTCAAGAACAAAGTAAGATATAGATAATAATATCATATGCGCGAACTTATATCAATTATAATGTTTAAAAATATTTAATGACTTTTACTGTTAATTGTGGTAAAATGTTTATTAACTTTTACAAAGGCAGGTATTTTTATGCTTAATCTCGAAGAAGCAATTTCTATTTTAATAAAAAACACTGAAGAAGTCTTTCAAAAAAATGGCTTTGAAGTCATAAATCCTCAAGGATTTAAAAAAGGTGACAGCCCTTTAGTTGTCGATGGTGAACATTCATATGTCGATTTTAAAGGAACAAGAGGCAAGGTTAGAATTGAATTTTTCGGCAAGCAAGCTTTACTGTTTTATACAAATGTAAAAGCAGATGAAGCAACCGATGAAGATTTTACAAAGGCATCGGTCAATTTTTTTGACCTTGAAACCTTTGACGAAAAAGATTTAAAATCTCTTGCAAATGAATTTAATGATACTGTTGAGTCTAAGTTTGGCTCAAAAAAATTAGCAAATGGCAAAACAACGAAGCTTCCTGCTCCTATTTCAAAATCGGCTGCCAAAAGTGGCGCTCAAAGCTATGATGGATATACCCTCGCTAATCGTCTTACTGCTCTTTACCCTGAGCTTAAAGATGCAATAAAAGCGCATCTTGACGAGTTCCCTGAGTTTTTACCAGAAGAATTTTTCACAAAAACTGCAAATTCTTTAATTATTGATACAATTCGCAGAAATCAAAAGCAAGAAGTTACAAAGCTTTTTAAAATTATTAATGATTTATACGAAAACGGTACAGGCGATACCCAAGGTCTTATTGCTGTGACTATCCTCGGTGAAATGAATAACGACTCTGCACTGTGCGAAACTGCAACCGCATATATGTGCGACGACCTTCGTGATGTTGCACTTCTTGTAAACAAATTTCTCGCAACTCCTAAGGGAAAAGCTGAAAAGAAAAAGCTTTTAAACCCACCACCATATAAACCAAAAAAAGAAAAGAAACCTGGTTTTTTTGCACAGGCAATGAGCCAAGCAGGCCCTATGCCTCCAATGTAATCGTTATTTACAATAATAAAATGCTCGATAAGACTAATTATCTTATCGAGCATTTTTTTGGTTTTATTTATCTAACTTTGATTGCTTCAAATATAGTTGCGAAATCCATTAAATCTTTATCTTTTTCATTACATATAAAGCCTAATTGGTAAACACGGCTATTAATTTGAAAAACATAATTTTCTATATACATACCTTCTTCAGGCATTTCTGAATTTGTAATTATTATTTTTTGGCGAGCTGTTTTTTCCATGCCTGGGATTGCTGCTTGTTCTTCAGATTTTTCTACTTTTATTTTCCCATCTGCAGAATCTTGAAAACCATCTGTATTTGCCTTTAATGCATCATTAAAAGTTAAGGTATCACGAAGTTCAAAGGTCATTATTATGGTACTATCCTTACGCTTTGCTTCTTTTCCCTCGATAACCCACTCTTTTGAAAGCTCTAATTTAAAGTCTTTCATTTCTATCAATTGACCGTCTACAATGTAATCAGGAAATCTAATACCATTTATTACATCTTTTCCGTCTTTATCGGTAACAACCTCACCATTTTTATCTGTTTGATAAACAGCAATGTTTCCATCAGGATTTCTAACAGTATTGCCTTCTGCATCTGTTACCATTGGGTGCTTTATACCATCCTTGTCGGTGAACATTTTGTATTTTTTCCCACAAGCGGCAAAGGTTGTAATAACCAAAACCATAACTAAAATAATTGCAACTACCTGTTTTTTCATTGTAATTCCTCCATGTTAATTGAACTTTTAAATCAACCGTTTAATATTTTGAAGTTTTTCTTGTTTGCTTTGTATAAATCTTTAAACACGCTAAAATTCTTGTCATATATTTCTCTATTTTTTATATTTGGCACAAAAGATTTTGCTGTTGGTATAAGCCTTTTTGCTTCGCCAAGGTCTTTTATTAAACCAATTCCAACTGCGATAGTAACTGCCGCTCCGACTGCACCTATATTTTGTGGGCTGTCAACAGTTTCAATCGTTCTTCCTGTACAATCCGCCATTATTTGGCAGGTAACATCAGATAACGCCCCACCACCGACAAAACGGATTGTATTTGATGTTTTGATTTTTTTCGCCTCTGTTTCCAGCATCCATCTCATATGGAAACAAACGCCCTCAAGAACAGCTCTTATCATTTCCGACTTTCCCGTTTCAAGGCTTATGTTAAAGAACATTCCTCTTGCATTAGGATCTTCAAACGGACATCTGTTTCCGTGAAGCCACGGAGTAAATACAATTCCATTGCTTCCAGGTGGAACCGTATCAACGATTGCCATCATATAATCATATAAGTTTGTATAGACTGTTTCTCTGTCTTCTTTATGATGCTTTAAATTATGACTTTTGTCAAGATAAATATCTATTTCATCAAGTGCAAGATGGTCTTTTACCCATTCAACACATTTTGCAGCCGTTTCAAGCTCTGCAAAATAATTAAAATATCCCTCTCTCGCACCAATAATTGCAGCAATCATTGCAGAGGCATCAACAACGCTTTTGTCGACAACAGTTGAAACCCAACCAGAAGTACCTGAATAAATGTGAGTATCTCCAACATCGACTGAGCCTGCACCAACTCCTATTAAAGAAGCATCTCCACCACCGCCGAATACAGAAGTTCCTTCTTCAAGCCCTAATTCGCTCGCTGCCTTTTTGGTGAGAGGGCCAACTCTATCAGTACATTTAATGATTTTAGCAAGATGTTTTTCTTGAACACCATACATTTTACAAATTTTAGAACTCCAACCTTCTTTACCCTTGCGAATATCATAAAGAAGCGTTGCAAAAGCTGAATCTTGAGTCATAACAAATTCGCCTGTCATTCGGCAAATTAAATATTCTTTAACATCCAACCATTTATGAACTCGTGAAAAAACCTCTGGCTCGTTAGCCTCAACCCACTTATATTTCCAAACTGGATCTTTTACAGACGCTGCAACAGCACCTGTTACGGCAAGTGATTTAAGAAGCTTTGGAACATTTGCCCCTGCTATTTGCGGGCCATAAGCAAGCCCACTTTTCAGTTCATCCCTTGCTCTTTGGTCCATATAACTCATTGCGTTTCTAACAGCCTTGCCATCTTTATCAACAAGCACCAATCCCTGCATTTGAGAACAAAAAGAAATTCCTGTTATATCCTTTTTATCAATTTTAACCTTTGAAAAAACGGTTTTGGTGCTTTTTATCATAGCATCCCACCATTCATCAGGATTTTGTTCAGCACCTCCGTCAGGCATAACATAAAGATTATAGCCTTCACTCGCAGCAGATAGAAGTTCAATTTTATCTGTTATTGAAAAAAGGCAGGTTTTAACCCCTGTCGTGCCAACATCATAGGCAATTGTGTAGATTGGTTTAATCATAAAAATTCCCTCCGAAAGTTTTGTTATTTATTTGTAGGCTTTTTAAATGCCGATTTAATGAACTTTAAACTCTGTTCGATGACAAAATCATCACGCTCTGCTATGTCATTGCCGACATAAATTTTAAATCTCTCTTTATAATAATCACACGAATATGAAAACTGCAATGTCATAAACAAATTATCAAGAAGAAAAGCAGCAAAGGCAGAGTCTAAATCTTCACGAACATCGCCCGTCTTTTTAGCCTGTTCAATAGCAGTTCTGTAAATCTTTGCGGTTATTGCTTCCATTTCATAAGCAAATTGCGAGGCAAAACGAGGATTGTTTTCACCCGTCATAGCATTATAAAGTTTTATAAGCTCTCCATTTTCTTTTGAAAACTCTTGAATTTCACGAATAATTTGCTCAACCTTAATAAGAATGTCATCTTCACTTCTTGCAAGCACATTGAGAAGCTCTTCCATTCTTGCAATACTATAATGAATGATAGTCAAAAACAAATCTTGCTTATTTTCAAAGTATTTGTAAAGTGAACCTACGCTTACATCTGCCTTTTTAGCAATTGTATTTATATTTGTATTGTCAAATCCTTTGATTGCAAACTCTTTTGTTGCAGCTTTTATTATGCGTTCTCGTTTTTCGGGAGAAATATTGTCAAAGGTTGGCTTATGATGATTTTGCAAGTCCATTTTATACACCGTTCTTTTCTATATGTTAGGGTGAATTTTCGTTCAGTGGTTAAATCAAACTTTATTTTAACACAAATTGTACAATTTGTAAAAGAAAAAAAGTGAATATTTAAATATTAAGTAAAAAAGGTTAAATTGCACAAAAAAATGTGCAAAAGTTTTACACCCTAATTAAGACGCAGGATTTTTTGCTTTTTATTCATTATATAGTGCTTTTATTTAACTATTCGCATACATAATGTATAACAATAGATGATTATTAACTATGAAAAAATATTTTAGTTAAAAATCATCTATTTGTTTGTGGCAAGTAAAAAAATTTGTCAAAAATATCCGTTGACATAGAAAAAAAATATGCTATAATTACAAGTGAACCGTAATTCACCATCTATGCAGAGTGCATTTGTGAGTTATAATAAAACAATTTAACGGAGGAATTAAAATGGACACAAGATTTGGTATTACACAGTATAACGATGCTGACGCAGTCAACAAAGAGCTTGACGAACTTATTTCAAAACCGATTTACACAATAAAACCTGATGCTCTTAAGGCTTATGAAGAAGATTATTATGGTAAAAAATGTGTAAAGTCAAAAGAAATGATTGACGAAGCTAAACAAATCATTCCCGGCGGAGTTCAACATAACCTCGCATTTAACTATCCTTTCCCACTTGTTTTTACAAAAGCTGAAGGTGCTTATCTTTATGATATTGACGGAAATAAATATTTCGACTTCCTTCAAGCCGGTGGCCCTACTGTTTTAGGCTCTAATCCTAAAGAAGTTCGTGAGCAGGTTATTGACCTTCTTAATACTTGTGGCCCTTCAACTGGTCTTTTCCATGAATTTGAATATAAGCTTGCAAAGAAAATTTCTGACAGTGTTGAAACTGTTGATATGTTCAGAATGCTTGGTTCAGGAACAGAGGCTTGTATGGCTGCTGTTCGTGTTGCAAGACTTGCTACAAAAAATAAAAATATAGTTAAAATGGGCGGTGCTTATCACGGTTGGTCTGACCAACTTGCATATGGCATTCGTGCAGCTGGAACTAAATTCACACAGGCAAAGGGAATTCCACTTTACTGCTTTAAACACACTCAAGAAGTTATGCCAAATGACCTTGACGCTCTTGAGAGAAGATTTAGAATGAACCAATTTAATGGCGGAACTGCTGCTCTTTTCTTAGAGCCTGTTGGCCCTGAAAGTGGAACAACACCTATTTCTGCTGAATATGTTAAGGGTGCTGAAAGACTTTGTCGCAAATATGGCGCTTTATTTATATTTGATGAAGTTGTTACAGGCTTCCGTATTGGTATGGCTTGTGCGCAAGGCTATTTCGGCGTTTCTCCTGACCTTACAATCTTCGGCAAGGTTATTGCAGGCGGATACCCTGGTGCAGGCGGAATTGGCGGTAAAAAAGAATATATGAGATACCTCGGTGCTGGTCTTGACGGTGGAACAAAAGTTAAGAAGGCTCTTATCGGCGGTACTTTGGCTGCAACTCCTATTTCATGCGTTGCAGGTTATTATACTCTTGAAGAAATCGAAAGAACTAACGCTTGCCAAAAGGCAGGAGCTATGGGTGACCGTATCACAGCAGGTCTTCAAGATCTTACAGCAAAATATGGGCTTCCATTTGTTTGCTATAATCAAGGCTCAATTTGCCATCTTGATACAGTTGGAACAATGCACTATTCAATCAACTGGTCTAAGCCTTGGCAAATCCCTGGCATTCTTGATGCTACAAGCGAAAGAAAGAAAGAAATGGAGCATATGGGTGCTGCTTATATGGCAGAAGGTCTTGTTACTCTCGCAGGCAACCGTATGTACACTTCAGCTGCTTACACTCCTAAGATGATTGATGGCGCACTTGCTTGCTTTGATAAAGTATTTGCAAATGTTTCAATTAAAGCTGCTGAATAATTAAAAATTGAGTGGCAGGCAGGGTGCATTCTCTATTTAGATTTTCACTTTGTCTGCCCCCTATTATCTTAAATTAAGAGGTGACATATAATGGATATATTAGAAGCAAAAGAACTCGTTATAAAGGCAGGTAAAGAGGTTGTCGCATCTGGGCTTATCGCTCGTACATGGGGCAATATTTCTTGCAGAATAAGCGATACTCAATTCGTTATCACTCCAAGTGGTCGTGCTTATGAAGATTTAACTGCTGATGAAATCGTTCTTGTCAACATTGCTGATTTAGAATATGATGGTGATGTTAAACCATCTTCTGAAAAAGGAATTCACGCAGAAAGCTATAAGCTTAGACCTGAAATCAATTTTGTAATTCATACCCATCAAATGCAGGCATCTGTTGTCAGTGCATTGGGTTCAGATATTACAGCGGTTGCTCCAAAAAGTGCAACGATTGTCGGCAACAAAATTCCTCTTGCAGGTTATGGGCTTCCTGGAACAGGAAAGCTTCGTGCTGGCGTTGTAGCTGCAATTATGAGAAGCGATGCAAAAGCTATCATTATGGCTCATCACGGCGCTCTTTGTATGGGTACTTCTTATGAAGATGCATTTAATGTAGCCTCTGAGCTTGAAAAAGTGTGCGATGATTATATTTATAATAAATACACTGAGCTTACAGGTAAAACCGCTGAAAACTTTAATGAAATTTGCGATTATATAAGTAGCAAATTCGGAAATGAAATTGGCGTTAGTTCAAAAATGTCTAAAGCAGTTCCTTTCACCGCTTGCAACAGTGAGCGTGACGGTAGTGTTTTCAATATAAGTGCAGTTGAAGAAGATACTGATTTAATTACAAGAATTGATATTAAATCGGGCGAGCTTGTTGCAGGCACAAGTTATCCTGATTGCACCGAGCTTCACAGAGCCATCTATAAAAAGCGTAAAGATGTCAACTATGTTGTTCATTCAAAAACTCCTGCAATGATGGCTATTTCTCAATCGGGAAAAACAATGAAGCCACTACTTGATGATTTTGCACAGCTTGTTGGCGTTACTGTAAAATCTGCTACCTTTAATCCAAACAACACTTTGAAAACAGCTAAAAAAGTTGTTAAGGCTTTAAAGGGCAGAAACGCTGTTCTTCTTAATAAAAACGGTGCTATTTGTGTTGCAGGAACTGAATATGACGCAGCAGCAGTTGAAATGGTTATGGATAAAGGCTGTAAAACTGAAGTTGGTTCAAGGCTCTTTGGAACAGGAAAAGCAATCAGCCCTATTGAAACTCGCATTATGAGATTTGTCTATCTCACAAAATATTCTAAAAAAGTTAAGAAATAAAATCAAAATGTTACGAGCCATATAGCAATTAAGCTGTATGGCTCGTTTTTTATTCTATAACCCAAAAGTCAAAGGCATAATTAAGCCTTGCAAAATCATATGGCAAATAACCATATCCATTATCTCCCCACGAATTTCCCCAGCTATTCATTACAATGAATGATTGTATTTTATCATCATATCCAACAATCAGCATTGCATGACCTCCCAAAAGCTGTTCTTTTTTCTCATTAGGTATTGGGATAAAGCCTGTTGAAGATACAATTTCTGATTCAAAGCTTTCATAAACTTGAACGCCTACTAAAACAGGTTGATTTTTTAAAAAAAGATATTGCTTTACCTGTGATATATTATCGGGATTTTGGTCACCGTCAAAGCTCATATATGAAGAAATTCTAAATCTTAATGCCAGAATAGAAGGTATTAATCTTGGCTTTTTTGCAAAATTCTCAATATTGTACCTCCAAAAAATTTCTTTACACACCCCATATTTTTTTAGTGCCTTGCAAACATCTCGCATTGTAGCACCACTGTCCTCGCCTGTTGTTCCCTCAAGCTCACGCTCTTTATAATATAAAAAAAGGCGTGACAGCGGAGGCTTTACATTGCTCATTATCATTCTTGCCGCAACGCCTGCATTAGCAGAACAGCTACCGAGCGCCCCTTGGTCAAAAACACGGGGGCAAATATTACGCAAATCCACCTTTACAGGTGTTTCTTTAAAAACGCCAAAAGTAATTTTATAATCACGATAGTCTTCTTTTTGTGGTTTTAATTCATATTTTCTTATCATATAATTATCTCCAATTTACAGTTTTGATTAATACATCATATTCTAACAAACTGTATAAGGTGCTTTTAAGTTCGATTTATAGTTTAATTTCGACTATAAACAATATTTTAGTGGATATTATACTAATAAGCATTGACTTTTTACTGAAAATAGTACATAATTACAATAAATTGGAATGCTGTCGCACTTTGTATTTTCTTGGCTAAAAACCGTAAAGATATTGTAAAGATTATTAATTATAAACTTGATTATATTTACAGAAAGGTAGCATTAATATGAATAAAAAAAATATTAACGGTAAAGACCTTGCTTTAAAATTTATTAATGCTTATTTAGTTGAGCGTGATTTAGAAAAAACCGCCGAAACTCTTTCAAACGATATTTTATGGACAGGAACTTCAAATAAAGAAAGAGCCTATGGTAAAGATAGTGTATTAAAACTTTTAGCTGACGAGTTTAATGCCGATAATATTAAATATGCTGTTGATTTTAAAGAACTTGAAGAGGTTAATATTTCTGGTGATGCCTGTGCTATTACCGGAACTTTAGGTTTAACTGCAAGCGACACTCAAGAAGCGGTTATAAGCCTACGGTTTTCCCTTGCCATAAGGCAGGAGGAGGGCGATGAGCTAAAAATATGTTCAGCTCACGCTTCTTTATCTTCTATTCTACAAAATGATGACGAATATCGCCCTATATCTTTTATAAAAGAAAAATTGCGTTTTGAAAGCGAAAAATTTGAAACTCTTGTAAATTCAATCCCTGGTGGCGTTGGAACTTATCGCCTTGATGAAAATTTTACTCCACTTTACATCAGCGACAAGCTTTGCGAACTTTGTGGAATGACACGGGAAGAATATTTTAAAGCAATTGAAAATTCATCTTTAGATGTTATTTATTATAAAGACAGAAAACCGCTGTATGATGAAATTTTAGCAGGAATAAGAGAAAACCGAAAAATAGAATTTACATATCGCCTATTACAAAAAAATAATAAATATAAATGGATTCATGTTTTAGCCACTACAATGATAGCTGACGGTAAGCATATTATCTGTGCTGTCTTTATTGATGCCGATGATTTAAAAAAGAAAGAACACGAGCTTAAAGAGGCAAAAGACAAGTTCCAAATCGCACTCAAAAACTCTAATATTTCTATGTGGAGTTTTAATGTTGCAACCGATATGCTTTATGATGGAAATGGCATTTCTACAAGTCTTGGTTTTGGCGAATTCCCAATATGCTCTTATAAAACTCTTGTTGACTCAGGTATGGTTATGCCTGAAAGTGCAAATGATTACTTTGAACTTCATAACAAAATAAAAAATGGCGAAAAAGAGTCTAATGCAATAATCCATTTTAACAAAAACCTTGTCGACATAGAATGGCAACAGATTAAATATGTAACTGTTTTTGATGAAAAAGGAATTCCAATAGAGGCAATAGGCGTTGGCGAAGACTTAACCGAAATGAAAATCCTTGAAAGCAGATATAATAATGAGCTTTTATATAAAAGTTTGGCTCTTAAAAGCACTGAGGCATCATATAATTTCAATTTAACCCAAAACAAGGTTATAGAGCTTCAAAACAAGCTTCCGATTAACAGAGATACTTTTATTTATACCACTACTCAATCGATTTATGAGGCTACACTTGCACATATTATTGGTGATGATAAAAAAGAAGAATTTTCAAAAATGTTTAATATCCAAAGCTTAATAGATGGCTTTTATATGGGTAAAACCGATTGGGATATGACCTATAAATATGACGCAGGCAATAATGAGTATCTATGGCTCCAGCTTCATATTAATGTTATGAAAAATCCAAAAACGGGCGACATTGAAGCTTTCTCATATATAAATGATATAACCGAAAAGCAAATGGTTAAAACTCTTATAAGCTCTGTTATTACTAATGATTATGACTTTGTAATGTGTATTAATGGCAAAAAAAATAGCTATACTATGTATACAAATGGTCTTGATTCAAATTTACCGCCAGCTCTTTGTAATGATTATCAAAAAGAGATAAATTCTTATTTGCAAAGCTGTGTTATGGAAAAAGAAAGAGAAACAATTTTAAGGAAAGTTTCTCTTGAACATATTTTTATGAAACTTGAGAAAAAAGATGTTTATGAAACCGTTATCAGTATCATTGAAGACGGAAAAATCAGAAAAAAGAAAATGCAATTTTCATATATTAATAAAGACGCTAAGATGATTTTGCATACAAGAAGTGATATTACCAACTTGTTTATGCAAGAACAGGCACAGCAAAAAAAATTAGAAAGAGCTTTAGACGATGCAAGGATAGCAAATCTTACAAAAACCGAATTTTTATCAAGAATGAGCCACGAAATTCGAACTCCTATGAATGCCATTATGGGGCTTGCCGCTATCGCCAAAGAAAAAGCAACCGATACCGATTTTGTTAAGGAATGCGTCGACAAATCGCAGATTGCATCAAAATTTTTGCTTTCGCTTATTAATGACATCTTAGATATGTCCCGAATTGAAAGCGGAAAAATAACTTTAATTGATGAGCGAATAGATTTTCATAATTTTATTGATGGAATTACCACTATTATAAATTCAACCGCAATTCCAAAGGGAGTAATTTTTTCTACTATAATTTCAGACGATTGCGGAAAATGCTATATTGGCGATAACATAAGATTAGAGCAAATTTTAATTAATCTTTTGTCAAATGCAGTTAAATTCACTCCGGCGGGCGGAAGTGTTAAACTTTTTGCCGAGCAACTTAGCCGAAAAAAAGGTCGTGCAAGGCTAAGATTTACAATCAGTGACACTGGCATTGGAATTAGTGAAAGCTTTATTAAAACTATTTTCTCTCCTTTTTCTCAAGAACATAATGGTATCACTTCAAATTATGGCGGCAGTGGACTTGGGCTTGCGATTTCTCAAAATTTAGCTAATTTAATGGGCGGTCAAATAACTGTTAATAGTGTTTTAGGCGAAGGCAGTACCTTTGTAGTCGAGATTTCTTTAAAATATTGTACTAAAAAAGCAATCGAGCAGAGCATACCGCAAAATGATGAAAGCTTAAAAGATTTTGACTTTTCTGCTAAAAACATATTGTTAGTTGAAGACCACGAGCTAAATATTTTAGTAGCAACAAGAATTCTTACCTCTAAAGGTATGTCTGTTGTATCCGCACAAAATGGAAAATTGGGTGTCGAGACTTTTGAAAATTCAAAAGAAAACTTTTTTGACGCAGTTTTAATGGATATACGAATGCCTGTTATGGACGGTCTGATGGCAGCGAGCGCTATAAGAAATTTAAAAAGAACTGACTGTAAAAAAGTTCCTATAATCGCAATGACCGCTAACGCTTTTGATGAAGATATTAAAAAGTCGCTTAAAGCAGGAATGAATGCTCATCTTGCAAAGCCAATAGAACCGCAAAAATTATTTGATACTTTAGCCTTTTTCATCAACCAAAACACGAATGGAGTGATAGATTTATGAAAAAATTTGTAAGCATAATAATTTCTTTTTGCATATTGATGTGTTCACTTACAATGCTTGCCTCTGCTGCATCTGCAAGGGTTTATGCTGGTGAACCAAAAACGAAAATTCGTGTTGGCTATCCACTTCAAGAGGGCCTGACTTGGAAAGATGAAGAAGGGCAATATTCAGGATACAGTTATGAATATATTCAAAAGGTTTCGCAGTTTTTAGGCTTTGAATGTGAATTTGTTACCCCTGAAGGCGACCTTAATTCACAGCTTGAAGCCCTATTGAAAATGCTCGAAAGCGGAGAAATTGACATTCTTAGCGGAATTGTTAAAAATGTACATACACAGGATAAATTCACATTTACAAATAGCTGTTATGGGAAGTCATATTCTACAATTTCGGTGCTTGAAACCAATGTAAACTATAACGAAACGAATTTCACCGAAGCTACAACCGAAAGCGTAAAGGTTGGCGTTAGGTCGGCTGCAAAAACAAGAGTAGCTGAATTTAAAAAGTTTTGTACTGCTCATAATCTCAATACTGCTATAACCGAATATAACACTGCCCAGGAACTTGAAGCTTCTCTTTTTAGCGGAGATGTTGATGCTATTTTAGGTGTGGATTTAAGCAAAGTAAAGGGTACAAAGGTTGTTGAAAAATTTGATGGCTCTCCTTATTATTTCGCACTGACTAAGGGGAATGACGCTTTAGCAGCAAGGCTTGACAGTGCTATCGCAAATATAGAAAAATCAGATCCATATTTTAGAACCAATCTTTACAAGCAATATTTTTCTTCTAATAAAAGTGTTTTTAGTTTGACACGAGATGAAAAAAGTTATATTGCAAAGTCACAGCCAATAAAAGTGCTAATAGCAACAGAAGCCGCACCATTTCAATACATAAATAAAAAAGCATATAGGGGAATTTCTGTTTCACTGCTTAATGATATAAGCAAAAAAACTGGTCTTAAATTTGAGTTTGTTGATAGAGATACCTCTAAAACATTACCCGAAAATATTACCGAAAAATCAATCAATGTGATTTTAGGAGTTCCAGATGATTATAAGTTTGCAAGAGAAAATGGGCTGGTGCTAAGCAAGCCATATATTGAAACAGAAACCACTGCTTTTTCAAAACGAAGCCTTGACATTAAAAATTTAGAAGGCAAAATTTTGGCACTTCCAAAAGGTGCGATTAATGTGACCTCGCTGCCAACTGGGAATATTCAATATTATGACACCTTAAAAGAATGTATCGCCGCTGTTGACAGTGGCAAGGCAGATTATGGATATGCAAACAGCTATTCTGTCAGTTATTATTTGTCTAAATGGTCTTTCCCAAATATTATTACTATGCAATTGCCCGAGAATTCAAAAATTTTCAGCTTTGCCCTCACCGATGTCGAAGATACTACACTTTTGACAATTTTCAACAGGGCAATTAATTCAATTGAAGAAAACCAAATTTTCAGCTTTTTATTAGATGAATTTGATTCAAGCACCGCCCCATTATCAGTTAATGAATATATTCGGCTTTATCCATTATTGTTTGGAGTATTTGCTTTATTTGCGGCAGCAATAGCCACCTTAATAGCAGTATATATTATAAAGAACAAGTCTAAAGCTAAAGTTTTAAAATTGCAAAATGAAGCTAAATCGCAATTCCTTTCGAATATGTCACATGAAATAAGAACTCCGCTTAATGCAATAATCGGTCTTAATGAAATGCAACGCCAATATCTTGAGAGTGCAAATCTTGATGAGGCAAAAGACACTGTTCAACAAATTCATTCATCAGCCAAACATCTTTTGATGATAATAAATGATGTTTTGGATATGTCAAAAATAAATGAGGGCAAGATGACAATCACTCCTTCGACTTTCAATCTTTATGAAATGATTAACGATATTAAAAGTATTTATAAAGTTGAAGCACAGCAAAATAATGTCAACCTTATCACAGAATATTCTGAAGAATTAGAAGTTTTTGTTATCGGTGATGAGCTTAGGCTTAAACAAGTTTTAATAAATCTGCTTTCAAATGCCATTAAATACAATAAACCTGATGGCGATGTGTTCCTTTCAGTTAAAAAGCTTTCAGAAACAGAAAAAACCGTTAAGCTAAAGTTCTCTGTAAGAGATACAGGCTATGGCATAAAAGAAGAAAATCTAAAGCGAATTTTCTCTGCTTTTGAAAGAGAGGATAGACTTGAAGAGCGTGAAGGCACGGGGCTTGGTCTTGCCATTTCTAACGCAATCGTCAACCTAATGGGTGGAAAATTAGCAGTTGAAACTTATGTCAATAAAGGCAGTATTTTCTCGTTTAGCATAGAACTTGACAAGTCAGACGAAACTAAAGAAAGTAGAACTTTACATCACGAAGTAATAATTAATGTTACTCTTGAAGGAAAATCAATTCTTATTGCAGAAGACAACGATATTAATGTATTAGTTATCAGCAAGCTTCTAAAGTCAAAGGGTGCGACGGTAGCAGTTGCAAAAAATGGTATCATAGCTAAAGAAATGTTTGAAGATGCAGCCGCAGGCACTTACGACCTTATTCTTATGGATATAAGAATGCCTGTTATGGACGGGCTTAAAGCTACAAAAGAAATAAGACTGCTCGATAGGGCTGATGCTAAAACTATTCCTATTATTGCACTGTCTGCAAACGCATTTGTTGAAGATGTTAAAAAGTCGCTTGATGCAGGAATGAATGCCCACCTTGCAAAGCCAATTGAACCAAATGTTCTGTATTCTACACTTGCAAGCTATCTTCAATAATAGACACATTAAATTAATCTTAAAAAGGGCGGGTTTTATATCCACCCTTTTTTGTTTTATTTAAAGCATTTTATTTGACACAAGAGAGTAAAAAAGTTATAATTATTTATGTTCGTAAATTGCAAGTCGTTTTGGAAAGAGGACCTTCTAAATGAGAAAAATTAACCTCAAAAAGCCACAAGTATTTTGTCTTGTGAGTTTCATAATAATTTTACTACTCGAAACATTTGTGTTTAACGCAAGTTCTTTTTATCTTTTAGGGAAAAATAGTGAACCTTATAAATTACCGCTTAAAGGCAATTATTCCTTTACACAAAATTTAAATGGAACATTAACAAGCATTGAAAACACTGCAACAAAGCTTGAATTTGATAATATAAATCAGCCTGTCAATACCATATTTGTCGATTTAACCTGTTCGGGTGAAATTTCTACTTTGAAAACAAGCATAGATTTTATTGAGAGTACTTCGCGTCAATATCGAACTGGGCTTGCGTCTATGACGATTATAAACGGTAACAAAAAAAGTATGCATACCACTTGCCAGTTTTCGGGTGACATAAAAAGTCTTAGTCTTAGTTTTGAAGTTCCAACAGATGCAACTATAACTATTAATAGCATTAAAATTAACGAGCGTATTCCCTTTCATTTTTCAATAATGCGTGTTCTTCTTCTTTTTGGAATTGCCACTCTTGCTTATTTGTTGATTAATTCTAATATGATGAAGAAACCCTTTGAATCCTCAAAAAGGTTTACAAAATTTATAACCATAGGTTTAACAATCATATTAATTATGTTTTCCCTACTTACCACTGCTTCTAACAAGAATTTTATGTCAGATAGTTCTAATCAAATGACGAAAGAACTTGTTGATGCCTTTGAAGCAGGTCAGGTTTCTCTTATTGAAAAGCCTTCAGAAGAACTTTTAAGCCTTGATAATCCTTATGACAGGGCTGAACGAGAATCTAAAAGTATTGTTGCTCTTTGGGACCATTGCTTATATGAAGGCAACTATTATTCATATTATGGTATTGCTCCTGTGGTTTTTCTATTTTTGCCATACCATATAATCACTGGTTCCTATTTCCCCACAACTTGGGCTGTTTTTCTTTTTGCAGCCATTGGAATAATTCTTTTAACAAAGCTATATATGTTGATAGTTAAAAAATGGTTTCCTAAGTTGCCACTTAATTTTATGATTATGGGGCTTATAATAATTCAGTTCTCGTCAGGAATATGGTTTAGTCTTGCAAGACCGATGTTTTATGAAATTGCAATTTCATCGGGATTTGCCTGCGTTTTAGCAGGCGCCTGTTTCTTAATATCTTCAAATGTCGTAGGTGATGGCAAGCTGTCACTTTGGCGTCTGTTTGGCAGTGCAACATTCCTTTCACTTGCGGTGCTTTGTCGCCCCACCCTCGCTGTCTACTGTGTTGTCGCTCTTTTATTTATTTTCTTTGGGCTTAAAAAAGTTAAGGGCAATGCTCCAAAAACAATTAAATATTTGCTTTGTTCCCTCACTCCGTTTGCATTTTTCGGCTCAATACAAATGATTTACAATTATCTTAGATTTAATTCAATATTTGATTTTGGAATTAAATATTCGCTTACAATTAATGACTTTACCTCCTCACAATTCCATATTGCATTTGTCTTTTTAAGCCTTTTTGCATTCCTATTTGCTATGCCTTCACCCTCGATACACTTCCCCTTTGTTTCTTCTCAATTTAATAACTTGAATGTAAACGGGTTCTATTATGTTGACGATGTTCTTACCGATTGCATTTCTATTGGCATATTTTTCAGAGCTTTACCGATGTTTTTCTATATGTTTGCTATGAAAGCCTATCGCATTATAGGAAAATCAAAAGAAGTAGCTGTTTTATTTATTTCAACCTGCATTGTAGCTCCGCTTATTATAATTTCTTCTGTTTGGGAAAGCGGATATGCTATTAGATATAATGCAGATTTCTCATGGCAGATGATTATTGGTGCATTACTAATAGCGTTTGTTCTTATAACCGCTGAAAAAAATGAAAGGGTTTTAAAAATTGCAGCCTACTTTTTCACTTTTGCAACATTTATGTGCATCTTGGTTAATTTTGCACAGGTCTATTCGTTTTTAACCCCTAAATACACTGATGTGAGTACTCAAATAGCATTTAATTCCTTTGCAAGATTATTTGAATTCTGGCTATAATAAAATAAGCTTAACTCTCTAATATCAATATAATAGTTTTTATGCGTAATGCTTGTGAGAAATTGCTTTTCATAAGCGTTGCGCATAATTTTATAGCTTAGCTGTTTGCATCGCTTTTTGACGCTTAACTTGCAAATTTTAAATATGTTATACCACTAAAACATTGACACACTATTATTATAATTTAGTAGCGCTGCTCTGTTTTTGTGTCTGTTTTGCTCCCTCCTTCAGTCGACTGCCGTCGACAGCTTCCTCCAGAGGAAGCGTGAAAGTGTTTGCAGGGGAAAATGTGTTGACTGTAAGTTGTAGCAATGGTACAATTAAAGATAAGTAGGATACATTTAATAGAGTTATAAATTTCTTCAAAAATTATTTATCTCTTGAGATGTGTTTATTGTTTAAAATACAAAATTAATAAAGGTGGTAATTAAAATGGGTGACAGAAATATTAAAAAAGAGACAAAAAAGCCTAAGAAATCAAGCAAAACTTCTTCATCTTTTTCGGTAGACAGACCAGTTGCAGTTCAGCCTGAACTTATTAAAAAGGAAAAAAAGTCAAAATAATTTTAAAGGGCGGAAAATAAAATGGCAAACGAAAAAAGATATGCAGTGCTGATTGATGCCGACAATATTTCAGACAAATATATTAAAATTATTTTAGATGAAATTTCGAATGACGGTGTTGCAACCTACAAAAGAATTTATGGCGACTGGACGCAAGCAGGGCTATCTAATTGGAAAAATGTCCTTCTTGAAAATTCCGTCATTCCAATTCAGCAATATGGCTATACCGTTGGAAAAAATTCAACTGATTCGGCTATGATTATTGATGCTATGGATATTCTTTATTCTAATAATGTAGATGGTTTTTGTTTGGTCACAAGCGACAGCGATTTTACCCGTCTTGCCTCAAGGCTTCGTGAATCTGGAATGGCTGTTGTCGGTATGGGCGAAAAGAAAACGCCTAAGCCATTTGTTTCAGCTTGCAACAAGTTTAAATATCTTGATGTGCTTGCAAAAGCTAATATAGCCTTGCCTGTTGAAGATAAGAAAAAGGTGCAAAAGCCCGCAGCTACTAATAATTCTAAAAAGCCAAAGCCAAAAGCTGAACCAATTATAAAAGAAGATGTTGCAAAGGCAAAAACAAATGATACTGAAATACTTGGAAATTTAAAACAAATTAAAAATGCAATAATCAGTATTGTTGATGAAGCCTCTGATGAAGATGGCTGGGTACTTATTGGCGATTTAGGGCATAAAATTCAAAAAAGATACCCTGATTTTGATGTTCGCAACTTTGGATATAGAAAATTCAAAACATTTATTAAATCATTTGACCTTTTTGAAATAAAAGCAGTTGAAGTTCCCGGAACAACTAACAAGCTTATTTATCTAAGAGAGAAAGATGAACAATGACAAAGCAAGATGTAATTTCATATTGCCTTTCATTTATGGGTGTCTATGAAGATGCCCCTTTTCACGATGATACTATTGCTATAAGATGCAAGAAAAATAAAAGAATTTTTGCCCTTATTTTAAACAGAAATGGTGAGGTTTGGGTTAATGTTAAGGCATCGCCCGAATGGATTGATTTTTGGAGAAACACCTATAAATCGGTAGTTCCTGGATTTCATATGAATAAAAGTCACTGGAATTCAATTATTCTTGACAAAACAATTCCCAAAGAACAAATTGAATTAATGATTAAAGAAAGCTATGCTTTGGTAGCAGAAAAAACCAATTAAAGAAGGCTTTAAGTTTGAGAGAAATATTATCCCTAAGAAATGTGACATTTGAAAATCTTATAAAATATCCCGACATTTCTATAAATGCCTGTGAGGCAACATTTATTGTCGGTGAAAGCGGTTGCGGTAAAAGCAGCCTTTTAAAGCTTTTTAATGCAACGGTTTCTAATAGCAGCGGTGAAATATTTTATAATGGAAAATCAATTTTAGAAATTGACACAATTAAGCTTAGGCGAGAGGTTCTTCTTGTCAGCCAAAATATTTTTTTATTTGATAATACCATTGAAGAAAATTTTAAAGAATATTATAGTTATCTTGAAAAAGAATTGATTTCAAAAGACAAGATAAAAGAATATATTGACCTTTGCCGAATTGACTTTCCTATAAATGCCGACTGCACTTTGATGTCAGGCGGTGAGAGGCAACGAGTTTTTATTGCAATTTGCTTATCGCTTATGCCTAAGGTTATAATGCTTGACGAGCCAACCTCGGCTCTTGACGAAAAGACTTCTGATGAAATGCTTTTAAATATAAAAAATTTCTGTAAAAGTCACGATATAACCCTTTTGGTTGTAAGCCATGATAAAAGCTTGACTGAAAAATATGCAGATAATGTTATAACTCTTGAAAGGGATGCAAAGCAGTGAAAGAAATCGTTAAATTAGAGCTTTGGCAATTCCTCCTTGTTTATTTGCTTCTTATTATTGTTCTCGCAATAATGAAAAAGTGCAAAATCAAACAGACTAAATTGCTGCTTGTTGCAAGCCTTAGAATGACAGTTCAGCTTATACTTGCTGGTCTTATTCTTACATATATTTTTGAAAATCCCCACCCTGCTTTTACAATTCTCTATTTGATTGCAATGACGGTATTTGCAGTTCATCGAGTGCTTTCAAAAAACAAGGGCTTAAACAAAAAATTCAAACTTGCAATTACTTTTTCATTATCCCTTTCGGGAATTTGCATTATGGCTTTTTTTGTTACCTGCGTCGTCGGCGAAAGTGTGTTTAATCCACAATATGTTATTCCTCTTAGCGGAATGATAATGGGCAACGCTATGACAGGCGTTACACTTGGAGTTAAAACCTTTAAAGAAAGCTTTAGCGGTCGTGCAAATAAAATAAATGCTCTTTTAAATATTGGCGTTACACCGCAAAAAATATTGCTCCCATTTGTAAATCAAGCAATTGAAACTGCACTTTTACCAACGCTTAATTCAATGCTTGGAATGGGTATTGTTGCCCTGCCCGGAATGATGACTGGTCAAATTCTTTCAGGCACACTTCCAACAACTGCAATCCTTTATCAAATAGCGATTATGATAGCTATTTGCAGTGTCGTATGCCTTTCGGTTTTCGGCTCTTTATATCTCGGATACAGAACAATGTATAATAATAGAAATCAAATTTCTTTTTGATGTAATATTTAAAAAATATAGTGATTTTTCTTTAACAATGTGCTATACTATAAGGCATTGTATTATACCTATGTGGAAAGGAATAAATTAGATGTCATTTATAAAGAAAATTTTCGGCGACTATTCAAGCAAAGAGGTTAAAAGAGTAACGCCAATTCAAGAAAAAGTCTTATCATATGATGAGGAATATCAAAAGCTTTCAGACGCAGAGCTTCGTGCAAAGACTGACGAATTTAAACAAAGACTATCAGACGGTCAAACACTTGATGATATTTTGCCAGAGGCATTTGCTGTTTGTCGTGAGGCATCAAGCCGTGTTTTAAAAATGAAGCATTTCCCTGTACAAATTATAGGTGGTATTATTCTTCATCAAGGCAGAATTTCAGAAATGAAAACAGGTGAAGGTAAAACGCTTGTTGCAACTCTCCCTGCATACCTTAATGCACTTGCAGGAAAAGGCGTTCACATTGTTACTGTTAATGATTATCTTGCAACTCGTGACTCTGAGTGGATGGGTAAGCTTTATAGATTTTTAGGGCTTTCCGTTGGTCTTATTGTTCACGACCTTGATAATGATGAAAGGCGTGCAGCTTATGCCGCTGACATTACATATGGAACAAATAACGAGATGGGATTTGACTATCTTCGTGACAATATGATTACCTATAAAGAGCATAGAGTTCAAAGAGGTCACAGCTTTGCAATCGTTGATGAGGTTGACTCAATACTTATTGATGAGGCAAGAACTCCTCTTATTATTTCAGGTATGGGCGACAAATCGACTGACCTTTATAAGGTTGCTGATTCTTTTGCTAAAACCCTTAAAATGATTAAGGTAACTGAGCTTGATTCAAAATTCAACGCTGAGGACTTAGTCGATGCAGACGGCGATTTTGTAGTCGATGAAAAAGGCAAAAGTGCTACAATGACAAAAAACGGTATTGCTAAGGCTGAAAGATATTTTAATATCGAAAACCTTATGGATGCCGAAAATATAACAATTCATCACCATATTGAACAGGCAATTCGTGCTATCGGCGTTATGAAGCGTGATGTTGATTATGTTGTTAAAGACGGTGAAGTTTTAATTGTTGATGAGTTTACAGGGCGTATTATGCTCGGTAGGCGTTACAGCGAAGGTCTTCATCAGGCAATTGAAGCAAAAGAGGGCGTTAAAGTTGAAAGAGAGTCAAAAACTCTTGCAACAATAACTTTCCAAAACTATTTCAGACTTTATGAAAAGCTTTCAGGTATGACTGGTACTGCTATGACTGAAAGCACAGAGTTCCAAGAAATTTATTCTTTAGATGTTGTTACTATTCCTACTAATATGCCTATGGTTAGAAACGATGAAGACGATGTTCTTTATAAAACTGAAGAATCTAAATTTAATGCCATTATTGAACAAATATTAGAATGTAACAAGGTAAACCAGCCTGTTTTGGTTGGTACTATCAGCATTGAAAAGAGTGAGGCTCTTAGCAAGGCTCTTAAAAAGCGTGGCATAAAGCATGAAGTTTTGAATGCTAAATACCACGAAAAAGAAGCTGAAATAATCGCCCAAGCAGGTAAATTCGGTGCCGTCACAATTGCTACTAATATGGCAGGGCGTGGAACTGATATTATCTTAGGCGGAAACCCTGAATTTATTGCAAAATCAGAAATGCGTAAAAAAGGCTTTTCTGAGGAGCTTATCGCAGAGGCAACAGGCTTTGCAGATACAAGTGATGAAGAAATTATCGAATCACGCAGAATGTTCAGAGAGCTTGAAGACAAGCACAAAGAAGAACTTAAAGAAGAGGCTAAAAAAGTTCGTGAAGCAGGCGGTCTTTTCATTATTGGTACAGAGCGTCACGAGTCACGCCGTATTGATAATCAGCTTCGTGGGCGTTCAGGCCGACAAGGTGACCCAGGTCGCAGCAAGTTTTATCTTTCAGCGGAGGACGAGCTTTTAAGGCTTTTTGCAGGAGATAGATTTTTTAATATTCTTGATACCTTTAAATCAGTTGGCGACCTTCCAATTGAGGCAAAAGTATTCTCAAACCTTATTGAGGGCGCTCAAAAGAAGGTTGAATCAAATAACTTTGCAACTCGACGCAATGTTCTTAGCTTTGATGATGTTATGAACAAGCAAAGAGAAGTTATTTATGGTCAAAGAAATAAAGTCCTTGATGGTGTTGACCTTACTTCAACAATCAAAAAGATGATTAACGATTACTTTACAAATATGGTTAGCTTTTTCTGCCCATCAAATGTTTCAAGCAGTGAGTGGAATGTTCAGGGAATGCTTTCAAAGCTTTCTTGGGCAATCGGTGAAGATTCGTTAAAAGACATTTCAACTTCTGATGAATATCTTGAATACTTCCTCAATAAATCAGATAAACTCTATAATGATAGAACGGAAAAATACGGTGAGGCTCTTATGGAAGAACTTCAACGAAAAATTCTTCTTCAAAATGTTGACAATCGTTGGATGGAACATATTGACGCTATGGAAGAACTTAAAAGAGGTATCTATCTTCGTAGCTATGGTCAACAAGATCCTGTTGTTGCATTCAGACTTGAGAGTTTTGATATGTTTGACGAGATGACTGAGGCAATTCAAGAAGGAACGGTTGTTGGAATGCTAACAGTTCAAATCAGAACTGAAGAAGATGTTAAGCGTGAGCAACAAGCAAAAATCACTGCTACAAGCGGTTCAACTGACGGCAGTGAAAAGAAACAGCCTGTTAGAAAAAAAGAAAAACCTGGCAGAAATGACCCTTGCCCTTGCGGAAGTGGCAAAAAATATAAAAAATGCTGTGGAATTAACGAAGAATAATTTAGGCATTCATATTATACAATGATTAAAGCAGTTACACTAACTTAGTTGTCGGTGTAACTGCTTTTTTAGTTTAATGCTTTTTTATTCAAGTTCGATAATATGAAAAACATTAAGCGCTGGAATTTCGATTTCTGTTTTTCCACTGTCTGCTGTCCAATTAATATTGCAAGTTTTTTGTGAAACAAGCTCTACACTTTTATATTCTTCATTTAATGTGATTTTTATATTATTAATAGGATAAATCGGTGTTTCATTTTGTTGATTTATAATTCCAAGATATGTTTTACTTTCTTTTTCCCACTTCACAATCTCTACAAACGCAGGAGCATTTGAGAAAAACTCTCTTTTGTCATCATCTATAAGTGAACAAATTATATCAGCAATTGACTGTTTGCAGTTTCGTGCCTCTGTAAGCTCTAACGGTGACGCAGCCCATATAACATATCCATTTTCTCTTTTTACCTTTGTAATTCCTGGTAAATTTGTATGTATGCCTGGAGGATCTGAATGAATTGCTGAAAAGTCACTGCTACTGCGAAGCGTATAAGGGTATGAAATTGTAGCTATAATTTCAACATCTTTATCAATGACCTCTGCTTCGATTGCACAGTGTTCAATAGGATAAGGGCTTTTTTTATCGAATTCTTTCATTAATGAGTTGAATTTTTCTGTTGGAGTTAAATAGCTATATGTATATGCACTGTTTCCCTTTACCTTTACGCCAACAAGCTTTTCAAGGTTTTTGTTGTTGCCTAAAGTGCCTGTTATAAAAAGATTTCCACCATTTTTTAAATATTTTTGCAAGCTTAAAACTTCATCATCACTAATTTTTTGAGCGTCATTTATTGAAATTACCTTAGCTTTTGTTTCTTCGATATTTTTACTTCCGATAATGTCAAAGGCTATATTCTTTTCTCTTAAAATTGATGCAATATTAAGAGGCGATTTAATATAATTGCTGTTGACTTTGTAAGCTGTGTTATACCAAACTGCAACATCACTTTTAATATTGCCCGAAACATATTTTTCAAGAGGCTTGGTTGTTGCAAAAACCTCTTTTATAGGGCCTTTATACATTTTATCAGTAATTGTACCGTCAGGGTTCATTGCATCGCAAATTGAATATGCCCCATTATGAACAAGAGCATTCATTGAGTGAATTAACAAGTCCTCCATCGTTCTTGAAACAGTATGAAAAATCAAATTACTGTCACAGCGTGAAGTGATATAGCAAAACGGTTTGTTGATGGTCATATTATTATAATATTTACACATAAAACTTTGCTCTAAATAGCCACCATAATAGTCGCCACCTGCATAATCTGATGCCTCAAAATTAGGCTCGGTATTTCCTGTAACCCAATTTAGACCAATTGCCGCCATATTATGCTCGATTGCAATATTTGGATTAACTTTTTTAAGTGCCTTCGTGTTATGTTCCATATATTCTTGTATCCAGCGTTGACGAACGCTAATGTATTCTTTCCAACTATCCTTATCAAGTCGTTGAATTATTGGAATTGCTTTGCCTGTTTCTTTTAAATAGCGTTTGCGACAGCTCGGGCAATAGCAAATTGCAGGCCAAAATGGCATATCAAGAAAGATACCCTCAAAGTCATAATTTTCTGCAAGCTCTGTTAGAATTTCCTCGCAATATTTCTGATATTTAGGATTGTTCGGACACACAAGACCATATCTTTTATTTTTTCCGTTTGGAAAACGAGAGCTTACTCCGCTTACATATTTAAGACGCCAAGATTTATGCGTTTCATAGGCGTAATTATCATACATTTGCGAAAAATATAATATTACATTTATATTGTTAGCGTGACATTCTTTTATCATTTCGCCAACATAGTCTAAATCTCTTTCTTTTAAGGTGTTATGCATTCTACCGTATTTACTTTTCCAATAATGCAGCCCAACATGAGATTTTGCTTTAACAACAACACTTGAAGCGTCTGCCTCTTTTAAACTTCCGACAAAGCTTTTAACATCAAGCTTAGAAAGGTATTCCTTATCACTGTCGTTTAAATGCATATCCATAAAAATTCGTCTGTAATCAGTTTGATACCACATAGTTTTCCACCTTAAAATCATTATTTATCACATAGGTTACCATAAACAACATTTATTGTCAAACCGATTGTTTTTATAGTTGCTTTTATCTGATTTGCTCCCTCCTTTCTGTCAACTGCGGTCGACAGCTTCCTCCAGAGGAAGCGTAGGCTTTTCGAGGAAACGAAAAAACGCCCCCAACAAACCTTTTGATTTGTTGGGGGCTGATTTTATAATTTTATGCTTTTTATTTGTTTGCTTTTTTCTTGCTTATTGCTCTTTGAACTGCTTTAATAATTTCAACAAGTGGAATTATTGCAAATGCAAGTGCAATTGCTACTGCATATTCTTCTAAGCTGATATGTGTAAATCCAAAAGCCTTGCTAAGGAAAGGCACATATATAACCGCTGTTGTTGTTATAAGCGATACAAGCGTTGACAAGAAGATAAACTTGTTGTGGCTACCCTTAAAGGTCATAGCAACCACCGAGCCTCTTTGTGAACGCATATTGATTGAATGGAAAATTTCGCACATTGACATTGTAAGGAATGCCATTGTCATTCCGTCAGGACTATTTGTAATTTCCCACGCACCTGACTCAATGAAATGACCTATGAAATATGCAGCAATAGTAAGCACGGTAACTAATATTCCTTGATATGCTACATCAATACCAACTCCGCCTGCGAAAACGCCATCAGTTGATTTTCTCGGTTGACGGCTCATAAGGTTTTTCTCGCCCTTTTCCATACTCAGTGCGAGTGCAGGGAAAGTATCAGTGACAAGATTTATCCATAAAAGATGAACAGGGTTTAAAATTGTAAAGCCTAAAATGTTTGCAAAGAAGATTGAAAGCACTTCACTAAGATTAGACGCAAGCAGGAACTGAATTGACTTTCTGATATTGTCATAAATTCTTCTGCCTTCTTCAACAGCACTTACAATTGTTGCGAAGTTATCATCAGCAAGAACCATATCGGCAACATTCTTTGTAACATCAGTGCCTGTAATACCCATTCCAACGCCTATATCAGCACTTTTGATTGATGGTGCATCATTTACTCCGTCGCCTGTCATAGCGGTTATCATACCTTTTGCACGCCAAGCATTGACTATTCTAACCTTATGCTCTGGCTGAACACGAGCATAAACAGAATATTTAGTAACAGCCTCTTTAAAATCTTCATCTGAAATTTCATCAAGCTCTGCGCCTGTAATTGCTTGTGACGGATCGGTAATAACGCCAAGCTCCATTGCAATTGCAACAGCGGTATCTCTATGGTCACCAGTTATCATAATTGCTCTGATGCCAGCCTCTTTACATTCTTCAATAGCTGCTTTAACCTCTGGGCGAACAGGATCAATCATACCTGTAAGTCCACAGAACACTAAGTCGTTTTCAATGTTTTCAGGTGATTGGTCATCAGGAACTGCCTCAAGAACTTTAAAGCTACAAGCTAAAACACGAAGTGCCTTATCAGCAAATGACTTGTTCGCACTCATAATTTCAGCACGGTCATCATCTGTAATTTCTTTAACTTCTTCACCTTTTAATATATATTGACACTTTTTAAGAACTTCATCGGGTGCGCCCTTAGTAATCTGTAAAAAGCTATCATTGTTCTTGTGAATTGTTGACATCATTTTTCTCATAGAGTCAAATGGTGCTTCACCAACTCTCGGTGCATTTTTAAGCATATCGTTTTTATTAAAGCCAAGTGATAAAGCATATGCAACGAGTGCTGCCTCAGTAGGCTCGCCGACAAGATTTCCATCGGGATCAATGTTTACATCTGTGCAAAGTGCCATCGCCCTTGCAAGCATTTTTTCGTCGCTACCAAAATGCTCAACAACGGTCATTTTATTTTGAGTTAATGTGCCTGTTTTATCAGAACAAATAATCTGTGCGCAGCCAAGCGTTTCAACCGCTGTAAGCCTTCTGATAATTGCATTTTTCTTTGACATATTAGTAACACCGATTGAAAGCACAACAGTAACAACTGCTGCAAGCCCCTCAGGAATAGCAGCAACAGCAAGCGAAACTGCAAGCATAAAGGTGTCTAACAAAAAGTCGATGTTTAACATACCAGCTGTGAAATATTGTCTTACAATTCCAAAGCCAAACATAAAAAGGCATATGCCAAGAACGATATAGCTTAAAATTTTACTAAGTTGTGAAAGTTTTAATTGAAGTGGTGTTTGCGAATCTTGAGCAGCCGATAATGCACCTGCTATCTTGCCCATTTCGGTGTTCATACCAATTCCTGTAACAACAGCCTTACCACGCCCGTAAACAACGGTACTGCCCATATACATCATATTTTTGCGGTCACCGAGTGGAATATCTTTACCTTCGCCAAGCCCTATCGCTCCAATTATTTTATTAACCGGAACAGACTCGCCTGTGAGAGCTGCTTCTTCGATTTTAAGGCTTGCACTTTCAATAATTCTTGCATCAGCAGGAACTGCATCGCCTGCTTCTAAAAGAATTACATCGCCTGCACAAAGCTCTTCACTTCTGATTTCAACAACTCTACCGTCACGAACAACCTTTGAAGTTGCCGCCGCCATTTCTTGAAGTGCCTCAATAGCCTTTTCTGCCTTGCTCTCTTGATAAACGCCAAGAATAGCATTTACAATAACAACAACTAAAATAATAATAACATCTGTTGGGAATTCGCCTTCAAATGCTGCGGTTATTCCCGAAACAATAGCTGCCGCAATAAGAATAATAATCATAGGATCGGTAAACTGCTCAAACAATCTTTTTGCAAGTGACTTCTTTTTGCCCTCTTCAAGCTTGTTTTTTCCGCTTTCAGCTATTCTTTTTTCAGCTTCAGCAGTGGAAAGCCCCAGAGATGTGCTTTTGACTTCTTTGAAAACATCATCAATACTACTAATGTAATGTTTCATTTTTTAGCCTCCTGTTTTTTTATATAAAGTATTTTATTTAGAAAAAAGACCTCTCGACAGAACTAATTTGTTCTTGCCGAAGGTCTTGCTACCCTAAAATATGGGCTTGATGACCAGCCAACAAAGTTGACATGATGTTGACCACCAAGAATAAGCTACTCCCCTAAGGTGAATTTTTCTTTAACATTCATAATATCACTTCACCATACGCTTGTCAATAGTTAGCTAAGATTTTATGGCAAAATCATAAATTATATAGTTGTTTATGCCCATTTCTTCAAGAATTGATACATACTTCTCATCATCTATAACAGGTATTACATCTTTTGTGATATAGTTTGCGATTAGCCTTTGATTAATAATTGGTAATGCTGTCTTTAATAATATTTCATCTGTAATAGTATTTTGTGAATAGGAAATATCCGAAATAGCATAGCCGTCTTTCTGAACTGACTTTCTAAAATCTACTGCATTAAAGCTTGCGTGGCTGTCAAAAAGGCTTCCGCTAAAAGCCAAAGTGTTTCCGTTTAATGCCGCATCAACATTCATATAAACAGCAATTGGAACGCCTGCTTTTTCTGCTGCTTTTTCAACAAAATTATGAAGAATAGCATTTCTGCTAATTTGACTTTCGCTTTCGCCCTTGCAAAATAAATTTTCAGCATAATTGCTCTCTGGGAATGTGACCGATTTAAGCAAAATAGCATCAGCGCCTATTTGCACACTTTCAGCAATAATTCCCAAAAGGTAGTTTTCAGCATTAACAGAATATGGGTTAAGCCATGGGTTCCCATCATTTTCAGCACTGTCATCAAGCCAAATTGTAACCCCATCTTTTTCTGTGATAGCAGCTTGCGGTAGTTTTGAGGCTGAAAGAGAATCTTCATAGCAGTTTATTTCTGCAAAAATTTTGTATCCCATTGATTTTAACAATGCTATTGTAGATTGAGCGTTTTCAGATGCTTTTTCAGATGCTTTTAAGTCAATTGCTGTTTTAAAAGTTGAATTGTAAGTTAAAAGCCCATTGGTTTTTTTAAAATCTATCAAAACCGCATTTGCACTCGACTGTGAAAGCTTAGTTTTGAAAAGTTCAAAAGTTATTCCGCCTGTAAGTGCATCTTCAGGCATATGAATTGTTTTAAACTGCCCATCAAAAGCCGAAGAAGGCCCTTTGTTTTCTGACTTTATTTCACGATTTGAAAGACTTAGGCACACCCCAAAAACAACCACAGAAACCAAAAAAAGCAAAACCATAGATAAGGAAAAAAGCATCTTTTTTACTTTTGCCTTTTTTCTCATTGCTCGGCTTTCACCGATTGCATAAATTGTATCTGAGTGCCTTGCAGGGTAATTTTTTGAAAAGCTGTAAAAGCTTCTTTTCCTCGGTTTCTCATCATTGTCGTTAAAGTGCATAATAACATCCTTCTATTGACTTAAAGCGTTAATCCTCTGCCTGTAATTCCTGTAAAAGCCATTGATAAAATTGCAACATAAATAAAAATTGCAGGTGTTCCTTTAAAAGCTTCTGGAATGCTCTCATTTTTATCAAGTCGCCTTAATCCAAAATTGATTAAAAGAACCGCTATTACAAAGGCAAGCCCCGAACCAATGCCAGCACCGATTGCATCTGTAATATTAAAAGCTGCACGGTAATTTATAAAAGGAACAGCTAAAACTAAAGTGTTAAATGCAGAAATTCCAAGGCGTCTTATTGTTCTGTCTTTAACCTTGAAAAAGACTTTTATAAAAAATAATGTGATAAAATAAATGATAATAAGCACGGCTGCAAAAATAATTGAATGAATAATTTTATCTGACAATCTTATTTCAGGAATTTGGTCAAGCCACACGCAGATAACTGAAACAACCGTTGAAAAATATGTGATAAACAGTGACATTGGAACAAGCTGTTTTGGCTTTGCCGCCATTCTGACAGCTTCAGATGCTCCAAATCCGCCTGTAAATATAAGATTTTGAAATAGCATCGCATAAAGTGCCGCCGATAATAAATTACTGATTATTGTCATCGCCGTCACCGTCCTTTTCGTCACTCTGTGCCTTATGCTCAGAAAGCTCTGCTAAAATATCATTAAATTCGCTTGAATAATCATCTCGTTTTTTCTCTAATGAAACTGCCTGTGAAACTTTTACCTTTGATGACTTTTTAATTGCTTTCTTCTTTTTGCCATTTATTTTTTCTTCTTTTGCTATCTCTGGAAGTTTTATTTTTTTCTCTTTTTTATGCCTTTGCTTTTCTTCATCATAATTTTCAGGGATTTCTGTTTCGTCATATGGATTAAAATCACTATCCATCAAATTCTTTATTTTGCCAATATGCGACTCGGAAATTTCCGAAAAACTAAAAGCGTCCTCAGGGTGTTCATCTGGATATTTCTTAGCTATAATCGACTTGAGAATTGCTGCAAAAAATCCTAAAATTAAAAATCCGCCAAAAGGCATAAGCAGTCCGCTAAGCTGAACAGGTAAATGTAGCTTAAAGCTATAAAGAGTTCCACTGCCAACAACCTCACGAATTATTCCTATAATTAAAATAACAAAAGCGTAAGATGCCCCCGCAGAAATTGCATCAACCGCTGTTTCTGACGGGCTGTTTCTAACCGCAAATCGTTCACAGTGAAGTGCAATTAGCGAGTTTACAGCCATAAGCGGGAGAAAAATTCCAACATTTGCTGTTTCGTTTGGTGCAAATCTTTTAAAAACCATAAACAGTGGAATATTTATCATAACGCCCAAAACAGCATAAATAGCCATTCTGTATCGCCCTTTTACTTTTTTGAGCATTAAACAAGAAATCATCTCAATAATAAAAAGCTCTGCAAATGACACAACTGATAAAATAATGGCTGCTTTTAATGAAATTGCCATTGCTACAACTGGTGCAATTCCTATGGCTTCAAACAAAACAGGGTTTTTGATAATAGCGCTTGTTTTTATTCCGTCTAAAACTTTTGATTTTTTATCAGACATTTTCTTCACCCCCTGATTTTTCTTCACCATCAGGCAAATCAACGCTGTTTATTTCATTAAAACTTTGGTAAGAGGGAGCTTGTTCTTCATTAGCTTCTTCTAATACTTCTTCAGGACTTACTTCTTCATCATCTTTTACTTCATCTGGAATTTGCTCATCGCCAAGCCAAACCGCAAGTTTTTCTTCTTGCTGCTTTTTTTCTTCCAAAGCGTTTTCTTCACTTTGCTGCTTTGCTAACTGCTTTTTTTCACCTTTAGTTAAATATGGTATTTTATCAAAAGCAGGTGCGACTGCGTTTAGTATAATAATGGCAAAAACCGTACTGTCCTCAAAAACGCCAACCCTACGCATAATCATACAAATTAGCCCACCTGATACACCATAAGCTATTTTAGAAATTATTTTTTTAGGAGCTAAAACCTCATTGGAAATAAGGAATAATGCCCCAAACAGTAAAAGTCCGCCAAAAATTTCCATATAAACTGAAGTCAATCTTCCAGTTAAAACTCGTGGAAATATAAATGCAAAAATAGCGCTTGTAATAATAAATGAAGCAGGTGCAATAAAGGCTTTTGCTCGCCTTAATAGCAAATAAATCATTGCGCCAATCATAGCAAATCCACAGGTAGCACCCATTGGCCCTGAAACATTGCCTATTAGAACATCAATATAACTTATAATATTGATACCTATTGAATTTTTTTGAGAAAGCATATAAGCGATAGAATCGCCCTGTATAAATCCTAAATTTGTAGTTCCCTCAATTATTTTTGGATAGGTGAATACCATTTTTGGCATACATATTGTTAAAAATGCTATCGCAGATGCAACCGGTGAAAACATTTGACTTCGAGCATCACCAAAGGGAAGTTTTGCAACTAATATCGCAAAAACACTTCCGAGGCATGGTAGCCACCACGCAGAAGATGCAGGCAAACACAGCGCAATCATAATGCCCGTTACAACTGCCGACAGGTCAGAAACGCTTTGCTCTGCTTTAAAGGCTTTTGCCCCTAAATATTCAGCTACAACCGCAGTAATTGCCGACAATACTATAAGCCTAAAGGCTCTTTCGCCATAATAGTACCCCGACATAATGATAAGCGGTGCCATCATAAACAGCATATCCATCATATATCTTCGTGTGTTTCTTATTTCATTTCTTTTTTGAGGACTCATCTGAGGCTCATTGTTTATTGATTTTTTTTCTTTAGCCAAAAAAATTCACCTCTTTTTCCATAAATTATTCATTGCATACAGCAAGTACCGAGAATATTATATAAGTATAACGCTTTTTAGGAGGGGATAACTTTGGAAATACACCAAAAATCGGAAAATCGCATAATAATTGAATTATCTAAAGATGATATGTCAACATATAAGCTTGACTTTTCAAAGATAGATTATAAAAGTACCGAAACAAAACAGCTTATAAACAATATTTTATATAAAGCCGAAAAAGAGCTTGGAAAAAGTTTTAGGCTTGACAATAAAATGATGATTGATGTTCTGCCCGAAAATGACGGTGGGTGCATTTTTTTGTTTACAATGTCAGATACGCAGAAAACAAACAAATCAGACATCAAAAATAATTACACACTTTTAATGTTAGAGCCACACTCGCTTAACGCTCTTTTTTTGTTGGCACAGCAACTAAAACTGCATAAAGATGCGATAGCTGATTGCTCGCTTTACTCGTTTGAACGCTCAAAGCTATTTTTAATCGTTAAGCCATATTATCTTGACAGCGAAAAAATAGCAGGGATTTTATCAGAATATGGTGAGGTCAAAGGAATATCACCATTAAAACTAAGCCAAATTAAAGAGCATGGAAAACTGCTTTCAAAAAATGCGATTACTTCGCTGACTCTTTAAGCTTTGTGATAGCTGATTTTGCATCAGCACTTCCAAAGATTGCATTTCCTGCAACAAAAACATTTGCTCCGCTTTTTGCGGCAATTTCAATTGTCTTTTCGTTTATTCCACCATCAACCTGAATGTCAATATTAAGGTTTCTTTTGTCAATTTCTTTTTTTAATTCGACGATTTTAGGCATCATATCTTCCATAAAGCTTTGACCGCCAAACCCTGGCTCTACCGTCATTATAAGCACCATCGAAAGCTTGTCCAAATAAGGGAAAACAGTATTTATAGGAGTTTTTGGTTTAACAGAAAGCCCTGCCTTTATACCGCCTTTTATAATTTCATCAATAGTTTTTGATGTGTCACTTTCTGCCTCAATGTGAAAAGTAATTATATCAGAACCTGCTTTTACAAAATCAGAAATGTATTTTAATGGCTCACTTATCATAAGATGCACATCAAAAGGCAGTTTTGTTGAAGTTCTTATAGATTTAACTATTGGAGCACCGAGGGTAATATTAGGGACAAAATGCCCGTCCATTACATCTACATGGATTAAATCCGCTCCGCTGTTTTCCATTCTTTTTAATTCTTCTCCCATTATGCTGTAATCGCACGAGAGTATTGAAGGTGCAATTTTAATCATTTTTGTAAATTCCTTTCGCACTTTAAGAAACAACTGCCACTGGAGCAGAGGCACTTGTTTGTTCTAAGGCCCCATCTGTTGACGGAGCTGTCGTCTGTAAATTATTTGCATTTTGAGTTTGTGCAATTGTTGTTGCAGTTTCAGGATTTGATGTCGCCTGAATTGCACTTATATAATAGCCAGCATCACTTTTTCTAAGCGTGATTTTCATAAATTTATCTGCCTGTGGCGCAATCATATTTCCCTGTGCGTCCTGCGCCCACTGGTCACCTGCAAGATAAGCTACGGTTAATATTTTACTTCCACTCTTTTTCTCGGTTTTAACAACCTTAGGCGTGTATGTCGGAACTATACCAGTTAAAGGGATTGTATAAATCTTTTTAGTTGCATCATATGTGAATTCATATCCATATCCCTCAACGGTAGCGTGAACAGGAAGATTTTCAGTTCCAAAAAGTTTTTTAAAGCTTTCTGTAACATCTGCTTCGGGAATAAGCACTCCGCCCTCACCATATTCATATTTATCAGGTGTTAAGTCGCTTTTTAGTATTGACCAAATAGAAATATCAATAAGCTGGCTTTGATTTGCTTTTTTAAGGTCGTCAAAAGTTCCGGGATCATTCATAACAACCGGAACAAGCATTTTATTATAATCATCATATTTTTTGCTGTTATAGATTATTTTTCCGCCTACATTAATTCCGGCAACAATTATCGTTACTACTCCGATTGCTGCCAAAATAGCCATTAAAAGTCCCAAAGGGAATGCCCACTTATGAACACGCTTTTTCTTGTTCACCGCCATCTTTTTTCTCCTATCTTATCTGTCCATTACCTGTTATCTTGTATTTTACCGAATTTAACTGAGGCAAGCCCAGCGGACCTCTTGCGTGAAGCTTTTGAGTTGAAATGCCGATTTCTGCACCAAAACCAAATTCACCGCCATCAGTAAATCTTGTGCTTGCATTATGATAAACTGCCGCTGCGTCAACTCTTTTTTGAAATTCGTCTGCTGCGTTTTGGTCATTCGTCACAATACATTCGCTATGCCCTGTGCCATAATTAAATATATGCTCAATAGCCTCATCTATATTATCAACTATTTTTACTGACATTTTAAGGTCAAGGTATTCCCTGCCCCAATCGTCATTATTGGCAAGATTAATATTGTTTATAATGCTTTTTGACTTTTCATCACCAAACAGCACAACATTTTTTTCACTAAGCTTTTCATAAATTACAGGAAGTGCTTTTTCTGCAATATCCTTATGAATTAAAAGACTTTCTGCCGCATTGCAAACAGATGGGCGTGAGCATTTAGCATTAAACACGATTTCTGCCGCCATTTTAAGGTCTGCCATTTTATCAATATATATATGACAGTTTCCAACTCCTGTTTCAATAACGGGAACAGTTGAATTTTCAAGCGTCGCTTTAATCAGCCCTGCTCCGCCTCTTGGAATTAAAACATCGATATATTTGTTAAGACGCATAAGCTCATTTGCACTCTCACGAGAAGTATCCTCTACAAACTCTATACAATCTATTGAAAGCCCTGCTGATTTAATGGCTTCTCGCATTATTTTAGATATTGCAGTATTTGAATTAATTGCCTCTTTGCCACCTCTTAAAATAACAGCATTTCCTGATTTTAAGCAAAGTGCCGCTGCGTCAGAGGTAACATTTGGTCTTGCTTCAAAAATAACAGCTATAACGCCAAGTGGAACGCTTATCTTTTGAATTTTTAATCCATTAGGTCTGATGGTTTCTGAAATCACCGCCCCAACAGGATCAGGCAAAAGTGCAATATCACGAACTCCCTTAGCCATTTCATTAATTCTTTCTTTAGATAAAGCAAGCCTGTCAAGAAGTGACACAGTAAATCCGTTTAGCTTTCCATTTTCAAGGTCAATTTTATTTTTTTCTATTATCTCATCAGAATTTTCACAAAGAGCTGCTGCGATAGCTTCAAGAGCATCGTTTTTTTCTTTGGTGGTCGCAATCGAAAGTGACTTTTCGGCATTCTTTGCCTTTTCACCTAAAGTTTCAATATATGTCATTTATTATCACGCCTTTCAAAAGTGCGGTAGTACCATTTTCTAAAATAAACGCAAAAAGGAATGTACAAGACGACTTATTATTTGTTTTTTCCAACAAAAAAAGTTCCTATTTGCTTTCCGTCAAGAGCCTTATAGATTGTTTCGGGAGCTGAACCATTCATAATTATCATATCAATACCTGCATCAGTAGCTATTTTTGCAGCTTGCAGTTTTGTAATCATTCCGCCTGTTCCAAAGGTTGAACCCCTGCCTCCTGCAATTCCCATTAGGTCATCTGTTATGTCATAAACTGTTGGGATAAGCTGTGCATCCTCATTTTCATTTGGATTATCATCATAAAGCCCATCAATATCTGTTAAAATTATTAAAGCATCAGCAGAAATAAGCTTTGCTACAATTGCCGAAAGGCTGTCATTGTCGCCATATACTATTTCTTCAACTGCCACTGAATCGTTTTCATTAATTATCGGAATTGCACCATATTCAAACAGCTTGTTAAATGTATTTTGAAGGTTTTCTCGCCTTTCATCATTTTCAACATCACTTTTTGTAATCAAAAGCTGACCGACATTATGGCCATATTCAGAAAATATTTTGTCATACATAAACATAAGCTCGCACTGCCCGACCGTTGCTGCTGCTTGCCTGCCCGGAGTGTCTGACGGCTTTTCTGAAAGCCCAAGCTTTCCTGCACCAACACCGATAGCACCTGAAGTAACAAG
>JAVVWP010000013.1:0-46957 GCA_036652055.1 Oscillospiraceae bacterium | reverse complement strand
CTGAAAATCCATACATATTAAAAATCGGTTACGAGGAGCTTTCTGACAACTACAAAAATGCACTTGAAAACGAGCTTAATATTCTAAACAAAATTTCTAAAATAAGTTCAGATGATATTAAAAAGTTTTTAAGAATTACCGTTTCTATTCCACAGTGGAGAAACAGCGATATTGATATTTTTGAATTGTATAATAAAAGGATTGAAACTATAAGCTTAACTGGATATGGAATATTTGCAAAATATCATATGTTCTCAATAAAAGACGGGAAAATTGTTCCTGTTAAATATCCTGACCCTCAAAAGCTTTCAGAATTTTGTGGCTATGAATTAGAAAGGGAAAAAGTTATTTTAAACACAAAAGCACTTCTTTCTAAAAGCCCCTGCAATAATGTTCTTCTCTATGGTGATGCGGGTTCAGGAAAAAGCAGCACGGTAAAAGCGATTGCAAATGAGTTTAAAGATGAAGGTTTAAGGCTTATTGAAGTCAAAAAAAATCAGCTCTATTCCCTTCCCGATATTATGGACACGCTTTCAAAAAATCCACTTAAATTTATTATATTTATAGATGATTTAAGCTTTAGCAGAAATGATGAGGATTTTGGTGCTTTAAAGGCAATCCTTGAGGGAAGTGCTTCGGGGAGAAGCAATAATATTGCAATCTATGCAACCAGCAATCGTAGGCATTTAGTTAAAGAAAGCTTTTCTGACCGTGAGGGCGATGATTTGCATATTCAAGACACCATTCAAGAACTCACAAGTCTTTCGGCTCGATTTGGTCTTAAAGTTACTTTTTCAAAACCTGATAAATCCCTTTTTGGGACTATCGTTTGCGACCTTGCAAAGCAAAATGGAATTGATATTCCAGAAGATGAGCTTATTATGAAAGCAGAGGCTCACGCTCTTAGAAATGGTGGCAGAAGCCCCAGATCGGCAAAGCAATTTATTGATTATTTAGCTTATACAAGCGAACAATAAAAGCTTTTTAAAATAATAGTAGAATAGATATTGAGGCTGCCCGTATTAATGAAAGTTTATGCGGGCAGCCTCGTTTTTTTATTTATCTTTGTCGAAATATCCGTCCTTTATCATTTGAATAAATATTTCAGCCATTCTTGGATCAAATTGTTCTCCTTTTTGTGCCTGTATTTCAGAAATAATATATTCCTTATCACTCGGCTTTGAATATTCTCGCTCGCTCGCCATTGCATCATAAGCATCAGCCGCTCCGATTATCCTGCCCTCAAGGCTTATCTTAGTGCCTTTTAGCCCTCTTGGATAGCCTGTGCCATTATATTTTTCGTGATGGTCACGAGCGCCGTTTGCAATTCCCTTGACCTCTTTAATTCCGCTTAATATTTCAGCTCCTATTTCGGTATGCTTTTTCATTATTTCAAACTCCTCAGGAGTTAAGCGTTTTGGCTTTGTTAAAATGTAATCTGGTATACCGATTTTTCCGATGTCGTGAAGCAGTGCGGCATAATATATGTTTTCTCTTAGTTTTGCGTTAAGCCCATATCTTCTTGCAAGCTCTGTTGAATATTTTGCAACTCTTTCAGAATGCCCTCTCGTGTACGGATCTTTAGCATCTACAACCTTTGATATTGAAGTGATGGACTGGTCTGTAAACCGCTTGAATGACTTTTCTTTGTTTTTTGCAACTCTTGCCCTTAAAATAATTAAAATGCAAATTAAAAGCATTACTAATGCAAATGCAATTGTGATAATTGTAAATTTGAATGCTGATTTTTCTGTCAGGCTTAATTCTTTTTCTATGTCTAATGTAATTTCTCCCCCGACCTCTTGCCCTGCACTTACAACACGCATTTTGAATTTATAATTTCCGCCTTTTAAGTTTGAATAGGTAATAACATTAGCTAAATCAGGAGATACTATAATTGGTGCTTTATCAAGCCCCTCTAACATATAAGAAATTTTGCAGTCTGAATATTCTGAATATGAAAGCACAGAAACATTAAAGCTAAGTTTTTCTTCTTCTGCACTTAACTTTATTTTTCCTGAAGATGGATAAGCTTTTGTTTCGCTTGCAACAACATTTAATGTTATTTTTGGTATCGGCTGTGAAATTTTATAGTCAAGTGTGTTTATTGTATTAATTCCCTCATCACAGCACAAATATAAAATTCCCTCGGGAGAAAGAAAGTTGTGCGATAATTGATACACATTTGAATAAAGCCCTGAACTTTTATTTAGCCTTGTAACTACAAGCTTTTCATTATCACTTAGCAAATTATCTGTATTTAGCACCAAAACCTCTGACGGAGTAACTACCCACATATTGCCATCTGGTGTGAAAAAGATGTCAACTATTGCTCTTGACAAACTAAGCTTTTCAATTTTTTTTACTTTGCCATCAGTTGTCACATAACAAAGCGACGAGCCTATTGATGCCCATACACCATCTTTGTTGGGATCTTTGATAACTGAGCTTACATTTCCAGGAGGGTTTCCCTCAGCTTTTATTATGTTTGATATTGTGCCATCAACATCTATCTTTTTTACGCCTTCGTTTTCAGTGCCTATATAAATTCTGCTTTGTGAGTCCTCATAGATTGAAATTACTGATGAACCTATGTTTTCATTGCATTTATAATTATGTATGATTTTATTGTTGCTTATAATACTTATGCCTTCGCTTGTTCCTACTAAGACTTTATCATTTGTACCCATAAAGACCTTTTGAACTGCTGTGCCTAACATTCCATCTGCCACAGTGAATGCTTTTATTGCTCCATCTTTGCTATATTTTATAAGCCCACTATCTTCAGTAGCAATCCAAATATTATTGTTTAAGTCAGTTCTTAAATCGTTAATCTTTTTGTTTTTAAGCAATTTTGTTAATGTGTTTTCAACATTTTCCCTTGATTTTTCATTTATAACTTTAAGACCGCTATCAGTTGCGATATATGTTTTATCGTCAAAATGTGTAACAGCAGTTGCCAAAAACTTAGGGAGAGAATATATACTGTTATAATTTACAAACGAACTTGCAGACAGTTTTAAAACACCATATGTATTTGAGCCAAACCAGTAATTGCCTTGATAATCTTCATACATAGTATTGATATATTTATCAATATGAAGATTGTTTACCTCAACATAAGTTGATTTTTCATCGAGATAACCGATTTTTGTATCAGTTAAAACCCACCAAATATCATTTGAATCCTTGTACATTGAGTTAATTGAATTGCCCGTTGTTTTTGTAATTTTTATTGAATGTTCTTTTTTTTCATTATAAGTTAAGTCTATAATATCTCCAGAGGTTGTTCCTATTCTAAAAATATTATTACCTATTAAATAAACACAGGTAAGTTTGTATTCTTTAAAAATATTATTATGTAATTCTGCTTTTCCGTCAACAATCGAAAATAAATTGCCGTTTGCAGTAACACCTAAAATGTTATCTTTAAAATTTACAGCGAGCATATTCACATTTAAAGAAGCACTGGCATCTTGACGCTTTCCAGGCATAACACCTACTGAATTTACATTAAAGTCATTGTCAATATAAAAAACGCCTTTATTTGTAGCTACAACTATAATGCCTGTGCTAAGCTCTTTAATATCTTTTACAGAATTAGACGCTGCCCATGGTTTCATATTTATTGTTTTTGTTTGCGTCTTTGACTTGCAAATTATTCCGCCATCATTTGTTCCTATCCAAAGTCTTTTTTGAGAGTCTTCAAAAAGCTTTACAGCATTTATCGCCCCATAATCATTGGAATTGTTTTTATTGATTAGCTGAAAATTCTTACTGTTATATTTTATAAGCCCCGATGAAGATGCAAACCACATCATTCCGTCAGAGGTTGCTAAAATATCATTGATTGAATTGTCTGGTAGCCCATTTTTATCATTGTATTGTGTTTGGGTGTGCTTTGCGGCAAAGTCATTATTATTTGCTGAAGATGCTATAAATGCTGAAGAAAAAATTATTGTTAAAACTAAAGCAATAGATAAAATTTTAGAAATTGCTTTATTTTTCTTCATTATAGTCACCCTTTCGTTAGTTATTAAACATAATGTTCAAATATCTATTCGGTAACATTATATAACTTTTGAAAATCATTAACAATATTAGTATTATACGAAAACTGATGGTCTGTGTTGTGCTTTTTCACTAAATGGGTATTATATGTTAATTGCAATTTACTATGTTGATAAAAAGTGAAAATAATGATACAATAATTCTAAATTAAAACTTGATATGAAAAATTGAAAGACAAAAGGTTAATATGGATTTTATAGCGTTTAATTCGAGAAACAAATTTTATAAAAGCAAATTTGGTGCTGTGGCTGAAAGTGAAAACTTTAAGCTTAGGCTTATTTTGCCTCGCTCATTTTGCACTCAAGGTGCTTTTTTTATGCTGAAAAAAGACAACGAGGAATTTATAGAATATCCTATGTATTGGGCAGGAATGAATGGCGATGACAAAGAAATTTGGGATATTGAAATGTCTATTCATTCAGAGGGGCTGTATTTTTATCACTTTGATTATACCTCTGCTTTTGGCAGGGCATCTGTTTTTAATTCGGGCAGTGGAATTGGGAATATTTCAAGCTCTAAAGATGTTAAAAATGATTTTCAAATCACTGTATATTCTAATGATTTTAAAACTCCCGAGTGGCTAAAGGGTGGAATTATTTATCAGATTTTTCCTGACAGATTTTTTAATTCAAAAACGCCTAAAAAAGATGTTCCAAAAGACAGAGTTTTAAGAAGCGATACCGAAAATCAACCATATTGGAAGCCAGACGAAAATGGTAAAGTTCTTAATAATGATTATTTTTGTGGAGATTTAAAGGGAATTGAACAAAAGCTTTCTTACCTTTATGAGATGTCGGTTAGCTGTATTTATCTAAATCCTATTTTTGAAGCACATTCAAATCACAGATATAACACTGCCGATTATATGAATATTGACCCACTTTTAGGCACTAATGATGACTTTAAACAGCTTTGCGCTTCGGCAAAACGCATTGGGATAAGAATTATTTTAGATGGTGTGTTTTCACATACAGGTGATGACAGCCGATATTTTAATAAATATAAAAGATATGAAACTGTTGGGGCTTATAATTCTAAAAGCTCAAAGTATTATTCGTGGTATAGTTTTCTTAAATATCCAAACAAATACAAAAGCTGGTGGGGTTTTGAAACGCTACCTGAAGTAAATGAAACTTCACCCGAATATATGGATTTTATAAGCGGAGAAAATGGTGTAATTAAAAAATGGCTTTCGCTTGGTGCATCGGGTTGGCGACTTGATGTTGCTGACGAGCTGCCTGACGAATTTATTGATGCACTTAGAAAATCCATAAAGGAACAAGACGAAAACGCTCTTTTATTAGGAGAAGTTTGGGAGGACGCTACAACAAAATTTGCATATGGCAACAGGCGTAGGTATCTTCTTGGCGAGCAGCTTGACAGTGTTATGAATTATCCTTTTGCAAACGCTGTACTCGATTTTGCAAGGATTGGTGACGCTGAAAGCTTTATGAATTCTGTGTGCGAAATAATTGAAAACTATCCAAAGCCTGCTCTTGATGTAATGATGAACCACATAGGTACGCACGACACGCAAAGGGCAATAACATATATTGCCGGTGAAAGCTGTGAATACCGTGACAGAGAATGGCAGTCGAAAAAGCACCTTTCAAATATTGCGTATAAAAAAGGGGTTAAGCTTTTAAAGCTTGCCGCTACAATTCAATATATGCTCCCTGGGGTTCCCTCTGTTTATTATGGTGATGAGGTTGGAATGCAAGGGTATAAAGACCCTTTTAATCGTTCGTTTTACCCGTGGGGCAAAGAAAATCGTGAACTTTTAGACTATTATATAAAGCTTGGCAAAATTCGGCGTTCTAATGATGTTCTTAAAAAAGGTGAATTTTATCCTGTTTCTGCGGCACTTTCGTGCATTGCTTTTGAGCGGTATGATGATAAAAACTCACTTCTTATCATTGCTAACAAAAACGAGGAAGCTATTAATTATGTCTTGCCCGTGCAATGGCAGTATTCAAAAGAAATTCTTTATTCCATTCCCGTTTATGAGAGTATTAATGTTCCGGCATTTAGCTGCGTTATTCTGAGAAAATAAAAAAATGGCTATGATGTTTTTTCATCATAGCCATTTTTATGTCGATTTTATGTATTCCCTATTATAATTGTTTCAACTATATCAGCTACATGCTCACAAGAGTCACAGCTTTTTTCAAAAAATTCAAAAACCTCACGCCACGCCATTATTTCAAGCGGATCAGTACATTTCATATGAAGCTCACGCATAAAGTTGATATACATAGCGTCGCCCTCTTCTTCAATGCGGTTGATTTCAATAATGAGGTCGTTAAGCTTGTTTGATTTTTTGAAGTTTCTAAATTCTGTCAAAAGCTCTTTTGTTGCATGACAGCAATTAATAAGCAAATCTGCAAATTCTATTGCTTCTTTTCTAACTGAAGTAATATTTGTGATATAGATATGGATTAAAATATCCTCAATACCGTCAGTCACATTATCGATATTATGACTAAGCTCGATTATATCATCACGCTCAATCGGTGTAATAAAAGCCTTGACTATTCCTGATACTAATTCGTGCTTTTGCTCGTCACCTTTGTTTTCAATTTTATGAATTTCCTGCATCATTTTAGGTAAATCAGCAGAACTGAAATTGCTAAGAACATTTTTCAGCATTTCAGCCGCCTCGCAGGAAGCTGAGATACTCGCTATAAAGTTGTCATAATAAAAACTATCGCTCTTTTTTGACATATTATTAAGTCCTCCCTTTTAAAAAATTCTCATAAACAGTTTAGCCATTACAAAACCAATAAGCCCGCACCCTGGGAAGGTTAATACCCAAGTTAAGACCATATCTTTAACAACACCAAAGTTAATTGCTGAAAGCCTTTTTGTTGCACCAACACCCATTATTGCTGTTGTTTTTGTATGTGTTGTGCTTACTGGAATTCCAAATACAGATGAAATCAAGAGGCAAGACGCACCTGCTAAATCAGCTGCAAAGCCTTGATATGTTTGAAGCTTTACCATATCCATTCCGACTGCCTTTATTATTTTGTAGCCACCTATTGAAGTGCCTACCGACATAACAATTGAGCATAACGCCATCATCCAAATTGGAATTGACACATTTTCTACTGTTTCACTGCCGTTAGCAAGAAAAACGCTTAAAATAAGAACACCGATAAACTTTTGACCATCTTGCGCCCCGTGCATAAATGACATTGCAGCTCCGCCACAAATTTGAGCAGATTTAAAAAATCCTGTTGTTTTTCTTCTATCAACATTTCTGAAAATCGCTTCTATAAGTTTTGTAAATAAAAATCCCATTGCAAAGCCAAGCACTGTTGATAAAACTAAACCATATAATACCTTTATCCACTCACTGCCATTAATTCCACCAAAGCCATTATGCAAAGCAATTGCAGCACCTGAAAGCCCTGCGATTAATGCGTGACTTTCACTTGTCGGTATTCCGAAATACCAAGCAGCTACCGCCCAAATAATTATTGCAAACAGTGCCGCACAGAGTGCTGTTATTGCATCGTGCGTTTCGCCATCAAAATTTACCATATTTTTTATTGTCATTGCAACGGTTGAGTTAATCATTGTCATAACAAATACGCCAAAAAAGTTGAAAACCGCTGACATCAGCACTGCTGGCTTTGGAGCCATTGAGCGTGTCGCAACACAAGTTGCAATAGCGTTCGGTGCATCTGTCCACCCATTTACAAATATTACTCCCATAGTGAGGACTACCGCTATGAGCAATATCGGATTGTCTGCCATTTGACCTAAAAACCAACTGAATTCAAAATCCAAACTTCATCCATCCTTCATTTTTCCACAAAGCAAGCATTGCTTAATACTTATTTTGTTAGGAACTTCTCGAATTTTTCAATGTTGTCACGCTTACCCACAAGCACTACTTCATCATCTTTGTTAAATATAAAGGTAGGTCCAATATCAATTGTTATACCTCCATCTCGCTTTACAGCAATCACATTAAGCCCAAAATTCTTACGAAGCTCAACATCAACTATTGAAAGACCTCCCATTTTTTCGGTTAATTTCATTTCTGTTATGTTGATTTCGTCATTAAGCTCAATGTCTTCTAAGATGTTTGGTGCTAAAAGCTTATGTGCAAGCCTTATCGCCATATCTCTTTCTGGGTATACAACCTCTGCACCTAATTTTCTAAGAACTGAACCCTGCTCGTGACTTATTGCCTTTGAAATAACTCTTTTTATTCCAAGATTTATAACCGTTAGAGTTGTAAGAATACTTGTATCAATTTTTTCGCCAATACATACGATTACGGTGTCACAATTTTGAATTCCAATTTCTTCTAAAATCTCTTTTGTCGGTGCGCTTACCAAAAAAGCATTATCTGTAAATGCTGTTGCCGCTTGAATTTTATCTTCATTACGGTCAACCACCATTACATCTTTGCCCTCGTCAGACAAGGTTTTTGCAAGTGCATATCCAAATCTGCCAAGACCTATTATACCATAAAGTTCTGTCGTTTTCTTGTTAAACATTCTAATTACCCCTACTTTTTTTAAAATTTTACCCTATATTTACTGGCTCTTCTGCAAATGAAATTCCAGAAGAGCGTTTAAACATCCAAAGTGTCGCAACTGTTAATGGCCCAAGTCTACCTATAAACATTGTTAAAACCAAAACTGATTTGCTGAAAACTGCCAATTCAGGAGTTATTCCTGTTGAAAGCCCAACTGTACCAAAACCTGAGATAACTTCAAATAACAGCTTCATAAAATCTGTATCTGGCTCAGAAATTGTCAGTGCAAAGGTTGAACAAAGAACTACCATCAATGCAAGCGAGGTTACCGAAAAGGCTTTATATAAAATATCCTTTGGTATTTGCCTTTTAAATGCTGTGCAGGATTTATTTGTGGAAACTGAAAACAATGATTTAAGCAATACGAAAAATGTTGTTGTTTTTATTCCACCGCCTGTTGACCCTGGTGACGCCCCGATAAACATTAAAATACAAAGTGTTAAAAGCCCTGCGTTTGAAAAATTAGCTAACGGAAATGTTGAAAATCCCGCTGTTCTTGCAGATGTACTGTTAAAAAACGCTCCAAGCCAAGTAATGTTTTCTGTAAGCTTTAAAAGGATTGTACCACTAATTAAAAGAAATCCTGTTGTGAAAATAACTATTTTTGAATGCAAGCTAAACTTTTTAAACGAACGCTTATGTATGATTTCTTGAATTGTGAAAAATCCAAGTCCACCAAAAATAATAAGCCCACAAGTTACCAAATTCAGAAACGCATTGTTTTTATAATCAGCGAGATTTTTCATTCCGCCCAAAATGTCAAAGCCTGAATTGTTGAAGGCGGCAACTGAATGGAATGCACTTATTCCAAGCCCCTTAACAAAGCCATAATCTTTTGCAAAAACAATAAAGCTAAGTATCATTCCGACTGTTTCAAAGGTCAAAGTAACAAGCAAAACCGATTTTACAAGTGCCAAAATTCCTTTTACCGAGGCATAATTAAGCCCCTCTTTTGCAAGCGTTCTCTCTCTAAGCCCAATTTTTCGACCTGATAATATTATTATTCCGACACCGATTGAGGTAACTCCCAATCCGCCGATTTGAATAAGCAAGGCTAAGATAGTTCTGCCAAAAACTGAAAATGTTTCCGCAGTATCAACCGTGACAAGACCTGTAACGCAAACTGCACTCGTCGAGGTGAAAAGTGCATCAATAAATGAAAGGTTTACATTTTCATTTTGTGATATTGGAAGCAAAAGCATTATTGCTCCGAATAAAATAACCGATGCAAAACCCAGTGCTATAATTCTTCCTGGAGTTAAGCCTTTTCGTAAAAACTTTTTTATTATTGCATAAGTTTGATTTTCTTCACTCTTACTAACTGATTTCAATTGACTAATTTCCCCCTGATTTTCATTGTGTTTTTAAAGCTGTTTAATCGCCTTCAACCATTCTATATCCTACGCCCATTTCTGTAAAGACATATTGCGGTTGACCTGGGTTTTTTTCGATTTTTCTTCTTATGTTTGCCATATTGACACGCAAAATTTGATTATCACAATTTCCTGTTGGCCCCCATATATTCTTAATCAAATAATCGTAAGTTAGAACCTTTCCTGCATATTTTGAGAGTAATGAAATAATTTTATATTCATTTTGAGTTAAATGAACATCAACTCCTGAAATATATGCGTGGCGTTTATCATAGTCTACCATAAGCTCACCAGCAGTGAATTTCCCTGATTGTATAGCATTTTCATTAATAGCACTGTTTCCCGTATGCCTGAGTGCTGTTCTTATTCGTGCTAAAAGCTCACTTGTTCCGAAAGGCTTTGTGATATAATCATCTGCTCCGAGGTCTAACGCCTCAACCTTATCTCTTTCGTGTGAACGAGCTGACACTACAATTATTGGTACAAGCGACCATTCACGAACGGATTTTATAATTTTTTGACCGTCCATATCAGGAAGCCCTAAGTCAAGAATTACCACATCAGGGCAGTGCGAGGTAATCATCATAAAAGCCTCTGCCCCATTTTTTGCTTTAATGACAATAAATTCATTCGCTGTTAGCACTGTTGTCATAAAGCTTGCTATATTACTTTCGTCCTCAACTATTAAAGCGGTGTATTTTATATCCATCTATGAGCTCTCCTTAGGCAGAGTAAATCTAAATGCTGCTCCACCATCTTCTTTGTTGAAGGCTGTCATTTTTCCGTTATGTGCTTTTATTATAGTATAGCACACTGAAAGCCCAATTCCCATATTTCTCTTTTTATCGCCATTATCCTCATAATCTGTTTTGAAATAGCCATCAAATATATGCGGTAAAATTTTTTCGTCTATCCCACAGCCATCATCACTGACTTCAAAAGTTCCGCAGTTATCATTTTCTGTAACTTCAAGCTCTAATTTTGTAGCTGTTTTTGAATGTATTGCAGAATTTTCAAGCAAGTTTATTATTACTTGTTCGATTAAAACTGCATCCATTGGTATTATTAAAACTTCATTTGGAACTATCACATTGACAGTGTTTTCAGGAAATCTTTTTTGAAATTTTTGAACAGCGTCGGCAACAACTTCCTCTGCTGCCTCGGGAGTTTTGATAACCTTTGCCTCAATATCGTCAATTCTTGTGATTGATAAAAGATTTTCGACCATTCTTATAAGCCACTGTGAATCATCTTTTATTTCTGAAAGAAGCTTTAATCTTTCTTCCTTTGGAATTAAATCGTCATTATCTATTATTGCACTTGTTGCACCTAATATCGAAGTTAGCGGAGTTCGCAAATCGTGCGATATTGCCCTTAAAAGATTACTTCTTGTTTTTTCTTTTTCGGCTTCAATTCGAGCATCACCGTGACGCTTAATTTGAGTTGTCAAGGCACTTGTTGTTCCAGCAGCACCAAGCATACAAATTGTTGTAAGCGGATAGCCTGACACTGAAAAGTTAAATTCAAAATATGGATATGTAAAAATGAAGTTAACCGCCAAAACTGATACAAGGGAAAAGAATATACCATAGAAATAGCCATTTGTAAAGCGTGAAATTAAAACTATTGCAAGAATAAATATCATTGAAATCGAAACTTCATTTTTTTCAAAATTTTGAAGAAGCATACAGGTGGCAATGGCAAAAACAAAAATAAAGGCGGAAAGCAGACAATCACGCCAAGAAAACACGAAACCATCTTTTAAAAATTTGTATATCTTGTTTTTCATATATTTGCCTTTCTGTATGAAATAGTTTTATCAGAAAATTCGACTTAATTAGTAGTATTATAACATCAAACCAATTCAAAATAAACCGGTAATGTTTTATTTTTGTTAAGATACTGTTAAAAAAGCTATAAAGATGTAAAAATTATGCAAATCACAGACGACTTTTCTTGTTAATATGGGAAACTATATATAATATGTATTAATCTTATATTCAAATTTGGCAGTCATTATTTGAAAAAATATCCAATCAAGTCTTGAGAAGAATATGAATTTATGCTACAATAGGTCGAAAAAATAAAAAGGAAGTATAAAAGAGAGGTAGATCATGGTAGAAATATTTGGTAATGTTCTAAATATCCAGTGGCAACAAGTTGTTATGTGGATACTCGGCGGTATTCTTATTTATCTTGCAATTAAAAAAAATATGGAGCCTGCACTGCTTTTGCCCATGGGGTTTGGTGCAATCCTTGTCAACTTACCATTTTCAGGTGCGGTTGACCAAATTTATGCAGGTGCCAGTGAAGTAGAACCTGGAGTTATCGACCTTTTGTTTAATTCGGGAATAGCTAATGAATTATTTCCGCTTTTGCTATTTATTGGCATAGGTGCGATGATTGACTTTGGCCCGCTGCTTTCCAATCCAAAAATGATGCTTTTCGGTGCTGCTGCACAATTCGGAATTTTCTTTACATTCAGCATTGCTTCACTTTTTGGCTTTGAAATGAAAGATGCTGCATCAATAGCTATAATCGGTGCTGCTGATGGTCCTACATCAATATTCGTTGCTAACTATTTCCAATCTAACTTTATAGGGCCTATTATAGTTGCTGCATATTCCTATATGGCACTTGTTCCTATTGTTCAGCCACCTATTATAAAGCTTCTTACAACTAAAAAAGAACGCCTTATTCGTATGCCTTACAAAGAAAAAAGCATTTCTAAAACAACAAGAATTCTTTTCCCTATCGTTGTTACGATTATTACTGGTATCATCGCTCCACGAGCGGTTGCCCTTATCGGATTTTTAATGTTTGGTAACTTAATTCGTGAGTGCGGAGTTTTAAATTCTCTATCTGAAAGCGCTCAAAATGTTTTAGCTAACCTTATTACCCTGCTTTTAGGTCTTACCGTTGCTGCAAAAATGCAAGCATCAGCTTTCCTAAATCCACAAACACTTTTAATTCTTGGTCTTGGCTTAATTGCATTTATATTCGATACCGCAGGTGGTGTTATATTTGCAAAAGTAATCAATATTTTCTTAAAAGAAAAAATCAACCCAATGATTGGTGCGGCAGGTATCTCTGCATTCCCAATGTCCGCAAGAGTTGTTCACAAAATGGGACTTGCCGAAGATAAGCAGAACTTTTTGCTTATGCACGCAGTCGGTGCTAATGTTTCTGGTCAAATTGCATCGGTTATCGCCGGCGGTCTTATACTAAACTTTTTAGGTTAAGGAAGGAACTTTATTATGATTGTAGATTTTCAAGCCTTTTTGGGAACACTTCCTGTTATGGGAAAAGGTATGTTCGGAATTTTTTCAGTAACTGCGATTATTATTTTATCAATTTATCTTATGAATAAATTAACAAACATCAAATTTAAGAAAAAAGATAAAGAACCAAAAGAAGATAAATAAAATCTTTTAGAAGGCACAATATGCGTTTAAATCACGCATATTGTGCCTTTATTTTTTTAAAAAAGATAATCAACAAAAATTTGGTAAATGTTTGTTTGACAGTTGAGTATAGTTGTGATAAACTACTAATGTTTGCATAATAACACTCAATGTATTATGTAAATAATAAATTATATAAATAAAACATTAAATTTGGGGCGTATCGACTTCGATTTTCGCCTGCTGTCTTGGAGGCACTAATGAATATATTTCAAACAATCTTTGAAAATAACTGCTCCCAGCTTGATAAAGTTGCTCTTTCAATTACTATGAACAATGGGGACAAGCGTTCTTACACCTATGGTCTTATGTTTGACACAATCGAGAGATACGCATCTATTTTAAAGGATGCAGGTCTTTGTGAGGGCGACCGAATTGCTTTCATTTCTGAGGGCTGCCCTGAATGGCCAATTGCGTTTTTTGCCTCTGCTAAAATTAAGTGTACTTCGGTTCTTATTGACTCAACTTTGCAAGGCACTGAACTGCGTGAATATATTGAGCGTTCTGATGTTAGATGTGCTTATTTTTCACCAAAAGTTTTTGAAAAAATTCCTAATTCTTCAAAATATGACTTCCCTGTTTTAAATATTTTGACAGGTGCTGCATTTGACGGCTGCCTTGACAAAATTCCAAGTTCTAAAGAAAAAACTATTGACCCTGATTCAGAAATTGCTGCAATAATTTTTTCTTCGGGAACTACTAAAAAAGCTTCGGGCATTATGCACACTCATGACGCTCTTATTGAAACTACTAAAATGACGCTTGAGGTTCAAGGTCTTACTCGTGATGGTAGATACCTTGCTATTATTCCAAACAGTCATATTTATGGTGTTATTTGTTTGGTGCTTGGCCCTCATATTATTGGCGGAGATGTTCATTATGTCGAATCAATAAGTGCTGAGGCAATTCTTGGTGCTTTTGCTGAATATCACCCAAGCGTTTTACCTGCTGTTCCAAAAGTGTACGAGCTGTTTATGACACAGGTTATGAGAAAAATTAAAAGCAATCCTGCAACCGCTACTATGTTTAAAACTTTTTTCCCGATTTGCTTAAAGCTTAGAAAAAAGAATGGCAATATGCTCGGCAAAAAACTCTTTAAAAGCATTCACGAGGGTTTTGGCGGTTCGCTTGATGTTCTTTGCTCTGCTGGCTCACCTATGAACAAAGATGTTGCCGAATTCTATTATGGCGTTGGGTTTAATATTTTAACCACTTATGGTGCTTCTGAAACTAATATTCCAACTATTGGTAATACAAAAGAAAATATGACTACCGATACCTGTGGCAGACCTTACCCTGCTATTAATTTGAAAATCAGTGACACTGGTGAAATACTCATTAAGTCACCGTTTATGATGAAAGGCTATTTCCGTGACGAGGCGGCAACAAAAGCTGCTTTTGATAGTGACGGTTGGTTTTTATCAGGTGACCTTGGCGAAATTGATGAACACGGAAATATAAAAGTTACAGGTCGCTGCAAAGAAAACATCGTTCTTTCAACTGGTAAAAAGCTTACCCCAGATGATGTTGAAAGCAAATATACAACTCTTTCAGGCGTTAAAGAATTTGTTATCTGCGGTGTGCCTGCCTATGAAGCAGATTATGATGAAATTCACGCATTTGTTGTTCCTGAAAACAACACTGCTGAAGCTCTTGAGGCTATTAAAAAGGAAATCATTCAAAAAGGTACTGAAGTTATTCAAAATATGCGTGTTGCAAAAACTCACTTTGTAAACGAAATTCCACGCACCTCACTTCAAAAACCTAAAAGGTATTTGCTTAAACTTCAAGCATTAGCCGAAAGAACCGATAATGATGAAACAGATGAAAAATCATTAAAGGTTGATACATTAGGTCAAGTTATTGATATTGTTACAAAAATCGCTAATGCTGAAAACGGTAGCGTTACTGAAAATACAAAAATCTTTTCTGAACTTTCCATCGACTCGTTAAGTGCTATGAATCTTGCACTTTCACTTGAAGACAAATTCAAGGTCAATATCGAAAAATATTATAACGAAGAAATGACAATCGCTGATATTGTTTTAGCTCTCGAGGGAAAAGGAAAAGAAAAAAAGTTAGCAGTTTCTGACTCTTCTTATCCTCTTGATAAAAACGGAAAAGACTATTTTGTATATAAGACATTTAAAGGGCTTGTAAATACAATATATAATATCGAAGTGAAAAATGCAGATTATCTGCCTACGCACTGCGGATATATTATGGCGGCAAACCATGTTTCTTATATTGACCTTTTAATCGTTTCTACTGCTCTTTCTAAAGAACAATTCTTAAAATTTTGCTGTATGGGCAAAAAAGAAATATTTACAAATTCTTTTCTTAGCAAAGAGCTTGTAAAGGTATCTGGGCTTGTTCCTGTTGACCGTGGCGGAATTAATGTTCAAACTATGTCAGAGCTGTCAGAAAGGCTTAAAGACGGTTGGTGCGTCGGTATTCACCCTGAAGGGACACGAAGCGATGACGGCGTATTCAGACACGCTAAGAGCGGCGCTGCAAAACTTGCTGTTGACAATGATGTTCCTATCATTCCTGTTTATATCAGTGGAATGTATGAAGTTTATCCAAAAGGCAAAAAGGTAATGAAATTCTTTGACTGGCAGAAATTTAAAAGATATAACATAACCGTAACCTTTGGTAAACCGCTTTCATCTAAAAACATATCTGTTGATGAGCTTAATCAAAAACTTGAAAATTCTATTACAGAACTTCAAGAAAGCAATGTAAAAGTTGCTATTACAAAATAAAAAATGCCGGAGCAATTTTGAGTTTAACTCATTTTGCTCCGGTTTATTTTATTGGGAATTTTAGGGGAAAAATAAAAAGCCGCTAATGCGACTTTTTTTGGTGGTGGACATTAACGGACTCGAACCGCTGACCCTTCGCACGTCAAGCGAAAGCTCTACCAACTGAGCTAAATGTCCATCTAATGTGATGGATTTATATTATATATTAAAGCTGAAATAATTGCAATAGTTAATTTTGGTTTTATATTGAAAAAATTGCATTAGGACAGCCTCACGCCTCCTCCCTCAGTCAACTGCTCGCCTAAAAAAAGCGGAAAAGAGAGGGGTTTATATTGTTCATTCAAGCTCGACAAGTATTTCCCATTTGCCATTTCGTTTACCGTTTAAACGGCAAATTAGACCCTTTTCCTGTAAAGATACAGTGCGTCGCTTAATTGTGCCGATAGATGTTCCTGTTTTTTCAGAGAGGTCTTTTTGTGTTATATTCGGGAATTCTGACAGCACTTTCAAAATCAATAAAAATCAATTTTTCATTATTAATTAGCATAAGCGACTTCATTTTTCATTTTTCATTTGAAAAAGTCACAAAGACGAATGAAGAATGAATGATGAATATTGAAAAATGCAAAATACCAAAAATAAAAAGCCACACTTCGTGTGACTTTTTATTTTTGGTCGGGACGACTGGACTCGAACCAGCGGCATCTTGGTCCCAAACCAAGCGCGATACCAAACTTCGCCACGTCCCGATACATATTTAGTTGCTGCATCAATTCCTTAATGCTCAAGTATTATACAATAGGTGACGCATTTTGTCAATAACAAAATGTTGTTTTTATAATATGATTTTAGAAAAATTATTTTTTATTGATTTTAAAAGTAATCTATCTCGTTTTAGCCTTAATAAACCCTCGTCCCAGAAATTAATTGTATATGAAAAGCTGATAATTTATATCTCAAAATCATCAGCTTTTCTTTTAATTTAATAGCTTTTAAAAATTTGTTTTAATTCCACTTGATAACGGCATCTTTTGTTTCGTCATCTTTTTTTCCAACCTCTGTATTTTCAGTTAAACTGTCAATTAGCTGTGCTTCATACCTTAAAATCTTTATTGCATCGCCTGAACTTACTCTGCCATCGGCTGTTACATCTGCTGCTACTATCTGCTCAGGTGATAATTGAATTAACTGCGCTTCGTACCTTAAAACAAGTACTGCATCGCCTGAACTCACTCTGCCATCACCTGAAACATCGCCTAATATGTGAGAAGAATTTGCATAACTTTCACATGCACTACTCAATTTGTATTTTTCACTTGTAATTGCAAATGAAGTGGTAAATCCCATTGAAATAATCATTGCGCTCAACACTATTGTCATAACTATTGACAATGCTTTAGTCGTAAATATTTTTTTCAAGTAACTCGCCCTCTCCTGTTTTTATATTTTGCATATAAAAACAAATTAATAGTTCACTCGCAGCTTTAATTGTACACTTTAAATTTGCAAGTAATTAATGCTATCATTTATTTCTTTTTTGTCACCTTTGTTTTATTGCCTTTTTCGTCAACAATATAAGTATTTTCAAGCTGTGAGGTCAAGCTTCTTTTAAAGCTGTCTATATATTCCCTGCGAAGAACTGCCTGCTCAACTTTTTCAGTATCAGTCAGCCCTTTTTCTTTTGATTTTTTTGAAAGAAAATTTATTCTGTCTATCTTTTTTTGCTCCACTTTTTTGTTTCATTCCTTTAATATTATATTAGCATAGCAATATATCTATTATTTATAGCTACAAAACTCAATTAAATTGCCATCAAAATCACGAAGATAGATTGAACGCATAGCACCGTTTACGCCTGTTCTTTCAACAACACCAAGCTCGACTGCAAGCCCTTTTTCTTCTAAGCTATTTTTAAGGTCATCAATACTATCTGTTACTTCAAAGCACACATCAGCACTTCCACTCTGCACATTGCGTGCGTGTGGAAAAAGCTCATAATCTTTAATGTGAACATTAATTTTGAAATCGCCTGCATATAATTCATAACGCCCCGCTGTGTCTTTGGTTTTAAAGCCAATTTTTTCATAGAACTTTACGCATTCTTCAAAATTGGTGGTCGTAATAACAATATGGTCAATCTTTTTTATCATTATTTTCACTTCGATTTCAACTTTTTAATTTGAATTAATCTGCATTTTCCGTTTCAATTTTGTCAATGGTTTCTTGTGGAATTGCTTCACCGTGCTTAACAACCAAAATGCAAAGTGCCGAAATTACAAAGCATATTGGGCAATAGAAGAATAATGACATATATGTTCCTGAGAGCATACGAACTATTCCATAAACAATTGGTGTTGCAATCTGAGCTGAAAATGTTGCTGTATAATAATAGCCTGTAAAGGTTCCTATATTTTCAGTGCCACCAATTTCAAGAACAAGTGGCAAGGTGTTGACTGTTATAAGCATATTTGCAAATCCACCGACAACAAGTGCTACCCACACGAGTGTAAGCCCTTTTCCTGTGACAGACTGTACAATTACATAAGCTAAAAATGCTGCTATGAATGCGATTAAGCCTGCAATTATTGTTTTCTTTCTGCCAAATTTTTTGCCGAGCCAGCCAGCTGGAAGTGCCCCGATAGCTGATGCTACTGCAAAAATCGTCATCATCATTGTTGCTTCGCCAACAGTTTTTCCCAGAACCTCACCTGCAAAAAGTGCAAAAAAGGTTTGAATTGAATTTGTTCCGCAAAACAAGAAGAAAAGACCTAAGAGCATAAATATTAAGCTCGTTTTTTCACTCTTAGTAAGCTTGATTGCTTTAAGGCGTGCTTTTTCGGCTTTTTCTGCCTCTTTTTCTGCTTTTCTTTGAGATGCTAAATCGGCATTTTTATTTTCTTCGCCCTTAGATAAAACCCGACTGTCAGGTTCTTTAACAAAGAAGAATAATACAATTGTACTTATTATCATTATTACTGATGCAAATGCAAATACCCACGGTGTGTAAATGTCAACATCAGTCTTTTTGTTCCAACCAAAAACAAGGCATAAAATAGTAGCCGCCTGAAGCGCTACCAGTCCGCCCATACCGCCCATTAGATTAATGACAGCATTTCCCTCACTTCTAAGCTGAGGATGCGTTAAATCGGGCATTAGGGCAACGCAAGGTGCTCGCCACAGTGACATTATAAACACAAATGCAATAATGCAAACCATCAAAGACGGAATTGTTTGCATTCTTGGAATAAGAATAAACAGAACTGCCGCTATTGGCGCTCCAAAAAATATAAATGGGCGACGTTTTCCAAACCTTGAATGACATCTGTCAGAAATCTTGCCAAAGGTTGGCTGAAAAATTACGCCAAAGATATTATCAAAGGTCATAATAAAACCAATAAATAACGGAACTAATGTAAAGCCTGCTGCCGCAGTTCCTACATTTTCGCCCTGTGCCTGCATAAAGGTAATAAGGAACGGAAATTTTTCGACTAAGACATTGCTCCAATGAGTAATCATATCTGACGAACTAAGCATCTTGTTAAGTATCGTTATAACATATGGATCATATATTCCCCACGCTACACTTGATGCTAAAAAGCCGAAGCCCATTAAAATGGTTTTGCCATAGTTTAGTTTCATCCTTTTTTCTGCCACTTTAGTTCAACTCCCCATTAAATTTTATGCATTTTATATATTTTAATGATAACAAAGTTATTACTGCTTTGCAAGGTTAATTTTTGTTTTTTGCCACTTGTTGGATTTTACATAAATTGTGCAAATAATTATTGAAAAAATCGATGCGAAGCCTATTCCAACACCAACGCCATTAAATCCCATTGAAAGACCATATACTGCAAAGTATGCAAGTGGAATTCTGATTATTATAGCATTAAACACCGCATTGAAAAGTGCAAATGCCGTCTGCCCTGCACCAATTGCAAGACCGTTTACCGAAAACACAACTGTCACAAAAAGGTAATCAAAAGCTATAAAACGCATAAATGGAATACCTGTTGCTATTATCTGAGCATCGTCTGTGAAAATTCTTAAAATGTATTCTGGGAAAAGTTCAACAGCTACAAACATCAAAGTTGATACTCCAAAGGCAATGCCCATTCCAACAAGCATTGTCTTTTTTGCCCTTTTAAACTCCCCTGCTCCGATATTTTGCCCTGCCATTGAAGAAATTGCACTGGACATTGCAAGCCCTGGAAGAATTGCAAACGAATTTATTTTTCCGCCTATGCCTTGACAAGCTGATGCTATTTCAGCATTAGGCAACGAGTTTACAAGTGCGGTGAGCGTCATAAATGAAAATGACACTACAAGGCTTTGAATTGCACTTGGAAATCCTATTTTAAAAAGTAGCTTTGTTTTTTCTTTGTCAGGCTTAAAGTCTTTTAGCCTATATCCTTTGAAAAAGCCACTCCTTGCAAGGTATAGTATTGACAGCACAAAGCTCACGCCCTGTGCAAAAATTGTTGCATAAGCAGCTCCTGCCGCACCCATATGAAATATGCCTACAAGCACTAAATCAAGAACTATATTGACGACCGTAGCAATCATTACAAAATATAACGGTCGCTTTGAGTCGCCCATACCCCGAAGTATCGCCCCAATTGCATTATATCCAAACATAAATATTGTTCCCGTAATGCAAATATTAAGATACGCTATGGTTTCAGGGAATGCGGATTGCGGCGTCTTTAAAAGATGAAGCAAAGGATTTGCAAGTATTAGCATTATTACTGTAATTATCGCTCCCAATGCAAAATACAAAGTGAACATCGTTCCAATTGTTTTCTTTTCATCTTTTTCCATTTTAGCACCGATATACTGTGCTATAAGTACCGTTCCGCTAATTGCAAGCCCATTTGCTGCACCAGTTATTAAAAGATTAACCTGCCCCCCGATTGAAACGCCTGTTATTCCCGACTTACCACAGAATTGACCAACCACTATCATATCAACAACACTATAAAGTGCTTGTAAAAGGTTTGAAAATAAAAATGGTGTTGCAAAACGAATAAGATTTTTGGTTACACTGCCTGTTGTTAGGTCTTTTCTGAAGTTTTTTGCCATTAAATTAATTATCTCTTTTCCTGTCTATTTCCGCTTTTCTTTGTGCCGCTCGCCTTTTTTGGATTTTTTTTCGTCTAAAATATTCAAAACATATTTCAGCAATTATAAGCCCTATAACAACCAAAACAACAGCGATAATACGCCCCTTTGTAATTGTTGTTCCCTCTTTTACTTCGTCAGTACGATTAGATAGCAGTTTAGTCGATTGCCCTAATTTATAGGTGCTTTGCATTAATTCATCTTCAGAATTTGAAGTTGCCAATACTTTTTTAGCCTCTATAACTGCATCTTTTAAATCGTTTGAACTGTTTGTACTGCACAGAGCATAGTTTACACTCTCTGCCGATTTGACTGCCACTTCTAAAGCCGTTCTTTGCTTTTCAACACGGCTGTAATAATCATTAAGCCCTTCAATATCATCTGTAATGATTATGCTATATCCTCTTGCTGTTACATCATTCCAACCGACATAATTATCTTCACGCTTACCGCAAAGTGATGCGTCGGTCATATCTATTGCTGCTCTGCCACTATTTTCAAATTTTGATATTACGCTTTTACCATATAAAACAGAATATGGATTAGACGAGGACAAAAGCACACACGCCGCCCCACTATCAAGCGTTTTTGAAATGTATGACTTTGCACTCCAAATTATATTGCCACTGTATGATGACATAACAAGCGGAAGATTATCCTTTGATTTTATCCACGAGGACACATCTTTTTTATTCGCATCTGTCATTATTATAACATTTGACAATGTACCTGTTTCTGATAAAATTTTATAAATCTCATCTTTATAATTCCACGAGTTTTGAAGCACTAATATTGTTTTCCCGTTTAACTTTTCGACTACTTCACGCAAGGTCGGAATTGTATAGCCTGTGATTTCTTGGTGCAAAAGCCCACTGCTTTTTCTAAGATGATATGTTGAAAGCTCTTTATAACCAACCTCATTAATATTCTTAGTTGCAACATTGCCAATGGAGTCAACGCACATTCTTGAAAGATTGTCATCATTAAAAAGCACGAGCTGTTTATCCGCTGTCATTTTAACAGTCACCATAACCATATCAGCGCCTTTTTCTGCTGATGACATAATCCCCTCAATAGAATTTTCAGGGTAGTTTTTTTTGTCACCGTATTTTGAAACTGCAAGAAGCCTGCCATCCGCTTTTTTAAGAGCATCAAAAGTCGGCGTCTTTTCAGCCTCCGCTGCAAAAGCAAACATATTAAATGAAAAAAGCATTACGACTGCTATTAGAAGTGATAATATCTGTTTTTTCATAACTAAAGCCTCCAAGTTTGACAAAGTTTTTTAATATTTGATATATTATAACAAAATTTTATAAAGTTTACAATAGACACATAGTATAAATTAAGCCAAATTAAAGCACGACATACTAAATATTGTATAGGCAAAAAGTTGCACAAATTTCATAGACAAAATTCTACTACAATTTTTTGCTTTGCTATTGATACACCGAATTTTCTATGCTACAATAAGAGCCTATTTTGATAATTTGAAGTGCAGATTATCGTAATTTTATGGGGTGAAAATATGGCGTTCCACGAAAAACTTAAAGATTTGAGGCTCTCAAAACTTCCTCCGATTACACAGACCGACCTTGCGAAATCTCTTGGGGTAACACAGCGTAAAGTGTCATTTTTAGAAACAGGGGCTACTCAGCCATCACTAAATGACCTATTCGGAATTTGCATATTTTTTAAAGTTTCTGCCGATTATCTTTTAGATTTGCCGAATAATATGGAGTATCCTAATGACTAAAAAGCAATTAGCCATTCTTTGCGTTGAAGCTTTAAAAAAAGAGTTTCCAGACGCTACTTGCTCGCTTGCTGCATCAAATCCATTTGAACTTTTGATTGCTACTCGGCTTTCGGCTCAATGCACTGATGCAAGAGTTAATATGGTAACTCCCGTTCTTTTTGAAAAATATAAAACCCTTGACGATTATGTTAATGCTGATGTTTTAGATGTCGAAAAAATCATTCATTCGTGTGGATTTTACCACGGCAAGGCTAATGATATTATCGGCATTGCAAAAAAAATTAAACAGGATTTTAATGGTAATGTGCCTGACAGCATTGAAAAGCTCACCTCACTTCCTGGCGTTGGAAGAAAAACCGCTAATCTAATTATGGGTGATGTTTATAAACAGCCAGCAGTTGTTACTGATACACATTTAATAAGAATTACAAATCGAATAGGGCTTGTAAATACAAAAGACCCGAAAAAAGTTGAAATTGAACTTTTTAAAATTCTTCCCCTTGACGAAACAAGTGATTTTTGTCATAGGGTCGTTCTTTTCGGTAGGAAAACTTGTTCTGCAAGAAAACCGCTTTGTAATGATTGCCCTCTTTCGAATTTCTGTAAAAAAAAGATAGGAAATTAATATGCTTTCTCTAAGCCCTCACCTATATGGCTCGGTTTTTGTTATGCCGACCATTATTACTGACAAATACATAAAATTGGCATCACCCGTTGCTATAAAAACTCTGCTTTGGATTTTAAGAAACCAAAGCGGTAATTTTTCTATTCCCGAAATGTCTAAAGCAATCGGTGAGGCTGAAAGCGATATAAATGAGGCTATTGAATATTGGTGCGGTGAAGAAATTCTTTTTGATTTAGAAAGTCCAAAAAAAGCAAGCCCGCTAAAATCCGATATTGAATACATTGAAAAAGACAGCCTTAAAAAGCCGGTGCAGTCGCTTCCTGAAATAAAGCTTTCAAAACCAACTCAAACTCAAATTATAGCAAGAATTAATGAAGAAGACGATATTAAAATGCTTATGAATGAGGCTCAATTAATTCTTGGCAAAACCATTGGGCAAGACACGCAATCAGTTCTGCTTATGATATATGACGGATATGGCTTAAAGGTTGAAATAATTTTAACTCTTTTGCAATACTGCGTTGGAATTTCAAAGGCATCAACTGCCTATATTTCTAAGCTTTCAAAAGTTTGGGCGGAAAAAGAAATTAATTCGCTCGAAAAAGCTAATGCTTATATCGAAAAGCATTCAAATGCAAATATATTATTTCAAAAGCTTAAACCGCTAACTGGCATTGCTACCCCTGAACCTACAACTAAACAAGCTGATTATCTTATCGCTTGGAGTGATTTAGGATTTTCTGTTGAAGTTATTGCTCTTGCTTTTGAAGAAACTTCTGAAAGAATTGGCAAAATAAGCTTTGCTTATATGGATAAAATTATTTCTAACTGGGCAAACTCGGGATTTAAAACTCTTTCTGATATTGAATTTAGTAAAAAGAGTTTTAAAGAGCAAAAAGCAATTACATCTGCAAAAAAATCCTCCTACAACATTGATGAGGCTTCAAAGAAATCAACTAACGAACCTATTAAATATATTAAAAAGAAAGACAGGTGAATTTTATGAAATATACCAAAGAAACCTATGAAAAGGCTACTGATATGTTGAATGCAAGGCGTGAAAGTGCTGAAAATCTTGCAGATAAGCACAGAGAAAGCTTTGCAAAAATTCACCCAGAACTTTTGCCTCTTGAAAAGGAGCTTGCAAACACTGGTATGACTGTAATTAAGGCTGTTGCGAGTGGTAAAGATGCAAGTGAAATGATTGAAAACCTTTCAAAATACAATCTTGAACTTCAAGCAGAACGAGCAAGGCTACTTGCAAAAGAAGGGCTTGAAATCAACTATCTTCGCCCACAATATTATTGCCAAATTTGCAATGACACTGGTAGAGTTAATGGCAAAGTTTGCAATTGTTATGATGATATTTTAAAATCGATTGCCTATTCATCACTTTGTGCAACTGCTCCTTTGAAAATCTCAACTTTTGATGAGTTTGATGTTTCTTTATATCCTGTAAGCCCTCTTGTTGATGGAGTTTCCCCTCAAAAAAGAATGAGCGAAATCTTGCAATTTTGCAAAGATTATTCAGATGATTTTGACCTTACTTCAGGTAATATTTTTATGCTTGGCGAAACAGGGCTTGGCAAAACTCACCTTTCACTCGCCATTGCGAGAGAGGCAATCAAAAAAGGGTTTGGCGTCATTTATGGCTCAGCACAAAATCTTCTTTCTAAAATAGAAGCAGAACATTTTAGAAGAAATTATGATGATGATACCGATACCGAAAGTCTTCTTTTGAATTGCGATTTGCTTATTCTTGACGATTTGGGTGCAGAATTTTCAAATAGTTTTACAGTAGCTGAAATATATAATATTATTAACAGCAGAATGTCAGCTAAGCTTCCTACAATTATTAATTCTAATGCTGAACTTTCTGAACTTGAAAAAAGATATTCTGCCCGTGTTGTATCGAGAATTATCGGCACATATCATATTTTAAGATTTTTTGGAAATGACATAAGGCAGATAAAAAATAAATAGCGAATTGTGATTTGGGTTCTGTTTGCTCGTTTCGACTTAGGTAATATCAGTCACCCCAACATTTGACAAAGAGCCACATTTGCTTTGGCTTAGGCACACGACACAATGCTCGCCCCTACACGAAATGACATTCAAACGGTTGTAGGGTTTGATGCCCACATCAAACCGTTAGAGGTTTTCGGGGCGTCGAGGACGCCGCCCCCTTACTTGTATCTATTTCAATCCCTCCCTCAGGCATTTGCGAATGCCAGCTCTCTCCAGAGGGAGCGTAAGAGTTACTCCAGAGGAAGCGGAATGGAAATCCATTTGGTAAAACCTAAAAAAGGCTATCTAACCGAAAAAGTTAGATAGCCTTTTTAAATGTTTTGTTATGGATTATTGCTCAACTGCACGAACGCAAACTTTTTTGCGGTCTTTACCCATTCTTTCAAAGCTAACTTTACCGTCAACCTTTGCAAAAAGAGTATCGTCAGAACCTTTACCAACATTTTCGCCTGGATGGATATGAGTTCCGCGTTGTTTAACGAGAATATTGCCTGCAAGAACGAATTGACCGTCAGCACGCTTAACGCCAAGTCTTTTTGACTCTGAGTCACGGCCGTTTCTTGTCGAACCCATTCCCTTTTTATGAGCAAACAACTGAATGTTTATTTTAAGCATTATTTAAGCACCTCTTTCAATTTTGATATTATTGGGATATTGCTTTGACATTTCGCTGATGTGCAAATATAGCCCATCAAGAATATCTTTTGCCTTTTCTGCCTCGCCATCTTTCAGCGTTAACTCTAAAAGAGCATCAGAATTAGATATTTGAGGTTTTAGATTTATAATTTCGGTGATTGTGTTAGCCGCCATATAGACCGCTGACGAAACGGAGGCACAAACAATGTCGTTTCCGCTTTTTGCAAATCCCGAATGGCCTTTTATTGAAAAGCCTTTAATTAAATCGTCTTTTGTGAAAAGGAATTTAGCAGTTATCATAGGATTTAAGCGTTGATTGCAGAAATCTCAACCTTTGTATATGGTTGACGATGACCCATTTTACGCTTTTCATTTTTCTTTGATTTGTAAGTGAAGACAACAATCTTCTTTCCCTTACCTGTTTTAATAGCTTTAGCTGTAACTGTTGCACCCTCAACATAAGGAGAACCAACTTTAATGCCATCGTCTGCACCGACAAGAACAACCTTGTCAAATGTAACTTCTGCATCATCTTCGACTAAAAGCTTTTCGATGTAAATAACATCGCCGGCTTCAACCTTGTACTGCTTTCCGCCTGTTACGATTACTGCGTACATTTTTTTACCTACCTTAATTATAGACTCGCTACCGAGGGCGGATAAATCACTTAAATAGTGTGAAAAGACACACTACCCCCTAATATGCGGCAAAAGTATTTTATCAGAACGAACGGTCAAAGTCAATAGATATATTAAAAAAACATTTTTTTCGATGTTTATATTTGTTTTAATCTTCAAAAGGCACATCTTCTAATGATAATTCTTCTAATGGAATATTTATTGTAATCTTTTCTTTTATTTTATATGCACTTAAAAGAGAACCTGTAATGATTAAAATTCCACAAGAAATACCCTTTACATTAGGAAGCGTTCCTAAGAAAATTAAGCTGAATAAAATTGACCACGCACTATATGTAATGTTGAGTGCCATTGCTTTTGAAGCGCCGATTTTATTAATAGCTTTATAGTAACAAAGATATGATAGCGTTCCGCATAATCCTGCCGCCATTATTATCAGCATTGTTTTATCGCTTATAACGCTAACTGTAACGCTCAAGCCCTTTAAAAGCGGAATGATTATTGCACCATAAACAATTGCTGAGGTAACTTGCCTTATTTGAAGTGCCTGTTCGTTATTTATGTCGGATTTTTTCATAGCATATGCACAAATAACAGCTTCAAGCCCCCAACCTAATACGCAAATCAAAGCACAAAAAATGCCAAGAGTGAAATTAGCAGGAACTTCTGATGTTTTTGAATACCCTAATAGCATAACTCCAGATATGCTAACTAAAAGCCCACAAATTTGATACCATTCCATCTTTTCTTTTAAAAAAGCAAAAGCTAAAAATGCACCTATTGCAGGATATATCGCAGATATTGCCGCTGTATATGACGGGCCGATATATTTGATTGCCGAAACATACCCCGTCATTCCGATAGGACCGCCGAGTATTGCGCCAAGCATTATAAGCTTTCCGCTTTTTGTCTTTAACGCTTTAATAATATTTGAAAATTGTTTTTTTGCACCCATATAGAGTAGCATAAAAAGAGATGAAATACTGTCATGCAAAAATGTACTAATGAACGGTGCTAATAAAATCGCTTTTTCTGTTGATAGAAATGGTGCTTTTGAAAGTGCTATTCCGAGAATGACTGTGTCGAGCGCCCATAAAATTCCGCCCATTAATCCTGCTTGCATATTTTTTCATCTCCCTTTTATTTTAGTAGCACCAATGCCCACTAAAGCCTAAAAAACGCCTTACCGACTTAATTTGTCAGCAAGGCGGTTCATTTTTATTTTATGATTAAATTATTTATGGCTTTTGAAAATATCAAAGAAGTCAGCATCATTATCTTCGCCATTTGTTTTACTGCTAACATCTTCCATTTTACCCTCACCGAAAATTGGGAAAGATGCGAAATCAGGTTTTTTTGGCATTCCGCTTTCATCTGTACCAAATCCAGTTGCTATTACTGTGATAATCATTTCATCATCAAGGTCTGGATTTAAATCAACACCAAAGATTATGTTTGCATCATCATCAGCAGCGGCACGAACTATTCCAGCAGCTGTATCAATATCATCAAGACCTATGTCAGTAGATGCAGTAATGCTGATAATAACACCCTTAGCACCATTAATTGTAGACTCAAGAAGTGGGCTTGAAATAGCCTTTTGAGCTGCCTGCTCTGCCTTATCTTTACCAGTTGCTGAACCAACGCCCATATGAGCATGACCTGCGTCTTTCATAACTGCGGTAACATCAGCAAAATCAAGGTTGATAAGTGATGGCTTGATTATAAGCTCTGAAATGCTCTTTACGCCTTGACGAAGAACATCATCAGCAATTTCAAACGCATTTAGAAGTGTGAGCTTTTGGTCACTAACTTCTTTTAATCTTTCATTAGGAATAACAACAAGGCTGTCAACATGAGTTGCAAGCTCTGCAATTCCTGCTTCGGCTTGTTGCATTCTTCTTTTGCCTTCAAAAGCAAAAGGTTTTGTAACAATACCGATTGTGAGAACGCCTTTTTCTTTAGCAATCTCAGCAATTACAGGAGCAGCACCTGTACCTGTTCCACCGCCCATACCGGCTGTGATAAATACCATTTGTGTATCGTTAAGAGTTTCGATTATTGCATCTCTACTCTCTTCTGCTGACTTTTGACCTATTTCAGGCTTTGCACCTGCGCCACGACCTGCGGTAACTTTTTCGCCAATTTGAATTTTTTGACCTGCCTTTGAAAATGTCAAAACTTGTTTGTCTGTATTAATAGCTATAAGCTCAACTCCTGCAAGCCCAGCTTGAACCATACGATTAACAGCATTTCCGCCGCCACCGCCAACACCGATTACTTTAATATTTGTTACATCTTTGAATTCGTTATCCATCTCGAATGCCATTTTAACATCCTCCTACATAATATAAAAATTGTTTTAATTCACACTAATTTTGAGTACACTAAACCCATTTAAGATATTGTATCATAATACTTTTACCATTTCAACAGTTTTTTATCTGAGTTTTGTATATTTATGCTAATTTTCTGTTTTATTTTTATTTTTCCTCCCGTTTGTCCCTAACATATGCTTTTTTATCAATGGTGAAGTTCACTGTTCCCTCAAAGCTCGGTCTTTCTTTGAAAAGGTTTTCCATTGTCTTTTTGATAAAAGGCATCTTCTGCGGAACGCTTTCTACTACTCCAAGCTCTAAAATTGCTGTACCCTTATATGTCATACTCACATTTAATGGCTTTGATATATCAATAGCAGTTACTCCTGTAAATTCATATTCACTAAGTGCTGCCATAAACTTGGCTATTATATCCTTATCTGCTTCGTTTGAAAAAACTATTTGTTCGCCTAAATTCGCCGAGGTTATTTCGCCTGTATTTAAAAGTATAACATCATCGTTTATCACCATAGAATTGTTTTCAAGCACCTTACAATTAGAGTTTAGCAATGTGTATGTTTCGCCATTGAAAATAGCAAGTGCTACCTTCGCAGCTGTAATTTTTATTTCCATTGTTCCTGACAGATGACATTTTAATTCTACCTTTTCAACATAAGGCAAGGCAGTTTCAATAGCACTCGCAACCGCTTTCTTTTTGGTTAAAAATAAATTGTCGCCTATATTAATTGTGGAGGCTGTTGTTATCTGCTCATAGTTATATATTTCATCGCCTGTTACGGTAATTGCTTTTGTTCCAAAAAACACAGTTAACGACAAGGTTATAGCTACAATCAACAGCACAATGACTATCATTATATAAGCAATAAACTTGTTCCTTTTTCTTCTTTTTCTGCGTTTTAAGACTTCAGCACGCCTTGTTTCATCTCGTGATAACTGCTCTTTAGAACTCTGCCTTTCCCTGCTGCTGCGAGGAGGGGGCGAAGATGCTCTTTGTGAGTTCTTTTTTGGCGGCGACTTGCTCTTTTGTTTCTCTGTCATTTTCTTTCGTCCTTTTTATATCTGCACCGATTGATTGCAATAATATTTCGGGTGCCTCATAGCCTCTATCTATATGTTCAATGTTTGTAACAATTGTTTCGCCTCTTGCACAAAGCCCTGCAAGAACAAGTGCAATTCCCCCTCTAAGGTCTGGTGCTACAACAGATGCACCCATAAGGCGAGGAACGCCCTCTATCACTGCCATTCGCCCTTCAACACTGATTTTAGCACCCAGTCTGAGTAGCTCGCTTGCTGCTTTGTATCGGCTTTCAAATATGTTTTCGATTACAACGCTTGTTCCGTCTGCGATAGTCAGCATTGCCATTAATGGTGCTTGAACATCTGTTGGAAAGCCTGGATAAGGCATTGTTCTAACCGTTTTAATCCTTTTAGGTCTTGGAGGTGAGCTTATGCAAAGCCATCTGCCACTAATTGTAATGTCACAGCCTGCCTCTTTAAGCATTGGAACAAGCGCCCCGATATGGGCAGGTATAATTTCTTTTATACAAATCTTTCCGCCTGTCATTGCAGCTGCAATCATATATGTAGACGCTTCAATTCTATCAGCAATCACCGTGTGAGTTGCTCCCGAAAGCTTTTTTACGCCCTCAATGACAATCGTGCTATCGCCTGCTCCGTGAATTTTTGCTCCACAGCCATTTAAAAAATCCGCTAAATCGCTAATTTCAGGTTCTCTTGCTGCATTTGTTAATGTTGTTGTTCCTCTTGCCGTTGCCGCTGCAAGCATTATGTTTTCTGTTGCTCCTACGCTTGGAAAAGAGAGGGTTATTTTTGCCCCATCAAGTCCATTTTCGGCAGTACAATCTAATTTGCCATATTCTTCATTTATATCTGCACCGAATTGTTTCATAGCGGCAAGATGTAAATCAATAGGTCTAAGCCCTATTTCACAGCCACCAGGAGTTGAAAGGACCGCTCTGTTCATTCGCCCTAAAATTGCACCTAAAAATACTATCGACGAACGCATTTCACGCATTAAATCATCGGGAATTTCAAATGAATTGACATTCTGTGAATCTACCATTACGGTATGCCCCGACACCTCAACCTTGCAACCTAAATGCTCTAATATTTTTATTGCTGCATCAACATCAGAAAGCCTTGGGCAATTATGTATTACCGATTTACCATTCGCCAAAACTGTTGCAGCTAAAATTGGCAAGGCACTGTTTTTTGAGCCATGTACCTCAATTTCGCCATTTAATCGCCGTGAACCGTTTATTATAATTTTTTCCATTTTACGCACCCCTTAAAAAGCACAAAAGAGAAATTATTCTCTGCTTTTTATACTATGCAGGAGTGCAGCAAGATGTTAATTAGTCAGTTCTTCAATAATGTCACAAATTTTTTCTTTGGAATTTAAAATCGCCATTTTTTTGGCATTATCACCTATCTGTTTTAGTTTTTCTCTATTTTTATTAAAATCATCGACCATTGAAATCAGTTTTTCTTCGGTCAAATCTTTTTCCTCTATCATCATTGCAGCATTATTTTTTACAAGTGCCAAAGCATTATAATATTGATGATTTTCAGAAACATTAGGTGACGGAATTAATATAGAAGCTTTTCCCATTGCTTCTATTTCAGAAAGTGATGATGCCCCTGCTCTGCCTATTATTAAATCAGCAGCAGCTAAGCACACCTGCATATCGTCTATGTATTCTCTCACGACAACATTTTTTGTATTACTAAAATTGACGCCATTTTCTTTTAGCTTGTCTGGAACCCACTTTCCATATTGACCTGTTGCGTGTATAAAGAAAAGCTTTTTATCGTTATATCTTTTTGAAATAAGCTTTACAATGTTTTCGTTTATTGTTTTTGCACCAAGACTTCCGCCCATTGATAAAATCAGCATTGCATCAGCAGAAATTTTTAAACTTGCCCTTGAAAACTCTCTGTCTGACAATAATATTTCGCCTCTTACGGGAAGCCCCGTTACTGTTGGCTTGTTTTTACACTTCATATATTTTTCGGCATCAGGTGCAGTTAGCATTACTCTGTCGACCATTTTTGAAAGAGCTTTGTTGGTAACGCCTGGGAAAGCATTTTGTTCGTGAATTGCTGTTTTAATTCCCATTTTGTGAGCAGTTCTAAGCACTGGCCCGCTGACATAACCACCAAATCCCACTACTACATCAGGTGAAAAGTCTTTAATTATCTGTTTTGTTTGCCCTGAAGATTTAAAAAGCAAGACCACATTTTTTATGTTTTTCTTTAAATTTTCTATCGTTGGTTTTCTATAAAATCCATTTATTTCTATTGTTTTAATTTGAAATCCAGCAGATGGAACAAGCTTAGTTTCCATTTTGCCTTCTGTTCCGATAAAAAGAATTTCTGAATTTGGATGCCGCTTTTTTATTTCGCCTGCTGCTGCAAGTGCCGGATTTATATGTCCGCCTGTTCCGCCTGCTGCAAAAATTATTTTCACTTTTTTAGCATCCCCTTTCAGATTTATTTAAAAATATCAGCTTTTTAAACTTTTTCAATTCGTGAATATCTTGACACCGAAAGCACTATTCCCATTTCTGCCATTAGCATTATCATTGACGAACCCCCATAGCTGAAAAACGGAAGGCTTATTCCTGTGTTTGGTAAAAAGTCTGTTACTACTGCAATATTTATAGCCACTTGAAGCCCTACTTGAAAAACAATGCCCATAGCGAGAAGCGCTCCAAATCTATCTTTTGCACGAATTCCGATTTTTACACCTCTTGCAACAAGCAATGCGAAAAGCCCAATAATTCCCGAAGCTCTTATAAAGCCTAATTCTTCACATACTATTGAAAATATGAAATCGTTTTGTGGCTCTGAAACATAAAGATGTTTTTGCTTTGAATTTCCAAGACCTGTTCCAAAAAGCCCACCTGAACCTATTGCATAAATTGAATTGTTCGTCTGCCACCTTGCACCACGAGGCTCATAGCTTTTATCAAGCCAAGCGGTTATTCGCTCGCCTGCATATTCTTTTAAAATCTCTGGATTAAAGGCAAAAAATACTATGGCAAGCACTGCAACTATTCCTATTAAAACAAACCAATGCTTTTTTACCTCTCCTAAATACATCATTATTACGCTTATGCCTAATATTAAAAGTGTTCCCGAAAGATGGTTTTCAGCATATATAAGCCCCGCTGTAATTACTATTATAATTCCATAAATGCAAAGCTGAACAAAGGAATCATATATATTTATTTTGCCATCTGTTATATTTGAAATCTTTTCAGAAAGCCAAGTCTTTTTTATGGTTTTGCCTATTATCTTTCTGTGATTTTTTTCCATACTCCATGCACAAAATAGAATTATTGCAAACTTTGCAACTTCTGAAGGCTGAAACGAGAAAAGTCCTAAATTTATCCATCTGTGAAACTCGCCCTTTGTCGCAGGTAATATAAGAACCGCAACAAGTAAAAGCCAAGAAACCGCCAGCACCGGTAGAGCTGCAATTCTGAAATAATCATATTTGATTTTAGAGATAAAGAGCATTAGAATTACGCCGACAATTGCAAATTCTAACTGCTTTCTGAAAAAATAGGTGCTGTCACCGTTTCTATTATAATAAGCATAGGTATAGCTTGAAGAAAACAGCATTATAAGACCTATTGTTAAAACTGTTATAACAATAAGTAAAAATGGAACATCAAACCCACCAAGTGCTAAAAAGTCAGGGCGTTTTGATTTTGTTTTTGCACTTCGATTTTCTTTTGCGTTTTCTTTTGCCATTCGCCTTAACCTCCAGCTTAAATTGTATTTATCTTATTCCATAATAAAAAAGTGCTATTCCTATTATTGAACCCAATATAGTTATAAGTGAAAAAACGACACAGATTTTTTTCTCTTTCCAACCACTCATTTCGAGGTGATGGTGAATTGGTGCCATTTTAAATATTCTCTTTCCGTGAGTTGCTTTGAAATAGCCTATTTGGATTACATCTGAAAGCATTTCAACAACATAAATTATTCCAATGAAAAGAATGATTAGCGGACAATCAATCGCATAAGCGAGTGCTACTACCATTCCGCCCAAAAACATTGAGCCTGTATCGCCCATCATTACCTTTGACGGATTCCAGTTCCAAATTAAATAGCCAAGACAGCCACCTGCAAGTGCTGCTGCTAAAAGGCTTACTCCAAACATTCCACGAAGTGCTGCTGCTATTATAAATGCAATTGATGCAAATGAGGTTACCGAGGCACAAAGGCCATCAACGCCGTCTGTAAAGTTTACTGCATTTACAGTTGCGTATATTACCGCCATACCAAAAAACCAAAAGAAGAATTTTAAATCAACCATTCCTACAAATGGAATATAAGTATAAGTGTTTCCAGACATATATAAAGAGCCTAAATAAGCAAGCATTATCAAGACCTGTGCCATTGTCTTTTGAAATACGGTAAGTCCTAAATTTCTCTTTTTTACTACTTTTATATAGTCATCAGCAAAGCCGATAAGCCCAAATCCAAGTGCCATTAAAAGACCTGAAAATATTTTTATCTTCATACTATCGGGTATAAGGCTGTCACCTGTTAATATGTTCCCACCAAGCAGTTTATCAGTTATAACAGTAATTATAAATGCTATTAATGTGCTGATAATAAACATAAATCCGCCCATTACTGGCGTGCCTTGCTTTGATTTATGCCACGCAGGACCTATATCAAGAATAGTTTGCCCGAACTTTAGCTTTCTAAGCCACGGAATTATAACAAATCCCGAAACAAAAGCAATTAAAAAACTAAGTGCGGCACAAAAGCCAATTGCTACCCATATTTTCATCTTTATACGCTCCTTGTATCTTTATATAACTTTTCTATAACTTCCTCAAGCGCTACTGCCCTGCTCGCTTTAAACAAAACAGCGTCACCTTGCTTGATTGTGGTTTTTATCTCTTTAAAAAGCTCGTTTTTGTCGTCAAAGCTTTTTATTATACTTATTTTTTTCTTTGCACCCTCTGCAATCTGCCTTGCCTCATCGCCTATTGTAAACAATATATCGATGTTATTATTTCCTGCAAACTCGCCTACATCAAAATGGCCTTCTTTTGAGAATGCACCAAGCTCTCTCATATCACCTAAAACCGCAATTTTTCTTTTTCCACTTATTGACGAAAGCACTGAAATTGCTGCTTTATCGGAGTCGGGGCTTGCATTATAGCAATCTTCAATTATTGTTATTCCATTAACTTCTTTAATTCGTTGACGCATTCCCGAGGGTACATATTCAGAAAGTCCCTTTGCTATAAGCTTTGGCTCGATTTTCATCAAAAGCCCTGCACAAAATGCTGCTAATGCGTCATAAACATTATGAATACCGATAGTTGGCAAAATAATTTTCTGCGTTTCGCCACTAAAATACACATCAAATGTTGTATCTAAGTTGTTTTCTGTTATATTTTTTGCTATTACATCACACTTTTTATTATTGATACCAAAAAGCATTAAATTGTAATCACTGTTTTTAACCGTTACAAGCTTGTCATCATCACCATTGATTATGAGGGTTGAACCTTTTTCCATTCCGTCAAGGATTTCAAGCTTTGCTTTTAAAATTCCATCTCTTGAACCTAAGTATTCAATATGAGAAACGCCTATTTTTGTTATTATTCCGATATTCGGCAGGCAACATTTTGAAAGCCTTGAGATTTCTCCAAAATGGTCCATTCCCATTTCAATTACGCCAACCTCTGTTTCATCTTTTAATCTGAAAAGTGTTTTTGGCATTCCAATTTCATTGTTTAAATTTCCGTCGGTTTTAATTGAATTGTATTTTTGTGACATTACAGCATAAGTCATTTCTTTTGTTGTCGTTTTGCCAACCGAACCTGTTAGACCTATTATTTTTAAATCGTTAATTGACTTTCTATAATATGATGCCAAATCCATTAAAGCCTTGCCTGTGTTTTCAACATATATTATTGGAAGCTTTGTATTTACTTTTTTATGACATATTAAAGCTATTGCACCGTTTTTAGCCACTTCATCACAAAAATTATGCCCATCAAATTTTTCTCCCTCAATAGCTATAAAAAGTCCGTTTTTACTTATGGCTCTGCTATCGATTGAAATATCATTTATTGTGATGCTTTCGCCTATTAAATTTCCGTTTACGGCTTTTGCAATTTGCTCTAATGTCAGCTTCAATTAGTTCAATCCCTTCAATGCGTTTTCAACAACTTCTCTTTCGTCATAATGTTCCTTGCCATTATTTGAAATTTGATATGTTTCGTGTCCTTTTCCTGCAAGCAAAACAGTGTCTTCATCTTTGACAATTTCGAGTGCATATTCTATTGCTGCTGTTCTGTCTTCAAGGACTTTTATTTTTGCTTTTCCTTTTTTTATTCCTGCTAATATATCATCAATTATTGCCATTTTGTTTTCAGTTCTAAAATTATCAGAAGTTACAACTGCAACATCTGAAAGCTCTGAAACGATTTTTCCCATAAGCGGGCGTTTGCTCTTATCACGGTCACCACCGCAACCAAAAACTGTTATTATTTTGCCATTTGTAAATTCTCTGATTGAGGTCAAAACATTTTGTAGCCCGTCGGGAGTATGGGCATAATCTATAATAACCTTATAGTTTGTATCTGTCGGTAGCACTTCAAGACGCCCTTTTACAGGCTTTGCATTTTCTAAAGCTTTGATAACTTCGTCAATTGAAAATCCCATTGTTATGGCAGTTGCAGCAGCAGCCATTGAATTATAAACATTAAAACTTCCTGGTATTTTTACATTTACTCTGCTTATATTTCCATCTGATAAAAGCTCATATCTTATTCCGTCTGAAAAGCATTTAACATTTTTTGCTGAAAAATCAGCATCATCTGAATTGACTGAATAAGAAATGCTTTTGCAATCTAAATCTTTTGTCATATATCCTGCACTATCATCATCAATATTTATTATTGCAGTATCTGATATTTTAAAGAGTTCTTTTTTTGCATCACGATAGTTTTCCATAGTCTTATGATAATCAAGATGGTCAATCGTGAGATTTGTGAATATCGCAAAATCAAAATGACAGCCCTCTACTCGCCTTTGAGCAAGTGCCTGTGAGGAAACCTCCATAATACAATATTCGTATGAATTGTCTACCATTTCTGAAAAAAGCTTTTCAAGGTCTTTTCTGTCAGGAGTTGTGAGCGAAGTGTCATATTCATTATCGCCTATAATATTTTTAACCGTTCCAATAAGCCCAACTTTTTTATCAAAATGTTCTAAAATCTGCTTTAATAAGAAGCTTGTGGTGGTTTTTCCATTTGTTCCTGTAACGCCTATCAGCTTTAGCTTTTTTTCAGGATTGTTATAAAAGTTTGAGCAGATTGTAGCATAAAATTTTCTCGTGTCGTCAACTATGAATTGATTTTTTACCCCTGTATCATATTCGCTTACTATCGCAAATGCTCCCTTTTGAGCAGCTTCTTTTGCCATTTTATGGCCATCAAAATGTTCACCCTTTATACAAACAAACAGTGAACCTTTTTTTACATCGTTAGAATTGTCCGTAACATCTAAAATGTCACAGTCTACATAATTTCCTTTAATTTGAGTGTCTTTTAAAAGCTCTGAGATTTTCATTAAGTTTTTCCTCCAGAATTTTTTCTCTTTCACACTCACAAACAGCTACATTAAAGTTAAAAGCGGAAAGCTAATGACAGTTTATTTAAAAGCTAATTTGTTTTTTAAAAATTTTACCGTCAATAAACTTTCAACTTTTAGCCTGTTTTCAATTTTACCCCGATTTAAGCGAACCGTTTTAACCATCTTGTACATTTTCACTCGTCTTAGTATAAACAGTGATTACAGTGCCGATTTCTGTATTTGAGCCTGCCTCTGCACTCTGCCTGTATACTTTTACATCTGCTGAATTTGTGCTGCCTGAGAACTTTATGTTAAATCCTGCACTTATTGCTGCTCTATTTGCCTCTGACATTGTCATTCCTACAAAGTTAGGTGCAGGGGCGTTCTGCTTTTTATTTGAGTCTGTTTCACTTGTATAAACTACAATAACTCCGCCTTTTCTAATCGCTTGCCCAACAGCAGGAGTTTGCGAAACAACCTTGTCACCATCGCCAACAACTTTTACCATAAACTTTCCAGCAGTGGTTTTTGCACCAGGTACGCTAAGACCTACAAGGTTTGGTGCTACCATTGTCATTTCTTCTAATTCTTTTTCATTATATCTTGGCTCTACATTAAGGTAGCTAAGTGTTTTTTCTAATACATCGCCACCGATAGGTGCTGAAATTTCGCCACCACTGTGAGCTCCGATTGGTTCATCGACTGCTATTAAAACAGCAATTTGCGGATTATCAGCAGGAGCAAAGCCTGCAAAAGATGCTATCCAAACGCCCGGCTTTCCGAGCTTTTCAGATGTTCCTGTTTTGCCTGCTACATGGTAGCCTGCTACATAAGCATTTCGCCCAGAACCGATTTTTTCACCAACTACTGATTCCATCATTGATGCTACGGTTTTTGAAGTTTTTTCTGAAATTACCTGTCTTCTCACAACTGGTTCTGTTTTAATTAAAACATTGCCTTCTCTATCTAATAACGAACCAACAACATATGGCTTCATAAGCTTTCCGCCGTTTGCTATTGCTGAAATTGCTGTAATCATTTGAATTGGACTTACTTGAAATGACTGACCAAATGAACTTGAAGAAAGATCAGAAAGAGTCATTTTTTCAAGTGAATGATATGTAACATCTTTAACGGGTTTAGCTTCAGCCGGAAGGTCTATTCCTGTTGGCTCTGTAAACCCAAAAGCTTCAAAATATTTGCTAAACTTTTCTTTGCCAAGCTTTTGCCCTATTGTAATGAAAAAAGGATTGCAAGAATTCATAAGCCCATGAGTGAAATCTTGAGTACCGTGTCCATTTCTGTTCCAGCAGTGCTGTAAATGGTCTGCAACCTGTATAGCACCTGTGCAGGTATATGATGTGTTTAAATCAGCGACGCCCTCTTCAATGGCTGCTGACGCAACAACAGTTTTAAAAACAGAACCAGGCTCATAAGTATCACTTATTACTCTATTTCTCCATTGACCATAGGTTGCTTCTGACTCTGCTTTTTTTCTTTCATCAACATCCATTATTGCGGAAAGTCGTTCAGAAACCAATGGGTTTGAAATCTTGTTAGGCGTATTAAGGTCAAAATCTGGCTTTGAAGTCATTGCCAAAATAGCACCTGTTTTTACATCCATAACAATTCCATACGCATATTGTGCTTTTGTATCTACTAATGCTCTGTCAAGGCTCTGCTCTAAATAATATTGAACAACTTCATCAATGGTTAAAACTAAATTTGAACCCTCAATAGCATTATAGGTTGTTTCATATTCGTTTGGCATTGAGCCTGCCTGTGCATTCTTTGCTGTTATAATTCTTCCTGAAACGCCTGTTAATTCGTCATTATATTTAAGCTCAAGCCCTGCTCTGCCAACATCATCAGCACCTGTAAAGCCGATAATTGTTGAGGCAAATGAAGAATATGGGTAATATCTTTTTGTGTCGGGATCAAGCCCCATACAAACTCCGAGTGAATTTTCTGAAATGAATTTTGCTATAATTTCTTTTTTGTCTGTTGAAACTTCGCCTGCAATTTTTTGATAACCTGTTTCTTTTTTTTCAACCTTTGCACGGACAATAGCTTCGTCAAGTTCTAAAATTTCGCATATTTTTGATATTATTAATTCTTTTTGTGCATCGTCTTTTATTTTTGATGGATTTACATAGAGCAGCCATGCAGATGCACTTTTTGCAAGGACTTTCATATTTGAATCATAAATCGTTCCACGCTCGGCAGAAATAACAGTATCTGAAAGCTGATTTTTTTCAGCCTTTAGCCTGTTTTCCTCGCCTTTATATAGTGCTTGATAGCCTACTGCAAAGACACAAATTATGAATACAGCAATGCATATTCCGTTGATATACTTTGCTCTTGATTTAAGTGCTGTCAGAGTTGATTTCATAAAATGCGTCCTTCCCGAAAAAAATCCATTGAATTTTTATATGACAACGAGAGTTAAGAACTTCTTAACCCTCGTTTTATTTTATTATATTAAGGCTTGATATATTCCAACAGTTTTGCAACTATTTTGTTATCATCATTCTTTTTTAATGATTTTTCGCCTGAGCTTACCACTTTGTCTTCTCCCGAAAGGTCAATGTATTCAATTTGATGATTGTCCATTTTTACCATTCCCAAATTGTTTTGCGCTATCGTTTCAACCTTATCAAGTGAAATCATAGAATCGAGCTGCATATTAAGCCTGACATTTTCACTTTGAACCGCTGAAAGCTGAGTTTTTGTTCTGTTTATATCACGGCTTATTTCATCGACTCGCAGTCTGCTATATAAAAGCCCTGCTAAAAGAGAAAGTAGCACCATTGAAATGCTTAATATTTTAAAAGCCCTCAGTGAGCTTGCTCTCATTTCTTTTTTTGCTTGTTGCTGTGTTTTTTTCTTTTTAGGTAAAAGCTCCATCTGTGGCTTTTTCTTGTTTGCGTGTGTTTCTTCAAAAGGCGGAAGTTCTATGATTTTTCTTGCGGCGTTGCTTTCAAAGTGTTCTGACTTTGGCTCAAATCTTGCAAAATCGTATCCACTATAATCTGTTCTGTTTGCCATAGTTCCCCCTTACCTTTCTCTATAATTTTTATTTCAATTTTTTTATACTTCTAAGCCTTGCACTTCTTGAACGGAAATTTTCTTCTAATTCCTTATCGCTTGCCGACATTCCTTTTACTGTGATTTTTCCTCTTGGGGTTTTTCCGCAAACACAAATAGGAAAAGTTGGTGGACAAGTGCATCCAAGTGAAAACTCTTTAAATCTGTTTTTAACCATTCTGTCTTCGAGTGAATGGAAAGTTATTATTGAAAGCACACCGCCGACTTTTAAGCAGTCAAACATTTCATTAAGTGAAGCATCAAGCTTTGTAAGCTCACTATTAACTTCTATTCGCAGGGCTTGAAATGTTTTTCGTGCTGGGTGGCTATCTCGCATTGCCTTTTGTGGCATTGAAGTTTTTATAATATCGCAAAGGTCAAATGTTGTTTCTATTTTTTTTGTTTCACGAACTTTTACAATATTCCTTGCTATGCTTTTTGCGTATTTTTCTTCACCATAGTCACGAATAATCCTATAAAGTTCACTTTCGGGTAGCGTTGCTACTAAATCTGCTGCCGAAACGCCGTCTTTACTCATTCTCATATCAAGAGGAGCGTTATTATGAAAAGAAAATCCACGCTCTGGTGTATCAAGCTGATAAGAACTAACGCCAAGGTCGGCTAAAATTCCATCTGCTAATCTTCCGCCTAAAATCGCTCTTATATTATCAAAAGTATTATGTACAATTTCTACCTGTGGCAAATTGCCAATTCTATCGGTTAAAGTTTTTATTGCATCAGGATCACGGTCAATAGAAATTAACTTGCCATCTTTTAATTTTTCTGCTATTGCTTTTGAATGCCCTCCGCCACCAGCGGTACAATCAACATACAAACCATCGCTTTTGATTTCAAGTGAGTCTATCGTTTCACTGAATAAAACTGGGATATGTGAAAAGTCCATAAATTTCTCCCTAATTAAAAGTGGAACTGCGGATAAGTATGGCTTGCAGCATCTGCTATTGACATCGCCTTTTCACGGCGTTTTGTATCCCAAATTTCAATTCTTTTGCCAACACCTGCTACGGTTATATCTTTTGAAAGACCAGCAGCCTCGCAAAAATCACTTCTTATAGTAATTCTTCCCTGCTTGTCCGTTTCAACAGTAATTGCATTTTGAAAAAAGTAGCGTTGCATTTCTCTTGTTCCGTTTGCATAGATTTCACTTGCAATGTTTTCAAAGTCGCTTTCGCTGTAAGCAAAAATACATTCTTCATCTTTAACACTCCACAATACGAATGTTTCACCAAGCCCCTCACGAAACTTAGCGGGAATAAACAAACGCTTTTTGGTATCTAATGTGTGGCTAAATGTTCCTGAAAAATACATTCTTGTTCACTCCTTCTCACTCAAGTTCGTGGTATTTTAAACCTTTTCTATGCAATTGCAATGCTATTTCCACCACTTTTCATTCATTATAATGTTTTTTCGGATTAATTGCAATAGTTTTCACAAATATTTTCAACAAAGTTTTTGCTCTTTTTCGGGCAAAATCACCAAATTTTACCTTTGTAGCATAAATTATTACAAATTAGCCTTAAAACCAATGCGCAAAAGCCAAAATCACAAAAAAATTTGTTCTACAATAAGGCAATTCTTTAAAATTGTAATGGATTAACTATTGCTTTTAAGTTTTTAAGAATGTATAATTGTAAAGATAAAAACAATGAATGGAACTAAAAATAATGAATTTTACTGCACCTTGCATATTTGGCCTTGAAGGGCTTGTTTCAGATGAACTTAAAGCGATGGGAGCTAACGATGTTTTAGCTGAAAACGGGCGTGTTTTCTTTTCGGGCGATGCTAACATACTCGCAAGAGCTAATATCTGTTCACGATTTTCTGAAAGAATTTTAATTGTTGTCGGCTCATTTGAAGCTCACACTTTTGATGACCTTTTTGAGGGTACAAAAGCCCTGCCTTGGGAAGAATGGCTTACTGAATATGATGAATTTCCTGTTAAAGGGCATTCTGTTAATTCTGACCTTTTCAGCGTTAGTGACTGCCAAGCTATTATAAAAAAAGCTATTGTTGAACGCCTTAAATCAAAATATGATATAGAATGGTTTGAAGAAACTGGCGCTAAGCATCAAATTCACTTTTCAATAATGAAAAATACTGTTCATTTATTGATAGATTCAACTGGTAACGGGCTTCATAAAAGAGGCTATCGCCCTGTTGCTAACGATGCGCCAATAAAAGAAACTTTAGCTGCGGCAATGGCATCGCTTGCACATCTTAGGCATTACCACACTCTCTATGACCCTATGTGCGGTTCTGGCACAATTTTAATAGAAGGTGCTATGCTCGCTCACAATATTGCCCCTGGATTAAACAGGGCTTTTGCAGCAGAGCGTTTTGAGCAAATCCCTTTTAATGTATGGGAAGAAGAACGAGAACGAGCAAAATCTTTAGAAATAACTGATAGTGAATTTAAAGCTTATGGCTCTGACATAGATGAAAATGCTATTGAAATCGCAAAAGAAAATGCTAAAAGAGCTGGTGTTGACGATAAAATCGGATTTTTTGTTGCTGACATCAAAGATTTTAAACAGCTAAGTGAAAAAGGCACGGTTATCTGCAATCCTCCTTATGGTGAGCGTATGCTCAGCGAAAAAGAGGTAGAAGAAATTATTAGGCAAATGGGAAAGCTTTTTGTTCGTGAAAGAGGCTGGGCTTATTATATAATCAGCCCACACGAAGCATTTGAAGATGTTTTCGGACGCCGAGCAGATAAAAGGAGAAAGCTTTATAACGGTATGATTAAATGCCAACTTTACTCTTATTTTAAATAATTATTGGAAAGGGCAAGAGAAGTATGAAACACATTTTTATTGTCAATCCGACTGCTGGAAAAGGCAAAGCTTCAAAAAAAATAATTCCCGAAATTGAGCAGTATTTTAATGCTCATTCGGAAATTAGCGGAGAAATTTATATAACAAAATCCTGTGGCGATGGTATGCAGTATGTTGAGGAAATTTCTAAAAAAGGTGAAAAAGTCCGATTTTATGCTTGTGGCGGAGATGGCACGCTTTTTGAAGTGGTTAATGGCTCTTATAAATATGAAAATACCGAGGTTGCCTCAATTCCACTTGGCTCTGGAAATGATTTTACCAGAATAATGGGAAAAGCTTCTGACCTTGTTAATATTGATGCTCAAGTAAACGGAACTCCGATAAAGCTTGACCTTATTGAATGTGATGGAAAAGTTGCTATAAATCAATGCTCAATGGGTTTAGATGCTGAAATTTGTGCAAAGCAAGCTTATTTTAAAAAGTTTCCATTTGTCGGTGGCGAAATGTCTTATGGTTTATCTGTTGCATACTGCTTTTTTGAAAAGATGGATAACTTTTTTACGGTTTTTATTGACGGTGAAAAAGTCGTTGACGGTTTAACTCTTTTTGCACTTTGTGGAAATTCTCGCTGGTATGGCGGTGGGTATAAAGGTGCTCCTTTAGCTTTGCCTGATGATGGATTTCTTGATTTTGTAATAGTTGAAAAAAAATGTAGCCGTGCTAAGCTTTTAGGTCTTATTGACATTTATAAAAAAGGTGAACATCTTGATTTACCTATAACGACCTTTAAGCGTGGCAAAGAAATGCGTATTGTTTCTAAAAAGCTTTCTGCGGTAAATGTTGATGGCGAATGCAAATATGTCACTGAAAGCATTTTTAAAATTCTTCCGAGTGCTGTAAATTTTGTTATTCCTACAACTTCTGATTATTTAAAAAGGCGTGACAAAGAAAAGCAAACAGTTTAAAATATATAAAAATCAGCAAAAATTTACCGCCCTCCAAAAAGTTTTGGTGGGCGGTGTTTTTATGTTCAAAACGCTTGATTTTTTATAATCTGACTTAGATAAATAGGATTTATAACTCTGCTATCAATTCAACTTCTGCTAAAACTCCCTTAGGAAGTGCTTTAGCAGCTATGCAGGAACGAGCAGGCTTTGAGGTGAAATATTTTGCATAAACCTCATTAAATGCGGTAAAGTCATTCATATCTGCAAGAAAGCAAGTGGTTTTTATAACTTTGTTCAAATTAGAACCAGCCGCAACTAAAACAGCTTGAAGATTTTCACAAATTTGAACAGTTTGTCCCTCAATAGTACATTCCTCAACTGCATCGCTCGATGGATTGATTGCTATTTGACCTGATGTGAAAATTAAATTTCCGCACACCTTTGCCTGAGAATATGGGCCAATTGCACTTGGGGCATTGCCTGTGTTGATAGTATCAATCATTTGCATTTCCTCCTTAATATCCTTTTATAATATACCCTTTATCGGTAAGGGCAGTTTTGATTTTTTCAATGTGGTCAAAATTCTTGGTTTCAAGAACAATTCTAAGATAACAGCCATTGATGTCCGAACCCTCTGATGCTCTTTCGTGGTGGATTGAAATAACATTTCCGCCTGCATCTGCAATTGTATCAGCAACACCTTTTAATTGACCTGGCTTATCAAGAAGCTCAATTGTTAATGAGTAAGTTCTGCCTGACTTTAAAAGACCTCTTTTAATTACTCTTGAAAGGATTGTAACATCAATATTACCACCCGAAACAAGGCAACATACCTTTTTGCCTTTTACATCAATCTTATTAAACATAGCTGCGGCAACTGCAACTGCACCTGCACCCTCTGCTATTAATTTTTGTTGCTCAATAAGAGCTAAAATTGACGCTGCGATTTCGTCATCAGAAACAGAAACAATTCCATCAACATATTTTTGGCACATATCAAAAGTAACATCGCCTGGCTCTTTAACAGCTATACCGTCAGCAATTGTTAAGACCTCGTTTAGCCTTTCGATTTTACCATTTTTTATAGAATTGAGCATACTTGGAGCGCCACTTGCTTGAACTCCATAGACCTTAACATCAGGATTGAGTGCTTTAATTGCATATGCAACGCCTGAAATAAGACCGCCACCGCCGATTGGAACGATTACAACATCAACATCGGGAAGCTGTTCTAATATTTCAAGACCGATTGTACCTTGACCTGCAATGACATCAATATCATTGAACGGGTGAATAAATGTATAACCTTTTTCTTCTTTTAATTCAAGAGCTTTATTATAAGCATCATCATATACGCCATCAACAAGGCAAATGTCGGCACCGTATTTGCGTGTAGCCTCAACCTTTGAAATCGGAGCACCATCAGGCAAGCAAATAAGCGATTTAATTCCGTTTTTTGTAGCCGCTAACGCAACTCCCTGAGCGTGATTTCCGGCAGAACAAGCGATAACGCCTTTTGCTTTTTCTTCTTCAGAAAGCTGTGAAATTTTATAAGCTGCACCTCTGACCTTAAACGAACCTGTAACCTGTAAATTTTCAGTTTTAAGATGAATTTCACTTTCCGGATTTATATTTGGTGCTAAAATCATATCAGTTCTTCTGATAATGTTTTTAAGCACGAAAGATGCGTGGTAAATTTTGTCGAGGGACATCATAAAAAATCGCTTCCTTTTGAGTAATATATTTTAATATTATAACACTTTAGTGTGAAAAAGCAATAAAATATTTTTAGAGGGCGGTAATATGAAATCTTGCAAAATTTAAATTTGAAGTTTTTTATCGCTAATGTGCGTATTTGTAACATTTAAAGGATTGTAGGGTTTTCGGGTTGTCGAGGACGCCAACCTCTACACGGTGGGGTTTTTACTTTCATCTTAGTTGCTCCCTCCTTCAGTCAACTGCGGTTGACAGCTTCCTCCAGAGGAAGCGGAAAGATATTCGGGCGAACACAAGGCTTACCCCTACAATTGGCGGTCATTCTGAACGCAAGGAAAGTGGTATAATGAATTTGGAATAAAAGCATAATGACAAAAGGAGAGATTCAATATGCCAAAGGGAGT
>JAVVWP010000012.1:0-49945 GCA_036652055.1 Oscillospiraceae bacterium | reverse complement strand
GGCATTCGCAAATGCCTGAGGGAGGGGTGATTTACGCTTAAAATGAATTTTGTGCTAATGGGTTGTAGGGTTTGATGCCCACATCAAACCGTTTTGGTTTTATCAAATATTCGGGCGAACACATAGGTTCGCCCCTACGGGAGGTTTGTTTGGTCGACAGCTTTTTTCAGATAAAGCGATAGAAAATCAGCAATTCTTTCAAAATTTTTAATAAAATTATACAATTATATATTGCTTTTTAAAAAAATGTGCAGTACAATAAAAGTGAAAGAGGTGAATCCAATGTATTAATTTAAAGAAATCCAAAGACAATAAAGTACAAACAATATATTATATTCCTTTGAGGAGGGATAATTATGAGCAAGAAAAAAATTCGCACCATAGTAAGCTGGATTAATGTTTCTTTAACAGCTATTTATTTCATAGCTATGCTTATATTAGGTCAAGGAAGTATCTTAGATTCCTTTTTTATATATTTTATAATGCTTGGTTTTATATTCGGTAGATTGCCTATTGCTATTAATGAGGATACACAAGCTCTGTGTGATAGTGAGAGGAAAATTCGTATAGTTTTAGGTTCTCTCGCATTTGCGTCGGTTTTAATCCCTGCAATAGTTTTTCTCTGCAGCGGAATGGAGGCTATCAGGCAACTTACATTGGTTACAAATTTTTGGAGGTTTTATCCCTGTAAAATTGTAGCTGTATATTTAATAATCGAAATTGTTGTTATGATTGTATATAGACACCGCAGGAAAAACAAAGAGGCATAATTTTATTTCACGGATATAATAATTAATAATAGCATGGCAGAAATTCTCATATTACAGGTCAAACAAAACAAAAAAAGGCTCGATGCGTAAAGCACCGAGCGTTCTTTTATTAATTGAGAATTATAAAGAGGCAAGAAGTTTTGCAATAAACTACCCCGCTCACCACAGCAAAGATAGAAACTACTTGCTTAACTTGTCATTATAATAACAATAGATTATTGCAAACCTCAAACAAAATTATGAACATTCTGTTAACATTTTAAAGTTTTTCGTGTTTTTTCGCTCTTTTTTATATAATTTCCAATACAATATACTATGATGATATTTGTTCACAAAATCGTACTTGACACAATTAAAGTGCTGTTGTATAATAACACAGTATCCGAAAATAAGGGAGGGAATGTTAAGATGAGTCAAGTTAAAGTAAAAGACAATGAGTCTTTAGATAGCGCACTTAGGCGTTTTAAAAGACAAACCTCTCGTGACGGCGTAATTCAAGAAGTTCGTAAAAGAGAGCATTACGAAAAGCCTTCTGTAAAAAGAAAGAAAAAGTCAGAAGCAGCTCGTAAAAGAAAGTTTAAGTAAATGAAAAGGCGGGCTGATGATGCCCGCTTTTTATTTTACTGTTTAATCTTGAGGAGAATTCAGAATGAAAAAATCTGCAATTCCAAAATACAGATTTAAGTCGGTGCTTGACATTACCGTAGCAGACCTTCAAAAAATGGGGGCTAAGGCTGTGGGGCTTGACATTGACAATACCATAGCTTTTGACGGAACAACTAATTTCGTTGAAGGTATTGATGATTGGATAAAAATGGTAACCGATGCTTCAATTCCAATAACAATTGTTTCAAATTCAATAAAAAAGCGAGTTTCAATGATAGGCAAGCTTATAAATCTTCCGTTTATTGCTTCATCAAAAAAGCCAATGCCAAACAAACTCTATAAAGCGGCAGAGATGATGAATGTTGACATAAGCGAGTTTGCTATGATTGGTGACCAGCTTTTTGCCGATATAATGGCTGCAAACAGAGCAGGGGCAATCGCTGTTAGAGTTGATCCAATGCAAGGCGAAACCCGTTGGGCAATGTACTATGCGTGGCGTAGGGGCAGAGAAGTTCCATACATCAAAGAGTTTGAAAAAAATCACGGGTATGGTGTTTATGATGATTGAAAAACTACAAAACTTTATAAAAAATAATGAGGCTTTTGACGCTGCCTTTATATGCTCGCCTGAAAACAGATATTATTTTACAGGCTTTTATTCAACTGACGGATATTTAATTGTTACTGCTGACAGGGCGATTTTTATAACTGACAGCAGATACATTGAAAATGCAGAAAAAAAGGTCAAAAATTGCGAAGTTTTATTGCAAGCCGCAAAGCGTTCACAATTTTCTGATATTTTTTCAGAGCTTTCGGTTAAAAAAATAGCTTTTGAAGCTGAGAGAACTGTTGTTTCAGAACTTAATAAGTTTTCAAAAAGTTTAAATTCGTTTGAAATTGTGTGCGACGGTAGCCTTGACGAGGCAATTAATTTGTTTAGACGCAGTAAAACGGATTTTGAAATTGAAAATATGGTTAAGGCTCAAAGAATTGCAGAAAAAGCTTTTTCGCATATATGTGATTTTATAAAAATAGGAATAAGTGAAAAAGATATAGCTTTAGAGCTTGATTTTTATATGCTTAAAAATGGTGCAGATGCACTTTCGTTTGAAACTATTGCAGTAAGCGGTAAAAATTCTTCAATGCCTCATGGCGTTCCAACTTTAAAAAAGGTGGAAGATGGGGACTTTGTTACAATGGATTTTGGAGCGACTGTAAGTGGTTATCACAGCGATATGACAAGAACTGTTGCCGTTGGGAATATAAGCGACAAGCAACGGGAAATATACAATATAGTTTTAACTGCTCAAAAAGCAGCCCTTTTAGCGTTAAAGCCAAATATTTCTTGCAAAGAGGCAGACGCTAAGGCGAGGGATATTATAGAAAACGCAGGATATGGAAATTGCTTTGGTCACGGAACAGGGCATGGCGTTGGAATTGAAATTCACGAAAATCCAAGATTATCGCCAAATACCAATGAAAAGTTAATGCTCGGCGATGTTGTGACGGTTGAGCCGGGAATATATATTCCAAATGAATTTGGTGTTAGAATTGAAGATATGGCTTATATTACCGAAAATGGGTGCGAAAATTTAACAAATTGCCCAAAAGAACTGATTATACTTTAAAAAAAGCTTGAAAAAGTAATTAAAATAAGTTAGAATATAAGGTGAATAAACCGATTTTGAATTAATGATAAAAACGGAGGAATATTATTTATGGTATCAGCAGGAGATTTTAGAAATGGCGTTACTTTTGAAATGGAAGGTAATGTATATCAAATTATCGAATTTCAACATGTAAAACCAGGTAAGGGCGCGGCATTTGTTCGTACAAAAATTAGAAATGTTATTGCAGGAAGTGTTATTGAAAAAACATTCAATCCCTCCGATAAATTCCCAACAGCATTCATTGAGAGAAAAGATATGGAATATTCATATCAAGATGGAAGCTTATATTATTTTATGGATCAGGAAAGTTATGAGTTAGTTCCAATAAGTGAAGACAGCCTTTCTGACAACTTTAAGTTTGTTAAAGAGAATATGTCTTGTAAAATTCTTTCATACAAAGGCAATGTTTTTGGTGTTGAACCGCCAACTTTTGTTTCTTTGGAAATTACAAAAACTGATCCAGGCTTTAAAGGCGATACAGCTACAAATGCTACAAAACCTGCTACTCTTGAAACAGGAGCAGAAATTAGAGTTCCTCTCTTTATTGATGAGGGCGAAATTATCAACATTGATACTCGCACAGGTGAGTATATGTCTAGAGCATAATTCAAATTTATATATATTGGAGGAAACGAAAATGACAGTTACCGAGAAAGCAGCATATTTAAGAGGTCTTTCATCAGGTCTTGGCCTTGATGAAGCAAAACCGGAAACAAAAATGTTCAACGCATTGTTAGATGTAATCGATGACCTTGCACTTACAGTCAGCGATTTGGAGGACGAATTAGCTCTTGTTACAGAGCAACTCGATGCAGTCGATGAGGATCTTGATTCTCTTGAAGAACTCGTTTATGACGAGTACGACGATTGTGATTGCTGCGATGATGACGATGACATGTACGAAGTCGTTTGCCCTGCTTGTGGCGAAACAGTTTACTTTGACGATTCCGCTCTTGATGACGGATGTGCAGAGTGTCCTGCTTGTGGCGAAAAGTTAGAGTTCGACTTAGACTGTGATTGTGGTTGTGACTGTGATTGCGAATGTGGCGACGAATAAGTTAGTAATAATTTAAGTTGGCACAATAAAATTCAATGTGAAAAAACAGAGGCGAGCAAAAACCCTCGTCTCTGTTTTGCTTTTTTGAAAGCGAGCTTTAAGTAAAATTTAACATTTGTTTCTGTAGCTCAGTTGGATAGAGCGTCCGCCTCCTAAGCGGAAGGCCAGCGGTTCGAATCCGCTCAGGAACGCCAAAAAGCGACAATTTTCTAAAGAAGATTGTCGCAATTTTTATTATAGAACCTTTATTTATCTGATATAAAATGTGCCAATTGGTGATTTTGCTACTTTTTTATATATCGTGTTGACCGCCCTAAGCCTATTCGCAGAGCCACTTTGTCTTTTACCATAGCACCGAGCACTGCTTCAACGGTGGTTGGGCTGACATCTGGCAGGATTTTGCATATTTCAGCCTTGGAAAGCGGTGTAAGACTGTTTAGCACGGTTGCTTCAATGCGTGCTTTTTTGGTGATTTTCTTTCCGTTTACAACAGCAAAGCGTTTATCCAATTCTTTGTAACACATATAAAGCATAGATAGAAAATTCTCGACGAAAGGGAAGTAAGTGTTTTCATTTGTGTCCCATCCGTCTGAGGACTGTTTTAATGCTTCGTAATAATAAGCCTTGTAATTGTTTATCTGCTCCTCAAAAGAAACATATTTGCCAGCGTCATAATCGTTCTTGTAAAGCAGTAGCAATGAAAGCAGACGGGACATTCTGCCGTTACCATCACGGAATGGATGAATGCACAGAAAGTCAAGAATGACACAAGGGATTAAAAGTAGCTGATTAATATTCGCGTTATCTCGTGCGTCCATATAGGCAAGTTCAAGCTGTTCCATAGCCTCTTTTGTTTCGGCTGCGGGCGTTGGTCTGAAACGGACTTTTTGTCTGCCATCAGCATCAACCTCTAAAATCACATTATCGTCCGTTTTATATTTGCCACCAAACTCATAGCCTGCGATAGACATCATCATTTCGTGCAAGCGTAGAATATCGCTCTCACGAATGTCAATGCGGTCATATCCTAAGTGGATTTCATTCAGCGCATCTCTGTACCCAGCAATCTCCGCTTCATTATGGTTTAGCGGTGTACTGTTTTGATTGACTATTTCTGCAATACGCTCGTCGCTGGTTACAATGCCTTCGATGGCGTTGGAACTTTTAATAGACTGCACCTTTGCAACAACTTCAAGTTCCGAAAAGACCTTTGTATATTCCTCTTTGCGAACGCCTGCCATTGTTTTCAGGGCAGATATGTTGGATGTCAAATTCACAAGATTTGCAGGAAGCAACCCATTGTTCAAGAAAGAGTAGTTGAATTTTCTCATAATAGACCTCCGTTTCTGCACATTATTATAGCAGAATATATGCAGAAAATCAACAACTTGTCATTTTATCTGCATATTTATCTCTATATTATATGCAGATAATGAGATTGTTATGCAGAAAGGTATGTATAGCCAACGCTTTTTGGCGTTTATATTAGAAAAAATCAAAGGTTTTTTGCAATCTCAACCATGCGTGGCAGAGCATATTTAAAAAACTGTTTATAGCTTTCACAAAACACATTTTGAGAATACTCACCGTTTAAAAAAGGTTCTTTGTATCTTTTACAGCCACCTCGGCAAATGGCGAAATATTCACATTTTTGACATTCGCTCAAATGAGATTGCGATTTTTCAATAAATTCTAATCCTTCTCGTTTTGCATTAATTTCATCAAAACTATTTTCGTTTATATTACCGAGTTTTAACTCGTCAAGAACATAAAAGTCGCAAGGATAAACACTGCCATCAGCTTCAATGACATTTTGAATTGAGCAAACTCCAGCAAAACCACAAGACACAGCAGGTTGACCGTTAAGCATCATAATATAATTGTCAAATTGACCGATGCTTATATAATTCATAGCTTTAAAATCACGATACCAAAGGTCAAAAAGCGTACAGAGAAAATCACCATAGCGTTTTGGCGAAAGCGTGAAAAGTTGCTTTTCATCTTCTTTACCGAGAGGGTTAAGGCAGGGGATAAATTGTAAATATTTAAAGCCATTTTTTTTATAAAAATTATAAATTGCTTCTGGTTTTCTTGCGGTGAGAGAGGTAACAACGGTTAAAATATTAAAATCAACTTTATGCTTTTTTAGAAGCTCGATTGTTTTTAAAACTTTGTTAAAAGTTCCTTTTTCGCCTGCATCAAGCCTAAAGGCATCGTGAACATCTTTTGTTCCGTCAAGGGATATTCCAACCAAAAAGTTGTTTTTTGATAAGAATTTTGCCCACTGCTCATCAATTAAAAATCCGTTTGTTTGAATTCGATTATCTATTTTTAGATTTTTATCATTTAGCTTTTTTTGAAGTTTAACCAAATTTTCATAAAAATCCAAACCTATCAAAGTCGGCTCGCCACCTTGAAAGGTAAAACACACTTCATTTTTAGCTTCACAAAAAGCTTTTTTTATTATATTTTCTAATGTTTTTGTTGTCATAAACCCTAAATTCTGATTTTTATGTTTTTGTGAAATATCGTGATAAAAACAATATTTGCAACGCATATTGCACTTGTCAGAGGAGGGTTTTATAAGTAAATTTACAGTTTTCATTAAATCACCTGCTGATTATACTACAAATTATCTATGCAAGGCACAGATAGCGGCAGAGCCACAGCCACACCGCAGTGATATTTAGCTTTTAAATTAATCGGCTTTAGCCAATTGCAACACAGTAGTGTTGCAGTCACACCGCAGTGTGATAATTTAATTAGCCAATGTTCTCACGGGAAAAGTGTAACTTTTTAAGTGCTATGAAATAGCACCGATGGCTACCACGCCATCGCCGTGAGGTTATTATACCATATGTACGCCCTTATACAAAGGCTTTTTTCATTAAAATAACCAAAAAACGACATTTTCATTCATATAGTTATTTATTTTTCCTAAAGTTTGAAAAAAGTACAAAAAACTATGGAAATAAAAAGCTGTTTCTGTTATAATAACAAGTGGTTTATACCGTCCGTGGTGAATCATACCCTTTTTTTCGGACAACCAATTATTATGTAAATTATTTTGGAGGTATTAAAAAAATGAGTCATAAGTATGTTTACTTGTTCTCAGAAGGCGACGGCTCCATGAGAGAGTTGCTTGGCGGCAAAGGTGCAAACCTTGCTGAAATGACAAAACTTGGTCTTCCTGTTCCTCAAGGCTTCACAATTTCTACCGAAGCTTGCACACAGTATTATGAAGATGGCAAACAAATCAATGATGGTATTTTCGCAGAAATTATGGAAAATATCACAAAGATGGAAGAAATTACCGGAATGAAATTCGGTGACAATGAAAATCCACTTCTTGTTTCTGTTCGTTCTGGTGCTCGTGCTTCAATGCCAGGAATGATGGATACTATTCTTAACCTTGGTCTTAACGATGAAGTTGTTGAGATTATTGCTAAGAAATCTGGCAATCCTCGTTGGGCATATGACTGTTACAGAAGATTTATTCAAATGTATTCTGATGTAGTTATGGAAGTTGGCAAAAAATATTTCGAAGTTCTTATTGACGAAATGAAAGAAAACAGAGGCGTTACTCAAGATGTAGACCTCACTGCTGATGACCTTAAAGAGCTTGCAGGTGCTTTCAAAGCTGAATACAAAAAAATGCTTGGCGAAGATTTCCCAACAGATCCTAAAGAGCAACTTATGGGTGCTATTAAGGCTGTTTTCCGTTCATGGGACAACCCTCGTGCAAACTTTTATAGAATGCAAAACGAAATCCCTTATTCATGGGGTACTGCAGTTAACATTCAAGCAATGGTATTTGGTAACCTTGGCGATACTTCAGGAACAGGCGTTGCATTTACTCGTGACCCTGCTACTGGTGAGAAAAAGCTTATGGGCGAATTCCTTATGAATGCTCAGGGCGAAGATGTTGTTGCGGGCGTTAGAACTCCACAACCAATCGCAAAGCTCAAAGAAATTTTACCTGACGCATACAATGACTTTGTTAAAATTTGTGACATTCTTGAAAATCACTACAAAGATATGCAGGATATGGAATTCACAATTCAAGACAAAAAACTTTATATGCTTCAAACTCGTAACGGTAAGAGAACAGCTGCTGCTGCTCTTAAAATCGCTTGTGCTCTCCTTGATGAGGGAATGAAATCTGAAGTAGACGCTCTACTTATGATTGATCCTAAACAACTTGACGCACTTCTTCACCCACAATTTGACACAAAAGCTTTAAAAGCTGCTACTCCTATTGGTTCTGCACTTCCTGCATCTCCAGGAGCTGCTTGTGGTAAAATCGTATTCACTGCTGAAGATGCAGTTCGTGAAGGCGAAAAAGGCGAAAAAATCGTTCTCGTTAGACTTGAAACTTCACCTGAAGACATTGAGGGTATGCACTATGCTCAAGGTATTCTTACTGTTCGTGGCGGTATGACATCTCACGCAGCTGTTGTTGCTCGTGGAATGGGTACTTGCTGTGTATCAGGCTGTGGCGAAATCAAGATGGACGAAGAAAATAAGAAGTTCACTCTCGCTGGCAAAACTTATGTTGAGGGCGACTATATTTCTCTTGACGGTTCAACAGGCAACATTTACGGAGAGGCTATTCCTACTGTTCCTGCTTCAATTAGCGGTGAATTTGATAGAATTATGACTATTTCTGATAAATACAGAACTCTTAAAGTTAGAACAAATGCTGATACACCTAAAGATGCAAAACAAGCTGCTGCATTTGGTGCTGAAGGTATTGGTCTTTGCCGTACAGAGCATATGTTCTTTGAAACAGACAGAATTGCTGCAATTCGTGAAATGATTTGTTCAGATACAGTTGAACAAAGAGAAGCTGCTCTTGCTAAGATTTTACCAATGCAACAGGGCGACTTTGAAAAACTTTATGAAGCAATGGAAGGCAAGGATGTTACAATCCGTTTCCTCGATCCACCACTTCACGAGTTCGTTCCTACTGAAGAAAAAGATATTGAAGCTCTTGCAAAAACTCAAGGCAAATCAGTACAAGATATTAAAGACATTATCGCATCACTTCACGAGTTTAACCCAATGATGGGCCATCGTGGTTGCCGTCTTGCTGTAACTTATCCTGAAATTGCTGCAATGCAAACAAGTGCTGTTATCAGAGCTGCAATCGCAATGAACAAAAAGCATTCTGATTTCAATATAGTTCCTGAAATTATGATTCCATTAGTTGGCGAAGTTAAAGAACTCAAGTTCGTTAAGGACATTGTTGTTGCAACTGCTGACAAGGAAATTGCTAATGCAGGCGTTAAGCTTGAATATAAAGTAGGCACAATGATTGAAATTCCTCGTGCTGCTCTTACTGCTGACGAAATTGCTACTGAAGCTGACTTCTTCTCATTCGGCACTAATGACCTTACTCAAATGACTTTCGGCTTTAGCCGTGATGATGCTGGTAAGTTCCTCAATGCTTATTATGAGAATAAGATTTATGAGAATGACCCATTTGCAAGAATTGACCAAAACGGTGTTGGCAAGCTTGTTAAAATGGCTTCTGAGCTTGGTCGCAAAGTAAATCCTACCATTAAACTTGGTATCTGCGGTGAGCATGGTGGCGATCCAACAACTGTTGAGTTCTGCCATAATGTTGGACTTAACTATGTTTCTTGTTCACCATTCCGTGTTCCGATTGCTCGTCTTGCTGCTGCACAGGCTGCAATCAAAAACCCAAGGAAATAATCAAATAAATAGCAAATGAAAAACTGCCCGTTTCTTAAAAAGAGATGGGCGGTCTTTTTTTTCTTTACCAAATATTACAAATAAGCATATCGGTGATGAGCAGAGTAATGAATAGAGTACAAATCACAGAGCAACTTTCTTACGCTTCCTCTGGCATTTGCGAATGCATAGCTTTTTCTCCGAAAACGCTCGCCCCTTTCGTGTCATCCTGAGCATAGCGAAGGATTTTGCCCCTTCGTGTCATCCTGAGCATAGCGAAGGATCTCATCCACTAAACATCTTCGGACAGCCCTTGCGATTCTTCACTTGCGTTCAGAATGACCGTTAATTTAGAGTAGTGGGCGGTGTGCGCAATGCACACACCCTACACTGTACAAAAACTCCCTTTATAAAAGCACCTCTGCAAACTGATTTCACGCAACGGTTACGCCTGTGTAATAATGCTCTAAAATTTCTTTATATGTACTGCCCTGCCTTGCCATATAATCAGCACCATATTGGCTCATACCGACAAAATGCCCATAGCCTAATGTTGTGAAAATAAAATTGCCATCTTTATATACAAGCGTGAATGCAGGGCTTTTCAGCGAGAATAATGCTCGTGCGTCCATTCCGCTTAATTCTTTTCCACCAATTGTAATTTTTGTTACAGTTCCTGCATCTGAATATAAAATATCTTTTGAAACCCATTCTTCGGGATTTTCGGGGAGTACAATTTCAGCATTTTTCTTTGCCATTTCGCTAAACTGCTCTGTTGTCAAAGAAACGGTATTAGAAAATGAGGGCGAAAGCTTATCGCCTATGCTTGTTACTGATTTTAAATATGGCACAGCACCTTTCCATATTGTTTCGGAATTTTCTGTTTTCCCAGAGCAAAGTGCAAAATATGATGCAATAATAGGCTCGTTTTCATATTTTATGATTTTTCCTATAACCTCTGTCACCGCTTTTTCAATTTTTGAATGATATATATCATATTTGTCGCCCCATTTTAATTTTAGCTCATCATTACTTAAATACCCTTGATGTTTGTCTGGGCTGTTAGAAATATCAGCACCGCCAAGAGATTTATCGGGGGATTTTTTCATTCTTTTCATATTAGTGTAGGCGGCAACTGCTTGAGCTTTTAACGCTTCTTCGTGGTAGGTTGCAGGCATTTCAGAGGCAACACAGCCAATCAAATAATCGGCTTCTTCCATTGTTATAATAGTTCCACTCGCTACCGATAATACTTTTACGCTACTGTCATCTTTTTCAGCCGCTTTTTCGATTTCTTTGTCATCAACGACTTCTGATGGCGTTTTTAAAAAAGTTTCTTTGACATTTTCAAAGGTAAATAATTCCGTTTTTAGAGAAAAGATAGGCGTAACAATCATTGAAATTGCTAAAACAAAGCATAAAATTCCATAAGTTTTCATTTTTTTTACCTCAAATAATTATGTTGTGACCGCTTATATTAGTTGACTTTAAGCCATATTTGATATACAATATTATATCTATTATTATAATTAAAAAAATACAAATACCGAACGGTAAGAAGGAGGAAACATTATGTCGAACTATATTTCACCTATGTCTAATGACGATCTTACAACCCTTTGTGATGAGCTTTATAAGAATAATCATATAAACCAAGATGCGTATACGAGGTTTGATGTTAAAAAAGGACTTAGAAATGCTGACGGAACAGGAGTTATGGCAGGGCTTACACGAATTTGTTCTGTTGAAGGCTATTATATGGCAGATGGGGAGAAAGTCCCTAAAGACGGCCGTCTTATCTATCGAGGGATAGATATGTGCGATATTCTTGAAAATTGCAAAAAACAAAATCGATTTGGTTTTGAAGAAACTGCATGGCTGCTACTTTTTGGAGATTTGCCAACAGAAAAACAACTTAGCGGATTTTCAAAGGTTTTAGCGGAGTGTCGTGAGCTTCCAGACGAATTTATAGAAGATATGATTATGAAAGCTCCATCGCCGAATATTATGAATAAGGTTGCACGGTGCGTCTTGGCACTCTATTCTTTTGACGAAAATCCTGAGGATACTTCAGTTGAAAATGTGCTTAGGCAGTCAATTCAGCTTATAGCTCAAATTCCTACAATAATGGCTTATGCCTATCAAGTAAAAAGGCGTGCCTATGAGCATAAAAGTATGTATATCCATCAAAACGATAAAAGCCTTAATATGGCAGAGTCGATTTTTCATTCAATCCGTGCAGACAGGCAGTTTACTGACGAAGAGGCAAAGCTTTTAGACACTTGTCTTATTATGCACGCAGAGCATGGTGGCGGAAACAACTCAACTTTTACAACACGCTGCATAACCTCCTCGGGGACTGACACTTATTCTGCAATCGCAGCAGGCATTGGTTCTCTTAAAGGGCCTAAGCACGGTGGTGCAAATATTCAAGTCCATAGAATGATTGAAGATTTAAAAGAGAATGTTAAAGATCCAACTAATGAAAATCAGATTGCCGATTACCTTACAAAGATTATAAATAAAGAGGCAGGCGACAAGTCGGGGCTTGTATATGGAATGGGCCACGCAGTTTATACCATTTCTGATCCGAGAGCAGTTATATTAAAAGACCTTGCTCGTGATTATGCTGTTAAAACAGGATTTACTGATGATTTTAAGATTTTAGAGCTTATTGAAAGAATTACTCCAGAGCTTTTTTACAAACACAAAGGCGAAAAGAAAAAGATTTGTGCTAATGTTGATTTATATTCAGGACTTGTCTATGATATGCTTAAAATACCTCAAGATTTATTTACACCGCTATTTATGACAGCGAGAATGACTGGCTGGGCGGCACATAGAATTGAGGAGCTTACTTCAGGAAGTAGAATTATGAGACCTGCTTATAAAAATGTTTCACTTCCACGCCACTATGTTCCTGTGGAAGAACGAGATGAAAGCCATATAGTTCAATCAGAATATATTCCAACCGAAGAAAGATAAGCAGAGAGAAGGAAATTGTAAATGAAAACAAAATTTACAACCAAAAAAGTCAATTTTAAAATCATTCTTGGCGTTTTAATAGCTGGGCTTATCGCTACAATTCCAATAAGATTTTATCAGCTTTTCAAAATAATTGAGCCTCACACAGGTTTTTATTCAAAAATCGATTGGAGTATTTATACAATTTACACTCTGATTATAGCTTTTTCAATAACGCTGTTTTTATTAGTTAGATTTTCACAAAGCGTTCCTGCGTCAAAGCCTATCTGTGTAAAAAGCAAGCCTCTTGGGATAGGTGCTATTATTTTTGCAGTTGGAATTGCTTATGACCTTGTTATGACGATAAGCTCGTTCGTTAGAGAGCTAATAAATAAGCCAAACAATATTAATGTTTTTAAATATGTTTTTAAAAATGGAATGTTTGCAAGTATAATTCTTGCAATTTGTGGCTTGGCAGCGTGTATTTATATTCTTGTTTTTGCACTTTCATACTTTGAGGGCAAAACAACTTTCAGAGAATATAGGCTTCTTGCTATGATGCCTCTTTTTTGGTCAATGGGAAGAATGATTACAAGATTTATGACAAAAATAAGTTTTGTAATGGTTTCAGAACTTTTAATGGAACTTTTAATGATTACGTTTATGATGCTTTTCTTTATGGCTTTTGCAAGAGTGTCTGCACAAATCGGTCAAAAAGGCGAAATGAGAAAGCTTATGTCATACGGGCTTCCTGCCGCATTTGTTGCAATATTAATTGGTGTGACAAGGCTTGTTATGACATTGATAGGCAAAGGTAAATTTATTGCTGATGGATTTCAATTCTCACTCGCTGATTTAGGCTTTGGAATATTTGCTATTATTTATATAATAGAAACTGTAAAACACGGTAGACCAGCTTCTGAAGACGATTTAATCCCTGAAGAAGATGATGCTATAAAAAAAGAAAATGAAATAGATGACGAGTTTTTAACTGAGGAGTAATTTAGTTTATGTTCTTGCAAAATGTGGTGACTGCCGGCACGCAGGTCTTAATTCTTTATATGATTGTGGCAGTTGGCTTCATTTGTGACAAAACAAAACTGTATACTGAAAAAGCCTCAAGGCTTACCAATGATTTGCTTTTTTATATAGTGACTCCTGCAATCATAATCGAATCATTTACCTCTATTGAATATTCAAAAGAGAATTTAATTAACCTAATGTGGGCATTCTTTGGCGGAACGCTAATTCATCTAATCGGAATTGTAATTTCTTTGCCTTTGTTTAGAAAGGGCGAAAAAATCAGCAGTGTTGTTTATAGATTTGCTTGTGTATATGGAAATACAGGGTATATGGCACTTCCGCTTGCAGGTGCAGTTTTAGGACCTCAAGGCGTGTTCTTTTGTGCCGGAGTTATAATTCCATTTAATATTTTCGCTTTCACGCACGGGGTATTTTTGATGTCGTCAGATAGCGATAAAGGAAAAACCAAATTCAACCTTAAATCGCTAATTTTAAATCCAGGAGTTATTTCAGTTGTAATAGGCTTGCCACTTTTTCTTTTAAAGATAACCTTGCCAAAGATTTTAGCCGAGCCTGTTTCATATATAGCAAGCATAAATACGCCTATGGCGATGTTGATGTTTGGCACATATCTTGCAAAAACCAATCTCAAAACTATGTTTCTGCGAAAGCAGACATATTTAGTCGCACTAATCAAGCTTTTAATTGTTCCTGCGGTTACATTTTTAGTGCTTAGGCTGTTTGGAATATCAGGTACGCTGCTGTGTGCATTGATGATTTCAGCGGCTGCACCGAGTGCTAACAATACAGTTATGTTTGCGACAAAATACAATAAAGATACCGCAGCGGCATCACAAACCGTTGCCATTGTTAGTTTTATTTCAATAATTACAATGCCAATTATGATAGCTATGGCACAATCAATTTAATTCTAAGACTTGAGGAATGAGTATGCTTTTTAAAAACTTTTTATATGGCATATGCGATTTTAGCGAGATAGAGGATAAGCTGATTGAGTGTAGAGCTAAAGAAAGAATTCCAAAGAATGCAAAAAGCGTTATAACAATTCTTTTTCCTTATTATTTAGGAAAAGATAATTATGAAAATTTGTGCATTTCAAAATATGCAGTGCCTCAAGATTATCACACAATAGTTAATAATTATCTAAGCACATTTATAAAAGAATTAAAAGAAAAATATCCTGATGACAGCTTTGAAGGCTTTGTAGACAATTCGCCAATTCCCGAAGTTTTTTCAGCGGCAATAAGTTCGCTTGGAGTAATTGGAAAAAATTCGCTTTTAATAAATGAAACATATGGCTCATATGTTTTTATTGGTGAAATAGTTTCAACTCATAGCTTTAAAAACACTCAAACAAAAATAAAAAGCTGTATTTCGTGTGATAAATGCAAAAAAGCCTGCCCAAATTCTGCGATAGAAGAAAACGGAATAAATATAGAGAAATGCCTTTCAAATATCAGCCAGAAAAAGGGTATAGTTGATGAAGAATACATTAATATGATGGTAAAAAACAAGTGCGTTTGGGGCTGTGACATCTGTCAAGATGTTTGCCCTATGAATAAAAATGTAGCAAAAACAAATATAGAGGAATTTAAAGAAAAATTGATTTTTTCGCCGACAGTTCCGACAGAGATTTTAAATCGAGCATATGCGTTCAGAGGGAAAAAAACAATAGAACGCAACTTAAATTGGCTTCAAAAAAATTAAAATAAATGGAGGTATTTTTTATGAAATTAGTTATTGCAATAGTTAATAGTGATGATGCTCAGTTGGTCATTTCAGAGCTTACCAAAAGTGGATTTATTGTTACAAAGCTTTCAACCTCCGGCGGTTTTCTGCGTGCAGGAAATGTTACGCTTATGATTGGTATCGAGGAAGAAAGAGTTAAAGATGTTGTTTCTGTGATTGAAGAATATTCAAGCCAAAGGAAACAGCTTACACCGATTAACGCAGCCTTTATCGGAGATTCTATGCTATCTGCTGCTCCTGTTGAAGTGACAGTTGGCGGTGCCACAGTGTTCGTTTTAGATGTGGAACAATTCTTTAAACTATGAATTTTGAAAATATAGATTTAACTCCATCAATCAAAAAAACGCTTAATTTTTATGCCACTCAGAATGTTTTCCCTCAAACTATTTTGATTGAGGGCGGTGAAGTTTCAAAAAGGGTTGAACTTTCAAGGCTTATAGCAAAAGCTGTGCTTTGCAAGGGAAGCGAAAAACCGTGTGGTGAGTGCAATTCTTGCAAAAAAATAAAATCGTTTTCTCACCCTGATGTCAAGGAATATGGCGATGAAAACGAAAAAGTAACCTTCAAAGTTGAAACTTGCCGAGAAATAAAACACGATGTGTACATTATTCCAAACGATGGCGACAAAAAGGTATATATTTTGAAAGAAGCTCAAAATATGAATGAGAATGCTGAAAATGCACTTCTTAAAAGCTTTGAAGAACCGCCGTCATATGTCTATTTCATTTCAACTTGTGACAGTAGGTCGGCTATGCTTGATACTATTCTTTCAAGAGCTACTGTGATTAGTCTGAATGATGAAAATGAGTTATGCTTTAGCAAAAAGACAATAGAAATAGCAGAAGATATTGTCCTTTCAATATGTGAAATGAATGAGATTTTATTGCTTTCAAAAACAGCAAGGCTCGAAAAAGATAAAGAAGAATTTCTTTGCGTGCTTGACTGCCTTTCTAATATTTTTATGGAGGCAATACTTAAAAAAAACAAGGTAGAAAATTCCGAAAGGTTTGAAACCTGTGTAGATTATCTTTGCGAAAAGCTGCCGCTGAGCCGCATCTTTGAGCTTAGCAACATAGTTAAAGACTTGGAAAATTCGTGCAAGATGAATAGTAATTACAATTTAACGCTTACAAGAATGTGCTATGAATTTCGCAAAGCGATTAATAGATGATAACCGAAAGGAAGAAAATAAGATGGCAGAGGTCGTAGGAATAAAATTTAAAGAGGTCGGAAAAGTATATTATTTTGACCCAGACAAAAAGATATTTAAAAAAGGTGATTTTGCTATTGTTGAAACCGCAAGAGGAATAGAATGCGGTGAGGTTGCTATGGAAAATCGTGAAGTTGCAGAAAGTGAAATAGTCAGACCTTTAAAAATAGTTATAAGACCTGCAACAGATGAGGATATTAAAGCTGTTTCTGATAATCATAATAAAGAAGCTAAAGCATATCAGCTTTGCGAAGAAAAAATTGCTTACCATAAACTTCAAATGAAACTTGTTGATGTTGAATATACCTTTGACGGAAGCAAAATCTTATTTTATTTTACATCTGATGGCAGAGTAGATTTTAGAGATTTGGTAAAGGATTTAGCTTCAGTTTTCAGAACTCGCATTGAGCTTAGGCAAATCGGAGTTAGAGATGAATCTAAAATGCTTGGCGGTTTTGGAATTTGTGGCAGACCGTTTTGCTGTAACACATTTTTAGGCGAATTTCAGCCTGTATCTATTAAAATGGCAAAAGAACAAGGGCTTTCGCTTAATCCTGTTAAGATAAGCGGAACTTGTGGCAGACTTATGTGCTGTTTGAAATACGAGCAAGATGCTTATGAACATCTTTTGAGGCATACTCCAAAAATCGGTGCAATAGTTGAAACCCACGAGGGCAGAGGCGTTGTTATAGATAATAACCTGTTGACAGGTATGCTTAAAATCCGATTAGACAGGCGTGCCGAAGCAGCACCGCTATTAATTCACAGGCACGAAGTAAAGCTTATAAAAGATGCACAAATAAGAGTTGAAAAAGCTGAATTAGAAGCATTAAAGGGAATTGAATAAAATTCTTCTTGATATTTTAAAAAAATGTGTTAAAATAATGATATTATTATAAAAGGGAGGTCACTCAAATGGCATATAAAATTACTGACGCTTGTATTTCCTGTGGCGCTTGTGAGGCAGATTGCCCTACTTCAGCTATTTCTGAAGGCGATGGCGCATATGTTATCGATGCAGATGTTTGCATTGATTGCGGTGCCTGTGCGGATGTATGTCCTGTTTCAGCACCAGTAGGCGAATAATTTGCAATAAAAGAAATAAAGGCTGCTAAGGAGTTATCTTGGCAGTCTTTTTCTTTGCGTTTTTTTTCGATATGTGCTATAATGATTAAGTATATTTATAGGTAGGAGAAGTTTATGAAACTCAATATTTGGAATGTTTTTAATTTTTTTTATAAATATCCTCAATTCACTTTAGAGGAAAGACGCTTAGAATTTATTTGCGTTATTTGTTTTTTTGTGATTTTAGCAGCTTTGATATGCACATTATTATATAAAAAGATTAAACGGGAGAAAAAATGATTTTAACTAAAAACACTGATATTGATTTGCAAATTGATGCAATTACTTCTGAGGGCAGCGGCGTCGGCAGGTATGAGGGAATGGCTGTGTTTGTTTCTGGAGCTGCGGTTGGTGACCTATGCCGTGTACATATTATAAAGGCGAAAAAAAATTATGCAATAGGCAAAATAATAAAAATTCTAACTGCGTCAGATGCAAGGCAAGCTGTTGATTGCAAATATTTTCCTGCTTGCGGTGGTTGCACATTTAGACATATAAAATACGAAGAAGAATTAAAATACAAAAAAGAAAGAGTGAACGATGCGTTTTTGCACCTCGCTCATATTGACATAAAAGCAGATGAAATTATTGGTGCAGATAATATTGAACATTATCGAAACAAAGCACAATATCCTGTTGGAGTTGACGGCGAATTAAAAATCGGTTTTTATTCGGCACATTCTCATAGAATAGTGAATTGTGCAGACTGTAATTTACAGCCAACAATTTTCAGCGAGATAACAAAAGCGTTTAGACAATTTATAACTATTAACAATATTTCTGTTTACAATAGTGAAAAAGGCAAGGGTTTGCTTCGCCATATTTACATAAGACAGGCACAAAAAACAGGCGAAATAATGGTGTGTGCAGTAATTAATGGTGACGATTTACCTTGTAAAGACAAGCTAATTGAGCAATTAGCTGAAATTCCTAATATTAAAAGTATCGTTTTAAATATAAACAAAGAAAATAATAATGTCATATTAGGCGATAAGTTAAAAACCATCTATGGCGATGATTATATAACAGATATACTCTGTGGCGTCAGGATAAGACTTTCTCCACTTTCGTTTTATCAGGTGAATAGAGAGCAAGCAGAGAGGCTTTATACAAGGGCGGCAGAGCTTGCACAGCTCACAGGGAATGAAACTTTATTAGACCTTTACTGTGGAGCAGGAACAATTGGACTTTCAATGGCGGGCAAAGCAAAAGAAATAATCGGTTGTGACATTGTGCCTCAGGCAATTGAAGACGCAAAAGTAAATGCAGAAATAAATGATATAAAAAACACTGAATTTTATTGTGGAGATGCCCCTAAAATAGCTGAAATATTAAACGAAAAAGGGATAAATCCAAATGTTATAATTTTAGATCCTCCACGAAAGGGCTGCGCAAAAGAGCTTATTGATACAGTTTGTAAAATGTCGGCTGAAAAAGTGATATATGTTTCGTGTGATCCTGCAACGCTTGCTCGTGACTGTGCAATCTTTGAAGATGAAGGCTACAAGGTAAAAAGGTTGACAGCGGTTGACTTATTCCCTCGAACGGTTCATGTGGAGTGCGTTTGTTTGCTGACAAGGGAATAATAAATTTGTAGTGAAGATTAGTTATATTTTGCGTAGAGGAGAAAAAAGGCAGTGGACAATCATAGCGAAATGATAATTTATCAGACTGAAGATGGTTTGACTAAAATAGATGTCAATATGCAGGGCGAAACAGTGTGGTTGTCTTTGGAACAGATGGCAGACTTGTTTCAAAGAGATAAATCCACCATATCAAAGCATATAAAAAATATCTTTGAAGATGGAGAACTGGTGCGAAATTCAGTTGTTGCAAATTTTGCAACAACTGCTACGGACGGGAAAACGTATCAAGTAGATTATTACAATCTTGATGTAATAATTTCTGTTGGTTATCGTGTAAAATCACAGCGTGGTGTGCTGTTTCGTATATGGGCAACAGGCATACTCAAAGAATATATGATAAAAGGTTTTGCTATTGATGATGACCGCTTAAAAGAACTGGGCGGTGGCGGCTACTTTAAAGAACTGCTTGAGCGTATTCGTGATATTCGGGCATCAGAAAAAGTGTTTTATCGACAGGTGCTTGAAATCTATGCAACAAGCGTGGATTATAATCCAAAGGCTGATATTTCCATTGAGTTTTTCAAGCGAGTGCAGAATAAAATCCACTATGCTGTTTCCGGCGAAACTGCCGCTGAGGTAGTTTACCATCGTGCTGATGCTGAAAAAGATTTTATGGGACTTATGACATTTTCGGGAGAGCAACCAACGCTTCATGAAGCAAAAGTCGCTAAGAATTATCTGGATGAAAAAGAACTCCGAGCAATGGGACAACTTGTTTCTGGATATCTTGATTTTGCTGAAAGGCAGGCGGAAAGAGAAGTGCCAATGACAATGGAAGATTGGGCAAAGCACCTTGATGGTATTTTAACTTCAACTGGTGAAAATCTTCTCACAGGAAATGGCACGGTCAGCCACTTGCAGGCAATGGAAAAGGCGGGGGCGGAGTATAAGAAATATAAAGCAAAAACATTTAGTAGCGTGGAAAAGGATTATTTGGAGAGTATAAAACTGCTTGAACAAAAAGGGAAACAATAAATTTGAAAAGTATCGTGTGGTACAGGACAAATGCTTTCTCTCTGATTATGATAAGTTTATGATAGAATTTGAAAAATCTGAAATAAATTAGCAAAAAAAGAAACCGAACACAAAAAGTTGTTATCAAACAATGAGTATACGCCGTATTTATTAGATGTTTAAAAATCATAAAAATAAAAATAATAAATTTTAAGGAGACGCTATGGAAAAGATAACAGTTAGAGGAAATTGCTTTGTTGATGAATATGGCAGAGAACGCATTTTTAACGGGATAAACATTTGCGATAAGGACGATTTTAATATTTGCAAATACACGCTCAATGAATTTAGGAATAAAAAGATATACACAAAAATCAAAAACAATGGTTTTAATTTAATTCGTCTTGGATTTACTTGGGGAGCAATGGAGCCTGAACCAATGAAATACAATGAAAAACTCCTTGATGATATTTGTAAAATATTAGACGAGTGTGCAAAATATGATATTTATATCTATCTTGATATGCACCAAGATTTATATTCGGCAATGAGTGGAGCAGGCGACGGCGCACCAGAATGGGCAACGCTGACTGATGGATATGAATTCAAAAAACCGATAGCAGTTTGGGCTGAGGGATATTTTTGGGGCAAGGCTGTTGCAAGGTCATTTGATAATTTTTGGAATAATAAAGAACACAATGGCATTGGCTTAATGGATTATTATGAAAAATTATGGATACATATTGCAGATAGAGTTAAAGATAAACCAGCTCTTTTTGGATTTGACCTTATGAATGAACCATACCCAGGAACGGTTGGGCAGGAAGCTTTTAGAAAAGTAATAGGGAATGCAATAAAAGTTACGCTGACTGATAAAAGGCTGAAAAAAGGTAAACTTATAAGAGATATTTTAAAGCCAGAGGGAATTGACAAGGTTTTAAAACAATATAATGGCGAAATCCTTAGAGATGTAACTTCAGCAGGCGATGCAATTATTAAGCGTTTTGATGAAGATAAATATGTTCCTTTCCTTAACAAAATGACCTCGGGAATTAGAAGCGTTACAGACAATGGAATTATTACTCTTGATTGTTGCTATTTTTCAAACATATCAATGCCATCGGGTTCAACTCCGATTACAGTTGATGGTAATCGTGAAGAAAACCAGTGCTATTCTCCTCATAGTTATGATTTAACAGTTGATACGCCTTCATACAAATATGCTGATTTTTCAAGAGTTAAAGTTATGTTTGACGAGCATAATAAAACAGGCGAAAGGCTTGCTATGCCAGTTCTTGTTGGCGAATGGGGCGGAGCATCAGAGGGGTATACATGGCTTCCTCATATTAATGAGCTTTTAGAATATTTTGATGACCATAAGTGGAGCAATACATATTGGGCATTTACAATAAAAAGCTTTGATGATCCTGTTATGCTTTCACTTAAAAGACCTTATCCAAGGGCTGTTACAGGTGAAATCATAAAATACAATCATAATAGAGATGAAAATTCATTTACTATGGAATATAAACAAGAAGGCAGTTTTGATGTTCCAACGGTTGTATATGTTCCAAGAATTCCATATAAGGTTGAAACAAACGGAGAATATAAAATAGAAAAATTAGAAAATACAAGCAGTGCAAATGTATTAATTTTCACAAAAGAGGGAACTAATACAGTAAAAATTAGTTTTTAGTTAAAAGTAGGTGATGTGAGAATGAAGATTATAGATATTTCAAATGACCTGTTGACAGCTGAGGTGTATGAGGGCGATCCAATTCCTGAAATTGTTGAGGTAAAATCAATAAAAAAGGGAGATACTTGCAATCTTAATGCTTTATATACAGGGCTTCATAACGGAACTCACATAGACGCACCACTACATTTTATTGATGATGGAAAATCAATTGAAGAAATGCCTTTAGATGCTTTTATCGGTGAATGCACAGTGCTAAGCGTTGGGGCAGGAATAATCACAGGGGAAATTGTTGAAAATATATTTCCCCGAAAATGTGAAAGGCTGCTTATAAAATCAAATGGCCGTGCATTTATTCACGAAACTGCGGCACAAGAAATGGCATATCTTGGATACAAGCTTATAGGAACAGACGGAGTAACAATTGAGCCTGAATTTGGAAACGGTAAAGCTCACAAGGCACTTCTCTCTGAAAACATAGCAATATTAGAGGGAATTAATTTGAGCGCTGTTGCTGATGGAAATTATTTTTTAATAGCACCACCAATTAAAATAAGTGAGGCAGAGGCAGCACCGTCAAGGGCAATTTTAATATCAGATTATGTCTTTTGGAGTGGAAAAGCCGATGTAGGAGGAAAAATTTGATATGAAAAAAATTGTTATTATTGGAGCAGGACCAGCGGGAATTACCGCAGGGCTTGAGCTTGTAAGAAAAGCAAAAGATGAATATAGCGTTACGATTTTAGAAGAAACCTCTGAAATTGGCGGAATTTCACGCACCGTTAATCATAATGGAAACAGAATGGATATTGGCGGTCATCGTTTTTTTTCTAAAGATGAAAGAGTTAACGAGTGGTGGAATTCTATTTTAAAAGTCCAGAGCGAAGAAAGCGTTGATAACAATGCTATGCTCATAAGACGCAGAGTGTCGAGAATATACTATAAAAAGAAGTTTTTTGACTATCCTATTTCAATTAAGATGCAGACAATATTAAATTTAGGAATGGCTAAAACACTTAAAGCAGGCTTTAGTTATTTGCATTCTATTGCATTTAAAAAAGAAGAAACCTCACTTGAAAATTTTTATATAAACAGATTTGGTAAAGAGCTTTACTCTATCTTTTTTGAGGATTACACAGAAAAACTTTGGGGCAGGCACCCGAGTGAAATTTCAGCAGATTGGGGCGCACAAAGGGTAAAAGGGCTTTCAATAATTGCGATTTTAAAGGATATGCTAATTCCAAAATCAAAAAAGACAGAGGTTGAAACTTCACTTATTGAGGAATTTAAGTATCCAAAATTCGGGCCTGGTCAACTTTGGGAAAAAGCAGCAGCCGAATTTGAAAGCTTGGGCGGACAAATAATCAAAAACATTAAAGTTACTTCAATAGAAACGGCTGATAATCAAGTAATAGGCGTAAAAGGTCAGCAAATAGACGGTATGAAGTCTTTGTCGGGTGATATTTTTATTTCATCGATGCCAATTAAGGATTTAATAAACGCATTTCCACAAAAAAATGTTCCAAATGAAATAGAAAAGATAGCTAATGGGTTACCATACAGAGATTTTGTAACAGTAGGATTGCTTTTAGATAAAATTCTTCTAAAGAATGAAACCGATATAAAAACTATAAACAATATAGTCCCCGATTGTTGGATTTATGTTCAAGATAGGGGCGTAAAGCTTGGCAGAATTCAAATTTTTAATAACTGGTCACCGTATATGGTTAAAGATATTAAAAAAACAATATGGATAGGTCTTGAGTATTTTTGCAATGAGGGCGATGAGTTTTGGGAGTCTACTGATTTGCAGCTTTGTGAAGTCGCAAAAGCAGAACTTGAAAAAATCGGAGTAATAGCTCCAGATGTTAATGTTTTAGATTTTCACATTGAAAGAGTTAAAAAAGCATATCCAGCTTATTTTGATACATATGATGAAATTCCAAAGGTTATAGAATTTTTAAATGGGTTTGAAAATCTTTACTGCATAGGTCGAAATGGGCAACACAGATATAATAATATGGACCATTCAATGATAACTGCTTTTGAAACAGTTGATGCAATTTATAGCGGAAGTAAAGATAAACAAAAAATTTGGAATGTCAATACAGACAAGAAATATCATGAGGGGAAACAGCTTTGAGTAATGTAAAAGGTGCAGCATCACGCTGCGATATGTGTAGCTATTATATTTATGATGATGAATATGAATGTTATTGCTGTGAAATAAATCTTGACGAAGATGAAATGACAAACTTTTTAAGCTATTCAACATTTGACTGCCCATATTTCAATCCTTATGATGAATACAAAATTGTAAACAAACAAAATTAATATTTTTTTTAAATTTTATTTGTATTTTATAAAAAAATATGATACAATCAAAATGAAAATGGGTAAATTGCTTTTAAAACAACATAATAGGGGATGATTATCTTGATGTCAGATTGTGCAGCTATAATCTTAGCAGCAGGCGACAGTATAAGAATGAAATCAGCATATCCTTATGTAATGCTTAAATTGCTTTCAAAGCCTATGATTTCATGGGTGGTTGAGGCGGCAAAAAAAAGCGGAGTTGACGATGTTGCCATTATCGTTTCAAAACCAGAAAATATGGTTGCGGAATATGTTCTTGGTAGCTGTGAAGTGGTGGTGCAAAGCACACCGCTTGGTACTGCTCACGCTGTTTTACAGGCAATGGAGTTTATCAAAGAGCATAAAGGCGGAAATATTTTAATTCTTAATGGCGATTCGCCTTTAATGGATGCGGCAACAATAAGAACAGCTTTAATGATTCATAAAAACGCTGAAAATGATGTTACAGTTATTTCGGCAAAAATAGATAAGCCTTTTGGATATGGCAGAATTGTTCGTGATAGAGATAACGGAACATTTAAAGCTATTGTCGAAGAAAAAGATGCAACGGGCGATGTTAAGAGAATTGATGAAATCAGTTCAGGCGCTTATTGGTTTAGAGCAGAGGCTCTAATTGAGGCACTTTCAAATCTTAAACCAAGAGCGAATGGCGAATACAATTTAGTTGACAGCGTTACATACCTTATAAATAAAGGCTATAAGGCTGATACATCATTTGCGATGACGCCTGATGTTGTTTTGGGTGCAAACGATAGAATTCAGCTTCATCAGCTAAACCATATTGCAAGAATGAGAGAGCTTGAAGGTCATCTTGAAGCAGGAGTTGATATTCCGTGCTTTGAAAGTGTTATGATTGATCCCGGAGTTCAAATAGGTATGGATACGACAATTCTTTCAGGAACAATATTAAGGGGCAAAGTTGTAATCGGGCGAAATTGTATTATAGGCCCGAATACTATCATTGAAAATAGTACAATCGGTGATGATGTTGTATTCAATAATGTTCAGTGTTATGGCTCAACTGTTAAAAACAGAGTTGTAGCAGGGCCATATGTTTATATAAAGCAAAATTCAGTAATTGGTGAAGACTTTGTAGTAAAAAGCTTCTCTAATGTAAAGCACTCGTTATTTAAAGATGATTTAGACCTCACATATATCGAATCATCTGATATAGATAATTAATAAGAACCAGAGGTAAAATATGTTTAACAGACTTCACAAATTTGAAGGCACTGTTGGCACACCCGAATTTATAGTGGCAGGGCTTGGTAATCCGGATAGGAAATACGCCCTGACACGACATAATTCGGGGTTTTTGTGTGTTGATATGCTCTCAGAAAAATACAATTTCAAAATAAACAGAATTAAATTCAAGTCACTTATTGCAGATACTGTTATCGAGGGGCATAGATGTATAGTTATGAAACCCCAGACATATATGAATAATAGCGGTGAGGCAATTCGTGAGGCGGCGGATTTTTATAAAATCCCACCTCAAAATATAATCATAATTTTTGATGATATTTCACTTGATATTGGGCTTTTAAGGATAAAAAGAAAAGGTAGCGATGGTGGGCATAACGGAATTAAAAGTATTATTTACCACCTTAGCAACGATGTTTTCCCTCGAATTAAAATCGGAGTAGGGGAAAAGCCTCACCCTGATTATGACCTTGCAGCGTGGGTGCTGACAGAGTTTAAAGGAAACGAAATAACCGAGCTTAAAAAAGCACTTGAAAATGCGTGCTTGGCAGTACCGCTTATGCTAAGTGGAAATGTTGATGAAGCGATGAATAAATATAATTCTTAAAAATATATAGGAGCAACTTAATTTATGGCAGCTTTCAGAGAAATTCTGAAAAAAGCACCGGAATATGCCGACATCAAAAAGACGATAGAAAAAGGTAGGCTTCCGGCAGGCGTTTTAGGACTTTCACAAATTCATAAGGCACATTTAATCGATACGCTTTGCGGGGAAACCTCTCGCAAGGCTCTTGTTGTTTTGCCCGATGAGGCAAGTGCAACCAGACTTTGTGATGATTTAAAGGCTTTTGGTGCAAATGCACTTTTATATCCAACCCGTGATTTTTCATTCACATTAGCTGAAAATCGTTCTCACGAATACGAACAAAAAAGGCTTAGGGCGCTCACTAATATGTTAGATGGCGAAGTCGATATTGTTGTTTGTTGCGTCGAAGCTTCAATTCAGAGGACAATTCCAAAAGCTGACCTTAAAAAACATTCAATCCTCATTAAAAAAGGCATTGAAATTCCAATTAAAACCATTTCACAGGTTCTTATGTCATCGGGATATACAAGAACGGATATGGTTGAGGGCGTAGGGCAGTTTTCGATAAGAGGCGGTATTCTTGACCTATTTTCGCCAGATGATGACAGCCCAATAAGAATTGAATTTTGGGGTGACAGCGTTGAAACAATGTCACATTTTGATATAGAGTCCCAAAGAAGATGCGATAAGGTTGATGAATTTTCAATAACTCCATCAACAGAAATTCTTTTTGAAAGTGACAAAGCTTTAATTGAAAAGATTGAAAGCTTTTATAATAATGTCAAAGGCAAAGGCGCAGTTAAAATAAAAGAACTTTTGCTTTCTGATATAGATAAACTTAAAAATGGCGTTAAAGTGACCGCTGCTGATAAATATTTGCCACTTGCATATGATGAAAATGCGACAATTTTTGATTATGCAGAGGATTATATGCTCTTTGTTTGCGAAAGTGCGGCAATAAAAGAAAAATCGAATGCTGCCATTAAGCTTTTAAACGAAGAAATAAAATATTTGTTTGAAGAAGGCATTCTGTGTAAGGGATTAGATAAATTCTGTTTACAGCATGCAGAGCTTTTGCAGTGGTATGAAAAATTAGGTGCTATTTATCTTGATAATTTTGCAAGAGGCAGTTTTGATACGCCTGTAAAAGAGCTTATAACGATAACTGCGGCACAGCTTCCGTCGTGGAACGGAAAAATGGAAATCCTTTATGATGACATAAAACCTTTGATGCAAAAAGATGCAACAATAGTTGTAATGGGCGGAACAGAAAAAGGTGCAAAAACTCTTGCCGAAGATTTAGACGGTGAGGGAATACCATCAATTTATTTTATGAATACTCCGTCAGAATTTCCAAAGGGCAGAGTTAGTGTTTTAGCAGGCACTTTTTCTAATGGATTTTCTTATCCGCACGAAAAGTCATATGTTTTCACTTATGGCAGAGCGGCGGCTCTTTCAAAAACCAAACACAAATCCGTATTTAAAAAGGGAAAAGGTATTCATTCTCTTGATGAGCTTCATAGAGGGGATTATGTGGTTCACTCAATGCACGGAATAGGTGTTTTTGAGGGAATACAAAAGCTTGAAATAGGAAAAATAACTAAAGATTATATAAAAATAAAATACGCAAAAAGCGATGTGCTTTATGTTCCAGTCACACAGCTTGATTTAGTGTCAAAATATATCGGACCTCACGAGGAGTCGGGAAGAACAGTAAAGCTTAATAAAATAGGTGGCAAGGAATGGGAAAAGACAAAAAATAAAGTTCGTTCGGCAGTTAAGGATATGGCAGATGAGCTTATTGCACTTTATGCTAAAAGGCAAAAGTCTGAGGGCTTTGCATTTTCTCCTGATATGGATATGCAGAGTGACTTTGAACGCCGTTTCCCATATGATGAAACCTCTGACCAACTTCGCTCGATTGATGAAATTAAAGGTGATATGGAAAAACCATATCCTATGGATAGGCTTTTATGCGGTGATGTTGGCTTTGGTAAAACCGAGGTTGCACTTCGTGCCGCTTTTAAATGTGTTGCAGACGGAAAGCAGTGTGCGATTTTAGTACCTACAACAATTTTGGCACTTCAGCATTATAGAACAATAATGAACCGCTTTGATGGATTTCCAATTGAGGCAGAAATGCTGTCACGCTTTAGAACTCCAAAAGAACAGGAAAAAATATTAAAAGGTCTAAAAAGAGGCTCAATCGATATAATTGTCGGAACACATAGATTGGTTTCAAAGGATATAGCCTTTAAGGATTTAGGGCTTTTGGTAGTAGATGAGGAACAGCGTTTTGGAGTTGCTCAAAAAGAAAAGCTAAAAGAGAAGTTCCCAACAGTTGATGTTTTAACGCTTTCGGCAACGCCAATTCCGAGAACGCTGAATATGGCAATGTCGGGTATTCGTGATATGTCGGTTATTGAGCAGGCACCGTCTGACAGGTATCCCGTTCAAACCTATGTCTTAGAACACGATATGGGAATTTTAGCCGAGGCAATGGAAAAAGAATTAAGGCGTGGAGGTCAAGTATATTTCCTTCATAACAGAGTTGAAACAATTGATGCAGCGGCAGGTAAAATCAAAGAGTTTTTACCCGATGCTAATGTAGTTGTGGCTCACGGAAAAATGCCCGAAGAAGAACTTAGTGAAATCTGGCGAGGCTTATTAGAGGGCGAAATTGATGTTTTAGTGTGTACAACAATTATAGAAACAGGCGTTGATGTTCCAAATGTCAACACAATAATAATAGAAAATGCTGATAGATTAGGTCTTGCACAGCTTCATCAAATAAGAGGGCGAGTGGGTAGAAGTGCAAGGCGAGCTGCGGCATACCTAACCTTTACAAGAGGAAAAGAATTAACTGAAATAGCAAGCAGAAGGCTATCCGCAATCAGAGAATACACTGAATTTGGTTCAGGCTTTAAAATTGCAATGCGTGACCTTGAAATAAGGGGTGCAGGCAATGTCTTAGGGGCACAGCAACACGGGCATATGGAAGCGGTCGGCTATGATATGTACCTTCAGCTTTTGGGTGAGGCAGTCAGCGAAGAAAAGGGCGAAAAAAGCCGTTCATCAGAAAAAGAATGCCTTATCGATATGCAAATTGACGCACATATTCCTGACAAATATATTGACAGCATTCCGCAAAGGCTTGCAGTTTATAGAAGAATTGCCGATATTAGAAATATAGAAGATGCAGATGATGTAAGAGATGAACTCATTGACAGGTTTGGTGATATTCCTGACTCGGTTGCAGGGCTTATTGATATTTCTCTGCTTAGAAATACCGCAGCGGACAGAGGAATTTATGAAATAGGTCAAAAGGGAAATGTTCTTATTCTTTATGTTAATGAGCTTGACACAAGGATGGTTTTAAATTTATCATCAGTCTTGAGAAGGCGAGTTTCGGTTGCAGATAGCGGTAAAAAGCATATAGCTATAAAGATTTTAGATATACAGGAGCCACTGGACACATTAAAAGAAGTTTTCAGCTATTTAACTGTTTAAAAAATCTAATATTTACTTTTAGAGTTTAGTGTGCTAAAATGTTAGCAGTAAACAATAAATATTTAATTAAGTTTGTGGAGGCTACTCTAATGAACAGTAAATTTAAAAGCGATAATTTGGACTTTTTGTTTAAATGCGTTTTAGCACTTAAAAATGAAGAAGAATGTTATGACTTCTTTGAGGACTTATGCACAGTTACAGAGCTTCAAGCTATTTCGCAAAGAATAGTAGTTGCAAAAATGCTTTCTGAAAAAAGAGTGTACAGTGATATTGTGAAAAACACAGGAGCGTCAACAGCAACTATAAGCCGTGTTAATCGTTCACTTCAATTTGGTTGTGACGGTTATGACAAGCTTTTTAAAAGAGTGGGGAAAATAGAAATAAAAAAATGAGTTATGAAGCTTTTGCAGAATGTTATGACCTCTTAACAGAAAATGTTGAATACGAAAAGCGAGCTGAATATTTCACCTCGCTTTTTTCTGATAATGGAATAAATAAGGGAATACTTTTAGACCTTGCCTGTGGAACGGGAAGTCTTTCTTTAGAATTTTCTAAGAGAGGGTTTTCGGTTATCGGAACTGATTTAAGCGAAGAAATGCTATCAGTTGCACAAAACAAGAAATATGAAAGTGGGCAGGATATTCTGTTTTTATGTCAGGATATGAGAAAACTTGATTTGTATGGAACGATTGACTGTGCAATATCTGCTCTTGACAGCCTTAACCATATTACTAATGAAAAAGATTTAAAAGCAGTGTTCCAAAAGGTTTCGCTTTTTATGAACAAAGGCGGAATTTTCATTTTTGATGTCAACACGCTTTATAAGCATCAAGAGGTGCTAAAAAACAATGCGTTTGTCTATGACTTAGATGAAATATATTGTGTATGGCAAAACAAGCTTTTAAAAGATAATGTAACAGTGGAAATATCGCTTGACTTGTTTTTTCAAAGCGAAGATGAAGTTTATGAAAGATTTTCTGAAAATTTTTCTGAAAAAGCCTATTCTGTTGAAATTATTGAAAAAATAATTAACGAAACAGGATTTTCGCTTATAGGAAAATATGATGAGCTGACAAAAAACGAACCAAAAGAAAATTCAGAAAGAATAGTTTTTGTAATAAAGAAGGATTAAAAAAATGAGTGAACTTGTAAGAATGATTTCAAACGACGGCACGCTCGTATGTATGGCTGCCGACACAACAGATATAATAGCAGAAATGCAAAAGCTTCACAAAACTTCAAAGGTTTGCTCGGCGGCTCTTGGCAGGCTTTTGACGGCGGCATCACTTATGGGTAGCAGTCTTAAAAACAAGCAGGACAGCATAACAATCAAAATAAACGGTAAAGGTCCTTGCGGTTCGGTGGTTGCTGTTTCAAACTCTGATGGAGATGTAAAGGGATATATCGGCGACAGCAGAGTTAATTTGCCTCTTAATAAAAAAGGCAAGCTTGATGTTGGCACTGCAATAGGTAAAGATGGATTTTTAACTGTTATAAAAGATTTAGGAATGAAAGAGCCATATATAGGTCAAATTCCTATTGCAACAGGCGAAGTAGCAGAGGACATAACAGCATATTTTGCGATGTCTGAACAAACTCCGTCAGTTTGTGGGCTTGGCGTTCTTGTAAATTCACAGGACGAAACAATAATTTCAGCAGGCGGATTTATAATTCAACTTTTACCAACAGCATTTGAAGACACCATTACTATGGTTGAAGATGGCTTAAAAAACATTGACAGCGTAACAGGAATGCTTACAAAGGGAATGACACCTGAAGATATTTGCAGAGCAGTGCTTCCGAAATTCACGCTTGAACTTCTTGATAGCTCGTCACCAAAATATTATTGCGATTGTTCAAAAGAGAGAGTTAAAAAGGCTTTAATAGCAACGGGAAAAGATGGCCTTTTAGAAATGGCGCAAGACGAAAAAACAGAAGCGATATGCCATTTTTGCAATAAAAAATATACTTTTTCAAAGCAGGAAGTTACAAATCTTTTAAAAAGTTCTATCGACTAATTATATATTTTATGATAAAATATAAAACATTGTAATCGAAATGGAGTGATTTTTTTGAAAGCAAGTGAAAGCAGTCAACATTATGCTTCAAAACTTAGAGAGTGTACAAATTTTACAGTAAGAGAAATAAAAAAGGTAAGTAATGATATAGGCGCTCGAGAAATGGGTAGCGAAGCTGAAAAAAAGACGCAGGATTATATTAAAGGCTCAATGGAAAGAGTTGCCGATGATATAAAATTGCAGAGCTTTGAATATGCTCCTAAAGCATTACTTTCAGTTCACAAAATTGATGGAATATTAATGATTGTATCAGCAATTTTTGCAATTATGTCAACGCTAAATTTTATTTCTGGTTCAAAAATAATTTTCAGTTCAATTGCAGTCATATTGGCAGTAATAACATTAATAATTTATTTTGGCGAATTTGTAATGCAAAAAGGGATAATTGATTTTGCATTTAAAAAAGCGAAATCAGACAACCTTGTTTTTACAAGAAAAGCATCAAGAGAAACTAAAAAAAGAATTGTGTTTACAGGTTATACCGACAGTGCGTATGAAAGCATCTATACAAACGCTTTTTTAGCAATTATTGATATTCTTGCAAAGGTATTTTTTGCTTTGCTTTTTGTGACAGAAATTGCAAGCTTTTTTGAGCTTATTCTACCGATTAAAATAGTATTAGTAGTTATTCAGGGGCTTTCAATTTTAGCCTTTGCATTAATCATTTTTTATTATAACTTCAAAATGCCGATTATCGGCTCAAACAATTTAACGGGTGCGTTTTCATCAATGGCAGTAATGCGTTATATGGCAGTTAATGATGTGAGATTTGAAAACACAGAGGTTGTCGCAGTGGCACTTTCTGGAAACACCGCAGGCTATAAGGGTGCAAAAGCTCTTTTTAGTGACCTTAAAAAAGATAATATAGAAACACTTTATATAGATGTTGATACTTTAGCTGATGCAGATGAGTTTTCTGTAAGCGGAAATGCCTCTGATATTCTTTTGACTGCTGCCAAAACAGCAGATGTAAAAGCGTTTTCAAAAAAGAATAATAGTGGTGCTGTGGTGGCTGAAAAAATGGGGCTTAACGCAGCTTGCCTTTCGGCTGTTGATAAAAAATCAGATACTTATAACACAATGAATGACAAGGCAGATAAAGTTGACGCAAAGGCAGTTGAATGTGGAATTAATATACTTCTTGAAACTGCATTTGAATTCGATAACAAATAAACTAACTTAAAATACAAGGAGCATTTCAAATGGAATACAAATTTTCAGACAGAATATCAGCACTTCAGCCCTCGGCAATCCGTGAAATATTAAAGGCAACATCAAATCCGTCAATAATCCCTTTTGCAGCGGGAAATCCTGACACCGCCGCTTTTCCAATAGATGAAACTCGTGAAATTGCTGAGAGAATTTTTAGCAGGACACCTGTTTTAGCACTTCAATATGGTGTGACAGAGGGTTATGAGCCACTTAGAAATCGCATTAGTGACTATATGAAAAAAAAGAATAACATAGGCAGAGAATTTGACAGTATAATTATAACTTCAGGTGCTCAACAAATTATGGACCTTGCAACAAAGGCACTTTGCAATTTTGGCGACACTGTCATTTGCGAAGCACCATCATTTATCGGTTCGCTTAACTGTTTTCGCTCATATGGCGTAAAGCTTGCAGGAGTTCCTGTTGAAGCTGACGGAATGAACACACAGCTACTTGAAAAAGCTTTAAAAGAGAATGACAAGGTTAGATTTATTTATACTATTCCTAACTTTCAAAATCCATCTGGGGCAACAATGTCATTAAAAAAGAGAAAAGAAGTATATGCACTTGCAAAAAAATACAATGTTTTGATTATTGAGGACAACCCTTACGGTGACCTTCGTATTATAGGCGAAGATGTGCCTACAATTAAAAGCTTTGATGAAGATGGGCTTGTTATTTATGCGGGTTCTTTCTCAAAGATTTTAGCACCTGGAATTCGTGTGGGTTACACAATCGCACCGTCGGCAATTATTGCAAAAATGACGGTAGGAAAGCAAGCGGCAGATGTTCACACTCCAATGTTTTCACAGCTTTTGGTTGACGAATGGATGAAAACGACTGACTTTGAGGCTCATATTTCTAAAATTTGTGATATTTACAGAAGAAAGTTAAATCTTATGTGCGACCTAATTGATGAAAAGCTTTCGGGATTTTTCACTTATGTTCGCCCAGAGGGTGGCTTGTTTGTATGGTGTGAACTTCCAAAAAATGTTGATATGATAGAATTTTGCCAAAAATCAGTTGAAAATAAAGTTGCAGTAGTCCCAGGAAATGCGTTTTTAGTCAATGAAACTGATAAAACTAACTGTATTAGGCTTAATTTTTCAACTCCATCTGATGAAAAGATAATTGAGGGAATTAATATCCTTGCCAGTTTAAAGGAACAATATAATGTATAATCTTTCAGATATAAATGTAATAAAATCTGTCCTCGCAAAAAATGGCTTTACCTTTTCTAAGGCATTGGGGCAAAACTTTTTGATTGACTCGTCAATTTGCCCTGAAATGGCAGACGAGGCGGTTTTGTCGGAGAACGATGGGATTATAGAAATTGGTGCAGGTGTTGGAGTTTTAACGCAGGAGCTTTGCCAAAGAGCAAAAAAAGTAGTTTCAATTGAGCTTGACTCAAGGCTTATTCCTGTTCTCTCCTATACTCTTGCAGATTTTGACAATGTAGAAGTCTTAAACCAAGATGTGCTAAAAACAGATTTTAATACACTCATAAAAGAAAAGTTTGCAGACTGCGAAAATGTATCGGTTTGTGCAAATCTTCCATATTATATAACTTCGCCTGTTATAATGAAGCTTTTAGAAGACAGGCTTCCAATAAAGCAAATTGTTGTTATGGTTCAAAAAGAAGCTTCGCAGCGGCTTTGTGCCTTTGTTGGAGCAAGGCAGGCAGGGGCAGTTACGGTTGCAGTCAATTATTATTCAAAGGCGACAGAGCTTTTTGATGTTTCAAGAACTTCATTTATGCCAAGCCCGAATGTTGACAGTGCAGTAATCAAATTAGAGGTTTCAGAAAAGCCGACAATAAGCCCGATTAATGAGAATATGTTTTTTCAAATGGTTAAATCCGCTTTTTCTCAAAGGCGAAAAACAGCACTCAACGGAATAAGCGCTGGAATGTCACTTCCAAAAGAAATTATTGCAAAAGCAATTGAAAATACCAATCTTAAAAGTGACATTAGAGCAGAAAAGCTTACAATGCAAGAGCTTTGTGCTTTGTCAGACGAGATAGGCAAATTAACTGCCGATACAAAGGAGTAATAGATTTATGTATTCATATAAAACACGGGGAACTTGTTCTCGGCAAATTGATGTTGAATTAGATGGCGATATTATTAAATCGGTTAAATTTCACGGTGGGTGCAATGGAAATTTAAACGGAATTTCAAAAATAGTTGTAGGAAAAACAATTGACGAGGTGGCAGAGTCGTTTGAAGGTACAAAATGTGGATTTAAAAGCACATCTTGCCCTGACCAACTTGTTAAAGCGTTAAGAGAAGCTAAAGAAAACGCATAAAAAAGATATAAAAAAAGACATCAATCAAGGAAAACTCCTTAAATTGATGCCTTTTTGTTTTTTGCCATCATATGATATTGCTTTTGTAAAATATCAGTTTATAACATTTTGCTCGTTCCCATTTATAAACGCTTTAACATTTTCTGTAAGAATTTTAATAAGCCTTGCACGAGTTTCAACTGCTCCCCACGCAATGTGCGGAGTGATAAAGCAGTTTTCAAGATTTAAAAGCGGGTTATCGCTCCTTGGTGGCTCAGAGGATAGAACATCAAGCCCTGCTGCTTTAATTTGACCGCTTTTAAGTGCATCTGCGAGGGCATATTCATCAATTACCTGCCCCCTTGAGGTATTTATAATTATTGGATTTTTTTTACATTTATTTAAAAATTCTTTGTTTACCATTTTTATTGTTTTTGAATTTAAAGGGCAATGAAGTGAAATAATATCAGAGTGAATTAATAATTCATCAAGCGATGCCCATTTAAAATTTTTTCGGCTTGATTGATTTGTTTTATGACCTGAAAAGGCTAAAACATTCATTCCAAATGCAGCGGCAATGTCAGCAGCCGCCATTCCGATTTGCCCAAAGCCAATTATTCCGATGGTTTTATTGGAAAGCTCTAAAATTGGTTGAGAAAAAAAGCAAAAATCTTGTGACTGCGACCACTTGCCGTTTTTCACATCTGAATTATGAAGTGCAACACCGTTTGTGATTTCTAAAATTAATGCAAATGTAAGCTGTGCAACAGCAGAGGTTGAATAAGACGGAATATTTGAAACGCTAATTCCAATTTTTCTTGCATATTCATAATCAACGATATTACAACCAGTTGACATAAGAGCAATAAACTTTAGATTTTTCATTTTATCTAAATCTTGATTTTTAAGCGGAGTTTTATTGGTAATAACAATATCAGCATCTTTTGTGCGTTCAAAAATCATGTCGGTTGGAGTTCTGTCATAAACGGTTAAATCACCAAGTTTTCCGATTTCATTGAAATCAAGATCAGAAAGCGTGGTGGTAAATCCATCGAGAATTACAATTTTCAGCATATAAAATGCCTCCTTTAATTGTTTATATTCAAATATTAGCACATTTTGCAAAATATTTATAGTAAAATGAAGAAAATTTAAGATTTCAATTGACCTTATCGCTAATATGTTATAAAATTAGAGTATAAATGTATTGTTAAATTAATTATGCTTTTGTGAGCATTTAAAATATTTAATTTTGGTGAATAAATTTGAAAAAAAAAGAGATAAATAGAAGGCGCCTTTTAAATATATTAGCCTGTGCTTCGCTTATAATAGGCATAGCACTTTTAGTGCTAACATTTTTAATGAAAACCGAGGCGGTAGCTGAGCATTATGCCGAGCTTCTTGAAAAGCTTGCACATTTTGAACAAACGGTTGCGTCTATCCCTAACAAAGGGCTTTTAATTATTGTTATTATGCTAATTTATCTTATGAAAACAATAATACCTATTCCTATATCCGCTGTATGCGTTATTGCAGGAATGGTTTTTCCAACAACATATGCTGTTGCGATTAATATAGCAGGGTTTATTATATTAATTACAATAAAATATGTGTGGGGTAAGCATTTAGGCGGTGGTGCGGTGCATAAGATATTAGTAAACAATGAAACTGTCAAAACTTTAATGAATGGAAACAGCAAGGGCGTAGGTTGGCTGTTATTTGTTTTCAGATTAGTTCCATCATTCCCTGTCAATACGATAAGTCAGTTATATGGTGCAATGGATTGTGAAATCTACAATTATATTTGGATTTCCGTGTTAGGATTTCTTCCAAAAATTATTTCATATAGTATTATCGGTAGAAATGTTTATGATCCGTTCTCGTTTGCTTTTATGCTCCCAATTGTTATACTATTAATGATTTCGGGAATTTCAATGCTTGGAGTGAATATCTTTTTAGATATTTATAATAAAAACAAGAATAAAGAAAATAATAAAAAAGGAAGGATATAGAGATATGCCTACTATTGAACAATTAAAAGAGGATTTTGCGGTTGGAGCTTATTTTGAAAGATTTAAGCGAGTTTATGTCAACAATGACGCGGTAAAGCCGCAGTACGAGCGTTATTTAGCGCTTGCACAAACATTTGCGTCACTTTATGGCGATGGAAAAGATGTTAGACTTTTCAGCTCACCAGGAAGAACAGAAGTAGGAGGCAACCATACTGACCATAATCATGGTAGAGTTTTAGCAGCAAGTATAAATCTTGACGCTATTGCTGTTGCTGCTAAAAATGACGATGGCATAGTCAGAGTTAAATCAGCAGGTTACAGTATGGATGTTATTGACACTACGGACCTTTCGGTTCACGATAACGAAAAAGGGCATTCACCAGCACTCGTTAGAGGTGTTTGCAAGGGCTTCCAAAACGCAGGCTTTAAAATAGGAGGCTTTGATGCTGCTACTGCATCAAATGTTCTTTCAGGCTCTGGTCTTTCTTCATCAGCAGCATACGAAGTTCTTGTTGGAACAATGATGAACCATCTTTATAATGATGGTAAGGTTGATGCGGTTACAATAGCAAAAATTGCACAATATGCAGAAAATGAATTTTTCAACAAGCCTTGTGGACTTATGGACCAAACAGCTTGTTCTGTCGGTGGATTTGTTACAATTGATTTTAAAGATCCGTCAGAGCCAGTAATTGAAGAAGTCGATTTTGATTTCTCATCTTGCGGTCATGCACTTTGCATTGTTGATACAAAGGGAAGCCATTCTGATTTAACTGATGAATATGCTTCAATTCGTGAAGAAATGATGGCTATTGCTGCAAAGTTTGGAAAGAAATATTTGCGTGAGGTTAGAGAAGTTGACTTTATGCGTGATATTAAAAGATTAAGAGAAGAAGTTGGCGATAGAGCGGTTCTTCGTGCTATTCACTTCTATGCAGACAATGAAAGAGTTTTAAAAGAAGTTGCAGCACTTAAAGATGCTGATTTTGAAACCTTTAAAAGAATTATTATAGAGAGTGGAACTTCTTCATTTACTTATAATCAAAATGTTTTTTCTGCTAAAAAGCTAACTGTTCAGCCTGTTTCGGTTGCACTCGCAATCTCTGAAAGCGTTCTTAGAGGAAAAGGTGCATGGAGAGTTCACGGTGGTGGTTTTGCAGGAACAATTCAAGCCTTTGTTCCAAACGAATTACTTTCATCATATCAAAGAGCGCTCGAATTTGTATTCGGCGAGGGTTCTTGCTATGTGCTTTCAATCAGACCTGTTGGCGGAGTTGAAATTTAAAAGGATAAAAATTTGGCAAAATTCTCACTGCTTGAAATTGATTTTTTAATCAAGCAGTGAGAACTGCCATTTTAAATGGTGATTATATTGGATATTAAAGAAGCCTTAAAAGAATTAACTGGCAGTATTGGTGTTTCAGGATATGAAAAGAATGCACTTTTTGTTGCAGAAAAATATCTTTCTAAATATGGAAAGGTTAGTGTTGACACCCTTAGTAGCATCATTTGTGAAATTGATGGAACTAAGAGTGGGCATATACTTCTTGACGCACATATTGACCAAATAGGTCTAATTGTTACAGATATTACTGAAAATGGGTTTGTTCGTGTTGCTGCGTGCGGTGGAGTTGACAGGCGAATTTTGTGTGGACAAACTGTTACAATCCACGGTAGAGAAGATGTTTTCGGAGTAATCGCAAGCACGCCCCCTCATTTGCAGGGTGGGGATAATTTGAGAAAATCCATAGCAATGGACAAGGTTTTGATAGATACGGGCTTTGACTCGGAAAAGCTTAAAAATATAATTTCACTTGGCGACAGAATAACGATTAATTCAGATTTTAGTGAGCTATTAAATAACAGGGTTGTAGCGGCGGCGTTAGATGACAGGGCAGGAATGGTTTCTATTCTTTACGCTCTTTCTTTATTAGAGGGAAAACCGCATAAAAAAATCACCGTTGTTTTTTCTTCAAGAGAAGAAACATCAGAAGCAGGGGCAAAGGTTGCGTCGTTTACTGCAATGGCAGATGAATTTATAGCGGTTGATGTAAGCTTTGCAAAAACTCCTGATAGCAATGAGGTAGAATGCGGAGAAATTGGCAAAGGTGTAATGATAGGAATTGCACCGTCACTTTCATATGAAATGAGCGAGCAGCTCAAAAAAATTGCAATGGACAAGCAAATTCCTTATCAGCTTGAAATAATGGGTGGCAAAACGGGTACAAATGCTGACCAAATGACAATATCAAGGGGTGGAATGAAAAGCTCACTGCTTTCAATTCCGCTTAAATATATGCACACAGGAATAGAAGTCGTTTCTATTGATGATGTGAAATCAGTTGGAACATTAATGGCAGAATATATTCTTTTTGGGGGTAGCAATAATGCTTAAAACATTATGTGACTTAAATGCAACCTCAGGCAGAGAGCATAGCGTTAGGGACTATATCATTTCTCAGTTGCCTAAAGATGTTTCTTATAGAATTGATGCACTTGGCAACTTGATTGTAGATAAAAAAGGAAAAAATCGTGCCAAAAATAAAGTGGTCTTAGATGCACATATGGACGAAGTTGGATTTATCGTCACTTTTATTACAGATGATGGCTATCTTAAAATCTCTCCTGTCGGCGGAATGGACGAAAGAGTGGTTTTTGGTAGAGGTGTAACTATTGGCACTAAAAATATAAGCGGAGTAATCGGCGGAAAAGCGGTTCATCATTTATCAGCCGAGGAAAAAGACAGCGTTCCAAAATGTGAAGATATGTTTGTAGACATTGGTGCAGTGTCAAAAAAAGAAGCATTAGAGTGTGTATCACTTGGAGATAGTGCCTATTTCAAATCTGAATATGTTGAATTTGGCGACGGGTTCATTAAAGCTAAAGCACTTGATGACAGGCTTGGCTGTGATATAATGCTAAAAATGATAAACAGTGAACTTCTTTATGATTTAACCTTCTCGTTTTCGGTTCAAGAAGAAATCGGAACAAGGGGAGCTACCACAATGGCATACAGCGAAAATCCTGATTATGCTATTGTTATCGAAACAACTACCGCAGCGGACATTCCTGATGTTCCTAAAGAAAAAAAGGTTTGCCTTTTAGGTGGCGGTGCAGTCGTAACATTTATGGACGGTGGAACAATTTATGATAAAGACCTTTATGACAAGGCTTTTGAAATAGCAGGCAAAAACAATATAAACTGCCAAACAAAAACAGTAATAGCAGGCGGAAATAATGCAAGTGCAATCCACAGAGCAAGGGGAGGAATAAAAACCCTTGCAATATCTGTCCCGACACGATATATTCATTCTGCGTCAAGCGTTGTGAAAAAGCAAGATGTTGAGGATACAAAAAAGCTGATAAATCTTATGGCAGAGGAGTTTTCAAAATGCTAAAACTAATTGAAAACTTGTCAGCGGATACTGCAGTTCAGCTATGCGAGGTTTTTGATGATGACTATATAACTTCGTTTGTTTTGTTTTCACTTCTTGATTGGGTAACGGTTGACGGGGCGTGGATCCAAAATATCGGTGAGGATATTACCGCACTTATAGTAAAAAAAGAAAATACAAAGCTTTATATTACAGCTAATAGCAAAGCTGATTTTTTAGAAATAACAGAATTTATAAAATGCCTTGGTGGAGTGGTTGTAAATTGTTCATCTAAAATAACTTCAAAAATAGGAGTTACAGGGTTTTCAAAGGCAGCACTAATGGCGTTTAACGGTGAAATAAAAAATGCTGATACAAAAGCGGTTGAATTAATTGACGATTTAAAACCTGTTTATGACCTTATAACTGAAAAAGCAAATGAGATAATGAAAACTTCTCTCCAAAAAAAGCAAATCAAGAAATTTAATGACCGTGCTTATAAAGAGTGGCTTTCAAAAACAAGCCGAGGAATTTTAAACGGATACACTTCAGTTAGGGCGATTAAAGCGGCTGAAAATTCGGTTTTGTCAGTTGCAATAGCAGATAAGCTTAATGGCAGAGCATATATAAGAGATGTTACGACAGATAGTGCATATAGAAAAATGGGTTATGGTTCAGATTGTATAAAAAGTCTTTGTAAGGACCTGCTCTGTGAAAGCAAAACAATATTTTTATGTTGTGATAATTTAAAAGCAGAAAGCTTTTATAAAAAAATAGGCTTTGAAGTTAAAGATTATATTGAGCTTGGAATAGTGGAACTTTAAAAAAGAGGATAATAAATGCCAAAATATTTTGATTATAGTGAAAAAACAAAAAATACAGCCGAAAAAGCTTTGTTAAAAGCCAATCTAATGTTTCCAAAGATTGATAAAATAACAGAGCATAATCAGCAAAAGGTGCTATCGGCTTTTATAAAAAACAGAGTAGATGAAACAGATTTTTACCCTACAACAGGATATGGCTATAATGACAAGGGCAGGGAAAAGCTTGATAGGCTTTTGGCTGAAATCTTTGGTTGTGAAGATGCAATAATTCGCTCAAGCATAACTTGTGGGACTCACACTCTTTGCATTGCTCTTTTTGGAATTCTCAGACCAAACGATACAATGCTCAGTGTTACGGGAACGCCATATGACACTATCCATTCTGTAATAGGGCTTGATAAATCAGCAACGGGTAATGGAACGCTTAATGACTTTGGTATAAATTATGCACAAATTGATTTAACTAAAAATGATGAAATAGACTATGAAAGCATAGAGAAAGCATCAAAAAGCAGTGATGTCAGAATGGTTTATATTCAGCGTTCAAGGGGATATTCATTAAGGCACACAATTTCAGTTTCTGAAATCGAAAAGGTTGCAGAAATAGTGCATAGAGTAAATAAAAGAGCAATAGTGATGGTTGACAACTGCTATGGCGAGTTCACCGAAGAATTAGAACCAACAAATGTTGGGGCAGATTTAATGGCAGGTTCACTTATAAAAAATCCGGGTGGCGGAATTGCTCCCTGCGGAGGGTACATAGCAGGCAGAAAAGATTTAGTCGAGCTTTGTGCATATAGAATGACAACTCCAGGGCTTGGGCGTGAGGTCGGGGCAACGCTTGGGCAGACGAGAAATCTTTATATGGGAATTTTTAATGCTCCTCATGTAACGGGTGAAGCACTTAAAACAGCAGTATTTACAGCGGCGATGTTTGAAGAATTAGGATTTTCAGTAACGCCAAAATCAAACGAAACACGCCACGATATTATACAGGCAGTATGCTTAGAAAAAGAAGAACGCTTAATAGCTTTTTGTCAGGGACTTCAAAAGGGCGCACCGATAGATTCTTATGTTGTGCCTGAACCGTGGGAAATGCCAGGCTATGACAGCAAGGTTATAATGTCTGCTGGTGCTTTCACCTCTGGCTCGTCAATAGAGCTTTCAGCTGATGCACCACTTCGTGAACCATATGCTGTGTGGATGCAGGGCGGTCTTAATTTTCACAGCGGAAAAGTTGGAATAATGCTCGCAGCAGAGGAAATCATCAAGCGAGGTTTAGGAGAGAAATAATGGAATTAAAACATTTAAAAAGTGGAACAGATGTTAGAGGCACTGCGGTTAATCCAAACAGTCCAAGTGAAATTGATTTAACCGATGAAGCAATAAAAAGAATAACACTCGGATTTATAGAATTTCTTGAAAAAGAGAAAAGTATTAAAATGCAAAATTTAACTATTTCTGTTGGGCATGACTCAAGAGTGTCAGCAGAAAGAATAAAAGCTGATGTTATCTCGGCACTTTCTGGCACTGTAAACAATATTAAGGACTGCGAGCTTTGCTCAACTCCTGCAATGTTTATGACAACAAAGATGCTCGGTTGTGACGGTGCAATAATGATTACCGCAAGCCACCACCCGTGGGACAGAAACGGGCTTAAATTTTTCACAAAAGATGGTGGGCTTTCAGGAAGTGACATTGCAAAAATTTTAGAAATAGCAGAGAATGTTGAAATAAAAGAACCAAAAAGCAGTAATATAGAAAAAGTGAATTTTCTTGAAAGCTATTCAAAGTTGCTTTCTGATATGATAAAAGATGGCGTAAAAGCAGAAAATTATGATAAGCCACTTGCAGGGCTTAAAATTGTAGTAGATGCAGGCAACGGTGTCGGCGGATTTTATGCTGACAAAGTGCTGTCACCTCTCGGAGCAGATACAAGGGGAAGTCGATTTTTAGAGCCTGACGGAAGATTTCCAAACCATATTCCAAATCCAGAGAATAAAGAGGCAATGGAAAGTATCCGTGAGGCGACGCTTGAGTCGGGGGCAGACCTCGGAGTTATTTTTGATACTGATGTTGACAGAGGCGGATGTGTAAGCTCTGATGGAAAAGAATTAAACAGAAACAGGCTTGTTGCACTCGCAGCGGTTATCGCACTTGAAAACAACGAAAACGGTTGGATTGTAACTGATTCTGTAACCTCGGCAGGCTTAACTGAATTTATAAACGATACCTTAGGTGGAAAGCATTTAAGGTTTAAGCGTGGCTATAAAAATGTTATTGATGAGGCGGCAAGACTTTGCGAAATCGGCGAAAACGCTCCTCTTGCAATTGAAACATCAGGTCATGCCGCTTTTCGTGAAAACTATTTTCTTGATGATGGTGCATACCTCGTTACTAAAATCATAATAAAAATGGCTCAAATGAAAAAGAATGGCAAACAGCTTGACGATTTAATTAAAGAGCTTAAAGAACCAAAAGAGGAAGTAGAAATCAGGCTTAAAATAAATGAGAATGATTTTAAATCCTATGGCGAAAATGTAATTAAGAACTTAGAAAGCTATTCAGAAAAAAATGCTGATTGGATTATTGCTTCTGATAATCACGAGGGAATAAAAATAAGTTTTAACAGTGAAAATACTAAAGGATTTTTCATTTTTAGACTAAGCGTTCACGATCCGATTATTCCAATTAATATAGAGTCGGCAATAGATGGCGGAACAAAAGAAATTGCAAAGCTGCTTTATGAGCAAATTATTGAGTATAAATCACTGGATTTAACAACATTTTTAAATTTTTTGCAAAAAAATTAAAATAGTTATTGACAAAGAGAAAATAATACTTAAAATGTATATATAAACAACATTAAAACGAAGATTTTAAGGAGATGCAATTTTATGGTATTTGAAAAGGTTAGAGCGTTAATCAGTGACCAACTTGAGATTGATGAAGACCAAGTTTCGATGGAGTCAGTCCTTTTAGAGGACTTAGGGGCAGACAGCCTTGACCTTGTTGACCTTGTAATGTCATTTGAAGACGAGTTTGAAATGGAAGTTCCAGATGAGGAACTTGAAAACTTTAAAACAGTTGGCGACATTGTTAAGTTTATTGAAGAAAATTAAGACTAAAATAAATTGACAAGGAGCGTTCTTAAAAAACGCTCCTTTCTTTTAAAGGCGGTTAATTATGGGACAGCAGAAAAAAATGGTTGACGACATCACCTCAATGGACGAGGATTTTGCAAAATGGTATACTGATGTTGTTAAAAAAGCGGAGCTTATTGAATACACAAGCGTAAAGGGCTGTATGGTTATAAGACCTTATGGCTATGCTATTTGGGAAAATATTCAGGCTACACTTGACCGTATGTTTAAAGACCTCGGTCACGAAAATGTTTGTATGCCTATGTTTATTCCTGAAAGTCTTTTGAATAAAGAAAAAGACCATGTAGCAGGGTTTGCCCCCGAGGTAGCTTGGGTTACATATGGCGGAAATGAGAAATTAGAAGAACGCCTTTGTGTTAGACCAACTTCAGAAACGCTTTTTTGTGAACATTATAAAAGCATAATTCAATCATATCGTGACCTCCCAAAGCTTTACAATCAATGGGTATCTGTTGTTCGTTGGGAAAAAACAACAAGACCTTTCCTCCGTTCTCGTGAATTTTTGTGGCAAGAGGGGCATACAATTCACGCAAGTGCAGAGGAGGCTAAAGAAGAAACAATCAGAATGCTCAATGTTTATGAGGATTTTTGTGAAAACTATCTTGCTATGCCTGTTGTAAAAGGAGTTAAAACAGAAAAAGAGCGTTTTGCAGGTGCTGAAGATACATATACAATCGAAGCTTTAATGCACGATGGTAAAGCACTTCAAAGTGCAACTTCACATTATTTTGGTGATGGCTTTGCAAAAGCATTTGAAATTCAGTTTGCAGACAAAGACAACAAATTAAAATATCCATTCCAAACATCTTGGGGTGCAACAACAAGACTTATCGGTGCAATCATTATGACGCACGGTGATGACAACGGGCTTGTTCTTCCTCCAAAAATCGCTCCAACGCAGGTTGTAATTATTCCGATCGCCGCCCATAAAGAGGGCGTGCTTGAAAAGGCAGAGGAATTAAGAGCAAGGCTTTCAAAAACATGTAGGGTTAAGTGTGATACAACCGACAATTCAGCAGGTTGGAAATTTGCTGAATATGAAATGAAGGGCGTTCCACTCCGTCTTGAAATTGGACCTAAAGATATTGAAAACAATCAATGCGTTATAGTTAGGCGTGACAATAGAGAAAAATATTTTGTTCCACTTGATGAGCTTGAAACAAAAATTCCAGAGCTTTTGGAATTAGTTCACAAAGGAATTTATGAAAAAGCATTCAACCGCCGTGCCGAGATGACATTTGTTGCAAAAACTTTTGACGAATTAAAAGACATTGCAGATAATAAGCCAGGATTTATAAAAGCAATGTGGTGTGGTGAAAGAGAATGTGAAGAAAAGCTTAAAGAGATTGCAGGCGTTTCATCACGCTGTATCCCATTTGAGCAAGAAAAAATCTCAGACAAATGTGTTTGTTGTGGCAGGCCAGCGAAGGATATGCTTTATTGGGGCAAGGCCTATTGATTTTTTGGTGCTTTTTCCGTTTGACTTCGTTTTGTTCGCCTTGCAGCAATACAATATACAGCTTACGGCTTCAAAGCCTCGTCAAACAAAAAAATCACACGATAATTTTATAAAGCGAGTGGGCGGATTTAATATTCGCTCACTTTTTATCTAATGAGCAGATACAATAATTTTTTTCAAATGTAAATAATTTGTGTATTTACATTATTTCATTTGAATTATTATCATATAAGTGTTAAAATAAAACTTATATTAATACAAGGAGGCGTACCCTTGGACGATTTTAAAGAAAAAGAAAACGATGAAGAATTAGAAAAATCAGAAAATCCACAAGTTCTTGATGAAAATATTGATGCCATCAAGGAGGAAATGGAGGAACTTGCAAAGACATTTCAAGAGGAGCTTGACAGTGCTAAAAAGGAATTAGATGAAACTCCTTTGCAAAATCCACAAAGTGATGTTGAGGATACAACAGCGCAGGAACCTGAAAAAGAGGATATTCCTGAAGACGAACTATGTGAATGTTGTTTAGAAAAAAGAAAAGGAACTGCCAAAAATCCATCTTCACCATATTGTGATGAGTGTGACGCAGGGCTTAGAACTTATCCCTTTGATTGGAAAAACATAATCTTTATGTTTGCAATTTTGGCTTTTAGCATACTAAGCTGCTATATATTTTCAACTCACACCGAAATTTTAGTTGGCTCAATGAAAGCAGAACAACTGGTTAATGAAAAAAAGCTTATCACAGGAATGAATGCTTACACTGATGTTGCAAACAAAATGTTAAAGCAAGGCATAAATGGCGAGCTTGTTTATCAGCGTGAACTTTTAGTTGCTTATGATCTTGGATATATGCAAGATTTAGGTCAAGCAGTAAATGGAGTAAAAGGGTGGGAGTTATCACTGCCACATTTTTCTAAAACAAAAAAGTCATTAAGTAATGCAGAAAGCTTTTTAGCAACCGCATCTGCTTGCAACAGTATAATGGAAAAATACAAAGACAAAAAAGCAGAAGAAATCCCTTATGATGAAATTCTTAAAAAGTTTGATGAGTTAAAAGGGCAAGCGGTTCCAGAAAAGGTTACAGCAGAAGCACCATCTCCAGATGAAACTACAACAAAAGCATCTCCATATGAAAAAGACGATATTAAGGCTAAAAACTTTAATGATGCAATGATTTCATTTTATAAATACTATATTGCATTAGTCTGTGAAAAAGATTTAGAAACACAAATAACTTTCCTTGAGGAAATCAAAAACAATTCTCCTGAATATGTTTGGGTATATGCTGCAACGCTTGGAGATTTATATGCAAAGACTGGCAGAGATGTCACGGGCATATGTAATACATTAAGGGAATTTAATGTTGAAGACGAAACCTCAACTACAATAGAGGCTATTGCCCTTAGAGTAAAAGGCGATTATGACGGTGCAATAAAAATATGCAATGAAAAAATAGAAGAAAAAGGCAAAGCTGTATATGAATTCTATCGCCAAAAGGCATTAAACGAGCTTTGCAAAGGCGAATTTACAAATGCATATGACAGTGCATACAATTCATATCAAGAAGAAAGCTATTCGGTTCAAGTTTGTGACACTCTTGCACTCTGTGCGGCAGCGGCCAAAAAGACCGAAACATACACTCAAATGGAAGAACTGCTCAAAGAAGCAAACTTTGATATATCGCAAGAAGTTAAAGATTATAAAGATGGCAAGATAAAAATCGAGGATATTCTTTTGAAAGGGGACTTTGACATACAATGAAAATAATTTATTTGATTGTAAAATACTTTACAGTTGTCGGTACTTTTTCAAAAGCCTTTTTTGAACATCTGGCCTGCCGTATTTCTAACATCTTAATTGAAGATGGCAGATACTTTAGAGCAAATGAAATGTGTGGCCATGTTGAGCATGAAATCCCCTCAACAAGAGGAAAGAGTTTTACAATTTGTTTCTTACCATTTTTGCTTAACCTAATTGTAGGATTGGTTTTTGCATTAACGGGTGGCGTAAACATCTTTTATCTCGGCGAATTTTTTTACAGCAATGGCACTGTGCATTTAGCAAACTTTGCATTCCTTTGGATAGGAATTTCGTGCCTTACTAATTTATTCCCCGAAATTGAAGATGTGTTGGCATTAAAAGATTATATTTATGGAGTTAAAGGCTCTAATATGTTTGTTAAAATTATAGCGGCACCGATTTTTGCAATCCTTTATGGTGGTGCATATCTTGAAAAGTTTGGAATTACATTCCTTACCGCAATCGGATTTACAGCTTTAATACCTACAATATTATCTTCATTCCTTCCACAGCTGTTCACCTTAATTGCCAAATAATAATTATAAATCAAACGGTCAGTTCACTTTTATTGTGAGCTGACCGCTTTTTTGTTTTAACTGCAAAAAAGATGCGCACCTATTGTTATAATAACAGGTCTTGTTCTCATCCATTTGTTTGAGGTCTTTGCAGGATTAAAATAGTAAATTGCTCCGCCGCAAGGGTCCCAACCATTAAGTGCATCTCGTGCCGCTTTTTTCGATTCCTCATTAGGCTCAGTTGACCAGTTGCTGTCATTAATACAGGAAAAAGCACCGGGCTGATAAACAACTCCTGGAATGGAGTCAGGGAAAGACGAATGATTAACTCTGTTAAGAATTACCGCACCGACTGCTACTTGACCTATATATGGCTCGCCTCGTGCTTCTGCGGCTATAACCTTTGCAAGAAGATAAATGTCGTTATTACTAAACTGCCCATTGCCACCGTTATCACTTGAAGCTATACCAAGATATGATAATGTTTTTTTGCCCGCAATTCCATCTGCTGGTAGTCCACTCGCCTTTTGATAGCTTTTGACAGAATTTTTAGTGGCAGTGCCATAAATGCCATCAACCGTTCCTTTATAATATCCTTGCTGCTTTAATTTAGTTTGTATTTGCCTTACCTCATCGCCACGAGCGCCCATTTGAGATATTGCAGATTTGTTATTATAGTGCTGGCTATAATAATAAACTCCTGAGAAAGAAAAAATAATAAGGGAAATTAGAATTATTGCAACTATTAAGCGGTTGCTGATATTAATTTTCCTTTTAAAAGAAATATCCATAAAAAACTCCTTAATATAATAATTAGAATTAGTTTAAGCATTATCATCAAAATTATGCGGAATTATGAACTTAAATTGTGCCTGTCAGCATTGAAAACCGCAATATATTGATTTAAAAATCATTTGAAAGATTTTTTTAAAAAAAACAATAAAAATATTGAAAAAAGTGTTGACATTATAAGTACCGTGTGATATTATATCAAAGCTGTCACGAGACAGGGGAAACAGCTTACGAAGCTAAGCAAAAATTTTATAAGAAATTTTAAAATAATGCTTGACGAATGAGTGCAAATATGCTAAAATGTAACTCCTCCCCAAAAAGGGAGCAACCCTTGAACCTTGAAAATTAAACAACGACTTTTGAAAAAAAGGAACCCTGAAATTCTGATGCAGAAATGCATCAAGAGATTCAAAATTGTACGAAAGTACGAAACAGTAAATCTGAGCAGCAATGCGAAAGATTAACCGTGCAGAGATGCACAAAAAAAGTAAAAGAGCTAAAGAGCTTCTTTTAAGAACTGATTGAAACAGTGACCTCGGGTGCTGATTTAATACAATTT
>JAVVWP010000011.1:0-55569 GCA_036652055.1 Oscillospiraceae bacterium | reverse complement strand
TCCAAGCCCTGCTCTGTCTTCAAAACCCGTTGTAAACAGTGGCTCTCTGGCTTTTTTCACATTTTCAATGCCACAGCCTCTATCACGAATTTTTACTTCTATTAGACCTTTTTCAAATATTTTAACCGTTATATAAATTTTCCCAGGGCCGTCTTTGTAGGCGTGAACAATACAGTTTGTTACTGCCTCGCTTACTGCTGTTTTTATATCATTAATTTCTTCAACTGTCGGATCAAGCTGGGCTGCAAAAGCCGATACTGCCACTCGCATATAGCTTTCATTAATTGAGCGTGCATCAACTTGCATTTTCATTTCGTTTATTGCTTTCATTTTGTTATTACCTCCTTGCATTCTCTTTTTAAGGTTGCTATTTTTTCAAGCCCTGCAAGCCGCATTACTTTATATGCGTGATTTGATAAGCCGATAATTTCTAACTTACCTTCTCTTGCCGCTAATAATTTATATCGTCCCATAACAAGACCTATTCCAGAGCTGTCCATAAAGGTTACACCTGAAAAATCCATTGTCAGCACTCTTGGGTTTTGTCTTTCTATACATTCATCAATTTTTTCTCTTATTGACGGTGCGTTATGGTGGTCAATCTCACCAATTAATAATGCAACTATTTTTTCTTCGCTTATTTCTATTTCAGTTATCATATTTATTCCTCCTGACAGTAATATATTAATGGACAAGCTATAAAAATTTTGTCATTTTTTGGTAACAGAAATGATTAATTTTTAATATATTGGTAATAGCACTTAAAAGGAGAAAATTATTATGTCAAAAAACAATATAACCTTAGATAAATTGTCACAAGGCGGATGTGCTGTCATTTTAAACATTAAAAATGATTGCAATATGCGTAGGCGTTTTCAAGACCTCGGCATTACAAAAGGCACTAATATTAAATGCCTTAGAGAAAATTCGCAAAAAGATTTTTGCATCTACTATATTCGTGGAGCGCAAATTGCTATTAGAAATATTGACGCACAAAATATTATCATTTTAATATAAGGAGTTGTATTATCTTGAGTAAAGCTGTCGCTAATTCAACGGGCAAAAAAATAATTGCCCTCGCAGGCAATCCAAATGTAGGCAAAAGTACAGTTTTTAATGCACTGACCGGACTTCACCAGCATACCGGAAATTGGGCAGGAAAAACCGTTGAAAACGCCGAAGGTGAGTTTAGCTATAATAAAAAGGATTATGTTTTAGTTGACCTTCCCGGTACATATTCACTTTTATCACATTCAAAAGAAGAAGAATATGCAAGCGACTACATAAGCTCACTTTATTATGATGCTATTGTAGTTGTTTGTGACGCTACCTGTCTTGAAAGAAATCTGAATTTAGTTCTTCAAACAATTGAAATTTGCCAAAATACGATTGTTTGCGTGAATTTGATGGACGAAGCTAAAAAGAAAGGGCTTTCTATTGATTTGAATGAGCTGTCACTAAGGCTCGGTGTGCCTGTGGTTGGCGTAGCTGCAAGAAGCAAAGACGGTCTTGACGAACTTTTAAAATGTATTGAATGTACCGCCATAAACCCATCTTTTGAAAGTTATACGATTACTTATTCAGAAACTATTGAAAGAGCCATTTTGAGCCTTTCAAACGCCATTAATAGCAGCTTTAGCTCAAGAAGCAACAGCAGGTATATTGCTGTTCAGCTTATTTATGACGGTAACAACATAAGCAGAATTTTAAAAGAATATTATGACATTGATGTTTTTTCATATGATGCAATAAGTAATGAGCTTTTATCAATTCAAAAAAGTTTTGCAAAAAATGGCTTTTCCTTGCTCGAAATTAGAGATGAAATTGTTGAAACCATTGTAAAATCAGCAGAAACAATATGTAGTGGTTTAATTAAAAAATCTATTGACAAGAAAATTGTATTCGACAAAAAATTAGACAAATTATTTATGAGCAAAAAAACAGGTATTCCTGTTATGATTATTTTATTGGCACTAATATTTTGGATAACAATTTATGGTGCTAACTACCCTTCTGAGCTTTTGTCATCATTTTTATTTAAAATTCAAGATTATCTTTTATTGTTTTTCGATAATATCGGTGTGTCACCGTGGCTTCGTGATATGTTAATTCTTGGTGTATTTAGAGTTCTTGCATGGGTTGTTGCTGTTATGCTACCGCCTATGGCAATATTTTTTCCTATGTTCACACTTCTTGAAGATTTTGGGTACCTACCGAGAGTCGCATTTAATTTAGACCATCATTTTAGAAAAGCTGGCACTTGTGGAAAGCAAGCCCTTACTATGTGTATGGGCATTGGCTGTAATGCTGTTGGAATAACTGGGGCAAGAATTATCGATTCTCCCCGTGAAAGGCTAATTGCAATTATCACAAATAATTTTATGCCCTGCAATGGACGGTTTCCTACTATAATTTCGATTATTACAATGTTTTTTATTGGCGGAAACATCAGCTTTTTTGGCTCTTTTTATTCAACCGCTATCTTAACTTTTGCGATTATTTTTAGTGTTTTTATAACATTTCAAATTTCAAAATTATTATCAAAAACTCTTTTAAAGGGTGTAAACTCATCTTTTACATTAGAACTTCCTCCCTATCGCAAGCCTCAAATGGGAAAAGTAATTGTAAGGTCTATGCTTGACAGGACTATTTTTGTTTTGGGCAGAGCTGTTGTCGTTGCTGCTCCTGCTGGGCTTATAATTTGGCTGCTTGCAAATATAAGTATTGGTGATGCTTCACTTTTAACGCATATTTGTGAATTTTTAAATCCTTTTGCAAAGTTATTAGGTATGGACGGAGTTATTTTGACTGCTTTTATTTTGGGATTTCCCGCAAATGAAATTGTCTTTCCTATAATCATAATGGCTTATATGGCAACTGGAAATATAATGGAATTTGAAACGCTTTCAGAGCTGAAAATGCTTTTGCTCTCTAATGGTTGGACACTCGCAACTGCAATTTCTGTAATTTTATTTTCACTTATGCACTGGCCCTGCTCGACCTCACTTTTGACAATAAAAAAAGAAACTGGCAGCATAAAATGGACTGCAGTTTCTTTTCTTGTTCCTACCATAACGGGTATGGTAATATGTTTTTTATTTAATTTAATAGTAAAATTTACAGAGTTTATGGCTTTGAACAGTCTTAATCTGTAATTACATCCGCTTCTTCGCTTGGATAAACAATCCCCATTTGTCGGCGACATTCATCCATAAGCTTCATAATTCCTTTTGTTGTTTCAGGCAAAACAATTTTGCTGTGAAGTTCACCATTTCTTATTTCTTCAGCAACCATATCAAATTCAGTCATATATGTTGTAAATGAACGAGTAACTTCCTTTTTTTCATCAGACATTAATGTTGCTCTGACTGCTTGATGGAAAAGTGGAATGGTGATAACGCCTTTTGTGCCTGTAATAACCGCATATTCAGGGCCTTCAAAGCGTGTCAACGAAACACTGATATTACAAACTAAATCGTTTGGATATTCAAGGATTATCTTTTCACCCTCATCAACTCCATCGGCATTAACATCGCCCTCACACAAAATTTTTGACGGATAGCCAAACACATTATAACAATATGCCAAAGGATAAACTCCAATATCAAGAAGTGAACCGCCACCCAAACTTTTATCAAAAAGTCGTGGAGCGTGATAAAATTTAGAGGTTGCCATTGCATATTTAATATCAACATTTTTTACCTTGCCAATATCGCCTGAATTAACCCATTCCTTAACATTTTGTGCAATCGGGCTAAACCAAGTCCACATAGCTTCAGCAATATAAACGCCATTTTCGTTAGCAAATTTAAAAAGTTCTTCGCATTCTTTAGAATTGAGTGTAAATGGTTTTTCGATTAAAACCGGTTTTGCAAGTTTAATGCACTGCATAGCAAGCTCAAAATGGCAACTATGAGGCGTTGCAATGTATACGGCATCAACATTTGGTGCCATAACTGCCTCCTCAAGAGTTTTATAAGCTTTTCCGCCGAACCAAAGTGCAAAATTGTTTGCAGACTCATATGTTCTTGAATATGATGAAACAATCCTGTGGCTTTTGCTTCTTGTAAAAGCCATTTGCCGTGCGGCTGTTTTTGCCATATTCCCAGTTCCTATAAAGCACCAATTAAAAGTATCAGCCAATTTACAAAGCCCTCCTCAAATGTCAGTATCCTTTCACTCCGGAAAGGGACTCATCATCATCTACCCACTTTTTTACATTTATAATTCTATATTCATCTTTTGTATCTCTTATAACAATATGTTCTATTCCTGCATTTATTATCATTCTTTTGCACATTGAACAACTGCTTGCATTAATAACATATTCACTACTATCACATTCAATACCTACTAAATACATTGTTCCACCGAGCATTTTGTCACGAGATGAACTGATAATAGCATTTGCTTCAGCGTGGACACTACGGCAAAGCTCATAACGCTCGCCTCTTGGAATTTTCATTTCTGTTCTTATACAATAGCCTAAATCACAGCAATTTTTTCTTCCACGAGGTGCTCCAACATAACCTGTTGAAATAACCTCATCATTTTGAACAATAACTGCACCAAAATGCCTTCTAAGGCAAGTGCTTCTGTGAGCAACTGTTTCTGCTAAATCAAGATAATAATTAATTTTGTCGCGTCTTTCCATAAAACATATCCACTCCTTTTAGGTTTATATAATTGTAGCATATAAAAATAGTTGTAGCAATATGGTAATTTACACAAAAAACGAGAATTAATTTGAAAACTGTTAAAGCTGTGTAATTTTATCAAAGCTTTTTGATTTTTTCTCTGTAAAATGATTATATTTGCACAAAGATTATTAAATTTTCAAAACATTCGCAAAAAAATATAATTAAAGAAAAATCCACCGAACCAAAAAAGGTCAGTGGATTTTTTTGCCCTTATAAATAATTATCTCATCTTTGAAAAAAGTTCTCTGAATTTATTGCTGTGAGCCATTGAAAAATAATCGCTTCCTGCAATAATGAAATGGTCATTAACCTGAATATCGAGCTTTTTAAGTGTCATAACTAAATTCCTTGTAGCTTCAACATCACCGAGTGACGGAGCAGCAACTCCAGCAGGGTGATTATGGGCGACAATTATAGCCGAAGAATTAGTATTAATTACAGTTCCTGCTATTTTGCGAATATTGACATCGGTACTATTAATGCTACCTTCTGAAACAGAAAAGGTCTTTTTAACTCTGCCCTTATTGTCTAAACAAACTGCAACAAAATGTTCGTTTGTAATTCCACGGAAATATGAAATAAAAAATCTGCCTGCACTTTCGACTGAATTTAAAACATCTGTTTCTTTTTTTAGCTTATCTTTTTCATATCTTGAAAATACTTCTGGAATAAGCTTTATTAAGAGTGCTGCATTTTCTCCTATTCCCTTTACATTTTTAAGAGAATCAACCGATGCCTCAAAAACCCCTGAAAGCGAACCAAATTCATCAATAAGGCTGTGTGCAATATCATTTGTATCAACTTGAGGCAAGGCGTAAAACAAAAGTAATTCTAATACATTATGGTCATCAAAATTTTTTAGCCCTTCTTCTTTAAATCTGGTTTTAAGACGAACTCTATGACCTGTATGAAGATTAATATTATTCTCAGCCATATTATTTGATTTTTCTGCTGCCAGGTTTTACAAGCTCTATTTCGCCTGCTTTGCAGAGTGGGCATTCATCAGGTTCCCACGATGTAACTTCAGCAGAATAAACTGCTTTAAACGGAACACCAAAGTCGATTTTTCCGCCAGTTCTATCAACGATAGAGCCAACGCCAACAACTTCGCCGCCCAATGACTTTACAAGCTCAATAACCTCTTTAACAGAACCACCAGTTGTAACAACATCTTCTACTACTAAAACCTTTTGCCCCTCGCTGAGTGAAAATCCACGACGAAGTGTCATTTTTCCATTTTCATCTCTTTCAGTGAAAAAGTTTTCGCATTTTAGCGTACGGCTAACTTCATATGCCATTTGAACTGCACCCATAGCAGGCCCTATAACGGTTTGAATATTGTCATTTATATATTTTTCAGCAAGAGCAGCACAAAGCTCCTCACTGTATTTTGTATTTCTGAATATTTTTGCACATTGAAGATACCTATTAGAATGCCTGCCTGAAGTTAAAAGAAAATGCCCCTCTTGTAAAACTCCTGCCTCTTTTAAAACTGATGTAACTCTCTCGTTAGTTATCATTTTTCCCTACTCCTTTTATCTTTTGAAATATTTTTTTGTTTTATAAATGGTATTATATATTATTTTTTGCTTTTTGAAAAGAGAAATAGCCTAAACTCACAGAGTTTCAGAATTTAAAAATTCTTCTAAAGCCTTTTCTCCATCTATACATATATATAGTTATTAACCTTGTTAAAGCAATATCGTAAATAATAAAGACTATATTTCCAAGCCCCAAAAGCCCAATAGCAGCAATCATTCCATAAGTTTCCATTTCATCAAACGGTATTTGGAATACATAAGTTGTTATTAAAAAAGCTATTACAACAGCTATATTGAACACTACAAATTTTGAAATCCAAGATAATGTTTTAGAGAGCTTACTTTCAAAAATTTGTTTAAGAATTGGGTAATATCCAAAAAACATTGCATACATAACTGCCGCTTCTTTATCTGCCAATAAAAGAATTGAAAGCAAACTAACAACAAAATATACTGCCGCTGCCCACTTTTTATCAATTTCAATTACTACGATAATCAGAAGTATTCCAGCAGCCGCCGGAAGTGCATAAGTAAGTGTTGGAATTATAGAAGTCAAAAGCATTAACACTATTGACAGTGCAGCAATAATTCCGCCAATTGCTGTTTTTGAAGAATTTCTAAAAGCTGTTTTTTTCATTTAACAGCACGGTATTATGTCGCCACCAAAACATTCGCAGCAACAATCAGCACAAAGAAGCCCTGAACATAGGTCGCAGCTGCTGCAGCCACCGCCAGTTTTTCCAGAGGTTTTATATCCGCCATTTGAATTATTATTAAGACTATTAAAGGCATTTGTATATTCGATGTTTGAGGGATCCATTTGACACGCAGAAGAATAATTCTTATATGCTTCGTCAAACCAACCTCTTTTTTGCTGAATTTGACCTTTAAGGTAGTACCATTCAGCGTTTCTGACATCTTTTGGTATGCCATCTAAAATGGTTTCGGCATCATCAATTCGATTTGCATTTATTTTTGCTCTAACATCAGGATATTGCGATTGGTCAGAAGTATAATCAGCATTTGAATAAGTTGCTTGATAGTTTGTTTGACCACGCCTTGACATCATTATTTCGTCATAGGCTCTATCAAGCTCTGCAAGCTTTGATGCGGCAATATCTGAAAGAGGGTTTGCCCCATATTCGCTTGTCTGATATTTTCTTGCTAAATTTCTATATGCGTCTTTAATCTGTTCATCTGTTGCATTTTCACTTACGCCTAAAACAGAATACGGATTATTCACAAGCTTCACCTCGTTTTTTATTTATCACAACTACTTCTTTTTCAAGCCCTTCAAAAACAATGTTTTCAATTATATCCTTGTAACAATGAAGGTCAAGTAAATTTAGAGCTAATGCAGTTTCGTTTGCTGTAAGCCTGATTGTTTTTAATATATCTTCATCAATATCTTTAGTTTGCTCTGCTGTTTTGATTTTATATTTTTCAATAAAAGGATTGAAAGATTTTTCTTTTAAATCGCTTTTTAAATCATCATAGGCATCTATTAAATATACCCATCTGCCAAGACAATATCCCAGCCTTTCAACAATTCGTTTGTTTGTATTATCTGAAATATTGTATGCGAAAAGTTCGCTGAGGGCTTTTGCTGTACTATCAGCCGACTTGTCTAAAGAAGAAAATTCACCGTTTTCCACATCTGATTGAATTGACATATATTTAGAAACAATCTCATCATAATGCGGATAGAGTTTTGACGCTTTTTTGTGTTTTTGCTTAATATAAGGATAGATTAGATATTTTAAAATCCTCTTAAATATATTATTGTCATTTATATCATCTTTAACTTTATAAAAGGCCATTATTATTGTTAGTGCTGATGCCTCGTCAAAAACTTTATCAATATTTTTTACATAATTGCACTTTTTTAGCGGATTGAATTTACAGTGGCCCTTAATAAAGCTGTCGCAACTATCATTTTCTATTGAACGCATAAGCATTATATAAAAGGTTATATCATAGCTTAAAAAGTTTCGTGCTACTATGCCATAATTTTTACCCATTGCCTTGCAAAGCGAACAATATATAGCTTTATAGGTTTCATAGTCTTTGATTTTTAGTTCAGGTTTAAACGGCTTGACATATCCAAACAATAGATTTCGCCTCCCTAAGCTATTTTATCAATAATAACATATAAATATTTTTAGCACAACTGATTAAAATCTAATTTTACAGTTTGTTAACAAAGTAAACGCTTATTTTTAATGTTTAAAGGCTCTATGCCACAAAATTGCCTCTTGAGGGGGGTATTTTGCTTGTATCTATTTTGCCCCTCCTTCAGTCGACTGCGGTCGACAGCTTGCCTTTTGAGGAAGCGGAAACGAGGCGGAACGGTCAAGACCGTTCCCTACACTGAATTGGCTTTTATCTGTTTTGCTCCCTCCTTCAGTCGACTGCGGTCTTGCTTTTTCTCCGAAAACGGGAACCCTTTTGTCACTTCGTGACATTTCCCCTAACAGGGGAATAACTCCAGAGGAAGCGTAGGGTTGCTTAGAGGAAGCGGAAAGAGCAGAGAAAATAATTTAAAACATTTTTTTGAATTTATTTATTGTTTTATTGTCTTGAATTTTTTTAAAATTGCCACCTGATTTAATTGTTTCTTTATCAATTTTAACCTTTTCGCAATAACCGTTTAGCTTTATATAATCAAAATTCGTATCAAAAAGTTCTGCTAAAACGGTTTTTGTGTTTGGCAGGTCAAAACAGGCTACCTTGTTAAGCTCTGCATATTCTTTTTCTTTTGTAATATAAGTGCCATTTTTTGCTATAAACGGTGAAACAATTATATTTGAATTTGCATCATCATTTTTTTCGCAATTAATTGACACGACATATTCTTGATTTTTGACCTCGGTTGGAAGTTCTGCTTCTACTAAAATTACTGCTTTAAAGTTAAAATTATCAAAGCTTGTTTTTGCATTAAAATGCTCTAAACCAACATATCCCGCAGAAAACTCATTAGCAGTAGTATATAAATTTTTAGAAATTTTATTTATTAGCGATGCTTCCTCAAAAGTTGTGGTACTGCCTGCAATAAACGCAATTTCATCTGATTTATATTTTTTAAGTTGATTTTTAACTTCGATAACACTATTTATAGGTTTTGCATTTTGCGTTGCTGCAAAAATTCCAAACTTACCGCCCTTACAAAGAATTCCATTTTCACCAAAGGGAAGTGATTTTATAACTGTATTGCCTATATATCTAATATCGGTTTTGCAAAGTGCATTACAAAAATTGCAAACAGATTGAACACTGTTTTCTTTAACTGTAAGTCTTTTTACTGATGGCTGTTTTTCAATCAAAGCACCTGTCGGGCAAACTGCCACGCACTGACCGCAGAAAGTGCAGCTTGACTCCTCAAGAGGCAACGAAAGCTCAGGCATAACCACCGTGTCAAACCCTCTACCTATCAGCCCTAAATTAACAGTACCCATAGTTTCTTCGCAAACTCTTACGCAAAGCCCACATAAGATACATTTGTTTGTGTTTCGTATTATAAATGAATTAACATCTTCGTTTTCACGGTTATGCTTTTCGCCTTTAAATTTTTCGAGCTTTACATCATAATCATTTGAATATTCAATTAGCTTGCATTCAAAGAAATCGTGACAGCCACATTCAAGACAACGCATCGCTTCTTTTTTTGCAGTGCTTTCTGAAAATCCCAAAGCAACTTCTTTAAAGTTTTTACTTCTGATTTTTGCGTCTAATGTAGGCATAACTGCTCTTTTTTGCTTTCCAAATTTTTTGTAAAAATCGAGGGGGATTTCATTTTCTACAAAAAACGGTTTTTTATATGAAACATTTTCTCCGTTTAAATATCTATCAATTATTACTGCGGATTTTTGTGCCTCACCAATTGCAGAAATAGCAATGTCTGCACCTTTATTTGTAATATCACCAATTGCAAAAACGCCATCTACCGAAGTTCTGAACGAATTTTCATCAGCACTTATTGTATGCCTTTTTGTAGCTTCAAGCTGCTCAAATCCATCTAAATTAGGGTGTTGACCTATTGCCATAATAACGCTGTCAAGCTCTATTGTTTCAATTTCACCATCTATTGGAACTGGACTTCTTCTGCCACTTTCATCTGGCTTTCCAAGCTCCATTTTTTGAAGAACAGCAGCATTTATTCTGCCATTATTTCCTGTGAATTTTATTGGATTTGTAAGGAATTTATAAATAATTCCTTCTTCTTTTGCCTCGTCTATTTCAAGCTTTTCTGCCGGCATTTCATCAAGCGTTCTTCTATAAATTATATAAACTTCATCAGCACCAAGTCTTTTTGCAGTACGGCAAGCGTCCATTGCTGTATTTCCGCCACCTACTACCGCAACTCTTTTTCCGATTTTAGGAGCATTTCCGAGTGAAACTTCTCTAAGAAAATCTATTCCACCAAACACGCCATCTAAGTTTTCACCATCTACACGCATTTTGCTACTATTCCACGCACCTGCTGCAACAACCACTGCATCATATTTTTCTTTAAGCTGATTTAATGTTATATCTTTTCCGATTTTAATATTGTTTTTCAATTCGATTGAAAGCTTTTCGATTTGTGAAATTTCTTTATCGAGAATAGCTTTAGGCAAACGATATTCAGGAATGCCATATCTTAACATTCCGCCCATTTTTGGCATTGCATCAAACACTGTGACAGCGTGTCCCATTCTTCTTAAAAAGAATGCAGCAGTAAGCCCAGCAGGGCCTCCACCGACTATTGCAACGGTTTTTCCTGTATCAGGCTCAACTGATGGCTCGAAATTATCCTCGCTGAGCATATCCATATCACCGACAAAGCTTTTTAGGTTTGCAATGCTTATAGGCTCATCAACATATTGACGCCTGCATTTTTTTTCGCAAGGGTGCGGACACACTCTGCCTATTGATGACGGGAACGGGATTTTTTCTTTTATAAGCTTTACTGCCTCTTTATATTCACCATTTGCAATTAATGAAACATAACCTTGGCAATCAGTGTTTGCAGGGCAAGCAAGCGTACAAGGTGCTTTGCAGTCACCTGTGTGGTCAGAAAGCAAAAGCTCAAGTGCTGTTTTTCTTGCTCTGCCTATTCTTTCACTATTAGTTTTAACTACCATTCCCTCGCTAACTCTTGTAGAACAAGCACGAAGCAATTTAGCATTTCCCTCAATTTCAATTAAGCAAAGACCGCAAGCTCCATAAAGCTCGGTTCTTCCATCATAACAAAGGTTTGGGATTTTTATTCCATTTTCAGTTGCAACATTTAGAATTGTTTTTGTAGCTTCGGCTTTTATATTTTTCCCATCAATATTCAAATTTATTATATTCATTTATTTCACCTCAACAGCCGAAAGCTTGCATACTTCTCTGCATTTTCCACATTTTATACACATATCTTTATCTATCTTAAATGGTTCTTTTATTTTTCCGCTAATAGCAGACACTGGGCATTTTTTAAAGCACAACGAACAGCCGATACATTTTGATGGATTTATTTCGTAGTGTAATAAGTCCCTACATTCGCCTGCATTACAAGATTTATCATTGATATGGCTTTCGTATTCATTTCTAAAATATTTGATTGTGGTAAGAACTGGATTTGGAGCAGTTTGCCCAAGTCCACAAAGAGCGCCATCTTTTATTGAATAGCAAAGTTCTTCTAAAAGCTCAATGTCACCATTTTTTCCATTACCGCTACAAATTCTTTCTAATATTTCAAGCATTCTTTTAGTGCCAAGTCGACAATGCACGCATTTTCCACAAGATTCTTTAGCTGTGAAGTCTAAAAAGAATTTTGCCATACCTACCATACAAGTGTCGCTGTCCATAACGACCATTCCGCCTGAACCCATAATTGCCCCTGTTGCCCCAAGTGCCTTATAATCAATAACTGTATCTAAAAGCTCGAATGGAATGCAACCGCCTGATGGCCCGCCCATTTGAACCGCTTTAAACTGTTTATCATCTTTAATTCCGCCGCCAATGTCGTAAATAACATCTCTAAGAGTTTTGCCCATTGGGATTTCAACAAGTCCGCCTTTTTTGATTTTTCCTGTAAGTGCGAAAACCTTTGTTCCTTTACTGTTTTCTGTTCCCATTTTTGCAAATGCTGCTCCGCCATTTAAAATTATCCAAGCTACATTCGCATAGGTTTCAACATTATTGATATTAGACGGTTTATGCCAATATCCCTCTTGTGCTGGGAAAGGAGGCTTTAACCGTGGCATTCCCCTTTCGCCCTCAAGAGATTCTATAAGTGCGGTTTCTTCACCACACACAAATGCACCTGCACCTGCTTTAATTCTCATTTTTAAAGAAAAGTCAGTTCCTAATATATTTTCGCCAAGGTATCCACTTTTTTTTGCATCTTCTATTGCTTTTTCAAGCCTTTTTATTGCTAATGGATATTCTGCCCTAACATATACAATAGCTTCACAGGCACCAATCGCATATGATGCAATTAGCATTCCTTCAATTAGATTGTGAGGATCGCCCTCTATCACTGCTCTATCCATAAATGCACCTGGATCGCCCTCGTCTGCATTACAAATTAAATATTTTGGCTGTGCGGTTGATTTTCGGGCAGCGTCCCATTTAAACCAAGTAGGAAATCCTGCTCCGCCACGACCTGCAAGACCTGAAACTTTTATTTCTTCTATTACTTCCTCTGGTGACATTGTTTTTAATATCTTTTTTATTGCTTTATAACCGTTAGCGTCTTCATAATCTGAAATTATTTCAGGGTTTATCGTTCCACAATGAGCAAGGGCAATTCTTGTTTGCTTTGATAAAAAATCCTCGTCTTCCTTTTTTATAAGCAAATCGTTTACACTATTAAAATCGCTTTCATTTATAGCTGTTATAATTCTTTCTACATCTGTTTCTTTAACTCTTACAAATCTTTTTAAGCTATTGTCATCTAAATAGACATCGACAATTGGCTCTAAAAAGCACATACCGATGCAGCCTGCTATTGTTAATTTTATATCGTTTCTGTTTTCGAGCGATAACTTAAACGCATTTAGCACTTTTAACGCACCTGCGGCAATTCCACAGCTTCCTTGACCTACAACTATCTTCATTTTGCTTCGCTCTCCTTTAATTTTAATTCATCAAGTATTTTTATTGCCTTTTCAGGCGTGAGAGTTCCGTAAGTTTCGTCATTAATCATCATAACTGGTGACAAGCTACAACAGCCAAGGCAAGCAACATTTTTAAGAGAAAACATACCGTCTTGAGTTGTTTCGCCATCAGAAATTTGAAGCTTTTCTATTATTGCCTTTTCGATTAAATCAGAACCGTTTACATGGCAAGCGGTTCCCTTGCAAAGCAAAATTAAATATTTGCCAATTGGCTTTAATCTAAACTGGGTATAAAATGTTGCAACGCCCATTATTTTAGCAAGCTTTATACCTGTTTTTTCTGAAATATGTTTTATTACATCGGTTGGGAGATAGCCATAAATATCCTGAGCCTTTTGTAGAATAGTAATAAGGCTACCACTCACGCCTGTGTATTCATTAAGCACATCATTTATAAGTGTTAAATCACTTTTTTCACTGCATTTACATTCTGTCATTACTTTTTCCTCCAACAAATAAAATAGCTAACGCATATCATACAATATATTGAATAAAAAATCAAATTTATTTGTTTTAAAAACGATGAATTTAGCTATCGACTTTATATCGTTTTTATTGTATACTTGTATTCTAAAATATAAGTAATAAGGTGACAACAAAAAATGAATTCACTGATTGAAATGCACGCACATACTTCTGAAACAAGTCTTTGTGCAAAAGCTTCTGCTAAAGAATTAGTCGAAAGATATATAAAAAAAGGCTATACTGATATTGTTATAACTGACCATTTTAATAAAACAACTTTTAATTATAGTGCCTATTATGCAAGCAGTTGGAACGAAAAGGTTGATATATTTATGAAAGGCTACAACGAAGCTGTTTTAGCTGCTAAAGGTAGAATAAATATACATTTAGGAATGGAATTAAAATTCGATATTGAAAATTGCGAAAATGATTATTTGATTTATGGTGTGACTGAAGAATTTCTTAGAAACAGTGCCAATATTATTGATATGAAGCTTCCTACCTTTTCAACTCTTGCACATCTGAATGGAATGCTTATTTTTCAAGCCCACCCTTTTAGATATGATATGACTATTACACGCCCTAAATATTTAGATGGAATTGAAATCTATAATGGAAATATTCGCCACAACTCGAACAATGAAGTTGCTGAGCTTTGGGCGAAAAACAACGGTCTTAAAATGATTTCGGGTTCTGACTTTCACGAAATTGGCGATGAGGCAAGAGGCGGAATTAAAGCGGATTTGAAAATTACCTGCAACAAAGAATTAGTAAAACTTCTTAATGATGGTAATTATAAAATAATTAAAAATATATAAAAAATTCCCTCGAATTAATTTCGAGGGTTTTATGTTTTCTACGCCTTTTTTATTCCAAAAATCATTCTCAGAAGTCCGCTTAGTACCTTTGGCCCTTTAAATACAATTACTTTCATAAAAAACCCTCCTTAGCAGTTTCTGCACAGTGCGATGCCGCTGATTATCAATATTATTGACAAAACGACGACAAGATAGCGTGCCGGAAATATGAATGCAATTGTTAGACCTATGCCTAACATCACAAATAATATTCCCACATTTGCCCCTTTTCTTTTAATCATATTGACACCGCCTTTGCATTTACAGCAATAAGCATTTGGCTTTTTGCGTATTACTATAATATATGCAGGCATTAAAAAGGTGTTAATAAAATTATAGAAAATTAATTGAATTTTTCACATTCTATTATGAGAAGTTTTCCTTTATGAACTGTTATTTCGCCATAATCAGCGGTAATTTCATTGCTTGTTCCAAGTGCAGAATTTGCTGAAAGAGTATAGCTATTTAGTGGGTAAAAAAATCCATTTAAACTAACTACGCAGTCACCGCCATAAGCGAAAATTGAAATATATTTGTTTTCGTTTTTGATTTTATGAGTTTCATTTTTTAAGAAATAAATTTTATGATGGTCATCAATTATTGTGCAATTAATGTTTTTTTCTATTGCTGATGAGATTAATGCAATATTAGCAAAGGTATGGTCAAACCTTCCGCCAGTTGCACCAAAAATTGTGAAATCCTTAAAGCCTTTTTCAGCTCCGATTAAAAGTGCATTTTCAGTGTCTGTGCTGTCTTTGATTGGATTAAGCTTTATGATTTCTGTTTTTATTTTAGGGACTTGTGAAGAATCAAAATCTCCCACTATTAAATCAGGGATTAAATCTATATTTATACACTTTTTATAGCCCCCATCGGCTGCAATTATAAAATCTGTATTTAATATATTGTTTTTAAGTAGGTCTAAATTGTCAAGCTCACCTGCTGCAACAATAACGCAGCGATTTTTTATTATAGCTTCCATTCTTTTAAATCCTTAACATCATTATACATAGCCACATAACTATTATGGCGTGATTTGTTTATTTCACCTTTTTCAACTGCCTCAACAATTTTACAGCCCTTATCATTAATGTGGGCGCAGGTTGAAAATTTGCATTTGCCTAAATAATCATTAAATTCTCTGAAACAGCTTGGTAGTTCATCTTTTCTGATTATATCAAGCTTTTCAAACTCTAATGAAGAAAATCCGGCAGTGTCGGCAATATATCCACCGCAAACCTTGAAAAGTTCTGCTATTCGAGTTGTATGCTTTCCACGCCCGAGCTTGTCGCTTATTTCGGCTGTCGCAAGAGAAAGAGTATTATCTAACTTATTTAAAATAGTAGTTTTGCCAACGCCTGAATTCCCTGTAAACGCACTTATTTTGCCTTTTAATATATCTTTAATTTCAGCTAAGCCATCATCAGATATAATTGATGTTACAATAGTTTTTATTCCACTTTTGCTATAAATTTTTAGCATTTCGTCTGAAGATTTTAAATCATCTTTAGTAAAAACTAAAACAGGTTCTATTCCTTTGTATTCTGAAAGAGCAATAAGCCTGTCTATGATAAGCGTTGATGGCGTGGGCTTTGTTGTTGAAACTACTATAATCAAGTTGTCTATATTTGCAACAGGCGGTCTTGTAAGAAAATTCTTTCGGGGCAGAATTTCATCTATTGTGTTTTCAGATAAATCATTAATTGAAATTTTAACAAAATCCCCTGCAAGCGGTGTTATTTTGTCTTTTCTGAAAATGCCTCGTGGCTTACATTCAAAAACTTCATTAGCGGCTTCTACATAATAGAAGCCGCTATTGCCTTTTATAATTATTCCGTCTAAAATTTTATTCATACTTATTTGACTGTCAATGTTATTTTTTCTGTTAGCGGATATTTTTTAGTTGCATCAGGTGTTGGCACGACTGAAACGACCTTTGCCGCTGCATCATTTACTGCACCCTCAACATAAATATTGAAAAATCCTGCTAATTCAAGTTCTTTTTTTGCATCTGCAACAGACATTCCTATGATTTTATTAGGAATTACCTGTAATTTAGAATACTCGTGGTCAACAATGTCTGTAATATCAGCTGGTGACTTTGTAAAGTCGATTTTTCCCTCTTTAACAGTTATATCATCAATGACAATTGAGAAAGTGTTAGTTGCCCCTGTTCCTTTAATTTCAACGGTTTTTACTCCACCGTTTAGCAGAACATCGTTATATGAAAAGCTAACTACACTGTTTAGGTAAACTTTCATAACACTACCACTTGCACCTGTATTTGGAAGCGTAACTAAAATCTTTGCAGTAGATTCAGCCGGTACTCCTGAGCTGATAACTATATTAACAGGCGAGCCTGCCTCTGCGGCTTCACCTTTTGACGGAGTTTGAGAAATAACCATTCCTTTAGGTTTGTTGCTGTTTTCCTCTTTGACCTCGCCCATTTTAAATCCTGCTGTTTCTATAAGCTTTTTGGCAATATCTTGACTATAATCAATAAGATTTGGAACTATTGCCTCGTTAGGATTTTCATCAGTAGCTGCATAAATTGTAACTAATGTGCCTTTTTGCGAATATGTCCCTTCAGCCGGTGCAGAATCAAAAACCTGCCCTACTGGAATATCTTTTTTATAATTCAATATAACCTTTACAGAAAATCCATTTTCCTTTAGCTTCTTTTCAGCCTCCGCAGACTGAAGCCCGACAATGCCATCAATCAATATATTATCATCATTCTTAGCAATCTCAAGTTTGATTGTTTTGCCTTTTTTTATCTTTTCGCCTGCTGCTGGTGTTTGAGTTAAAACCATTCCTGCTTTTTTGTCTTTACTTTCAACAGAGGCAATTTCAAATTTGAAATTCTCTTTATATTCTTCATTTGTTAAAATATCTTCAGTATAATTTTTGTCAAGGAAGTTTGGAACTTCGACCTTTTTAACATTCTTTGCAAATAAAACGCCTGCAACTATTGCAATTATAACGACAAGACCTGCAACTATTCCAAATAAAATCGGCATAGTTTTGTTTGTAGATGGTGTATATTCATCTTCTTCTGCTATATCGTCATTCGTCTTTATTGGAGCAACCGCTGCATTTGAATCGACAAATCTTGTTGGTTCATTGTCGACAAAATAATTGTAATCAAATTTAATTGATGGATTTCTCTTAAATTCATCAATATCAAGCAACATTTCTGCCGCTGATTGATAGCGGTCACGAGCATTTTTTTGCATTGCACGAAGCGTTATTTGCTCAAGCCCAAGTGGGATTTCTGGGTTTAATTCACGAGGACGCTTTGCATTTTGCTGAAGCTGCATTATTGCAACAGAAACTGCACTATCTGACTGGAAAGGAAGCTCGCCTGTTAGCATTTCATACATTACAACGCCAACAGAATAGAGATCAGCCTTATCATCAGTAATTTCGCCCCTTGCCTGCTCAGGGCTTATATAATGAACAGAACCTATTGCTTTTTCTGTCATAGTTTTGGTATCGCCACGACTAAAGCGAGCTATGCCAAAATCAGTAACTTTTATAGTTCCGTCTTGTAAAAGCATAATGTTTTGAGGTTTAACATCACGATGAACTATTCCTTTATCGTGAGCGTGTTGCAATGCTTTTAAAATTTGACTTACAAAATGAACAGCTTCTTTCCAATTTATGATTTTTTGCTGTTCAATATATTCTTTTAATGTTATGCCCTCAATATATTCCATAACAATATATTGAAGCCTATCGCCAAAGCTTACATCATAAACCTTGACTATATTAGGATGTGATAAAACTGCGATAGCCTTTGATTCGTTTTTAAATCTACGGCGGAACTCCTCATTTGCCAAAAATTCCTCTTTTAGGATTTTAACTGCAACAGTTCTGTCATCGATATTGTCATAAGCTTTATAAACAACCGCCATTCCACCAACACCGATTATTTCTTTGATCTCATAACGACCATCAAGTCTTTTTCCACAATAATTATCCAAAACACTACACTCCTTAATAAGCTATTGCGACAACGGTTATATTATCTCCGCCGCCATTTTTATTTGCTCTTGACACAAGTCTATCTGCAAATTCATAATACATATTATCGTTTGTCAACTGACAAATTTCATCGTTTTCAACGAAATTGGTAAGCCCGTCGGTACAAAGTAGCAAGGTGTCATTTAATAATAGTTCACGCTCGCTAAAATCTATTCTTATTTCATCATCAACACCAAGCGCTCTGGTGATTATGTTTTTTCTTGGGTGAAATTTTGCTTCATCTTCTGTAATCTTACCATCTTCAACTAAATCTTGAACCATTGAATGGTCACGAGTGAGTTGAATTAAACTGCCTTTTGAAAGCAAATATGCTCTGCTATCACCTGCATGGGCAATATAAGCAATTCCGCCAGTAACGATTGCACACACTACCGTTGTACCCATTCCATCAAGTTCTTCATTAGCTTTACTAATATCAAAAACACTGATGTTTGCAGCGGTAATTGCTGATATAAGCATATTTTTAATTGACTTTGCACTCATACCAAATCGATACGCCGAAGTTATCTGTTCAGAAATGACTTTAACTGCTGTTGAAGATGCAACATTTCCGCCTGCAACTCCACCCATTCCATCACATACTACCGCCCACGCCACTCCATTTGGAAGCTCGCCTGCCGCATATGAATCTTGATTGTTTTCTCTTATTTTTCCTACATCGGTTTTTGCTACAATCTTCAAGACCTATCACCTTCTACTTTTGATGCTCTAAGTTGACCGCACGAAGCGTTTATGTCACTTCCGAGAGTTCGCCTAACTGTGACAGTAATTCCCCTTTTGGTCAAAATATCTGAAAACCGCTTTAATCGGTCATCACTGCTTCGCTTATAACTTTTTTCTTTAACGCTATTTATTGGAATTAAATTAACATGACAGAGCATTCCTCTAAGTCTGTTTGCAAGCTCTGATGCACATTCATCGGTATCATTAAAACCATTTATCATTGCATATTCAAAAGAAATTCGCCTACTTGTCGTTTTTGTATAATATTTACAAGCTGCAATTAATTCATCGATATTCCATTTATTGTTTACAGGCATAGTAAGAGATCGGATTTTATCATTTGGTGCATGGAGTGACACAGAAAGCGTCAGCCCAAGCTTTTTTTCTGCAAGGTCATATATTTTTGGAACAATTCCACAAGTCGAAAGTGAGATATGTCGCATACTTATATTTAACGAGTTTTCACTTGTTACAAGCTCTAAAAATTTAGTTACATTGTCATAATTGTCAAGCGGCTCGCCTGTTCCCATTAAAACTATATGCGAAATTCTTACGCCTAAATCATTTTGAGCAGTTAATATTTCAGATAGCATTTCAGATGGCAGTAAATTTCTTTTAAATCCGCCAATTGCAGATGCACAAAAGGTACAACCCATTTTACAGCCAAGTTGAGAAGAAATGCAAATTGAGTAGCCATATTTGTATTTCATAACTACGCACTCTACAAATTCGCCTTTATTTAATTCAAAAAGATATTTAACTGTATCATCAATTTGAGATTTTAGTTTAATATCAATTCGACAATTGGTAAGAGTAAAATGTTTTTCTAAGGTTTCTTTTAAATCTTTTGATAAATTTGTCATTTTAGAAAAATCAGTAACGCCTTTTTGAAATGCCCAAGAATAAATTTGATTTGCTCTAAACTTTGGCAGTTCGAGTTCTTTAACTTTTTCAGTTAACTCATCAAGTGTCATTGACCTTAAATCTATTTTGTTCAAATTAAACTCTCCTGAACTTAGCAATAAAGAAACCGTCACAGTCATTTTTATGTGGCATTAAGGTAGTATAATCACCTAAAGGTTCAAATTCATTATTATTTTTTAAAAATTTATCGCATATCTCATCGTTTTCCGCCTTATTTAAAGTGCAGGTAGAATAAACAAGAATTCCGCCTTTTTTTAAATATTTTGATGAGGTAGCCAAGATATTGTACTGCAAAACAGTCAAATTGTCAATAAAAGCTAAATCCTTATAGCGTATTTCAGGCTTTTTTCGAATAACTCCAAGTCCTGAACACGGAACATCGCAAAGTACTCTGTCTGCAATATTTATTAAATCCTCACAGGGAATTGACGAGTCCATAGCCTTTGTATCAATTATATCAATTGACAATCGTTTTGCGCCGTCACTTATTAATTTAACTCTCTGCTCATAAAGGTCAATAGCAACTATTTTGCCATTATTGTTCATTATTTCAGCAGCTGTAAACGCTTTTCCGCCAGGTGCAGAGCAAGCATCAATTAAAGTTTGACCTTCTTTTAATTCAAGTGAATTTATAGCTATTGTGCTTGCTGTATCTTGAATATGAAACAAGCCTTTTTTATAAGCATTAAGGTGTTCGATATGCCCTGCATCTTTTATAATTATTGTGTTTTCGAGTGGCTCATATTTTAATGCCGTAATATTTTCGCTTTGCAATAAGCTTATAAGCTCATCTGTTGTAACTTTTAAAGTATTAACTCTTGCCGTAATTTGAGCTGCACCTATTGATGATTTTAATATGCCGACAGCATCTTCTTTTCCATAATCGTCAATATAATGTTTTACAAGTGGCATAGGGCAAGAATACAAAACGCTTAAATTATAAACATCATCTTCTGTACTTGGCATTTCAATTTCAGTTGATGATATTTTTCGCAGCACCGAATTAATAAGCCCTGAGGCAAAGCTACACGAATTCTTTTTTGACAAATTAACGCTTTCATTTACCGCAGCAGATACCGGAATGCTGTTCATAAATTTTAGCTGTAAAACGCCTAACCTAAGTATTGTCAAAACCTCAGGTTTAAGTCTATTTATTGACTGTTTTAAAAAGAGAGAAAGTATGTAGTCTAAAGTTATTCGCCTTTCTGTAACGCCATAAACTAATGCCGATACAAATGCGTTGGATTTATTGTCATTATCATTTGAAGAAAGATAATGGTCAAGAACTAAATTAGAATAGGAATTATCTCTCTCGATTTTATTTAATATTTTAAACGCTAATTGTCTATCATTCATAAATTAGTCCTGTCTTCTGTTGAAAAGTAAGAGTAACCTAAGTAGGTTGGCGGCAGAAACAGCAAATGCGGCAACATAAGTCATAGCAGCAGCTTTTAAGACCTTTGTAGCTCCTGTTATTTCACCTTCTGATAATATATTGGTTTCACCGATTACTTTGATTGCACGGCTACTTGCATTGAATTCAACCGGAAGTGTGACAAGCTGAAAAACCATAATGGCTGCGTAAAGAATTATTCCAACATTAATTAAAATTTGTGAGCCTAAAAACAATCCTAAAATTGCAAGCGGAAGCCCTGCTACTGAACCGATTTGACACGGAAGTAACAGCATATTTCTGATTTTGATAGGCTTATAACTCTCGGCGTGCTGTGCTGCATGCCCTGCCTCGTGGCAAGCAATTCCTATGGCTGCTACGCTTGTGCTACCATAAACTCCATCAGAAAGCCTTATTGTATTATCACGAGGATCATAATTGTCGTTAAGTTTCCCTCTGATGTGTTCAATTTTAACATCTTTAACGCCATAAAACTCAAGAACCTTTTGTGCTGCCATTGCACCCGTAAGCCCATTCTTATTATTAACATCAGAATAGGTTTTATAGGTAGAATTAACTTTTTTCTGTGCTATAAGGGATAAGATAAGCACTGGAACTACAAGTATAAAATAATAATAATCTAAATACATAATATATCATCACCTAATTAAATTTAGTATCAAGAGAAATTTTATGCCCTAAAAGAAAGTCTTTGACATTCATTCTCTTTTTTCCCTCAAGCTGTAACTCTAAAATATCAACGCATTTTTTATCACCGCAAGCAACAGTTAATTTATCGTCATTTGAAATTATTGTTCCCGCTGACTTCTCAGTTATTATTTTTGATAAACCCGTTTTGTGAATTTTCACTTTTTTACCATCAAGAGTGGCGGTCGCAACAGGCCACGGTGAAAGCCCTCTAACTTTATTATGAATTTCTAATGCCGATTTATTAAAATCAATTGGACAAAGCTCTTTAGATAGCATTGGAGAATATGTGCTGATATTATCATTTTGCTTTATTGGATTAAGCCTGTTTTCTATGATTGCTTTTATCGTATCTTGCATAACATCTGCACCGATTTTTGATAGTGCATCGTGAAGTTCGCCTGCTGTCATATTAATATCAATAGGAATTTCTGCTTTTAGTAGCATATCACCTGTATCAATTCCCTCATTCATCTGCATTGAAGTTACACCTGATTTTTGCTCACCATTAATTACTGCCCATTGGATTGGTGCTGCTCCTCTGTATTTTGGCAAAAGTGAAGCGTGAATATTTATAGAGCCATATTTGGGAAAATAGAGAATATCCGCAGGTAAAATTTTACCATAAGCTATTACCACAATAAGCTCTGGCTCTAATTCTTTTAGGATTTTTAGTGCCTCGCCGTCTTTCATACTTTTTGGCTGAAAAACCGCAATGTCGTTTGCTAAAGCACAAACCTTGACCGCAGGAGGTGACAATTCATAGCCTCTGCCCTTTGGCTTATCAGGCTGAGTGAACACACCCACAACATCATATTTTTCATCGATTAGCCTTTGAAGGCAAGGGACGGAAAATTCTGGTGTTCCCATAAATACAATTTTCATTATTTTTAGCCTTGTCTTTCTGATAAAATCTATATTGTTATTTTTCGTCGTTTTCGCTTTTTAATCTTTCTATTACTTCTTCGGGAGCTAAACGCTCTATATACAAATGCCCGTCAAGGTGGTCGATTTCGTGACAAAAAGCTCTTGCTTTTAGCCCATCACCTTTATATAAGCACCATTTTCCCTCTCGGTTTTGAGCTTTAACTTTTACTATCATTGGTCGCTTTGTAATTCCTGATTCCCCAGGTAATGAAAGACAGCCTTCATATTCGTATTGCTCGCCACTTGTCTCTGTTATTTCAGGATTTATGAGTTCAATCAGCCCATCGCCTATATCGATTACTATTGCTCTTTTTAAAACGCCAACCTGAACTGCCGCAATTCCTGCACCTTCAGCATTATACATAGTATCTTTCATATCATCTAAAAGTGTGAAAAGCCTTTCATCGAATTTCTCGACTTTTCGGCTCATCTTTTTTAAAATTGCGTCTTTCCTTGTTCTGATGTTTCTAATAGCCATTTTAACCACACTATGACACAAAATATATTGTGCCATTCCTTTCATAATTCTCTCAATTTATTTACATTAAAATGTGTTTTCAGGGTTCATATCCGCAAAAGCAGTAATTTTTGAAAATTGGCTGTTTTTTGAGAAATCTTTTAAAAGACCGCTTATAAATTCTCTAAGCCTTTTTGTGTTTTTGCATTTAACTATTATTCTGCTTCTATATTTGCCTGAAATTTTAAATATTCTCGGTGAAATAGGACCTAATACAACTATGTTCAAATCATTATATTCACTTTTATGTGATGCTTTTAACATATCTAAAAATACTTTTGAACCAGCAGTTGTTCTGACTTCATCTGCTCCTACAAAGCTTATTGCACATATATCGCAATATGGAGGATAAACCATAGCTTTTCTGATTTTCATTTCAAGCTCATAAAAAGCTTCATAATCTTGATCTTTTGCAAGATTTATTATTTCGTTTTCAGGAAATCCTGTTTGAATTATAGCTTTTCCTTTATAATCGCCTCTGCCTGAACGCCCTACAACCTGCGTCAGCAAGTCGAATGACCGTTCACCACTTTTATAATCATCGTTATAAAGCTGTTGGTCAATAGAAATTACGCCTACTAAAGTAACATTTGGAAAGTCTAATCCTTTAGCTACCATCTGCGTTCCGACCATAATATCATACTCTAAATTTGTGAATTTTTTTAGTGAATTTTCAAAAGAATATCTTGAAGAAGTTGTATCAGTATCAAGCCTTAATATCTTTGCCTGTGGAAGTGCTAATGAAAGTTCTTCTTCTAATTTCTGCGTTCCCATTCCTGAAAACACTACTGCTTTTTCTCCACAATCTCTGCAAACATCTGTAAATTTTTCTGAAAATCCACAATAGTGGCACATTAAACGACCGTTTTTAGAATGATATGTCATTGAAATGCTACAATTTGGACACACCATAACTTTTCCGCATTTTGCACAAGCTGCAAAGGTATTGTACCCTCTGCGATTTAATAAAAGTATTGACTGCTTGCCTTTTTCCAAATTCTCTTTTAATGCAATTTCAAGCTCAGGCGTTAGATTTTTGATTTTTGAAAGGTCAGAGCCATATTTTGTATTTACCGTTGAAACCTCTGGCAAAACTGCATTGCCATAACGATAATTTAATTTATTAAGTGAATATATTCCACTTTTTGCGGCACTATAACTGATTATAGATGGCGTTGCAGATGCAAGCACCAACAAGGATTTATGATAACCTGTTCTGTATTTTGCAACATCTCTCGCATGATAGCGTGGCGACATTTCAGACTTATATGTACTTTCTTGCTCCTCGTCCATAATTATTAGCCCTAATTTTTCAAATGGAGCAAAAACCGCAGAGCGTGTACCAATCGCTATTTGAGCGTCACCGTTTTTTACACGCTTGTATTCATCTAAACGCTCACCCATTGACAATGCACTGTGAAATACTGCAACCTTATCGCCATATCTGTCGCAAAAAATATCAAGCATTTGAGGAGTTAGTGCAATTTCGGGAACCATCATTATTACGCCTTTATTATCGGCAATAACCTCATCAATCAGCCTTAAAAACACTTGAGTTTTTCCAGAGCCTGTAACTCCGAAAAGCAATGAACCTTCGGCTTTATTTGAATGATACTGCTTTATTATGTTTTGAAAAGCAATATCCTGTTCATCTGTTAAAAGTATGTTTTCTTTAATGCTATTTTGCGAAACAGTCTTTGGCTTTCTAAAAGTTTCATTTTCAAACAGCTCTATAATATCTTTTTTATAAAGCGTTGATATTACCGCCTGCGTAACTCCTGTAAAATAGCAAATTTCTTTTACCGACGCCGAGCCAATATCTGTTAATAATTTTATTATTTCATTTTGCTTTGCAGAAAGCTTTGGCTTTTCCTGCATTTCAAAATAGCTATTTTTTATTCTTGCCATTTTTATTGTTGCATCTGAAATCTTTTGAACTGCATCTATATTTCTGACGAGCAATCCTTTTTTCGCCATATTTTCAGCTATTGGAAAATCTGAAACAAAGCCTAAATCCTTTAAAAGCTTATCACTTTTCACAAAAGTATTTTTATTTTTTAAATATTCAAAAACAGCTTTTTCATCATCGGATAAATCTTTTGGGATTTCATCACAAATATCGGGGGAAATAACATAGGAAGTAACAAAATTTAGCCCGATACCTGATGGAAGCATAGCTTTTGCAGCGTCAAAAAGAGTACAAAAAGTTGTTTCTTTTAAATATACACTAAGATTTAGCATTTCATTATTTAATAGCGGTTTTTTATCAAGCACCGATATTATTTTTTTAAGCTTTTTTGTTGAAGATTTATCCCTCAAAGCAAAAACAAAGCCTTGCCTTTTTGTATTACCATTGCCAAAAGGCACAATAACACGCATTCCGGGCATGACTTTGTTAATTAACTCATTTGGAATGGCGTAATCAAAAGCATCATCAAACGAAAAAGCAGTATTTTCAACTGCAATTTTTGCAATTAAATCCGACACTTAAAACCCACCTCCAATTAGACTAAAAAGAAATTAGATGTTTCTGATTTCTTCAGGCTCTACAACCGTATATTTTCCTTCTACTATTTCATCAAGTGCAATGCTTACAGTTTTTCTGATAACAATATCGTGATTTTCTTCAGCTGCCTGTGCAATCTCTCTCGCTCTCTTTGCGGTTGCGGTAACGAGTGAATAACGGCTAAGGTGGTCTACTAAAATGCTCTTTAAATCAGGATTAAACATAATATTTCCCTCACTTTAATTTATTTAATATATTTATTATTTCTTCTGCGGCTTCTTCAAGGCTATCATTGATGACTATGTAATCATAACCACAGCTTTTTTCTATCTCAAATTTTGCTATTTCAAGACGACGCATAAGGTCATCTTCATCTTCTGTTCCTCTGCCTCTTAATCGACACTCCAAAACATCTAAAGATGGTGGCATTAAAAATATTGCGATTGAATCTTTATATAGTTCTTTGATTTTAGCAGCACCATGAACTTCAATCTTTAGGATAACCGTTTTTCCATCAGAAAGCCACTTGTCGACAGGTGCTTTTGGCGTACCATAAAGATTTTTACCATATTTTGCGAATTCTAAAACTTCGCCTGAGTCAATTAAAGTTTCAAATTCATTTGTTGTTACAAAAAAATAGTCTTCACCGTTAACTTCTCCGTCACGCTTTTGCCTTGTTGTCATAGAAATTGAACGCTGCAAAGAGCAATCTTTTTGAATTAAAATATCAAGTAGTGTGTCTTTTCCCACTCCTGATGGACCAGAAAACAACACCAGCTTGCCTTTATTGTTCATTTAAAATGTCCTCCGCACCTGCTTCACCATTAAAGCGATTCATTATTGTTTCGGCTTGAAGATATGTGAGAATTATATGATTGCTATCGGTTATTATAACCGCTCTCGTTCGTCTTCCCTGAGTTGCATCGATTAATAATTTTTGTTCCTTTGCCTCTTGCACCATTCGTTTTATCGGTGCAGATTCAGGACTTGCCACAGCTAAAATTCTTGCAGAATTGACGGCGTTTCCAAAGCCTATATTTATAAGTCGCATAATCTATAAAACCTCACTCAATATTTTGAACCTGTTCACGAATCTTTTCAACCTCAGCTTTAATTGAAATAACCTTTTTAGCAATTTCAACATCCTGTGCCTTTGAACCGATTGTATTCGCTTCACGATTAATCTCTTGAACGAGGAAATCAAGCTTTCTTCCGATTGCTTCATTTGCATTCATAAACTCACTAAGCTGACATAGGTGACTGCGAAGTCTAACTGTTTCTTCATCAACAGCAATTTTATCTGCAAAGATTGCAGCTTCGACTAAAAGCCTTTGTTCTTCAATGTGAACATCTGCTAAAAGCTCTGCCATTCTTAGTTTTAACTTTTCATTGTATTCAGCAACGGTTTGCGGTGAACGCTTTTCAACAAATTCTACGCATTCTAAAATAAATGCTGCTCTATTATTTATATCAGTTTTAAGCTTTTCGCCCTCTACTTCACGCATTTTAACAAAATTCTCAACAGCTTTTTCGCAAACTGTTTTAACAGACTGCCAAATTTTGTCTTCATCTTCTGCTGCTTTATGCAGAGTAATAACATCGGGATAGCGTGAAAGAACGGTTGCTGAAACATCATCTTTAATGTCATATTTTTCTGAAATTTCTTTCAGTGCTTTAAGGTAGCCACCTGCCAATGAATGATTAACGAAAATCTCTGTTTCTAATTCTTCAAGATTATCAATTCCAACATAACATTCTATCTTACCTCTTGAAATGACAGAATTGCAAAATGTTTTTAATTTGTCATCAAGAAAGCCGTATGTTCTCGGAGATTTTGCAGAAAATTCAAAATAACGATGATTAACACTTTTTATTTCAACGGTAATGTTCATACCATTAACTATCATCTGCGCTCTGCCATAGCCTGTCATGCTCTTTATCATTTAAATAACCATCCCATAATTTTATCTTTATATTTTACTATTATTATAAGAACTTGTCAAATGCAAATTAGTGTTTACAACAGCTTCCTAAAAGTAATGTTGGTATATCGCCCTCATAATAATCATCTTTTTTTTGAAATCCCAATAAAAGCAATATATCTTTTATTTTTTCGTCACTACACCTTGCAATATAGGCGTTTCGGTTGCCTGCAAAATTTAGCGACGCACGAAGAAGCCCTTCAATTAAAAGCTCGTCATTGATTTCTACCTCAAGGTTTGATATTTCACAATTCATATTGTCGATTTTAACGATGCACTTTCCGAGTTGCTTGTCCCCCTCTACTGCTATATATGCACCATACACTGATTTTTCATCAGTAGAAGTTAAGTTAAAAAGAGATTTGATTTCATCTAAATTTGTAATCGGTTTATAAAACAGCATTGCTTTTCCTCATTTCTGAAGACACCATTAATGCGTGAACCTCATCTTCTGTTAAATCACGATAATCGCCCTGTTTTAACATTCCCATCTTTAGTGAACCAATTTTTGTTCTTTTTAGCCTTGCAACTTCTAATCCTAAAGCTTCACACATCTTTCTAATTTGCCTGTTTCTGCCTTCAAATATAATAATTTCAAGAACTACTCTGCCCTCTTGCCTTTCGACTACACGAACCTCTGAAGGGAGTGTAATTTGACCATCTATTTCAATTCCGTTTTCGAGTGCTGTAACCTGCTCTTTTGTGACAGCAGGTCTAACTGTAACTCTATAAGTTTTTGGAACATGATTTGATGGATGAGTTAGTGCATTTGCAAACTCACCGTCATTTGTTAAAATTAAAAGCCCTTCTGATTCTCTGTCTAATCTGCCTACTGGAAAAACTCTTGTGCCAACATCACTTACAAGCTCTGCAACGCATTTTCTTTCCATCTCATCACTCATTGTTGTGATAAATCCACGAGGCTTATTGAGCATAATATAAACATTTTTTCTAACCTTTGTGACTTTTTTGCCTGCCACCATTACATTATCTCGCTTTGGATCAACCTTATCGCCTATTGAAGCGACTTTTCCGTTGACCTTAACTTTGCCAGCAACGATTAGCTCCTCTGATTTTCTTCTTGAAGCTACTCCGCTTTCTGCCATAAATTTTTGAAGTCTGATTTTCCCATCAGTCATTGTTTTCACCTTTTAAACCCTTTACAATCTTTTCTTTTATTTTTTCTAAAAAGCCTTTTCGGCTTTGAACGGCATTTTCTTTTGTAACACAAATAGCATCTTCGGTAGCTATTATAGGTGTTTCAAAAAGCGTTTTATTGTTAACGCTATATCTTATATATCCGACAACATCACCAGTCTTAACGGGTGCATAAATGAATTTGCTAATAAAAATATCTTTTACAGGAACTGCTGATAAATTCAAATACGGATAAAAATATTCAAAATTAGTTGCTACCTGAATTTCTTTTTTATCAGAACCCACCACTTTGATTTTTAAGGTTGACACATCTAAATCAAGCAAATTTTTATGAATTACTGAAAATCCATAATCAAACATTTTTGAATGGTCATTCCAATCATTTGGTGCATTTAGCGTAACTGCAATTAAATTAATTCCATCACGCTTTGCAGCTGAAACCAAACATCTTCCACTCTTTTTGGTAAATCCTGTTTTTATTCCAAACACGCCCTCGCAATTAGAGAGCAAACGATTATGGTTTGATATTTTCCTTTTAAAAGGAGGATTTCCAAAGCAAACGGTCATTTCTTTTTGTGAACAGATATGTTTGAATTCAGGATTTTTAATTGCATAAGCACCAAGCAGTGCCATATCACGAGCAGTCGAATAATGCTCTTTTTCATCAAGCCCAGACGGTGTAACAAAATGCGTCGAAGTCATTTCGATTTCTTTTGCCTTATCGTTCATAAGCTTAACAAAATTTTCAGTCGAGCCTGCCACCGCATATGCTACTGCATTTGCAGCGTCATTTCCTGACTCTAACAGCATTCCGCACACAAGCGTTTTAACGCTTATAACATCATCAGGCATTAGCCCCATTGAAGTTCCCTCTATGTTTACCATATCAGAAGAAATTTTTAAAAGCTGTTCTGATTTTCCACATTCAAGAGCAATAATCGATGACATTATTTTTGTTGTACTTGCCATTGGCATTTTTTCGTTTGAATTTTTTTCATAAATAATTTCGCCCGTATCCGCAACCATCAAGATTGCAGAATGAGCAGAAATATCTAAAGGTTCCTCTGCGTTTGATGAAAATGCGAATAAAAAAGTAAAAATAATAATTAAAGCTGTAACGCCTGCTCTTTTACACAAATCAACCACCTGCCATTTTAAAAATATGCAGGCGGATGACTAATTATTAATGATAAATTTTTATTCTTCTTCTGCGGTTACAGAAACAAATGCTTCATCTACTATTTCTGCTTCAGCTTTTGTCTTTTCTTTTTTAGCTTTATTGACAACACTTGTTACTTTGTCAAACATTTCAGGAACAAGGTTTACAACTCTTTCAGCCGCATTATCAAATGCAGTAATGTGTTTGATTGTAACTTCGCCATCTGAAATAACTAAAAATGCAACAGGAGTAATAGTAACACCTGCTCCACCGCCACCGCCGAAAACTTCTTTGTTTGACTTTGAAGGGAAATCAGAACCGCCTGATGCAAATCCATATGTAACCTTTGACACAGGGATAATTGTAATACTTGAATCAACTATCATTGGTTCGCCTATGATAGTGCTGACATTAACAAGGTCCTTAACTTTTTCGATTGTTGTTTCAAGAATGCCTGCTGCTGATTGCTCTTTCATAAAAACACCGCCTTATGTATTTTGTAAATCTATATTTTCATTACTTTTTTGCTTTTTTGGGAAAAGTAATTTGAAAACTACCTTAAATAATAGCCTGAATACGAGTGCTATCCCTGCACCTATTAAAAAAATTGGTCTTATAGAAAATGCTGTTGCAAACTGAGCGCTACTGAAAGTTCCGATGAAATCGGGTTCTACTTCGGCATCATATTTTTTGACTTTGAAATTAGAACAAATAAATCCGAGTGCTGGAAAAACATCTTGGCATACATTTCCATAATCTATTGCCGTAGCCGCTGCATCGTGATTTCGTGAAACAGTTATCCATAAAAACAGCTCATCTATTATGAAATGCTTTTTAATGCTTTTCATTAAGCTACCGAGGGCATCTACACTATCTTTTAAAAGTTTTATAACACCTTCATAGCCTTGATTTTGATAGAATGTCATAAATATGTTTGGCTTTTTTGGTTTTTCTTCTACGGGTGCTTCTTGCTTTTCTTCTTTTGGGATTTCTTCTTTTTGCGGTTTTTCTTTTTTAGGAGGAAGCGGATAAATTTTAAATTTCAAAAATAACCATTTAACTACCATTTGAAAATCATCAATATATTCAGCATCAATTCTTATTTTTATGCTTAAAATAGCTATGATAAGAATTACTATTCCTAAAAGAATATAAAGAGCAATCAAAGCGGCACCTCCATAAAAAATTATTCTTCACTATTTGACTTGATTTCTTCTGTATCGGTTGATATTAAGCTTTCTATTTCTTCGCTGTGTGTAGGAAGTTCGGGAAGCTCATCAAGCGACGATACACCAAAGCACCTTAAAAATTCAGGGGTTGTTCCATAAACAAGCGGTCTGCCAGGAAGCTCAAGCCTGCCCTTTTCTTCTACCAACTTTTTTTGGCATAGCGTTGCAACAACGCCCGAACAGTCGACACCTCTTACCTGTTCAATAAACGACTTTGTGACTGGCTGATTGTATGCAATAACAGCTAATACTTCAAATGCTGCTTGCGAAAGCGGTGTATTTCGTTTAACCTCTAACACCGTTCTAACCTGCTCTGCAAATTCTGTTCGTGTTGTAAGCTGATATTTATCGTTTAGCCTTAAAAGGCATATTCCGCTATCTTTTTCATCAAGCTGAGCTGACAAATTCATCAATACCTGCTCTGCTGACTCATCATCTATTTCAAGTGCTTGTGAAATTCTAATTAATTCAAGTGGCTCGCCTGCTGCGAACAAAACTGCTTCAGCTGCCGCTTGTAATTTTTTTGCATTTACCATATATTACTCCCATTCCTCTGAGGACATTTCATTGAAATCAGATGCAATAAGCTCGATTTGTGTTTCATCGCCATCACCATAAAGCTTGACTTTTTTAACCTTTGCAAGTTCTAAGACCGCTAAAAATGTAGCAACCATATCAGAACGAGAGCTTGACTCAGAAAACAAAGAATTAAAATCCTGCTTTTTGCCAGTAGCTGATAATCTTTTGAAAATGAACTTGATTTTAGAACCTACGGAAACAATTTTAGTTGAAATAATTCCTTTAAATGCTTCGATTGGCACGGGCAAATTTCTAAGCTTTCTGCCTGCTGCATTAAGATAAGCTTTTAAGATTTCGCTTGTATCGTGAAATCTTGTATATGTATTGTCAACATCAAATTCAATTGGTTCACGCACAAAATGGTTAAATCCATCAGTTTGCAAGGAAAGCTTGCCTGCCATAAGTTGACAGTCACGATATTCAAGCAGCTCACCCGTAAGCTCTTTTTTAAGGTCATCAATTTCATCATAAACAGGAAGCAGAGAAACAGTTTTTATATAAACAAGCCTTGCAGCCATTTCTAAAAACTCGCTTGCAACATACATATCTTCATTTTGCATTTGTTTAACATAATCAATATACTGCTCAACAAGCAAAGCTATCGGTATATCATATATATTAAGTTTGTGCTTTGAAATAAGGTGCAGTAGCAGATCCATTGGACCTTCAAAGACCTCTAATTTATATGATATTTGTTCCATTCAAGCATTCCTTTTAAATTAAATTGGCTTTATGAAAACAAGCCGAATATTGATGAAAAGATAAATTCCATACTGTTGTATATTGCCATTTGGAAGAAATTAAGCGGTTTGTCTAAAACTCCGAATATTATAAGACCAAACACTACTAAAATGATGTATCTTTCGTATTGCATAAATTTATAATAATACTTATCAGGTATTAAAAGCTGTAAAACTCTTGAACCGTCAAGAGGAGGAATTGGAATTAAATTGAAAACAGCCAAGCCGATGTTTATTAGTGCTGCAAAGTTAAAGAATGAGATTATTGCACTAACAACAAGGTTTTGAGGTAATAGAAATGCACACAAATACATTAAAAACATAAAAACAAATGACATAAGAAGGTTTGCGATTGGACCTGCCAGTGCTGTAATTGCCATTCCGACCTTTGGATTTTTAAAGTTGCGTGGATTTACATTTACAGGCTTTGCATATCCAAAACCAATAAGCAATATCATAATCGCACCTATTGGATCAATATGAGCCATAGGGCTTAGTGTAAGTCTGCCTGAAAGCCTCGGTGTATCATCACCTAATTTTGTAGCTACTAACGCATGAGCATATTCATGCACAGGTAATGTACAAAAAACAACAAATGCAACAGCAAACAAGCTTGTGATTATTTGAATTGGTGAGAAACCACCTCTTAAAATGTTAAAAAGCATTGAAATTCTCCTAAAAATATATAGATATTGAATTTTTAAAATACGATAGAATATTATACCTTTATTTGCACTACTCTGTCAATATTATTAAAATCATATATGACCTTTTCTTCTTTTGAAATACCTTTAAAAATAGATAATATGTCTTTAGATTGCCCATCGCCACATTCAAATATTAAAATTCCATCATTTTTGAGCAGTGATGCCCATTTTTCTTTTATTGCTTTATAGAAATGTAGCCCATCCATTCCGCCATCTAAAGCGGTCAGCGGTTCATTTTTAACTTCGATTTGAAGATTTTTAATCTCATCTGATTTAATATACGGAGGATTTGAAATAATTATATCGGGTTTTTGTAAATCCTCGAAAGGCCCATCTAATATGTCGCACTTAATAACCTTTGCATTTGAAAGCTTTAAATTATCAAGATTTTCATTTGCATATCTTAGTGCATTTTCATATTTTTCAAATAAATACACTTTAGCGTTTGGATTATGCTTTGCTATTGTAAGCCCTACACAGCCCGTTCCTGCACATAAATCATAAACAACTTTTTCGCTTGTTTGGCGTAGCAATTCATCTGCTAAGTCAACTAAAATTTCAGTTTCAGGTCTTGGAATTAAAACCCCTTTGCCGACATTAAAGGTTAAATCCATAAAATCCCATTCGCCTATAATATATTGAAGCGGTTCTAAATCTATTCGCCTTTGTATCATTTCAAATAATTTTTGAGTGCTTTCATTTGAAAGGCTCTGCTGTGAATTTAAAATTCGTTTATTTCTCTTAAATCCTGTTGCCTTTTCAAAAATACATTCACAATCAAAGCAAAAGTCTTCAATATCTGCATTTTTTAGCTTTCCTTTTGCTAACTGATATGCTTCATTAACTGTCATTCTGATTTTTTGCCCTCGTCTTCGTCATCTAAAACAGCCTTTAGTGATTCAATACCGACTTCAATAATATCATCGGTTGGCTCTTTAGTTGTAATTCTTTGCATCCACAGCCCAGGTGCTGCAAGGATTTTAACCAATAAGTTGTCGTGCTTACCTGCATATCTGATGAATTCATAGCCAATTCCCATAACAACTGGCATAACAAGAATTTTTATTGTTATCCAAATTATTCTGTTTATTTCTAAAAGAGATGGAAAAATCAAAACAAGTGCAGATGATAAGATAACACTTAAAATAATCATAACAAACATAAAGCTTGTTCCACATCTTGGGTGAAATCTTTTTTGCTTTCTAACATTTTCAACAGTTAGTGGCAATCCGTTTTCATAGCAAAAGATTGATTTATGCTCTGCTCCGTGATACATAAATACTCGTTTAATATCTTTCATCATTGATACGAGAGCTAAGTATGCAACAAAAATCACCATTCTTATTATTCCCTCAAACAGCGGATGGAATTTTAAAAGTGCATCTTTTGTTATGTATTTGTCAAATAAATCTACTAATAAGGTCGGCAGATACATAAACAATACAAACGCCAAAGCAAAGCCTAAAACAGCAGCTACAACGCCTATAATAGTCATCATTTTTTCGCCAAAATGGTCGTTAATCCACTTGTCGAATTTAGACATATCTTCTTCGTCATCTTCAATGCCCATAGTTGACTTTTCAGCAGACTCCATTAAATATTTATAGCCTGTAACGAGCGACTCAACAAAGCCAACAATTCCTCTTATTAATGGGATTGCGAAAAACTTGTTTTTATCTCTCCACGGCTTAATATCTTTAAACTCAGTTTCAATTTCACCGTTTGGAAGCCTAACAGAAAGAGCCGCACCCTTTGGGCCTCTCATCATAATTCCTTCTATTAAAGCTTGACCGCCAACAGAAGCTGTTTTCTTTTTATTATTACTCAATATTTTTCACCTTTTACCAATTTATTTTGCCACTGAACTTATTTGAATATTATAAACACCATTTGCCCAACAAGTATTTTGCTCTTTAACAACAATATGGGCAGGTACATTTTGCACTCCGGCAGTAACAGGATAATTGCTTAAATCTATTTCAGCATATATTAATTCGTTCTTGAGTGATGCAATAACCTCCTGCGGACCTATTAGCTTAACTGATAAAGGCCCTTTTAAAACGGTTGTAGAATTATATGCACCGTTTTGACCTATGATTGCTATATTTGAAATTGGTATTGAATATTCAGCCGAAGTATAACCAGACATATTAAGCGTCACCTTAAAGGTTTTAATCGTTTTATCAAGTATAATATGATCAGTAATTTCAGAGGTTTTCATATTAAAGGTATTGTTTCCCTTGTCTACATCTGAAAAATCAATTGTTCCTATTACTATGCTTTTAATCTCGTCAATTTTTTCAATTGGCACTGCCGCTTGAACCTTTGATGGATAAACTGAATAAAAACTATTGTTGTTTACAAACCCAGCAGGGGCATTTTTAAACGCAACGCTCGTAGGAAGCTCAACTTTTTTAAGCACAGGCAAAGTCATTGTAATTGGGGTATCGCCTGTTATAATCTTAACATTTGAAAGTTCTTCAATGGGCGCGCCTTTTAAAGTTATTGTCGGCGTAATTGTTTTTGTAGCAGCAAGCGGTTCAGCTATTTCGGTTTCTGCAACCACTCCTGTTATTTTGTTGATTTCGGTCGCAGGGCCACTGACAGAAACAGTTGATTTAGAAAACACAATATTTCCTAAAATACAATCGTCAATGACAGGCTTTTCGGAGGCAACCTTTGATTCGATTGCAAATTCCGTTTCTTTTAAATTGTCAAAATATACTTCTATATAGTTTTGGGAAAGCCCCACAATTTCAAAATCAGCATTTGATTTTTGAGTGGTCGCTCTGACAAGTAAAGATTTATTTCCAGCAGAATCAACATAATTAGTAACTGCTGTAACAACAAAATCTTCTGCATTAAGAGTTGAAACAATAAATTTTTTGCCTTTAACTGTAACATCGACTGAAAAGTCGGATTTGCCAAATATTTTTAAATTAAGCTGCGAGGGAACACTATTTTCTAAATCAATCTGAACAGGAACTGACATAACTGTTGTTTCAATTTCAGGACTTTTTTCAATTGATACCCAAATCCAAATTCCAAAGGCCATAATTATTGAAAATAACATTACTATTTTATTGTTATAAAGCAGACCTGTTATTCCGCCAGTAACTTCTCTTTTAGTTTTATTTTTCATCTTTATGGAACCCCCTGAACATCTTTTTAAGCTTATGCTCGTCCTTCTCTTCTTTTTTAATGAAGTGTTCCATTAATATTTCTCTTAAATCACCATCTGAAATATCACGCTTTAAAGAACTTTTATATGCAACTGAAATTGCACCTGTTTCTTCTGAAATTACAACAATAACAGCATCGCTCTGTTCACTCATTCCAATAGATGCCCTATGGCGTGTACCAAGCTCGCTGCTTATATTTTTACTTGTTAGAGGTAAAATACACCCTGCTGCACAAATTCTGCCATCACGAATGACCGCTGCACCATCATGAAGCGGTGCTTTTGGGAAAAATATATTTCCTATGATTTCAGAGGTTACGACAGCATCAATTTTAGTGCCTGTATTTATAATTTCACCGAGTATTGTTTCTTTTTCAAAAACCATCAATGCGCCTATTTTTTTATCGCTTAAATCAGAGCTTGCCTTACAGACTGCATTAACCATACTTTTGAGAATATCTTGTTTTTTATCTTCTTCACTGCTTCTTATTCCAAAAAAGGTGAAATTTGAAACCGAACTTCTACCAACACTTTCAAGAGCGTGGCGTATTTCGGGCGTGAAAATGATAATAAGAACAACCAATAGATTTGAAAAAACCATAGTAAACATATAGGAGCTTGCCCGCATATCAAGCAAAGAAACGATAGCATACAGCACCATTAATAGCACAAAGCCTTTAGCTAATTGGATTGCTCTTGTTTCACGAATTAACTTTATAGCTGAATATATTACAAATGCAACAAGCAAAACATCAAGAATATCGGAAATACTGTTAAAACTAAAAACAGCTTTTCCAATTTCAGAAAAAGTATCTCGTAGACTGAGGAGATATAACATATCAGCACCTTATTTCATAAAAAATACAACATATTGCATTGTTTGCTGTAAAGCTATTAGAAGCCAACCTTTTAAAAGCATATCGTGCTTAGTTGACATTAGCCAAAACGCAAATCAATTACAATATATTGTACCACAATCATTTATCTTTTGCAATTTTTCTTATAGAATTTAACAATAAATTCATATCCTTTATATCTGTGAAAGCTGAAGGGCAAATTCTTACCGTTCCACTATCCATTGTGCCATAAGATTTGTGTGCAAACGCTGCACAATGAAAGCCTGCTCGCACTGCAACTCCAGATGCTGAAAGCTTTTCGGCTGTTTCTTCACTGTGAAGCCCTTTTACATTAAATGACAGCAAAGGCACAAAACTTTCAACGCTGCTTTTTGGGTTTGTATATAAAATAACATCTTTCATTTCTGATAAATAATCATATATATGAGTTATTATTTCTTGCTCGTGTTTATAAATTTTATTAACCGTTTTTGCCATAACAAAATCGACGCCAGCAGATAGACCTAATATCCCCGGCACATTTAAAGTTCCGCTTTCAAGCCTTTCTGGATATTCTTTTGGCTGTGATAAAATTGCAGAGAAATTCCCTGTTCCGCCCTCAATTATTGTATTTAACTTTTTACTGCAATTTACTGCTAATATGCCTGTACCCATAGGTCCATAAAGTCCTTTATGACCTGGTGCGCATAAAAAGTCAATATTATCATTTGTGCAGTCAAGCGGTATAATCCCCGCAGTTTGTGCAGCATCAACCACAAACAACAATCCATTTTGATGAGCCAACTGAGATAGCTCTTTTATTGGCATTATTTTTCCAAACACATTTGAGGCAGCAGTAGAAATTATTGCAATGGTATTATCATTTATAAGCTTTTTGAAATTTTTGACTGTTTCTTCGCTTGATTTTTCTACTTTTGCTATATCATAAGTGCAAATATTTTGCTGTTTTAACGCTTCAAGAGGTCTTGCAACAGCATTATGCTCAAGCGAAGAGCATATAAAATGTCCACCTTTTTGGGCAAGCCCTTTAATTACATAATTTAGGGACATTGTGCAGTTGTTTGTAAAAATAATGTTTTCAATGCTTGGGACTGATAAAAGGCTGGCAACTTTTTTTCTGCTTTCAAAAATTTTTTCGGCAGTATTATAAGCCATAGTATGTCCGCCACGCCCAGGATTGGCACAATATTTTTGCATTGCCTCATTCATTGCTTTTTGAACCATATATGGCTTTGGAAAGGTTGTTGCTGCATTATCAAAATAAACCATCATATCCACGTCGTTTCTAAAATCTCAATCCCCGATAATCTTAAAATGTTTTCTGTTGAGTCTGGTGCATTACGCACTATAATTGCATATCCACAGCCTTCGCCTTTTATTGGGTTTGGGTTTTTCTTAACCTCAACAAAAACCCCTCGTCTTTCTAAAATGTCCTTTGCTTTCATAGCGTAGGTCACTGAACCTACTTTTATATTTAATCTTTTCATAATATTAGCACCACCGACTTTTTCTTAGTACATACTATGCAGACTTTCAGTAAAAGGTTAAAGGATTGTCAAAATTTTGTGACAATCCTTTATTTTTTTCTTATTAAATCTAATTCGTTTTGAGTAATCTCTCGGCATTCGCCTTGTTTTAAATCATCATCAAGCGAAAGCTCGCCCATTTTTATTCTGTTTAAGTCTATAACCTCATTGTTTACAGCCAAAAACATTCTTTTTATCTGATGATATTTACCTTCACAAATAACTACTTGAACAATTGGATTTTCTGAATTTTCTATTATTTTAATTAGAGATGGCAAAAATACCGTTCCATCTTTAAGCTCTAAGCCGTTTTCTAATGTTTTTATATCTACATCATCTATTGGGTTTTTAAGCTTTGCTATATATGTTTTATTTATATGCTTTTTGGGAGATAAAATATTATGTGCAAAATTTCCATCATCTGTTATAAGAACAAATCCCGTGGTGTCCTTATCGAGCCGACCTGCTGGGAAAAGCCCATCTCGTTTTAGCCTATCTGGAACTAAATCGACAACAGTTTTTTCACCTTTTCCTGCACTTGCCGAAACTACACCCTTTGGTTTGTTTAGCATAATATATATATTCTTTTTTATAATTAATTCTTCGCCGCTGATAAAAATTCTATCAATATCTGTGTCTATTTTATCAGATACTGATTTAACAATTTTATCATTTACACAAACTCTTGCCTCTTTTATTAACTTGCCAACATCTTTTCTTGAAAGCGTTCCAATAGAGGCAATGATTTTATCAATTCTTTCCTTTGGCATAAGCTCCTACCTAACATTATACTTGTGGCATTGCAAATCCGTGCATAAATCCGTCTAATTTAACAGAGCAGACATCTCCGCCTATGACTTTTCCGTCACTCACAAGCATATTTACTCTAATGCAATTTGCGTTTTCATATCCTGTGTAGTTTGTAACTTCATAAGTCCAACGCTTTACTCTTTTTGACGCATATAATGTTAAATCAAAACCTTGAAGCTTTTGAATTTCATTATATTTTGTGTATACATCATCAAATTCGGCTGGTATTATCACTTCTGTAACCTCTAAGGGATCTTCCTTTACATTCCAACCAAACTGAGAAAGATAGGCAATTCTCTCTTGTGCGGTAGACGCTTTAACATTGACAGATGCCGTGCCAGAAGCACTGATACTGCCCTTTGACAGAAATGCCAATACCACCACCATAATTGCGATGATAGCTACAATTAGACCTAATTTAACCTGTTTCTTTTTTATTGAAAATACGAACATATAAATTCACCTCGTACACAATTTATATGTGACGAGGTGAGTTAGTATTACATTTTTATTTGCGTTGTGCTGCATTTCTTAATGACTGGCGGGTTTTTCTAATTTCATTAACTGAATTTGTCAAAGTTTCATCTGCAAGTGCAACTATGTTTTCAACATATTCTCCTGCACTTGTTCTAAGGTCGTTCGACCAATTTTGAGCTTGCTCTGTGACCTCATCAGCATTTTTCTTTGCATTTTCCATTAAGGTGTTTGCCTGCATCTTAGCATTTTGCATAATTTCAGCAGCCGACATTTCAGCCCCTTTTGTAATTTCATGCTCTGTAACAAGTTCCTTTGCTCTTTTATGAGCAGCGGCTATTATTCCATCTGAATTTTCTTGTGCTACCATTAAAATTTCTTTTCTTTCAGACGCAATTTTTCTTGCCTGCATAATTTCATCAGGCATATTAAGGCGAACATCTTCTATTCCCTTTCTAAGCCTTTCTGCATCAATCATAACATTGCTCGTAAAAGGAACTGTTTTTCCATTTTCAAGGATTTCTTCAATCTCATTAAGAAAATTTTCTATTAACATAAATCTGCACCCCGTTTAATTCTTTTGATTATATCGTCACGAATTTTTTCAGGGACAAATGTACTTATATCCCCACCTAATTCGCAAACCTGTTTTACTACGCTTGAACTTAAATACATATTTTCTGCCATTGTTGTTATGAATATAGTTTCAAGCTCACTGTTTAGCTTTTTATTTGTAAGTGCCTGCTGAAATTCATATTCAAAATCTGAAACAGCTCTCAAGCCCTTAACAATAGCAACAGCATTGTTTTTTCTTGCATATTCTGCCAAAAGCCCATTGTTTATATCGACTTCGACATTTGGCATATCATCTGTGCATCGCCTTAAAAGCTCCGCTCTTTCCTCTGGAGTAAAAGCATAAGCATTTTTTTTGTGATAATTCGTCATAACTACAACGATTACCTTATCAAACATCTTTGCACTTCGGGAAATAATATCAAGATGGCCCAATGTAACAGGGTCAAAACTGCCAGGACAAATAACCGTTCTCATATCTATTCGCCTCTTTGTGTTTTTCGATAAGTCGTAAGCTTTACATTAGAATATTTGTATTCTCTTATGAGTTCTAAATCATCAGCTACTTTTGGCAATTCTTCTTTGCTGTCTGTTTCACAAATGACAATTCCGTTTTGAGAGCAAAGAGGTGAAACTAAAGGTAGTGACTTTTGAACCATATCGTTATTATATGGCGGATCTAACAGTATTATATCAAACTCATCTTTTGAGCGTGCTGCAAAATTAAAACTGTCTGCACTTAAAACCACTGAATTTTGAAAAAGCTCGGTCTTTTTAAGATTAGACTTAATTACTTCGATTGCATTTCTATCACTGTCAACAAAAGTTGCAATTTTTGCGCCCCTGCTGAGTGCTTCAATTCCAAGCTGACCTGAGCCAGCAAATAAATCGAGAACCCTTGCGTTTTCTAATTCAAACTGAACAATACTGAACATTGCTTCTTTAACTCTATCAGCAGTAGGACGAATAACATCTTCGCCTTCTAAAGTTTCAAGTTTTCTGCCTCTTGCAGTTCCTGTAATTACTCGCATATTTTTTTCTCCACACAAACTTATCCTATTTTCAATCATTTTACCACAAAAGTCAACAAATTTCACCCTTTTTTTAAAATAAAAGTTTTTTTTGCAATTCTTTTGCTGTTTTTACTGTTAATTTTACCCCAACTTTTGCCAAATCATCACTATTTCTAAATCCCCAAAGCACTCCTATTGAGTCAATTCCTGCATTATTGGCAGTTTCAATATCAACTTCAGAATCACCAATAAAAATTGTTTCTTCTTTTGTTACTTTCATTTGCTCCATTGCATAATAAACACCATCTGGTGCTGGCTTATTCGGTCTTTCATCAACGCTACCAACGATTGTTTTAATATAATTCCCAAAAAGCTTAGTGCAAAGCTGTTGTGCTGCAAAATCAGCCTTATTGGTAACGATTGCCATTTTATATCCTGCCTCATAAAGACTTTTTAGCATTTCTATAATTCCATCATATGGTGCAGTTTTATTTTCCATATTTTTTTTATAATGCTCACAAAAATCATTATAACACTGTATTGTTTCTTGCTTGCTTGAATTTTGTGGCATCGCTCGCTCGACTAATTTTAAAATTCCATTTCCTACAAAGCATCTTATTTCATCGTTTGTCCTTTTTTTAAATCCGCTTTTAAGGAGTGCAAAATTAGTGCTGTCCCTAAGGTCATCAAGAGTGTTTAAAAGTGTTCCATCAAGGTCAAATATTATTGCTTTTTTGTTCATTATTTTCAATCCTTTTCGTGATAAAAAGCCCATATATTTTTTGCTATCTTTTCGCTTATTCCATCTGCCTTGCAAAGCTCCTGAATACTCGCCTCTTTAATAGCTTTTATCGTTTTGAAATGCTTCAACAAATTTTGGGCTTTTTTCTTTCCTATTCCTTCAATTTCAATTAATGACATTGATAGGTTCGCTTTAGAATGCTTTTTTCTGTGATAATCTATTGAAAATCTGTGAACCTCATTTTGGATTTCTGAAACAAGCGTAAACACCTGCCGTTTAGAATTAATTGAAATTTCTCCGCCATTTTGTGCAATCGCTCTTGTTTTGTGTTTATTGTCCTTCACCATTCCAAACAGTGGCACATCAAGGTTAAACTCTTTTAAAACAGGAAGTACCGCATTCACCTGCCCCACTCCGCCATCAAGCAAAATTAGGTCAGGTAGCTTACCAAAGCCTTCACCTGTGTCTTTATTGTTCTCATATTCAGTAAATCGTCTTGTTAAAACTTCGTTCATAGAACGATAATCGTCGTTTCCTGCAAATGTTTTTATTGAAAAGCGTTTGTATGCTTTTTTATATGGTCTGCCATCTTTAAATACCACCATACCTGCAACGCTATCTACACCTGCTGTATGAGAAATATCATAAGATTCTATATATGATGGCGTGTTTTTAAGTGACAATAGGTTTTTGAGTTCTTCAAGCACTGCAACTTCTCTGCCTGTTTTTCCCTCTTTTAATGCTAACTTTTCAGTAGCATTTTGCACGCACATATTCACAACTTCTACCTGCTCACCACGCTTTGGGAAAGAAACGGTTACTTTTTTGCCACGCTTTTCGGTTAGCCACTTTTCTAAAAGTTCTAAATCATCAATCTCACCATCAAGCGTTACCCTTTTAGGCACTTTATTTCGCAGGGAATAATATGATGTGATTAGTTCAAATCTCATTGCTGAAAGTTCATCATTCTTTTCAAAAAAGAAGTGTTCACTATCAAAAAGCCTATTTTCTGAAAATCTTAATACGGCTAAACAGGCATTGTTATTAAGCTCTGCTATTCCAAAGACATCTTGTTCTTCTATGTTTTGATAAACAACCTTTTGCTTTTCTTTGATTTTTTCGATTGCATTTATTTTATCACGAAGCTTTGCTGCTTTTTCAAATTCAAGATTTTCAGATGCCATATTCATTTTTTCACGAAGCTTTGACACTGTGGTTTTGCTGTCGCCCTTTAGAAATCCTATTGCTTCTTCAACCGTTTCACAGTATTCTGCCTTGTTGATTTTGCCTGTACAAAGCCCACAGCACTGGGATATATAATAATTTAGGCACGGTCTGCCCTTTTTAAAATCTCGTGGAAATTTTTTTGAACATTGTGGTAATTTAAAGACTTTATTTGCTGTATCCACACTTTGCTTTACTGCGTAAGAGCTTGTATATGGCCCTATATATTCGGCATTATCATCATCTTTTTGAAGGACTGCCGATATTGTTTTATATTCTTCACCTGATATTTTTATATAGCTATAACCTTTATCATCTTTTAAAAGGATGTTGTATTTTGGCATATGCTGCTTTATAAGGCTACACTCAAGAACCAACGCTTCAAATTCACTACCTGTGACAATATAATCAAAATGGTCAACATTTTCAACCATTTTTAAAACTTTTAAGGCGTGTCTGTTTTGTGAACCAAAATATTGACTGACACGGTTTTTAAGGTTTTTTGCTTTACCTATATATATTATTTCATCACTTTTATTTTTCATAATATATACGCCAGGTAGCAGTGGCAAGCTCATTGACTTTTCTCTTAACTGTGGCATATTTTTATTCACATTTATCACCTTCAAAATACAAATGTAATTTATAAAAATGAAGCACACCGATAAATAAAAACGGTGTGCTTCACATTTAGACCTGCAATAAAATTATTCAGCAAATCCTGAATTGACCAAATCAACAAGTTCGCCAACTGCTTTCTCTTCGTCAGGCCCACCAGCAATAATGCGGATTTCAGTTCCACCCATTATTCCAAGTGAGAGAACACCGAGAAGACTTTTAGCATTAACTCGTCTTTCTTCTTTCTCAACCCATATTGAAGATTTAAACTCATTTGCCTTTTGTATAAAAAACGTAGCCGGACGAGCATGTAAACCTACTTGATTTTGAACAAAAACCTCTTTAACGAACATAGCCATTCTCCCCATACTTAATAATATCAAAAAACATAAATTTTCTTATTTCTGTTATCATATTATACCACAAATCTTGTCCTCGTCAACGGTTTTAACACGATATATAGGGGATTTAGCAATAATTCATATGGTATTCCAAACTATCAATAATGCGAAAGATAATGTTTGTGCAAATTGACAATTAAATCACCTAAAGAATATTGAATATTACCAAAAAAGGTGTTTTATATCTATTCTAATTATTTAACCCATGATGTATCGGCGGAGTTTGTGCCGTTACTATTCCAAAATCACAACCTATACTCTTATAATATGCAATTATCTCGGGTAATGCTTCAACTGTTGTGCCTTTTGCATTTGTATCATGCATTAAAACTATTAATGTAGCTGATTTTGGAATGCTTTTGCAATTTGCAATTAGAATTTCTTTTTTTATATTATTCCCTGTGGCATCGCCTGAACTGACATTCCAATCAAAATAGTGATAGCCATTCTCCTCTACTGACTTTACGAGCCTTGTCATAATTCCAGCATTATATTTTTTGCTTACAGCATTACTGCTTCCGCCTGGAAAACGAATTACATTACTTCTAACTCCCGTTTGGTCAAACACTACATTAGATATAGCGTTTAAATCATTATAATATGCTTCATCTGACGCATATACTGTTTTATAATCATGAGTAGCAGTATGCAGTGCTATTGCATTTCCACTGTCAACAATGTCTTTCATATAATGGTTATATTTTCCCGCATTTTTTACAAAAAAAGTCGCCTTAACACCATTTTCATTAAGAATTCTCAAAATTTCAGGTGTATTAGACGACGGGCCATCATCAAATGTTAAATAAACTGTTTTGCCTGCACCGTTATTGTTTGGCAAAGGCGAAACGCTCGGAGACTCTGGTGGCTTTATGTTGTTGGCAGTCGTTTTATGCTTTATTGATATTTGTTTATTCAGCTCTGAAATTTTATTGTTTAAGCTTTGATTTTCTTTTTTATTATTCTCATTTTGCTCGTTGATTGCATTGCTATAAAATTCTGCCTGCGATGAATTTTCTTCGCTTAGCTTTGAATATTCTTTGTCTTTTTCATCTATTGCACCACGAACGCTTTCAAACTGTGAGTTTAATGTAGTAATAGATGTATTAGATTTTGTAAAAAGTACAACAATACTAATTGACATTGCAACCACAAGAGCAGCTAATACAATTGTCAATATTTTAAGCACCTTATTTTGTTTTGCCTCTTTCACCGCAAATCCCTCCATTCGACATATTTCTACTACCCTCATTATATACTCTTTTATGAATTTCGCAAGGAAAAAATTGTTAAGAATTTATTAAAATTCTATAAGATTTTTAAACTTCATTTTATTATTAATAATTTGTGCTTGAAATGTTAAATAATATGTATTAGAATATTGAAAATTATTAAAAAAGGTTTTTTAAACGGAGTGAAATAATATGAAAAGTGAATTGGAAATCAGCAAACTTTATAATATAGAAAAAACAATAGCAAAAGACTTATTGTCCTCTTTTGAATATCCGTGGGAGGTTTTGCCTAATATAAATAACTTTATTAAAGAACTTGGCAAAACACTTTCTCCTTTAGAATATGATAATATTGGTAATGATGTTTATATTTCTAAAACTGCTAAAATTGCAGACAGTGCTTCTATAACTGGCCCTTGCATTATTGACCATAACACTGAAATTCGCCATTGTGCGTTTATTAGAGGTTCTGTTATTGTCGGGAAAAACTGCGTTGTAGGGAATTCTGTTGAACTTAAAAATGTAATTTTATTTGACAATGTTCAGGTTCCACATTACAACTATGTAGGCGATTCAATCTTAGGCAATTTTTCACATTTAGGGGCAGGCTCATTGACTTCTAATGTTAAAAGCGATAAAACCCTTGTCAGCATAAGAGCAAATAATAAAATTATTGAAACAGGGCTTAAAAAGTTTGGTGCAATGGTCGGTGACTTTGTTGAAGTTGGGTGCAACAGCGTTTTATGCCCAGGAACTGTAATTGGCAAAGGCTCAAGAATATATCCAGTTGTTAGAGTTAGAGGATATATTCCTGCTAATAGCATTGTAAAATCAAGCTCTGTAATTATTAAACAAATATAATTTAATTTGAAAGGATGATATTAATGGGCAGACTTTTTGGAACAGATGGCGTTCGTGGGATTGCAAACAGTGAACTCACTTGCTCTCTCGCAATAGATATTGGTAAAGCAGCAGCAACCGTTTTAAGCGGTAGGAGGCACAAAAAGCCATTGTTTTTAGTTGGAATGGACACAAGAATTTCTTCTGATATGCTTTCTTGTGCAATTTCAGCCGGACTTTGCAGTGCTGGTGCTGATGTTATTGTTTTAGGTGTTATTCCAACTCCCGCAGTTGCTTACCTTGTTGGGAAATACAAAGCAGATGCCGGAATTATGATTTCTGCATCTCACAATCCTGCTGAATTTAACGGGATTAAGATTTTTTCGGGAAATGGATTTAAACTACCCGATGAATTAGAAGAAAAAATTGAAGATTTAATCATAAAAGAAGAATGCAACACAGGTGATATTATCGGTGAGCATTTAGGCAAAATTACCTATGTAGATACTGCGATTAAGGACTATTCTGAATATCTTAAAAGCACTGTATTTTGCTCGCTTAGCGGTATTAATATTGCTATTGACTGTGCAAATGGTGCTGCAAGCAAGGTTGCACCAAATTTATTTAAAGAGCTTGGTGCAGAGTGCCACATTCTTCACGCCTCGCCTGACGGTATCAATATTAATGACGACTGCGGTTCTACAAATATGCAATCGCTTAAAGAATATGTGCTTAATAATCACCTTGATGCAGGTATTGCCTTTGACGGTGATGCTGACAGGTGCCTAATCATTGATAACGAGGGAAATGAAGTCGATGGTGACTTTATAATGGCTATCTGTGCGTTAGACCTTAAAGAGCGTGGCAAGCTTAAAAAAGATACCGTTGTAGGCACAATTATGACAAACCTTGGATTTATTAAATTTTGTGAGAAATATGGGCTTAATTTTATTCCTACTAAGGTTGGCGACAGGTATGTTCTTGAAGAAATGCTTTTAGAGGACTATAAACTCGGTGGTGAACAATCAGGTCATATTATTTTTAGCGATTACGCTACCACTGGTGACGGCGAGCTAACCGCACTTCAGGTTCTTAATATGCTTGTCAGAAAAAATGAAAAGCTTTCAGAGCTTACAAAGGTTATGACAAGGTATCCGCAGGTTATGGTTAATGTTAGGGTAACTCCTGAAGGGAAAATCGCATTCTATACCGACGAAGCTATTAACGCCGCAATTGAAGATGGCAAGAAAAAACTTGAGGACAGCGGAAGAATTGTTGTAAGAATTTCAGGAACAGAGCCACTTATCAGAGTTATGGCAGAGGGCGAAGATATTGATTTTATAACTGATATTGTAAATGAAATTGCTGATGTAATAAAAAATAATTTAACCTAAAAATATAATAAATGAATTATAAGCATTGAATTTTGTGAGATTTCACACCGCTGCATTTATCTTAATTTGCGGTGTGAGCAATGCTCACACCCTACACTGCACACAAAAGCATTCAATTGTCACCTAAGGAAACAATCATCGCTCACGCCCTACACGGGTAGCCAAAGGAATTATTGCAAATTTTAAAAAAAACTAACCCCACAGGTAAACCTGTGGGGTCGCATTTTGCATATTAATAAACTAAGTTAAAATTATGCTTCTTCCTTCATCTTTGCAAAACATTCGCTGCAATATACAGGACGATCGTCGCGTGGTTGGAAAGGAACTTTAGCTTCTCCGCCACATGAAGCACATCTAGCTGTAAAGATTTCTCTTTCGCCTCTAGCTGCGTTCTTTCTTGAATCACGGCATGTTTTACATCTTTGTGGCTCATTTACAAAGCCTTTTTCAGCGTAAAATTCTTGCTCACCTGCTGTGAAAGTGAATTCGTTTCCGCAATCTTTGCAGATAAGAGTTTTGTCTTCGTACATTTTTTGCTACCTCGCTTGAATAAAATTATTTTTTCCCCTTAGCGGAGTTTCACCGCCACATAATGTCAATGCTCTCCACCGGGAGAAAAGGGCATATTGAAGTATTTAATTACCGCCTTAGTCATACTTCTTCAACTTTTGCCTAACCCTTTGAAGTGCATTATCAACGGATTTGGGTGAAGAACCAAGTTTTTTTGCTATTTCGTCATAGCAAAGACCGCTAAGGAATAATTTTAAGACGCTTTTTTCAGTAACCGATAACTTTTCATTTATATTCTTGACAAGCATTTTGTACTGCTCATCTATAATAAGCTGTTCCTCTAAACTGAATTTATCAGCTATTAACTGATCATCAGAAAACGAAACACAATCACTGGTTTGAACAACTTTACCACTTTCTAATTTTCTAATGGCGGAAATCATTCTATTTTTAACACATACCGAAGCATAGGTTTTGAAGTTTGCACCTTTGCCACGCCTAAAGGAATGTATTGCTGAAATAATTCCGAGCATACCCTCTTGAAATAAATCGTCGCTTTCAATTTTAGAATTTGAAAAATTGATTGACTGAATTCTAACCAAAGGCATCATCGCAGTAATAAGCACTGACATCGCACTCTCATTACCGTTTTGAGCTAAAATAACTTGCTCGTCATAGTTTTGGAATTTGGCTTTTGAGTCAGTTTCCAAACAGTTCACCTCTCAGGTGATATTCGTACACTCTCTGATGTACTTTACCATTGTAACATAATATAAACTTTTGTCAACAAAACTTTTTGTATGTTTTGTATAAAAAGCTAATATTTGGCGGATTTTGTGAAATATGGATAGCTTTTATAGCCTTATTATAGCTAAAATGACCGACCAATGTGTTGATTAAAATTACATATTCGCAAAAACATTGATTAAAATCGTAATTGTTCCACCTGCCATAAGCACCGCAAGCCCCACAGAAATAATTCTTATTGCCTTTTTATTGTTAAACATAAGCTAAACTCCTTAAGAAATTCCCAATATTTTTTCGATTGACTTTGATATTTTTTCTGTCTTTTCTGAGGACTTTTCAAAATTCTCAGCAACAGCTGTTATATAAATTTTAATCTTTGGCTCTGTTCCTGACGGTCTGACAATAACTCCTGAACCACCTGGAAGCTTGTAAGAGAGAACATTCGATTTTGGAAGTGTTAATGCTTTTTCACTGCCAGTTTCATTATTAATGATTTTTTGAAGTTTATAGTCGGCAATAGATATTACCTTTTCGCCTGCTATTTCCATTGGGTGATTTTCTCGAAGCAAGTCCATCATTTCGCTCATTTTTTGCATTCCTGCCGCACCCTCAAAGTTAAAGTTTAAAAGTGTGCTTTGGAACATACCATATTTTTTATATATACTTTGCATAAAGTCATAAAGGCTCATTCCTTTTGCTTTATAAAAAGCCGCCATTTCTGAAACAAGCATTGAAGAAACAACTGCATCCTTATCTCTTGCATGAACTCCTCGAAGGTAGCCATAAGACTCCTCCATTCCTATTACAAATCTATCAGTTTCATTTTTCTTTTCAAGATTTGTTATAAGCTCACCAATATATTTAAAGCCTGTTAATAAATCGACAGTTTCTGCACCATATGCTTTTGCAATTTCAGCAACAAGCTGAAAAGTAACAATTGTTTTTACTACGATAGGATTTTTCGGCATTTTATTTTGCTCTTTTAATGACGAAAGCACATATTCGGTAAGCATTGCACCAACTTCATTGCCTGACATAAGTTTATACTCGCCATCTTCTAAGACTGCAATTCCCATTCTATCACAGTCAGGATCGGTAGCAATAAGCAAATCAGCCTTTTTTTGATTAGTCATTGCAATTGCACATTCAAATGCTTGCTTTATTTCAGGATTTGGGAAAGGACAAGTTGGGAAGTTACCGTCTGGCATTTCCTGCTCTTTTACGACTGTAACATCTTTAATGCCTATTCTTTTGAAGATTTCACGAACTGGCAAGTTTCCTGCTCCGTTAAGAGGAGTATATATAATTGATAAATCTGACTTTTCACAAATTCCTTCATTTACCTGTGCCTTGAGGACTTCGCTATAAAATCCCTCAAAAACATCTCTTGCTATATATTCGATTTTTCCATCGCTTATTGCCTTATCAAAATCAATAGTTTTGCTACCCTCAAACATATCAACCTTTTGTATAAATTCATAAGTTTTATTAGCAGCAACATCTGTCATTTGATAACCATTAGGATCATAGCATTTATAGCCATTATATTTAGCTGGATTGTGACTTGCTGTAATTATTATTCCTGAGCTACACTTTAAAGTTCTGACAGCATATGAAAGCATTGGCGTTGGAACAAGCTCTGGGTATAAATAAACCTTAATATTGTTTGCCGCTAATACCGATGCCGCAGAATGTGCAAAAACTTCTGATTTTATTCTCGAATCATAGGCAATAGCTATACTTGGATTTTCAAAAGCACTATTAAGGTAATCAGAAAGCCCTTGTGTTGCTTGATTGACAGTATAGATATTCATTCTATTAGTTCCTGCACCAATTACACCACGAAGCCCCGCAGTACCAAATTCGAGATTTTTATAAAACCTGTCTAATATTTCATCACTGTTACCTTTAACTGATAAAAGTTCAGGTAGCAAGTCTTTATCATTTACAGCCTTTTCGCTCCATAATTTATATAAAGCATTAATATCATTCATAAAATTTCCTCCATTATAAAAGTCCCCTTTATTATACTACATTTTTTATTATTGTAAATAGAAATATGTCGATTGAAGAATTATTAAAAGTATGTTAATATATTAAAAGCTTGAATATGGGGTGTTAATTATGTTTTCAAAAGTTAACAGCATCGGTCTTTTTGGAATGGAAGCGTATATGGTTGAGGTTGAAGCTGATATATCAGGCGGTCTTCCTCGGTTTGATATGGTCGGTCTGCCTGATACCGCAGTTTCTGAAAGCAGAGAAAGAGTTCGCTCTGCAATTAAAAACACTGGTCTTGATTTTCCGCTTAGCCGAATTACTATGAATTTAGCACCAGCGGATATTAGAAAAGAAGGTCCTATTTATGACCTTGCAATTTTAGTTTCTATATTAAAGGCAACAGGTCAACTTAAAATAAATTCTGATGAAATGGCTTTTTTGGGTGAGTTATCTCTAAACGGTGAGGTTCGCCATATAAACGGTGTTCTTCCTATGGTTATTAAAGCACAAAAGCAAGGCATTAAAGAAATTTTTATTCCTTATGGCAATATTGCAGAGGGTGCAGTTGTAAACGGAATAACGGTTTATCCTGTTAAAAATATTTTTGCTTTATTATCACATTTTAATAAACGAGCTTTGCTTGAGCCTGTTTCGGCAAAAGATTATGCCGAATATGAAGTCCCTCTTGATTTGCCTGACTTTTCCGATGTGAAAGGTCAATACGAAGCTAAAAGGGCTTTAGAAGTTGCGGCTGCTGGTGGGCATAATGTAATGATGATTGGCCCTCCAGGCTCGGGAAAGAGTATGCTTAGTAAAAGAATTCCCTCAATTCTGCCTGATATGACTTTTGACGAATCACTTGAAACAACAAATTTATATTCTATTGCAGGTTCTCTGCCAAATGGAGTTTCACTTATAAAGTCACGACCATTTCGTTCACCACATCACACTGTTTCCCCTGCTGGTCTTTCGGGTGGTGGGGCTGTTCCGCATCCAGGTGAAATTTCGCTTGCACATAACGGTGTTCTGTTTTTAGATGAGCTTCCTGAATTTTCAAGAACAGCTATGGAGGTTATGCGTCAGCCAATAGAAGATGGCGTTATAACTATTGCAAGGGTTGCTGCTACATTTTCCTATCCTTGTAATGTAATGCTTGTTTGTGCTATGAATCCTTGCCCTTGTGGGTATTTCGGGCATCCAACAAGGCACTGCACTTGCCCCAGTGGCGCTCCAGCTCGTTATTTATCAAGGGTTTCAGGTCCATTGTTAGATCGGTTAGACATCCACATAGAAGTTCCGCCTGTTGATTTTGATGATTTATCTAAAAAAATTAAAGAAGAAAGTTCATCTGAAATAAAAAAGCGAGTTAATAAGGCAAGAAAAATTCAGCAGGACAGATTTTTAGGTAGCGGTGTCACCTGCAATGCAAAAATGACATCTGCTATGACGCGAAAATACTGTACAACAACTGAAAATGCTGCAAAAATGCTTAAAGCTGCTTTTGAAAAGTTAGGTCTTTCAGCAAGAGCGTATGATAAGGTTTTAAGAGTTGCAAGAACCATTGCTGACTTAGATGAAGCAGACATCATTGATACAAAACATATCGCAGAAGCAGTTCAATATCGCAGCCTTGACAGAAAATTTTGGAAAGAAATTTAAAGCATAAAAATAAAAGCTGATTTACCGACTAAATTGTTGGCAAATCAGCTTTTTTTAATTCATTACTTCAATGTTGCATTAATAAGACCGTTATTATCAAGCTTTGAAAGCTCTTTAACCTTATTAAAATCAAGCATCATAGCTTCAGTTATACGCTTTCCGTAATCCTCATCTGCATGGTAGCAATGAACTGCATGACGATATTTAATATTATCGGTTACAGGGGCAATGTTTCTTGCTGTGTTTTCAATTAGAAGTTTCTTTTTGTCCTCTGTCATTACACGATAAAGTTCACCGCCTGCACAAAAGCAATCGTCTGTTGGATCGTCTTTTGGATCATAATGATACATCGCGCCCTCTAAGTCAAGCGGTGGCTCCATAACCTCTGGCTGTGCTGTCCACGCACCATAGCTATTAGGTGAATATGCAGGTGTTCCTCCGAAATTGTCATCTACACGCATTGCACCATCACGATGATAATCATTGACTTCACACTTAGCACGATTTACAGGGATTTGATTGTGATTAACGCCAAGACGATAACGCTGTGCATCACCATAAGCAAATAATCTTCCTTGTAAGAATTTGTCAGGTGAAAAGCCAATTCCAGGAACAACATGAGCAGGAGTAAATGCTGCCTGTTCAACCTCTGCAAAATAATTTTCAGGGTTTCTATTAAGTTCAAGAACTCCTACTTCAATAAGCGGAAATTCTTTATGTCGCCAAATTTTAGTAATATCAAATGGATTTTCATAGTGAGCCTTTGCCTGCTCCTGCGTCATTATCTGAACATACATTGTCCATTTTGGGAAATCTCCACGCTCAATAGCCTCATATAGGTCTTTACCGTGATACTCTCTATCCATACCTGCTATTTTTTCGGCTTCTTCATCGGTTAGATTTTTAATTCCCTGCTGTGTTTTTAAATGGAATTTGCACCAAAAACGCTCATTCTTTTCATTATAGAAGCTATAAGTATGCTCGCCAAAAACATGCATATTTCTAAATGATGCTGGTATTCCTCTATCTGACATAACAATAGTTGTTTGGTGGAATGTTTCAGGAAGAAGTGTCCAAAAATCCCAGTTGTTTTGAGCAGAGCGTCTACCCGTCTTTGGATCACGCTTAACTGCACGGTTTAAGTCTGAAAAATTGTGAACATCACGAATAAAGAATGTTGGGGTATTGTTACCAACTAAATCCCAATTGCCTTCCTCTGTATAAAACTTACAAGCAAAGCCACGAATGTCACGCTCTGTATCAGCTGCTCCACGCTCGCCTGCAACAGTTGAAAAACGGACGAAAGTTTCTGTTGTGTTTCCCTTTTGCAGAACTTTTGCTCTGGTGTATTTTGAAATGTCGTGTGTTACGGTGAATTTTCCATATGCACCCCAGCCTTTTGCGTGCATACGGCGTTCAGGAATTACTTCACGATTGAAATGTGCCATTTTTTCGAGAAGCCAAACATCCTGCATAACTACCGGACCTCTTGCCCCTGCGGTTATAGCGTTTTCATTGTCTGCAATCGGCGCTCCTACCTCATTGGTTAGTTTTCTGTGTTCGTCCATTTTAAGCCTCCATTTTCATATTTTATTTTTGTTTAATAATTTACTTTTCTAACTTCAAAATAGCTTTGTGGATGTTTGCATACAGGGCAGATTTCAGGTGCTTTTTTGCCCATTACAAGATGCCCACAGTTACGACATTCCCACATTGTTTCTTCGCTCTTTTCAAATACTGCTTTCATTTCTACATTATTAAGA
>JAVVWP010000010.1:0-58686 GCA_036652055.1 Oscillospiraceae bacterium | reverse complement strand
AGGGGTTATTTTGAGGAAGCTGAGAGGTTGCACTAAATTGACGGTCATTCTGAGCTTGCGAAGAATCTCACCAGTAATCGAGTGATGCTCGCCCCACGCTCGAAATGATATTTAAAGGGTTGTAGGGTTCGATGCCCACATCGAACCATTAGAGTTTCATTGAAGCTTGCGGAACGGTCAAGACCGTTCCCTACACTGAATTGGTGTGTTTTGCTTTTATCTTGGTTGCTCCCTCCTTTTTGTCGACTGCGGTCGACAGCTTGCCTTTTGAGGAAGCTGAGAGGTTGCACTAAATTGACGGTCATTCTGAGCTTGCGAAGAATCTCACCAGTAATCGAGCAATACTCGCCCCTGCTCGAAATGCTATTTAAGCAACATGATATGTTCCTCTTTTTGTCGGCTTATTTTTACCGCCCTCATATACCATTAAATGTTGTTCTTTTAAAAGCTGTTCGTGCCTTTTTCTTTTTTTATAACGGCGGTAATTAACGACAACAATCATTTTGACCTTTTGCTCAAAGGCGATGACTTTGTCTTCCTTATAAAAACCATATATAAGAAGTAAAACTGCTGCAAGTTCTAAAATTGATTTAATAGCTATCGATGTTGCCATAATAAAAGCCTCCAATTTGTTTTGAACATTTGTTCTGTGTGTCTTATACCCTAATTATAGCAAACTTTTCATAAATGTCAAGACAAATGTTCGTATATTTTTGCTGTTACAGTCCTCTTTATTGGACTTTGCTTTTTATCATATCTTTCTCTATTGTTGTTATTTATATAGTACCACAACATATAGTGCTTGTCAAGACTTACACCACAATTTGTGCTATTTTGACAAAATAAAACTAAATAATATTGTTTTTTTCTTAGTTCGCTATTTATTATTTGTTGTTTTTTTGTTATAATATAAAGGATTGTATTGTGGATTATAATTGTATAATGAAATTTGTATATAGATGAGGAATTAATATTATGTTTGTTGATATTGCAAAAGTAAAAATAAAGGCAGGTAACGGCGGTGACGGTGCGGTTGCATTTCACCGTGAAAAATATGTTGCCTCTGGCGGTCCTGATGGCGGTGACGGTGGAAAAGGCGGAAATGTTGTTTTTCAAGTTGATGACAATATTTCTACGCTTGCTGACTTTCGCTACAAAAGAAAGTACAAAGCCGAAACAGGTCAAAATGGCGGCGGTGCAAGATGCAATGGTAAAAAAGCTAATGATTTAATAATTAAAGTTCCGAGGGGTACAATAATTCGTGAGGTACAAAGCGGTGCTGTTATGGCTGATATGTCAACTAACGACGCTTTTATCGCTGCTAAAGGCGGTAATGGAGGTTGGGGCAACTCGCATTTTGCTACACCTACACGCCAAACTCCAAGATTTGCTAAAAGTGGCGCTCCCGGTGAAGAATGGGAAGTTTCTCTTGAACTAAAGCTTATTGCAGATGTTGGTCTTTTGGGATTTCCTAATGTTGGTAAGTCTTCGCTTATTTCAGTTGTCAGTGAAGCAAAGCCTATTGTTGGTGACTATCACTTCACAACAATAACTCCTGTTTTAGGCGTTGTTTCTATGGGACCTGAGCAAAGCTTTGTTATGGCTGATATTCCTGGTCTTATCGAAGGTGCTTCTGAGGGCATTGGGTTAGGTCACGAATTTTTAAGACATGTTGAGCGTTGTCGTATGTTAATTCATATTGTTGATGTTGCAGGCAGCGAGGGCAGAAATCCTATTGAAGATTTTGAAAAAATAAATGCAGAGCTTGTTAAATTTAATCCAGAACTTAGTCATCGTCCGCAAATTGTTGCAGGTAACAAGGTTGACCTTGCAACCGACGAACAATTAGCTGAATTTAAAGCTTACATTGAGGGCAAAGGGTATGAATATTTTGAAATTATTGCTCCTATTAAGCACGGTACTCGTGAGCTTATAAACGCAGTTGCTAAAATGCTTGCAACTCTCCCCCCTGTTAAACATTATGAACACGAAGAAATTCCAATTGAATTTCTCGCAAAGAATGATGAAAAGTCATTTAAAGTCATAGTTATTGATGATGTTTACAATGTTGAATGCGAATACCTTTATAGAATTCTCTGCAAAACAGATTTAGATGACTATGAATCACTTCAATATTTTCAAAGAGTTTTGCAATCAAGCGGCGTTATTGATGCCCTTATTGAAAAAGGAATTGTTGAGGGTGATACTGTTAGCATATATGATTTAGAATTTGACTATGTGCCTTAATGGAGGAAATTAATCAGTGGAAACTAATCCTAAAAATTTAAGCCCTTTGACTCTTGCCTTTTTAGGCGATGCAGTTTTTGGCTTATTAGTTCGTGAAAAGCTTGTGCTTTTTGCAAATCGCCCCGTGAGTCAGTTACATACCCTCTCTGTAAAGTCTGTTAATGCGAGTTCTCAGGCAAAAGCTGCTAAAATGCTTATGCCTATTTTAACAGAGGAGGAGCTTGATGTTTTAAAGCGTGGGCGTAATGCTCATTCTAATCATACTCCTAAAAATCAGTCCGAGGGTGACTATCATTATGCTACGGGGCTTGAAAGTCTTTTCGGATATTTACATTTAATGGGAAAAGCTGATAGGCTTCGTGAATTATTTGATATAATTTATGAGGACGAGGCGAAGATTTCTGAAAAAGGTTAAAGATTTTTTAATTGACATTCTGTTTTATGTATTCGGCGGTCTTATTTATGCTGTTGCTGTTAATATGTTTTTAGCACCAAACAATATTTTGCTCGGTGGATTTACAGGAATTTCCACTGTTCTTAATTATTTGTTTGACATTCCGATTGGAACTGCAATTTTTGTTATGAATATTCCGCTTTTTCTAATCGCTCTAAAAATATTTGGCAAAAGCTTCATATTTAAAACAGTAATCGCAACATTTTTTGCGTCAATATCAATTGACCTTACAGCTCCGCTTTTGAAAAGCTATTCAGGAGATATGGTTTTATCAGCTCTTTTTGGCGGTCTTCTTGCTGGAACTGGTCTTTCGCTTATTTTCCTAAGAGGCTCAACAACGGGTGGAACAGATATTATTGCAAAGCTTCTTAGAAAGAAATTTCCACAGCTTTCAATGGGCAGAACCGTTCTGCTTATTGATTTAATTATTATTTTAACCTCGTTTTCAGTTTATAGAAGCCTTGAAAGCCTTTTGTATGCTTTCATTGTTATATTTGTTTCATCAGAAGCTATTGACTTTATTCTTTACAGCAGCTCTCACGGGAAAATGCTGTTTATTATCACGGATTTATATGATGAAGTTTCTGCTTTTATTAATAAGGATTTATCCCGTGGAACGACACTTTTATCGGCTGTTGGCGGATATACTAAAAGAGATAAAAAAATGCTTTTTTGTGCTATCAAAAACCACGAGGAAGCCAAATTTGTTAAATCGATAAAAGAAATTGATGATGATGCGTTTATTATAGTTTCAGATGCAAATAGAATTATTGGTGAGGGGTTTAAACGAAAAAAAGAGATATGATTTTTAAAAATTTAAAGCATTCCTTTAACACTCTGTAAAAATAATGCAAAAACACATTTTAACTAACATTCAAATAAAAAAGAGGTAGACTATGGCAAACAAAAAAGAACTTATCAGAAATTTTTCAATTATCGCTCATATTGACCACGGTAAAAGTACGCTTGCCGACCGTCTTTTAGAGCTTACAAATTCTGTTGCCAAGCGTGATATGGAAGCACAACTGCTTGACAGTATGGATTTAGAGCGTGAACGAGGAATAACTATAAAGTCACACGCTGTAAAGCTTGATTATAATGCTAAAGACGGAAATACATATGAGCTTAATCTTATTGACACCCCTGGCCATGTTGACTTTAACTATGAGGTTTCAAGAAGTCTTGCCGCCTGCGAGGGTGCTGTTTTGATTATTGATGCTTCTCAAGGTATTGAGGCTCAAACGCTTGCTAATACCTATCTTGCTCTTGACCATAATCTTGAAATAGTGCCTATTATAAATAAAATCGACCTCCCCGCAGCCGAACCCGAAAGAGTTGCAAAGGAAGTCGAAGAAATTATTGGCATTCCATGTATGGACGCCCCAAGAGTTTCTGCTAAAACTGGCGAAAATGTTGAAGAAGTATTAGAAGAAATCGTTAGGTTAGTTCCACCGCCTGAAAATCACGATAATGAACCTTTTCGTGCGCTTATTTTTGACTCGGTGTATGACAGTTATAGAGGTGTCATAGTTTATATCAGAATTATTGATGGCATTGTAAAACCTGGCGATGTAATGCGAATGATGGCAACAGGTGCTGAATTTACAATAGTTGAAACAGGATATATGCGTGCTATGGCTATGGAGCCTCGCCCATTTCTTTCCTCTGGAGAGGTTGGATATATTACTGCATCTATTAAAAATGTTCGTGATGCCCGTGTCGGTGATACCGTTACTCTCTCGAGCAATCCTGCAAAAGAAGCCCTTGCTGGTTATCGAAAAGTTAATCCAATGGTATTCTGCGGAGTTTATCCTGCTGACGGTGCTGATTATGGAAATCTTCGTGATGGGCTTGAAAAGCTTCAACTAAATGATGCAGCACTTTCATACGAACCTGAAAGCTCAGGTGCTTTAGGCTTTGGATTTAGATGTGGATTTTTAGGACTTTTGCACCTTGAAATAGTTCAAGAAAGACTTGAAAGAGAATATGACCTTGATTTAGTTACAACTATTCCATCTGTTGTTTATAAAATTCATTTAACCGATAAGTCTATAATTGAAATTGACAACCCTTGCTATTATCCTGACCCTGCTATTATTGAATATTCAGAAGAACCTATGGTAGAGGCACATATTTATTCGCCACCTGATTATGTCGGTCAAATTATGGATTTATGTCAAGACAGGCGTGGTATTTACATTGAAATGACCTATCTTGCGGCTGACAGGGTTGATATAAAATATATTTTACCGCTTAATGAAATTATTTATGACTTTTTCGATGTTCTGAAATCAAGAACAAGGGGTTATGCCTCATTTGACTATGAAATAAAAGATTATCAAAAATCCAACCTGCAAAAGCTTGATGTTATGCTAAACGGTGAGATTATTGATGCACTTTCGTTCATTATACATTCTGATAAAGCGTATGGCAGAGCCAGAAGAATTGCAGAAAAGCTAAAAGATAATATTCCGCGTCAAATGTTTGAAATTCCAATCCAAATTGGAATTGGCGGAAAGGTTATCGCTCGTGAAACCGTTAAAGCTATGAGAAAAGATGTTCTCGCAAAATGCTATGGCGGTGATATTACAAGAAAGAAGAAACTGCTTGAAAAGCAAAAAGAGGGCAAAAAACGAATGCGTCACTTTGGCAGCGTTGAAGTTCCTCAAGAAGCATTTATGGCGGTGCTTAAGCTTGATGAATAATCTTGGTCTTTATCTTCATATTCCTTTTTGCAATTCAAAATGCCCTTACTGTGATTTTTATTCTTTTTGTGGCAATGAGAACCAAAAAGAGAATTATACCAATGCTCTTTTAAGAGAAATTGATAAGTTTTCTGATAAGATGGTCTGTAAAGCTGATACGCTTTACATCGGTGGTGGAACGCCCTCCACGCTTCCTGCTGAAAATCTCCTAAGCCTTGTGGATAAGGCTAAAGAGAGGTTTTTAGAGAGCGATGCAGAAATCACAATTGAATGCAATCCATTCTCATTGCCTGCTAATTTCTTTGAAAATCTAAAAAGTGTTTCTGTAAATAGAATTTCTCTTGGAATGCAGTCGAGCGACAATACCGAGCGTAAATTACTTGGTAGGCGAGCAACAAATGACGAGGTGAAATCAGCTGTAATTAATGCAAAAAAAGCAGGAATTTCTAATATTTCACTTGATGTTATGCTTGGAGTTCCACGCCAAACTATGGAGAGTTTAAAGCAAACTTTAGACTTTTGCATTTCTTTGGATATTCCTCACATAAGCTGTTATATTTTAAAGCTTGAGGAAAATACTCCGTTTTTCAAAATTCAGAAAGCTCTTGATTTGCCAAATGAGGACACTGTTTGTGATATGTATTTATTTATGTGTGATTATTTGAATTCTCACGGGATTTTTCAATATGAAATTTCTAATTTTGCAAAAAAAGGATATGAAAGCCGCCACAATTTAAAATATTGGAATTTAGAGCCTTATTTAGGGCTTGGCCCTTCTGCTCATTCATTTATTGATAGCAAAAGGTTCTATTTTGAGCGTGATATTGATAAGTTTATAAGTGGGTGCGAGCCTGTTTTTGACTGTATTGGCGGAGATTTTGAAGAATTTGTAATGCTGTCATTAAGGCTTAAAGAAGGTTTAACAGAGAAAAAAACTTTTGATAGATTTTTATATAAAATTCCGAAAGAAATATATGAAAAAGCTGATATTTATGAGAAAAACGGTTATTTGACATCTGATGCAAATGGGATTTATCTCACTGAAAAAGGCTTTTTAATTTCAAATTCAATAATTTCGGATTTGATTTAATAATATGATTTTAGCACAATGAGTGTGCAAACATTATTTTGGAGGTCAAAAAAATGCCTATTAGAATTGATAATCAGCTTCCGGCACTTCACAGCTTGGAGCTTGAAAATATTTTTGTGATGACGCATGAGCGTGCTATGAAGCAGGATATTCGTCCGCTTAAAATCATCATTTTAAATTTGATGCCTACAAAAATAGAAACAGAAACGCAGATTTTGCGTCTGCTGAGCAATTCGCCTTTGCAAATTGAAATCGACCTTTTACAGGTGAGCAGTCATATTTCTAAAAACACATCAGAAGAACATATGCTACAATTTTATAAAACCTTTGATGAAGTTAAAAATCTGAAATTTGACGGAATGATTGTAACTGGCGCTCCCGTTGAGCTTATGGAGTTTGAAGAAGTTGACTATTGGGAGGAACTTTGCGAAATTTTTGAATGGGCAAAGAAAAATGTGTATTCAACTTTTAACATTTGTTGGGGCGCTCAAGCAGCACTCTATTACCAATATGGCGTTCAAAAGCATTATTTAAAAGAAAAGTTATTTGGAGTTTTTGAGCATCGTCCGCTTGACCTTTATCACCCACTTCTTCGTGGATTTTCTGATGTTTACCATGTTCCTCATTCAAGGCACACCGAAACAAGAAAAGAGGATATTGCAATGGTTAAGGATTTGCAAATTCTCTCTTATTCTGAAAAAGCTGGCGTTCACCTTATTTCTGATATGCAGTGCCGAAATTTTTATTGCACCGGTCACTGTGAATACGACAGCGACACTCTTGCCCGTGAATATTTTAGGGATTTAGATAAAGGCATAGATATTAAAATGCCTTATAACTATTTTCCAGATGATGACATTAAAAAAACTCCACTGCTTACTTGGAGAGGTGCAGGAAGTCTTTTGTTTCAAAATTGGCTTAACTATTTTGTTTATCAAAAAACTCCATATGATATTAACGATATATAATTTTAAAAGGCTATCTCAATTAATGAGATAGCCTTTTTTTGTAATTTTTTGAATTATTGTTTTATGAGAAAATACTTGCGACAGCAGCAACAGGAACGATAATCACCTTATAAAGCTTTGCCATATTTGAATTTTCAGCCATAGCCTTAACCCATTTTGGCGACCAGTTATTATAATAGTAATCTATAACTTTAGTACCAATGTCACTTTTTGATAAAACATTATCTCTAAAGTCACGCATAGAGCCTAATACAAAGTTTTCCATTGTTGAACCTGCCATTGAAACTTTTGTTCCGCATATTCCAACAGTATTTCCGATATTCATATCACCTATATTGTTTCCGCCATCGCCCGAGCTATAATATTCGCCAACTGCAATATATCTTGCAACATTAGCAGGTTTTGTGGCATTTGGGCATTCTGAAAATTTAATAGGAGTTTTCATATATAGCGCAGGATCGGCATTTGCAATAGTATTTGTCCACCCTGCAACTATCGCCTTATCAGTTGGCTCGCCTGCTGTAATATTAACATCTTGATTTTGGAATAAATTTTCAAGAGAAAGTGTTTCTTCAAGCGAATATTTATTACCATAATCTCCTGAACCCTTAATAACAACATGAACGCATCTTGTTAAATAAATATTATTGAGGTCATTGTCAGGTTCGGTAACATAATTCCCTGATCCCGCTGGTTCTTCTCTGCGAACTATTGGGCGAGAAGGAATTGTAAATTCAATATCCATTGGAATTGAACTTATTTTTTTAAACATAAAACTTGAATTTGGAACTTCGGGTGTTACAGGAGGAGGAGTTGTTGAAGAAGCTGTTGTTGTTTCAGAATCTGCTGTTGGAATTACCTGCCCTTTCCAAACATAGACACCCTTTTCACCTGCAGGTGCAGGAAGTGTGAAAAAATAAGTGTATTTAGCTTGGCTTTTTGTAACCTTGGCAAGATAATAACCTTTTTCAACATCGCCAGGGGTAATTCCGGCAAGTCCCGGAATTCCAGATGTAACATCGGCATAATAAAACAAGTCTGCTGTTGCCGAGCTTTTTACTCCTGTTTGAGAATTTTCAAGCTGCTGCATAACAACTTTAGTTTCATTTTGTACTTTCCACCGTGCTTCAGTCACTTGATATGAACGGTAAAATGAAAATGTTACTTGAGAAATCATAGCAGTAACTAAAGCCAAAATAATGCAAGTAGCCATCATTTCAATTAAAGTAAAGCCTTTTTTTTCTTTTAAACAACTCTTTAAGGATTTTTGTGACATTTCTTACCATCACCCTTTTCATTATTAACCGCCCATATACATAAAAGGGCGGTTAATTAAATTCAAATCTTAGTCATCACGACAAGCTGCGGAGTTAACACCTCCAACGGGTGCACGATAATACTTTTCTGGATTTCCTTCAGAATCCCATTTTTCTACGCCTGCATAAGATTCTGTATAAGTAATTGATTTTCCGCCGATTGTGCTGCTTTTTGGACTTGCAATTTTCCAGCCATTTTCTTCTCCGCAAGCCTTACCTGGGTCAGCCGCAAAGAATACTACGCCTTTTTCAGCCTCGGTATTTTGGGTTGCCTCATCATATTTATTGTTATTATTAGCATCGTAATAGCCTGTTGCTACCCAAATTCCACCAACAAAGTTGATTTGCTGAATATTGTAGTTTTCATTGTTACTGATTTTAACAGCTTGCCAGGTCATTATATCATCTGCTGTTGAGCCGTCGCCATTAATTGGGCCGTGCATAAAGACACTTTCTGGGAACTGTCTGCACCAAGTTTTAACATTAACCCAAGAGCCATTGCCTGTTCCGACAACTGCTGTTTTATTATCAGCACCAAAAGAACCTGTTCTGCAGTATGAAGGGTAAGCTTGACCTTGAGTTCCAACTGCTACCCAAATATCATTTCCGAACTCAATATCTTCAACAGTATCAAGAGTTGAAACAAATCCTATTTTATCTGTTACATAGCCCCAACCTGTTTCGTCCCAAGCTTTAGCAGTAGCTGTTGCAGCATCCCAAAATGCATTCTTTTCCCAAGGGTACAGCTTTATATTTTTATGGTCTGGTGATGCGGATTCTAATGTTTCACCGTCGGCCATAATAGATATAGGGTTGGTCATACAATTAATATGTTGCCCTTGCAAAACTATTCTGTTCTTTTGAGCAATACCAAATAAATTTGTCCACTGATGTTTAAGATTAGGATATTTTTTTACCTTATCATAGGCATGATATGCTTGGAATTCAGCAATTATTGATTGATAATCATAAGAAGGAAGATAATCTCTCCACCACCACTGGTCATCAGCAGCATATGGTTTTGTGCCTAATTTGTCTATTTCGTCAATATTAGTGTGCCAGCTCATAAGTGTTCCGTCACTTGCACCCCACATTGCCTCAGGAGATGAATTATAAGTTGTACCCCATCTAACAGAGGTAAGGCGTTTGTTTTGAAGTATATGACCCATTAAATATGAATATCTTTCTGGTGATGAATCCTCAGAAAATTCTTTTCCGTACACTGAAACAAACAACGGATGGAATTTATCTCTCCAACCCCATGCACTTGAAGCCTTTTCTTTTGTATTTTGACCAGATGATGCTACTGTTGTATATCGTGGAGAGTTATATTGCTCAACATCATAGTACATATCAGTGTAAAACATTTGGCTGAAAACATTACTAACATCTTTAAGCTTTAAGCCTTTTGCGGCTGAACTTGTTCCTTCCTCCTCACCTGTTGCAGAGCGAAGGAAAACTACGCCATTATTATATGCGCTTGCAGAAGATACACCACCATCTGCTGAGTTTTCAAGTCCTGATAAGGTGTAACCAACTGCGATAGAAAGTGGAATAACTTTGCCATTTCCATCTTCATAGTTCATACTGTCAATATCAATAATGGTTGTTCCAAGGTCAAAGTTCCATTGATAAACATTAGCATGTTCAGGCTTATCATTTGTAAGGTCAATACCTGAGTCACGAAGCCTTTTTTTGTTTGGTGCGCCAAAGGCGTAAGGCTGTGAAAGATAAGCAAAGCTAATATCTGTTTCATCTTGCTCATGAACTTCCTCTTGGAAAATAATAATTTGAAGTGGAGAAAGTTCTTTGTCATAACCTGTTTTTGCTTTGAAATCGGAATTAACTTGGCTTATAAACGACTTTGCATTTTTATCAAAATTTCTTTTTCCGCAAATTCCTGAAAGTGAGAATGAAGTTGGCGGAAGGTTTCCGAATTCGAATGTATTTGTAGACTTAGGCCAACTATTACTACTAGTGGAGGAGTAAAAATCAGCATCTGGAACTGCGGTGCTTGGTGTAAATGCAATTCCAAGAGTTTGCCTCCAGCGTGAATATTGATCAAACTCTTGAGCTGAAAAGTCGCCTGAATTTCCTCCATAGTTTGACCAAATATCCATAACACCAGGAATAAATCCGCAATAAAGCGTATAATTTTTCTTTGGATAATTTTCTCCAGCAGTGCTAAAATCAGCATTACCCATATTTATTCCGCCAACTGATGTCAGCGTTATAGCGTTACTCTCGTTTGAAAGCCCTGAAAAAGTATTATAGTCATTAATTTCTTTAGCTGTAACGAGTTTTTCATTTCTCCAAGTTGACCCATTTTGCATAGTATCCTCACAAAAGAAGTCATAACGGTTTCTTGCCCAGTTTCCAAATTTTAAATTTCCTGCTGTCCAAAAACCTATTGTGGCAGGGCCAGCAACTGTTGTTTCAGCACCATCTTTATTATAAACTTTATGTGTTGCAAAGCCTGGTAAATCGGTTGCATTTACTGTAAATGCCGTATAAGTATTAAGACCTACAAGCCCACCATGACCATGGTACCATTGACCATCAAGTGAATAGGAATTAGCCGCATTTTCACGACCACTTCCACCTGGATCAATTGAAATGGCATATTTTGTATCTACGGTTGTTCCCTCAGGGGTGTTGAAATATCTTTTTCTAAAGGTTTCAACAGGGGTTAGTGCATTTGTTGTTGCGTGATATGTATAATCGATTGTATTGTCGCCACCCCAATAGTAGTTACCACTGACAGGCGAACGCAAAAATCGCCTGATTTGAGCATTGTCACCGCACATCGCGTAATAGCCAAATTGATTAGGTTTTCCTGTTTGAGGATCATCGCCCTCACCTGCAGGAATCCACTGAACATCATTCATAGCAGAGTTAAGTGGTATACTTTTACTGTTTTGACCGCCCATTGTTTTGCGAACGATTTTTAGGTCGCCCGTGTCATCAATAATACCGTCAGTAACATAATAAACATTTTTCTTAGCATCTTCGCCGACCATTATCATTGAAGGAGCATCAACTTCTACAATAACTCTTTTGCTAAAGCCTTCACTGTCAGGTGCCATAAGTTCAGTGAGCGATTTGTTTGCAAGGATTGGCGTACTATAACCATATTGAATAACAATAGGAGAATGCTCATAGTTAATATATTTGTTATCTGCCTTAATTGTAAAGTTTGCAACCTTAGCATCAAACCTGTCAATCTTGATTGTATAAGATTTTCTTTGATTTCCATCACTGTCAGTATAGGTTTTCGGAACCTCCTGTAAAAGCCCTAACTCATTTGTCCAATAAACTACGGTTTTAGATGTATCTTCAAATTTGAAGCCTGTCGCTATAATTGAAATATCCTTTTCTATAAAGTCATCAGCTATATGCGACGGGTAGCAATACATACTTGTAGTAACAGAGTCAGCAACAAAAGTTGAATAACCACTGCCTGGACCTTTTGAACCCGAAAACAATGTATTACCAGTTATACTGTTTAACTTTTGAGTTTTAAGCTTTTTTGCACCAATGTTAAAATCTAATGGGATATTATCAACATTTGCGGTATAACCAACATTTGAGCCGATATTTCCCAAAAGCTTTTGCATTATACTATTAGATGCGTATGATTTTTTAACCGTTTCACCTACTGTAACTATGTTTCTGGTGGTAGAAACAAGAAGGGGAAGAATACATCCTAAAAATATAGTCAAAAGTGTAATTGCCGTCAACACTTCAATGAGTGTCATTCCGTGATTATCTTTAAGGCTAAATTTGCTTTTTTTCATTTTTCTTTCTCCCTTCATTATTATTCCCAAATAATTCCTGCCGAGTCGACTGCCGCTGGAGGAATAGTGTCATATATCGTGTCAACATTTTTATTCTTTTTAAAATCTACTTTTCGCATACTAACAACTTTTCCACTTTTTGGAACATTTGTGTAGTTGTTCATAAATTCGCCCTCGGTTGAACCGCTTGAAGCATTTTGATAATATACTTGGCGAAGGAACTGAAGCCTTTGAAGCGTTTGAGCGCTTAAATGCCCTTTTTCAAGGGAGGTATCAAGAAAATATTTAAGAAGGTCAATTCCGATTGGAGAGCCATTTATCTTTTCACTGTCATTTTTATAAAAAGACTTGTCAAAATAATAAACATCGCCTGCAGAGAACACCTTATATCTTTTTACGCCTTCATTTTGGTAGTCAATGTTTACAAAAACATTTCCGTTGAAATAAACCTTTCCACATTCGCCACAGCCATTTTTAGCAGGATCGGTAACTGTTGAGGTTTCAGATGAAGGGGTTTGAAGATAAACCGTGCTGTAATAAAACTTATTGATAAGATTTTTAGCAAGGTTTACCGAAAGTGATGGACTCATATAATAAATATACATATTTATGTCGCCGTTTATAACAATCTGGTTTCCAACAAGTGACATAAAGTTAAAGTGACCAGGATCAGGCTTTGTTTCAATTGGAGCATTTATAAATAGATTTTGCATTGAAATGAACGAACAAAGATGGTCTTTTTTATCTGCCTTAAATTTAATTGGGCCTGTTTCGTTAGACTTTCCTGCACTAAGCAGAGGTGCATTTAACACTGTATTGCCATAGCCTATGTATGAGTTTACATCAGCTTTAACTGTGGGAGCATTGCCTTTAAATGGATCGTATTCAAATACTTTGCCGAAAAGCTTTAATTTAACTTTATAAGAATAAGTTCTGTTAAAAGCGTCAACATATTTTCTAAATGTATTTGAAACACCAATTATTGTTTTCATTTCAGGAGTGCTTTGTTCCTGTGAATATTCTGTTTCTAAATAATCAAGCTTTATTCCGTCTTTATCATACCAACCACTATTAAGAGCGTCAGTAGCAGGTAAAATGTAAGCTGTCTTAGCGACAATTTTGCCATTTACATATCCACGAGATTTTATAAGTTTAACTGTTACAGTAGTTCTTTGACCGATTGACGCAATGTTGATTGCCTTTTCATCGTTAGTTATTTTCACTTCAAAATAACCTACATAGCTACCCTCTGGCGGTTCTCCTGCAGGATATGCAAAATATTGCCCAGACTTATCGAGATAAATTTTGTTGCCCTCGATAACTGCCGCCTGCGCTTCTCCTGTTGCAATAAAATCACGAAGATCAGCATCACTGCTCGAACGAATAACAGCATTTTGGTAACGATATGCAGCAGCTTCTATTCCTGCCCTTGCAAGATATTCAGCCTTATTTCTGTCGATACCAAATCTATATGTAGCAACACTTTGGATACTATAAGCATAAAGCGTTGTACCCATAAGCGACATAATAGCAATTAAAACAATGACCATAACCATTGCAACGCCGCCATTATTTTTTAAAACCTTTTTCATTGATAATTCACTCCTTAATTATTGCTGAAGAAGATGGGCTCTTTTTTGCCTTATAATTGAACTTTTTACTAAAGTATAGTATACGCCTATTATCATATGTAATTTTACTACATTTTCATATAAATTACCACTGTTTTTTAAAACTTTTTTCGAAAAAAGGCATAAAAGCGAGAATATTTCGTGATTTTTCAATATTTTTCTCTTTTTAATAGATATATATTAAAAAAAGCTATGGTAAAAATGAAAAATCATCTATATCATAGCCTTTTAAATTTTATTGCTTTTTATTTTATAAAGTCGAAAACCTCAATAATATTGAAAACTTGGTTGCTGATAGTATCAAAAAGTTTTTCACCAAAATCAATATATTCTGAGCTGCCCTCTTTAGCACAAAGCATCGCAAAAGTTTTTCCGAGTTTAACATTTCCATCAGTTGCTTTTTTAAGAGCAAGATAATAGAAGCTGTATTCTGCTCCGTCTGAAAATTCCTCGTAAAAATCACTTGCATCATCCATAATATTATCATAAAGAGCATTTATTGCAGTATTCTTTGTGAGCATATTCGGCAGACTTTTATTGATACAATATTCAGCCGTGAAAAACATTAGGATTTTGATTTGTAAGACTGTTGCCTTTGGAAAATTGATTTTTCCGATGATTGGCTCAAGATTTAAGAAAAGAGCTTTTTCATCAGTGAAAATCGTAGCGAGATATTCGCCTAAGTTTTTTGCCTTTTCAATGTTGCCATTGCTTCTTTGAGAATTCATTTCTGCGATAAGAAAAGCTTCATCAATTTTTTCGTCGTTTACTTTTTTTGTGAAAATTTTAATGTCGTTGTCTTCCATGAAATAACCTCCCGTTTTTTAAACTGCATTTTCAGCGTCAAGCTCTCGCTGTGCTTTTTTTGCAAGACGCTTTTGCCTTGATTTATAGCCTAAAAGCTTTGTTACTGCATCATCAGGAACTTCGCAATCGCCAACAGAAACATTATATCTGTTATATAAACCGTGAAAATCCGTTCCTCCGGTCATTATAAGCTTGTTTTTAGCTGCAATTTTTTTAAGCTCTGCACGCTGTTCTTCTGTTGTTGACGGGTGCCAAACTTCAATTCCATCAAGCCCATTTTCAACAAGACGAGGAATAGAATCAAGGCAGTCAAGAATATATGGATGGGCAAGAACTGCAACGCCGCCTGCATCGTGAATTGCCGTCAAAATATCAACAATATCAGGATATTTAGGAGAGTATAAAATATTGCCCGGAGTTTCTTTTTTGAAAAGCGTATCATAAAGGTCACCATAAATTGTTGTTGTAAATCCGCATTCCATAAGTGCCTGCATCATATGCTGTTTATAGATGTTTGTTGAGCCTGTCGCACATTTGATAATAAATTCAGACGATACTGGGTATCTTTTTGTAAGCTGAAGCATCATATAATGAGCAGCTTTCTTGCGAGATAGCGAATTGCGGTGGCATAGCCCCTCAAGCCTGTCGGGAGCATCACTGAGATAACAGATTATATGAACATTTTTCCCTGTCTGTTCATCGGTTGCCGATAACTCAACTCCTGGGATTACCTGAACACCATATCTATCACCAATTATTTTGCCTCTAACCGTACCTGCAAGACAATCATGGTCGGTAATCGCAATGGTCGAAATGCCTTTCTTTTTTGCCAACATAATTAAATCTTCAATTCCAAGCGAGCCATCTGATAATTTTGTATGGCAATGTAAATCTGCACTCACAATAAGCCTCCTTAAAACACTAAAAAAGTCGTAAATATATCGAATTTGAGGCATAAAAGTGCGAAATACCTCAATATAATACTGTTATTAGTATACTCTTTTTCGACATTTGATGCAAGGGTTATTTATTAAACAAGTATTTATAGGGTAATATGTATTGTAACAAATGGTTAGATTTTATTAATTTTGTACAATCTGTTAATTTTGTTTCTTGTTCATTGACAGCTATTAACAAAAGAAGTATAATCAAAAAGTCCGCACAGTGATGTGCTTATTTCACAATGTAATTAATTTGGAGGAAACTATAGAATGAGTATTAAAGAGTCGGCTTCATCTTTTGCTATTAAGCAGGCGATAAATTACGCTCGTAAAGATCCCGATAAAAACCTTAAAAAGATTTTATCACTCGTTGAGCTTGCAGATAGGCAAAAGGTAAATAGAGTTACTTATGAGGGGCTTCACAAAGTTCTTGATGACCCTAATAATAACTGGAGCATCTTTTTTAAAAACCTTTTGAACAATGTCAATCCTGAAATTCTTGATAAAGCGGTCCCTGTTGTTATGAACATAGCCATGAACAGTTATGCTCTTAGAACGGCAGCAATCGAAAAGTATAATTGTAATATCCCTTGGGCAGTCTTAATTGATCCTACTGCTGCTTGCAATTTTCACTGCACAGGTTGCTGGGCAGCTGAATATGGCAAAAGTGCAACTTTAGATTATGAAACTCTTGCAAGAGTTATAAAAGAGGGCAAAGAGCTTGGAACTTATATGTGGATTTTCTCAGGCGGAGAGCCACTTATTTGTAAAGACACCCTAATAAGACTTTGTGATGAAAACCCTGATTGTGCTTTCCTTGCTTTCACAAATGGTTCTCTTTGCGACGAGGCTTTTGCAAAAGAACTCAAAAGAGTTGGAAACTTCTATCTTGCCTTTAGCATTGAAGGTCACGAAGATGCCACTGATATGCGTCGTGGTGCTGGTGCTTATGAAGGAACAATAAAGGCTATGGATATGCTTAAAGAAATGGGCATTCCTTTTGGTGCTTCTGTTTGTTACCATTCAAAAAATGTTGAAGAAGTATGCGGTGAAGAATATATTAAATTCCTTGTTGAAAAAGGCTGTTTCTTCTCTTGGTATTTCACATATATGCCTGTTGGCAGAGATGCTGTTGTTGACCTTGTTGCCTCGGCTGACCAAAGAAAGCGTGCTTATGAGCTTATTCGTAAAGCCCGTGAAGAACAACCAATTTTCCTTATGGACTTTTGGAACGACGGTGAATATGTTCAAGGCTGTATCGCAGGCGGAAGGCATTATCTTCATATTAACGCAAATGGTGATGTTGAGCCTTGTGCTTTTGTTCACTATTCAAATGTTAATATTAAAGACCATTCACTTATTGAAGCTTTACAAAGCCCATTGTTTATGGAATATTATCACGGTCAACCATGGAATAAAAACCATCTTCGCCCTTGCCCAATTCTTGATAACCCTGAAGCAATCAAGGGTGCTGTTGAGAGAAGTGGCGCACATTCAACTGAAATGCTCGCTCCTGAAGATGTTAATGACCTTATTGCAAAAACTATGCCTTTTGCCAATAACTGGGCAAAGGTTGCTGATGAAATTTGGGCAAGCACTGACTATGAAAAGCATAATAACCCAACTGTTATGTATCAAAATAAAGATTAATTTTCTCTTTATTATAAATAAACAACCGTACAGAATTTGTACGGTTGTTTTTTGTTTTTATTTATGTTTACCTTTGAATTAAACCACAGGCATTTTCGCCCATAATTTCTTCAATTTCAGCTTTTGTTGAAACAGAAAAATCTCCCTCGACAGTATGTGCAAGGCAAGATGCCGATATTGCAAAATCAAGCTGTTTTTTTGGTGAAAAATCATTCTTTATTGCGTAAATCAAACCCGCTGAAAAGGCGTCACCGCCCCCTACCCTGTCAACAATTTCTATGGAATGCTTTTTAGATGTGTAAAGCTGTTTATCTTTACAATGTACTGCCCAGATGTCATTTTTTGAAGCTGACTGTGAATTCCTAATTGTAAGGTAAACCCTATCTATATCAAGCATTTTTCTGACTTCATCAGTAAGTTCACAGTATTTATCGGTGTCTGTTAAGCTACTCGCCTTTACACTAAACACATCATAAAGTTGATATTCGTTTGTAATAAGCACATCGACATAAGGCAATATTTTGCTCATAGTTTCTCTGGCATCATCTGCACTCCAAAGAGTTCTTCTATAATTAAGGTCACACGAAACGGTTATTCCCATTTCTTTTGCCATTTTAACAGCATCAAGAGTTGCTTTTGCTGCGTTTTCAGACAGTGCAGGAGTAATTCCTGAAAAGTGAAACCAATCTGCTTTTTTTAAAATTTCTGCCCAATTATATATAGACGAAGAGGCCTCAGCTATGGCGGAGTTTTTTCTGTCATAGATTACTTTTGACGCACGCTGTGATGCACCGTTTTCGCAGAAATAAATTCCCAATCTTTGCCCCTGCATTATGATTTTTGAAGTGTCAACTCCCCATTTTCTGACTTCGTTAAAGCAAGCTTTTCCTATATCATTTTCGGGAAGAACTGTTACAAATCTAACTTCTTCGCCCAACTGTGCCAAGGCGATTGCAACATTTGCCTCTGCACCGCCAAAATATCTTTTAAATAGTTCCGACTGTAAAAATTTTTCGTGATTAGGCGGTGAAAGCCTCATCATTATTTCTCCGAATGCAACAACCATATGCTCTCCTTTTATTTTCGTGCAGCCTTAACCGCATTCATAAACGCTCTCGAATTTTCAGTAATATCACCTTTTGTTAGATTTCCGCCAACACCGACTGCGACAGCACCCATTTTTATCCACTCTGCTGTGTTTTCTATATCAACTCCGCCTGTTGGCATTATTTGTGCCTGTGGGAGTGGTGCTAAAACGCTTTTAATGAAATTAGGGCTAAACAAATCGCCAGGAAAAAGCTTTAAAATATCAGTTCCTGCTTCCATTGCGGTTACCGCTTCTGTTATTGTCATAATGCCTGCCATAGTAGCAATACGGTAACGATTGCAAAGCCTTACTGTATCAGCATTAAAATGTGGTGAAACTATAAAGTTTGCCCCTGAAAGAATAGCAATTCTTGCTGTTTCAGAGTCTAATACCGTTCCTGCCCCCAATAAAATTTGATTGCCATATGAAACCGCCAAGCTTTCAATTATTTTATGAGCAAATGGCACTGTAAAAGTCAATTCAATTGATGTTAGACCACCATCGACGCATTTTTCAACTATCCTCTTTGCCTCGCTTTCTGATGCTGCTCTAACAACTGCGACAACTCCATCGTCTTTAATCCTTTTTATTACATCTTCTTTTATTAACATAACTGCCACCCTCTATTCTTTTGAAATACTAATCACTTTTAGTATACAATGAATAACAATTTTATTCAATTGCAAGTTTAAGAATAAAGCAGTTTTATTCTATTATAAAGCTAATAATACAGATATTCTGCCCTTATCGAATTATAGGCAGTGTTAAGATTATATTAAATCTTCGAAATTTTATTGACAGCCATTAAAATTGGAGTATAATTTGTTTTATAAATTTAAAAAAATTGAGATGAACTCATGAATAAAATTTCCCTTAGCGTCATTGTTTCTTTAATTATAAGCATAGTTTTATGCGTTCTTATGCCTGTTTTGGGCTTCGTTTTTTCAAAAATTAAATACAAAAAAATTGCAAAACCGTTTTTCCTTGGTGCTTTGGCATTTTTTATTTCACAAATTGCTCTAAGACTTCCGATTTTACAAATTATTCTTCCTAAATTCAGTTGGTACGGTGCGTTTTCTGTTAATCACCCTGTTTTATATTGCTTGTTTTTAGGTCTTAGTGCAGGAGTTTTTGAAGAAACAGCACGATTTATATTTTTAAAAGGCTTTTTTAAAAAAGGGCTTCGGTTTGGTGATGGCATTGCCTTTGGAATAGGTCACGGTGGCATTGAGGTCATTTTAATTACTGTAATCTCGCTTATTAATACTCTTGTTTGTGTTTTTGCCATTAATAACGGAACTCTTAATTCCTTAATGGCGAGTTCTCCTCAGGCTCAAATTGACAGCACTTCAATGGCACTATATAATCTAAGCGAATTATCAATATTTATGGGCGTAGTAGAACGAATTTCAGCAATGGCTATGCATATAGGAATGACGATGATTATTGTTGTTGGAATTAATAAAAGCAAATCTTTTTTATATCTTTTAGCTGCAATTTTTGTTCACTGCATTATTGACACTCTATGCGGAATTTTACCTATGTTAGGTATTAATGCTTGGCTATTAGAAGGTGTTTTGGCGATTTTTGCCATTGCTCTTATAGCATATACGGTCTTTGCGAAAAAACATAATTTTGATGAAAAGGGTGTTAAACTATGAAAAAAGTTGTTTCTTTAATTACAGTATTCCTTGCAATGTTAGTCCTGTTTTCAGGCTGTGGCGCTGCCCCTCTCGCTGCTGCGTTTGACGAGGCTAAGGTGAAAGATGGTGCAAAAGCATCTATAACTGCTCTTGACGAGAAAAAGTTTGAAGAATTTTCTGCTCTTGTTAGCGAAAGCATTAAATCAAGCCTTTCTGCTGAAGTTATGAAAAAGGCAATAGACCAAGTTATGCCAAATGCAGGCAAGTTTAAAGAATACACTTCTCAAACAGTAGCAGGAACAAAAGATAAAGACGGCAATGACTGTGCAGTTGCAGTAATGACTGCAAAATATGAAAATCAAAAGGTTACTTACACAATAACTTTTGATAAAGAAATGAAGATAGTTGGCTTTTATTTAAAATAATTTTAGCTAAATGGATTTTATAATGAAGTAATGAAAACGCCTCTTTTGCATCTAAAATGATGTAAAAGGGGCATTCTTTTATGAATTTTTAGCTCTTAATAATCTTGTTATTCGTAAAGTGATTTTAACAAATCTATTGACATATCAAGGTCTGTGTCGCTATCTTTTACGCAGGCTAACACCTTTATTCCTGTCATAAATTCACACATTTTCAGATTATCCTCCTCCATTACATCGCCACTATGAAAATGGTTGAAGATTATGCCTTTTATTGGAATGCCTTTAGATTTCATATATTCTACTGTCAATGTTACATAATTAATTGTGCCAAGCCCTGCATCGGCAACAATAATACAGCCTAAGGCAAGCTCTTTAATTATATCCTCTAATTGAAGCTTTTTTTCGTCAAAACACAAGGGGCAAAGTATTCCGCCCGAGCCTTCCATAGTCACATAATCATAATTTTTGCTAACTGCTTTAAATCCATCAACCACCACATTCATATCGATTGGATTTCCCTCTAAACGAGAAGCCAAATGCGGAGAAACAGCGGTTTCATAAATATAATGGCACATTTCTGAAAGTGGCTGATTTATTTTTGAAATCGTTTTGACATAAAGTGCATCGCCTGCAATTAAACTGCCATCTTTTCTTCTTTCATTGTCACTCATAGCCGCTTTGTAATATGCTGATTTTTCGCCATTTTCATTCAGCTTTTTTAAAATTAGACCTGTTACAAATGTTTTTCCTACATCTGTTCCTGTGCCTGTAACAAATAAATTTTTACTCATTGCAAAGTTTCACCTCGTATTCAAGGTCCTTTAAAAGTTTCATATCGGTTTTTACGGTTATTCCCGATGTCGTAAGCATATCGCCCGAAATTGCAGCATTTGCTCCCGATAAAAAGCAGGATTTTCCTTTGTCTTTTAGCAAGCCTCTGCCACCTGCAAGACGGATTGATGCAGTTGGTAAAATGAAACGATATACTGCTACTATTCGCCTAATTTCTTCATTTGTGAGTTTTTTATTGCTTTCAAAAGGAGTTCCTGAAATAGGATTTAAAATATTCATAGGAACGCTTTTTATTTTAAGCTCACTTAGAGTAAACGCCATATCTATTCTGTCCTCGACGGTTTCACAAATCCCCATAATGCCACCACTGCAAACTGATAATCCAGCAGATTGTGCCGCACGAATAGCTGATATTTTATCGTCAAAAGTGTGAGTTGTACAAACATTTGAAAAATTTCTGCGTGAGGTTTCAAGATTGTTATGAACCCTGCTAACGCCTGCATCTTTAAGCTTTTTATACTGATTTTCATTTAAAAGTCCAAAGGAAACGCAAACTGAAATATTGCTTTCTTTTTTTATCTTTTTGACCGCTTCGCACATTTCATCAATTTCATCGTCAGACAGCCTTTTGCCTGAAGTCACTATTGAATATCTAAGCACTCCCTGCTTTGCATTTTGCTTTGCGCCCTTAACAATTTCATCACTTGAAAGCAATGGATATTCTTCTGCATTAGTATGGTTATGTGCCGATTGCGCACAAAATTTACAGTTTTCAGAGCATCTTCCGCTTTTACCATTTATAATTGTGCAAATGTCAAATTGATTGCCACAAAAGTGCTTTCTAATTTCATTGGCACTACTACATAATTCCTCTAAAGGCTCATTGTAAAGAGCTAACGCTTCTTCTTTTGAACATTCACCATAATTTAAGACTTTGCATTTTAAATTCTCAACATATGACATTATCTCGTCACTCCTTTTTTTATGATTGGTATCATTCTTTTTGCAATGCTTGCACCAACTATGCAAAGCACAATATCCCCTGGAACTGTTAGCAAAAAGCAATATATAAATAAAGGCAATAAACCTATTGGCGTGCCTAAATAGAAGTTGCTCATTAAATAATAATATATCATTCCAAAAAGATACACTATGAAAAGCCCGATAAAGCTTGCAGTTAAAAGTCGCTTATAGTGAGGGGTCGCTGACTTTTCTATAATAAAGCCTATAACATATGCCGCTACGGCAAAGCCTATTATATAGCCAAAGCTTGGTCTTAGAATATATGAAATTCCACCGCCCTCTGCAAATACAGGCAAGCCGACAAGCCCCATAAATATATATGTTAGCACTGAAATTAAGCTGAATTTTTTAGGTAGCAACAGCCCTGCGAGCAAAACAAATGCAAATTGAAGCGTAAAGGGAACTATTGGAACGGGTATTTTTATAAATGCACCCACAGCAATTAACGCTGTAAATAATGCTGATAAAATCAAATCTTTGGTGTTTTTCAAATGGATTTCCTCGCTTTTTAAAGTTTAATGCTTATTTCACCCGATGATAAAAATTCTTCTTTTCCATCATCATATTTAATGTGAAGTCTACAACTGTCATCAATTTCTATAACCAGAGCATTTTTTGTTTCGCCCTTTGAAATTACTTTTACTTTTTTGCCTACTACAAGGCTTCTTTTTCTGTACTCATTAATATAAATTGACTTGTCTTTTGAATTGTAATAAGCCATAAACTTATTTAAAAATTCCCCTGCCAAACAATTTTTAAAATCGTTCTGCGGAGTGTCAAAAAGAAAGCCGGCAGTGTTTTTAATTTCTTTTGGAAATCCGTTTTTAGGGCGATAAATATTTATTCCCAGACCTAAAATTGCATATTCTAAAGTATTGCTTTCCATTTCTAAAGAGCCATCGGTTAAAATTCCACAAACTTTTTTGCCACCAACATAAATATCGTTTACCCATTTTATCTCTGCTTTTTGTGAGGATAAGCTTTCAATAGCTTCACACATTGCGACTGCCGCCATTGTTGTAATATTTAAAGCCTCGTTTGCAGAATTGTTTTTTGGGCGAAGAAGTGTGCTGATATATAACCCCGTGTCAGGCGGTGAATAAAAATTACGACCAAGCCTGCCACGCCCTGCGGTTTGTTCGTTTGATACAACTGTATAGCCTGTATTTTTTCCTTCTGCTGCTTTTTCACGAACATATGAATTCGTTGAAGCTATGGTTGAAAAAGCAACAATTTCCATTTTTGGAAAGTCAAAATTTAAATATTTTTCTATTCCCAATGGGGAAAGTATATCTGTTTTTGGTGAAAGGCTATATCCTTTGTTGGTTATTGCATCTATCATATAGCCATCACTTTGAAGTTGCTTTACAGCTTTCCAAACTGCTGTTCGTGATATTGATAAGGCTTTGGCAATATCTTCACCCGAAAAATATTCGCCCTTATTAGCTTCAAAAAGTTCAATTAATTTTTCTTTAGTTGTCATTTTTAGCCCTCCTTAATCTCTAAAATAATATCACTAATAGATTACATTGTCAACCTAAAAATGCGACTGGGTTTACAATTTGAACAAGCCTATGCTTATTGATGTTATGGATAATTTGTGATAAAATAAGGAACACTTTATAATACTGTGATTTTTATCAATTATTGATATTTTAATGAAAGGAAGCGTGCCTATGCAAAAGTTATATTACAATGGTTTTATATTGACAATGCAATCAGAAAAACTCGCCGACGCAGTGCTGACTGATGATGGAATTATAATAGGAGTCGGCGATTATAGTTCTTTGCAAAAGCAATCAAATAACGCTGAAAAGATTGATCTATTAGGCAAAACAATGCTACCTGCTTTTATTGATGCACACAGCCATTTTTCTTCATATGCAACCTCTTTTTTACAGGTTTCATTGGAAAACTGCAAAAGCTTTGCTGAAATTTCAGAGAGCATTAAAAAATTTGTTTTAGACAATAATATTCCCCCTCACCAATGGGTTGTTTGCAGAGCCTATGACCATAATTCGCTCTTGGAAAAACGCCACCCTGATTTGGCACTTCTTGATGAATGCTGTGAAAACAATCCGCTTGTCATTCAGCACGCCTGTGGTCATATCGGTGTATTTAACTCAATGGCATTAAAAGAGCTCCATATCACTGCTGATACTCTTTCTCCTGTTGGCGGTATTATTGGCTGTGAAAACGGGAAATTAACAGGTTATATGGAAGAAAACGCATTTTTCACATATCTTAAAAAAGTTCCTATGTCCGATATAAATACTCTTATGTCCGCTTTTCAAAAAGCTCAAAATAGCTATGCCTCTCACGGAATAGCAACAATTCAAGAGGGTATGGCAGTAGGGCAATTAATTCCGCTTTATAATATGCTTCTTAGTCAAGATGCTTTAAAGCTTGATGTTGTCGCTTATGCGGATTTGAAAGATGAAGATGCTATTTTTTCAGCCTTTCCAAAGTCCGTTAAAAAATATGACCGTCATTTTAAGCTTGGAGGCTACAAGATATTCTTAGATGGCTCTCCGCAAGGGCGAACTGCATGGATGAAAACGCCCTATATCGGCGACGAAGATTATTATGGATATGGTACGATGCAAGACAATCAAGTTGTTGACGCTGTACTTCACGCAGGAAAAAACAATATGCAGATTTTAGCACATTGCAATGGTGATGCGGCGGCAGAGCAATATATTAATGCTATTAAAACTGTAAGCAATAAAGTAAATATTAAAGATTGTCGCCCTGTTATAATTCACGCTCAGCTTTTATCAAGAGAGCAGCTTTCAGATGTAAAATCGCTCGGAATTATTCCGTCATTTTTCATTGCTCATATTTTTCACTGGGGTGATGTCCATATTAAAAACTTCGGCTTAGAGAGAGCGTCAAAAATCAGCCTCGCTTCTTCTGCATTAAAGCACAATATTTTATTCACTTTTCATCAAGATACACCTGTTATTGAGCCGAATATGTTAGAAACAATTTGGTGTGCGGTAAATCGTGTGACAAGGGGCGGTATAATTCTTGGGAAAGATGAGTGCATTTCTGTTTATGATGCCCTTAAATCCGTTACGATTAATGCAGCTTATCAATATTTTGAAGAAGATAAAAAGGGAAGCATTAGCCCATCTAAGTATGCCGATTTTGTAATACTTTCTCAAAATCCTCTAACTGTAAACCCTATGGAATTACGAAACATTGAGGTTCTTGCAACCATTAAAAATGATGAGGTTTTATACCAAAAGCAATAATTTATAGAAAAAGAAAAAACAGCAGATTTTTATGTCTGCTGTTTTTTGTTTTATTTTTTTATTGCCCATCTAAGCTTTGCACAACGGGCACGACTGTTCATATTGCATTCTTCGGCTGACGGTCTTATCACATCGTTTGCAATTTCGCTGTAAACTCCCTCTCGAAGAAGTGCCTTGAATGACTTTTTAACAAGTCTGTCCTCCCCTGAATGAAAGGTCAAAATCGCAACACGCCCACCGCTTGCAAGCACATTTGGCAGTTTTTCTAAAAAATCATATAGCACCTCAAATTCGCTGTTAATATCAATTCGCAGTGCTTGAAATGTTCGTTGTGATGACTTTTTAACTGCATCTTTTCTTTTATCAGCAGGCAAAAACGAAAGTGCATTTTCTATTATTTCACGAAGCTTAGTTGTTGTTGAGATGTTACCGCCTTTTTTAATTTTTGAAATGACTGCCCTTGAAATTTCAGTGGCATAAGGCTCATCAGCGTTTTCAATCAGCATACCTTCTAATTCGTCAAATGTAATATCTTTAAGTCGCTCGGCTGCTGAAATTCCTTTTTTAGGATCTAATCTTAAATCCAATGGTCCATCTTTTTTATATGAAAATCCCCTATCGGGATTGTCAATTTGCATTGATGAAACGCCTAAATCCGCCAGCACAAAGTCAAATAATCCCGCTGTCTTTGCCACTTTATCAATGTCTGCAAAATTTTGATGTAAAATTGTTAAGATGTCAGCTCCATAGCCTAAATCTTCTAAGCGTTTTCGAGTTTTTTCGATTTCTATGCTGTCAACATCAAGAGCATATAAATGCCCTTTTGAGTCTAAACATTTTAGCATTTCAAGAGTATGACCGCCATATCCAAGCGTTGCATCAAGCCCTTTTTGCCCCGATTTAATATCTAAAATTTCTAAAATTTCTTTTACGCAAATTGAAATGTGCATACCTGCTGGGGTATGCCCTTTTTCGATTATTTTTTCAACCGTGTCTGCATATTTGATTGGATCTAATTCCTTGTATTTGTCTTTAAAGTTTTTAGGGTGCGTCCCCTTGTATCTAACACGCCTTTTATGCTCTACTTCTTGATTATCCATTAAATTTTCCCCTCTCACTTGATATTTTGCTTTTCTATCTTCTCTGAAAGTTCGTTTAAATAAACCCATCGTTCTGTTTTTTCGTCTAACTCTGCTGACAGCTTTTCTTTTTTTGCCATAAGCTCCTCAAGCTTTACATAGTCACTCGACGATGCTAAAATTTCAGACGAACATTCTTCAATTTCTTTTTCTAATTTTGCAATTTCATCATCAATATTTTCAAATTCACGCTGTTCATTAAAAGAAAATTTGAGCTTTTTGGGTAGCATTTTTTGCTTTATATCTGTTGATTTTTCACCTTTTGACGGTGATTTTTTCTTTTCCTGCCCCTGCTGTGATTTTTCTCGCTTTTCTAAATAATCGCTAAAATTCCCTAAATAATTTTTAACTTTTCCATTTTCTGCAACTTCAAAAATTGATGTTGCAACCTTGTCAAGAAAATATCTGTCATGAGAAACAGCAATAACAGCCCCCGAAAAAAACTCAAGATAATCTTCAAGAATTGTCAGCGTTTCGATGTCTAAATCATTTGTCGGTTCATCAAGCAAAAGAATATTTGGCGCAGACATAAGAATGCTTAAAAGATAAAGCCTTCGCCTTTCGCCACCACTTAATCTGCCAATAGTTGTATATTGTAAATCAGCGTTAAATAAAAATCGTTCTAACATTTGTGAGGCTGAAAAAGTTCCCTCTGAGGTCTTAACCTCGCTTGCAATATCACTAATAAAGTCATATACTTTTTGGCTAAAATCAAGCTCACTACATTCCTGCATAAAATAACCGATTTTCACCGTTGAACCAATATCAACTTCGCCACTGTCGGGTGTAATTTCCATTGAAATAATGTTTAAAAGAGTGGATTTTCCTGCACCATTTTTTCCTACAATACCTATGCGGTCATTACGATTAATCATATATGAAAAATCATCAATAATCGTGCGAGTTCCATAGCTTTTTGACACATTTTTAAGCTCTATGATTTTGCTTCCAAGACGGCTTGAAATTGTTGCTATTTGAACTGTTTCATCTAATTCGGGCGATGACATATCTTTAAGAGTTTCATATCTTTCAATGCGTTCACGGCTTTTTGTTCCTCTTGCCCTAACGCCACGGGTAATCCATTGATATTCTTTTCGCAAAATTGACTGCCTTTTTCTCTCACTTGCATTTTCCATTTCGCTACGCTGTGCTTTTAGCTCTAAATATTTTGAATAATTCGCTTCGTATGAATAAAGCTTACTGCCCGACAGCTCAACTATATTATTTACAACACGCTCTAAAAAATATCGGTCATGCGTGACCATTATTATTCCACCGTTAAATCTTCTTAGATATTCTTCAAGCCAGCACACCATTTCACTGTCAAGATGATTTGTAGGCTCATCTAAAATAAGAACATCAGCAGGATGAATAAGTGCTGCCGCTAACGCTACCCGTTTCTTTTGACCGCCTGAAAGCGTACCGATTTTAGCACTCACATCATTTATTCCAAGCCTTGTTAGCATTGCTTTTGCCTCATAGGCATTTATTTCTTTAAATTCATCTGAAAAATCCTCAAACACTTGTTCTAAAACCGTAAAATTGTCATTCATTATCGGATTTTGCACAAGATAGACTGTTTTCAAATTAGGATTAGAAATTATATTACCATCGTCAGGAGGCTCTAAGCCTGCAAGAATTTTTAGCAATGTGCTTTTTCCTGTACCATTTATTCCTATGATACCTATTCTGTCTTTTTCATTTAGATACAATGAAACATCAGTTAATAGCTGTTTCATTCCATAATTTTTTGATATATGTTCCGCAGATAATAGCATTTTTTTCTCCTTAATTGAAGTTACAATCATTAAAACACTATGGTATCATTTATATGGCATTATTGTCAAGAACTGGTGATGACTATGGTTTGGTTATTTGTCATTCTGAACGCAAGAAGAATCGCAAGGTTTCAATGAAGATGTTTGGTGGTTGAGATCCTTCGCTATGCTCAGGATGACACGGTGGCTAAAGCCATAAATCCAAGAATTATACAAAGTTGTTAAAATTTTCACGAAAAGCATCGTTATTTTTTATCCTTTTATGTCATTAAAATAGTAATTTGTGTTTACAATACAGCCTAAAAGTGTTAGAATTATTGAGTATGCTAATACATTTATAATTATCCATTAAGGAGGAAATATTAAAATGGCAGAAAAAAAGACAACCATAGATAATCGTAAGACAAAAACTATGGATGGCAACAATGCAGCGGCTCATGTTTCTTATGCATTCACTGACGTCGCAGCTATCTACCCAATCACTCCATCTTCAGTTATGGCTGAAGAAACAGACAAAATGTCTGCAGCAAACACTAAGAACCTCTTTGGTCAAAATGTCAGAGTTGCTGAAATGCAATCTGAAGCAGGTGCAGCTGGTGCTGTTCATGGTTCACTCGCAGCAGGCGCTCTCACAACAACTTTCACCGCATCACAAGGCTTACTCCTTATGATTCCTAATATGTATAAAATTGCTGGTGAACTTCTTCCAAGTGTTATCAATGTTTCTGCTCGTTGTGTATCATCACACGCTCTTAACATTTTTGGTGACCATTCAGATGTTTATGCTTGCCGTCAAACCGGTTATGCTATGCTCTGTGCTGGTAATGTTCAAGAAGTTATGGACCTTACTGCTGTTGCTCACCTTTCAACTCTTAAATCAAGAGTTCCTTTCCTTAACTTCTTTGATGGTTTTAGAACCTCTCATGAAGTTCAGAAAATTAAAATATGGGATTATGAAGATTTACGCTCAATGATGGATATTAACACTGTTAATGAATTCCGTCGTCGTGCATTAAATCCTGAGCATCCTGTTCTTCGTGGTTCTGCTGAGAACCCTGATATTTTCTTCCAACACAGAGAATCTTGCAACCCATTCTATGATGATGTTGTTAAGACTACTGAACAATATATGAACGAAGTCAATTCAAAAATCGGTACAGACTATAAGCTTTTCAACTACTATGGTGCTGCTGATGCTGAATATGTTGTCGTTGCTATGGGTTCTGCTTGTGATACTATCGAAGAAACAATTGATTATCTCAATGCAAACGGTCAAAAAGTCGGTCTTGTTAAAGTTCGTCTTTACAGACCTTTCTCAGCTAAACATCTTGTTGATGTTATTCCATCAACTGTTAAAGCTATTTCAGTTCTTGACAGAACAAAAGAACCAGGTTCTCTCGGCGAGCCATTATTCCTTGATGTTGTTGCTGCTCTTAAAGATTCTGAATTCACAAGCGTTCCTGTTTACGGTGGGCGTTATGGTTTAGGCTCTAAAGACACACACCCTGGAACAATCGTTCCTGTTTATGACAATATGAAGGCTGCTGCTCCTAAGAAAAGATTTACAATCGGTATTGAAGATGATGTTACCTATCTTTCTCTTAATACAGTTAAATGCCCTGATACAACTCCTGTCGGAACACATTCTTGTAAGTTCTGGGGACTTGGTGCTGACGGTACTGTTGGTGCAAACAAAAACTCAATCAAAATTATTGGTGATAACACTGATATGTACGCTCAAGGCTATTTTGCTTATGACTCAAAGAAGTCAGGTGGCGTTACAATTTCTCATCTTCGTTTTGGTAAACAACCAATTAAGTCAACCTATTATATCAATCAAGCTGACTTTGTTGCTTGCCACAATCCATCTTATGTTACTAAATACAAGATGGTTGAGGACCTCAAAAAAGGTGGAACATTCCTCCTTAACTGTTCTTGGAGTGCAGATGAACTTTCACAAAAGCTTCCTGCATCTATGAAGAGCTATATCGCACAAAACGATATTAAATTCTATACAATTGATGCTACTCATATTGCTAAAGAACTTGGTCTTGGTGGGCGTGTTAATACAATCCTTCAAGCTGCATTCTTTGCACTTTCAAAAATTATTGACAAAGACGAAGCTGTTAATCTTATGAAAGCTGCTGCTAAGAAATCTTATGGCAAAAAGGGCGACGCAATCGTTCAAATGAATTATAATGCTATTGAAAAAGGCGTTGAGTCAGCAGTTGCTGTTGATGTTCCTGCCGATTGGGCTAATGCAGTTGATGTTCTCGCTGTTAAAGAAGTTAACACAAAGCGTACTGATATGAAGAAATTCGTTACAGAAATTCTTGATCCTGCAAATGCACAGCTTGGTGATACTCTCCCTGTTTCAACATTTATCGGTTCTGAAGACGGAACTTTCCCACAAGGCTCTGCTGCATTTGAAAAAAGAGGCATTGCTGTTGATGTTCCTACTTGGAATCCTGACAACTGTATTCAATGTAATTTCTGCGCATATGTTTGCCCACACGCTGTTATTCGCCCAATCGCATTAACAGAAGCTGAGGCTGCAAATGCTCCTGCAGATATGATTAAAACCGATATGACAGGACTTCCTGGAATGAAATTTGCTATGACTGTTTCAGTTTATGATTGTACTGGCTGTGGCTCTTGTGCCAATGTTTGCCCAGGCAAAAAAGGCGTTAAAGCTCTTACAATGAAACCACTTGAAACACAATCAGCTCAACAAGAAGTATTTGCATATGGTCAAGACCTCCCTGCAAAAGATGAAGTTGCTGAGAAGTTTAAACCTACAACCGTTAAGGGTAGCCAATTTAAACAACCACTTCTTGAATTCTCAGGTGCTTGTGCAGGCTGTGGCGAAACTCCTTATGCAAAGCTTATTACTCAACTCTTTGGTGATAAGATGCTCGTTGCTAACGCAACAGGTTGTTCTTCAATTTGGGGCGGTTCTGCTCCAAGCACACCTTATACAATGAACAAAGATGGTAATGGCCCAGCTTGGTCAAACTCACTCTTTGAAGATAATGCTGAATTTGGCTTTGGAATGATGCTTGCTAATAAGCAACTTAGAAACAGATTGTCTGATGATGCAAAAGTTCTTGCAAACAGTGACAATGACGCCCTTTCATCTGCTGCTAAGGCATGGCTTGACACAATGGACGATAGAGCTGCTAATGATGTTCCTTCAAAAGAACTTCTTAAAGCTACTGTTGCAAATGAAAGTAGCCTTAAAACTGATGAAGAAAAAGCTGCTGCTAAAGACCTTATTATAGACGCTGACTTCCTTGCTAAGAAATCACAATGGATTTTCGGTGGTGATGGCTGGGCATATGACATCGGATTTGGTGGACTTGACCATGTTATCGCTCAAAACGAAGATGTTAATATTTTCGTATTTGATACCGAAGTTTATTCAAACACAGGCGGACAAGCTTCTAAATCAACTCCAACTGGCGCTGTTGCTCAATTTGCTGCTGCTGGTAAAGTTGTTAAGAAAAAAGACCTTGCACAAATCGCTATGAGCTATGGTTATGTTTATGTTGCTCAAATTGCTATGGGTGCTGATTATAATCAGTGCATCAAGGCAATCACAGAGGCTGAGGCATACAAGGGCCCATCAATCATCATTGGTTATGCTCCTTGTATCAACCACGGAATTAAGGGCGGTATGGGCATTTCTATGACAGAAGAAAAAGCAGCTGTTGCAGCAGGTTACTGGCACAACTTCCGCTTTGACCCAAGACTCACAGCAGAGGGCAAAAATCCATTTATGCTTGACAGCAAAGAGCCATCAACGAGCTATCGTGACTTCATAATGAATGAAGTTCGTTATAACTCACTTCTTCGTGCATTCCCAGATAGAGCTGAAACATTGTTCACAGCATCTGAAGGTTATGCAAAAGATAAGTATGACCATCTTGTTAAGCTTAAATCAATGTATGAGCCTGAATAAGACTGATTAATTTTAAATCTCCTCGGTATTCGTTTGAATATCGGGGAGATTTTTTATGTATTATGGTGTATATATTAGCATATATATTGATATGGCAGACGAGTATATTCGCCGAAAATTTATTGATGTGAAAATTTTTAAACAACTAAATATTATAAAAAAGGGAGAAATTATGATTGGTTTAGGAAAATGGGTATGCACTATTGATACGATTTGGTTTAAGTCTGACATTTATATTACAATTTCAAATAAAAATGGAGAGTATGATTTTGAAATCAATGCTCCCCATCGTGAAACGCCTAATTATAATATTAAAGATTTAGTGACTACTGGGAACACGCTCACTGCAACGATTTATGCTGATGCTTTATCAGGAAAAGGCGTTCCGATTTCTCTAACATTTTATGAAACCACCTTTACAGGATTTTTTATTGCTCCATATGTTGGCAGAATTGAACTTGAAAATGGCAAGAGAATTGGGTGAAAAGCAGTTAAAGTGTATTCTTAATAAACTCTGACCGACACTACATTTCTGCCTTTTTTCGTTTCTCTTTCTTTTCCCTCATAAATAAATCTTCCAAAACCTCTGGCTGAAACTACATCGCCCTCACTTAGGGTATAAGATGTATTTTCGGTCATTTTATTGTTTATAAAAATCCGCCTTGCTGAAAAAAGCTTTTGCGAATTTCCCCTTGATAATTTGTATACCGCAGAAATAATAACATCAAGACGCTCTGACGAAACTACCAGTTCAACTTTTTCAGGAATTTTCACTGCCTCAATCGGTAGCTCCACGATTTTTTTGCATTTAACATTTGTATGTTTAACCTTTATTAGATTTTCTAAAATATAATCACATATTGAATTAAGACAAAAAATATATCCACAATTTTCATAAATAATAATGTCGCCTAACACCTCACGCTTTATTTGAAGCCCCATAAGCGTTCCTAAAAAATCACGATGAGTTAAATCATCTGCAAACTTTTGCAAATTCGGCGAAACCTCTATAAGGGATATTGGAAAATCTTTTTTCAAAATATCATCTTCACAAAATCCTGCTATTCGCCGTTCGGCATTTTCATATCCGCCCCAAAGCTTTAAAGCAGAAAACAGCTTTGTCCTCGCTAAAATATCTTGTTCATCAATGTTTAAAAACTCTGAAAAAGCAAAGCTGTTCCTTTCTACTGCCCTCTTGGAAAGCTCTGTAAATCTATTTTTTTGTTGTTGCTCATCATTTTGCATTATTTTACCTTTTTTCTTTTAATTAATTAAAATGTATGTGTTTAAAAGCTTTTTTCTTTCTTTATAGTCTGGCATTATCGCACTTACAAGGCTATAAAAATCTTTTGAATGGTTTGGCTGTACAAAGTGGCAAAGCTCGTGCAACACCACATATTCAATACAACCAATCGGAGCATTTATAAGCTGAGAATTAAGAGTTACAATTCCCGTTTTTGGCTGGCACGAACCCCAGCGTGATTTCATTTTGCGGATTTTGATAATCACATTTGGTATTTTATAGTTTTTAAGCTTTGGTTTTGTGTTTTCAAGGATTTCTGCAAATACTTTTGCACATTCATCTTTTAAAAAGCTTTGAATTAGTTTTTGCTTTCCTTTAAAATTATTTTCATCTTTTACAGCTAAAATCATAGTATCTTCAAAAATCTTTACACTTTCTTTTTTACTTTCTATTATTTTTAGGGTTAAGCTTTTTCCTAAAAGTTCAAGCTGTTCACCATTTTTATATTCTAATTCTTTCTTGGTGCAAGACGCAATCTTTTTGAATTTTAGAAGAGAATTTAAAATCATTTTTCCATGTGAAAACACAAACAAATCTATATACTCAGGGGAAAAACTTTTGTTTGCTGACACGAAAATTGATGAGTTTGAATGTATTCTTAAATTTATATTTTTTACATTTTTGTAAGTTAGCTCATAATTAATTGTAGTGTTTTCAAAAATAATTGAACGCTTCAAACAATTCCTCCATATAAAGTTTTTTCGGTAAGACAAGCTTCATTATACAAAAAAACAAATCCATATGTCAAGTTAAAGTGGCACGCTATTGACTAAAATAACATTTTAAGGTATAATTTAAAAAATATATTATTAATTTTTGAAAGGAGTCCACAATATTATGGACGACGCAGACCCTGCGACTGTTATTTTACAAATATTTTTTCTTCTTGTTTTAATTCTTATCAACGCCTTTTTTGCAATGTCAGAAATAGCAATCATATCTTTAAATGACAACAAAATTGACAAAATGGCCGAGGAGGGCGACAAGAAGGCAAAGCAGATTTTACGCCTAACTAAAAATTCAAGCAATTTTCTTTCTACAATTCAAATAGGTGTCACTTTGGCAGGATTTCTCACTTCGGCAACTGCTGCTCAAAGCTTTGCTGTTATGCTTACGAATGCCATTTCAAAAACATCTATTGTAACTGTTATTCCTTTAGGCGTTATTAGTGCCGTTTCAACGGTCCTCATTACTCTGATTATGTCATATTTTTCACTCGTTTTGGGCGAACTTGTGCCTAAAAAAATTGCAATGCAAAAATATGAAAAAATTTCATTTGCAGTAGTTCCAATTTTAAGTTTTGTAAATAAAATTATGCTGCCTTTCGTTAAAGTCTTATCTTTTTCAACTAATGCAGTTGTTAGAATTTTTGGTATCGACCCTAACGCTGATGAAGAAATCGTCACCGAAGAAGAAATTCGAATGATGGTTGATGTTGGTCAAGAAAAAGGCGTAATTGAAGATGTTCAAAAAGAAATGATTAACAATATTTTTGAATTTGATGACATTGATGTTGCTGATATTATGACACATAGAACTGATATGGCTTGCATTGATATTGAAGACCCTCTCCCCGATGTTGTTAAACTTTCAATGGAATATGGCTATTCAAGAATTCCTGTTTATGAGGAAGATCCCGACAATATTGTTGGTGTTATTTATATTAAAGACCTTTTGAAATATATTGGTGCAAATCTTCCTAAAACCAAAACTTCAAAAGATGTTATGCGAAAAGCATATTATGTTCCTGAAACAAAACGATGTGGCGAACTCTTTGCCGAAATGACTGAAACACACACGCAAATGGCAGTTGTTGTCGATGAATACGGTGGAACAGCCGGCATTGTAACTCTTGAAGATATTCTTGAAGCAATTGTTGGCAATATTCAAGATGAATATGACAATGAAGATGAAGAAATTTCTAAAATCAACGAAACTACCTTTACGATTGACGGAATAACCGATATTGAAGAAGTTGAAGAACAACTTGAAATTGAATTCCCTGAGGGTGATTATGATACGCTCGGTGGATTTATTATCAGCCAACTTGGATATTTACCTGTTAATGGTGAAAAAAATGAGGTTGAATATGAAAATATCAGATTGACTGTTCAAAATGTTGAGGATAGGCGAATTGGTAAGGTAAATGTTGAAATATTAGATATTAATGAGCCGCAAGACAGCGATAGCTCAAAATAAAATTTTTGCTGCCCTGCTGATTATTTTAGCAGGGCAGTTTTTATTAGGAGAAAATTTATGATTTGGTACCCATATGAACAAATGAAAACAATGAAATCGCCTTATAAAGTTATAGATGCAAAAGGCGTTTATCTATATACTGATGATAACAAAATGATTGATTCGGTTTCATCTTGGTGGAGTGTTATTCACGGATATAAGCACCCCGAATTAAATGATGCTATAATATCTCAAACCCAAAAGTTTTCTCATATTATGCTTGGTGGATTAACCCACGAACCAGCAGAAAAGCTTTCAGCAAAGCTTCAGGCTTTTCTACCTGGCGACCTTGATTATTGCTTTTTTTCAGACTCTGGAAGTGTTGCTGTTGAAGTTAGCCTAAAAATGGCTCTGCAATATTTTATGAACCGTGGCGAAACAAAAAGAACTATGGTGATGTCGCTTGAACATTCATATCACGGTGATACCTTTAAAGCAATGGAAATAGGTGATGATGAAGATTATCATTTTGTTTTAAAAGCATATGGCGAGAGCAAAAATGTTGTGCATATTCCAACCGAAATAACTGCACTTGAAAATGCTTTTTTAAAATATCACGACTTTCTCAACTGCTTTATCGTAGAGCCTCTGCTTCAAGGTGCTGGCGGTATGCGTATGTATGATATTTCTTTTTTAAAGCGTGCGAGAGAGCTTTGTGACGAATATGGAGTTCTTCTTATTTTTGACGAAGTCGCAATAGGCTTTGGGCGAACTGGGAACCGCTTTGTTGCTGATTTAGTTTTGCCTGATATTCTCATTCTCGGCAAGGCTTTAACAGGCGGATACATAGGTCACGCTGTGACGGTTACAAACCACAAGGTTTATGATGGATTTTATAGTGATGATGATAGCAAAGCTCTGATGCACGGGCCTACTTTTATGGGCAATGCCCTCGCCTGCTCGACTTCATTAAAGTCTATTGAAATCTTTGAAAGAGAAGATTATATGTCAAAAATCCATAAAATAGAAGAAATTACAAGGCGTGAAATGAAGGGATTTTCTGACGCTCGAATAAAAGAAATTAGAATTATGGGCGGGTGCGTATGTATAGAAGTTTTTGATCCTAAAACGATTGACGGTTATCAGCAATTTGCCTATGAAAAAGGCGTTTTCAGCCGACCATTTTTGAATTATATTTATGCAATGGTGCCTTATGTGATTAATGAAAATGAACTTGTAACGGTTCTTCAAACTATGAAAGATTGGTTTTTAAAATAACTTTCTTAGTATAATTTAAAATCGGAGTAATCTTTACAACTTGTCAAGATTACTCCGATTTTTTAATAGGGCTTATATTTCACTGCAAAGAGAGTTTAATGACTCTGCAACGAGTGATGCTTTAATGCTTTGCCCCTCATACATTTCTTTTGTTGTAACTCCCGTTAGGACTAAAACTGACGGGATATTATTGTTTTTCTATACTTTTAAATTATTCTTCATTAAGCATATAATTATTTCTTACAGATATTTATTTTGCCTCATATATTGCCCAATAACCGTCCTCACCTTTGGTAACAATTCTATTGTCTGTTATACTTATATAAGTGTGAGTACTAACTTCCATTAATTCTGTACCCTTATTATTAATTAGTACACTATTCATGCTGTTATAATAACTATCGCTATTATATTCCGTTTCACTACTGCGAGAATTACGCACACGCGCAACTCCGTTATGAAAATCTGACCCAAAATCATATTTTGTTTCGAGAACTACTTCGCCTTTTTTATTAATATATGCAATGCTACTATCTGCTGTCTTTCTTACTGCACTTAAGCCTTCAGAAAAGATGCTTGCTACCGTCCAATTAAACGGTATAACGACTTCACCTTTTTCATTTATATATCCCCATTTATTTTCGCTTTTTAACACAGGGGCAAGACCTTCTGAAAAATTACCAACTTTATCATATTGCGGTTCGATTACAGTAGCACCATTTTTATCAATAAAGCCGCCAACAGTTTTTCCATCTTTTTTAGCATAAACTGCTGCAAATCCATTGGAAAAGTTGTCTGCTCGTTCGTAACCATTTGCAAATACTTTTTCGCCTTTCCTGTTAATAAAATATTGGCATCCGTAATAAGGAATTGAGTAATCAAAATCAAGCCAGAATAAAGAAGCTTGCCAATTTTTTTCTACACCAAATATTTTATTTCCATTTAAATCAATGGCAAAAGAATTTGAACTATCTTTTTCCGTGATACAAGCAATATCATTATAGAAATCATAACATTCATATTTTGACTTTTCAAATGTCAACTTTTTATTTCCCTTTTTATCAATATAATAATAATTGATTTCGTCTTTTACCACGGTTAAGTCGCAACCAAAGTCCCCGCCAATATCATATTGACAAGCAATGACTTCCTTACCCTTGTCATCGATATATCCATATTTACCATTATCGTTTATTACTTTTGCCATGCCATTAATAAAATATCCTATTTCCTTATATAGTAATTTATCCTTAATGACCTTTAGATTTGTGACTGTTTCTATTTTATCTGACTTTGAGTTTGCACTGGAATTTGTTTGATTTCCTGTGGGATTTTCATTTCCGCACCCTGTCACTGTGATTACCATACAAAAAAGTAATATGATTGCAACTAAAATGTTGAATGCTTTTGTTTCACTTGTCCTAAAATGACACTTTGTTATTTCGCATAAAAATTTTTTCATAATTTTTCCCCCATTATACAATTTAAGTCAACTGTAAAATTTACCATTTGATTTTATTTGAAAACTAATGTAATATAAGCTTAAGCCCCCCCTATTAATACTTTCGTGAAGTATTACTCTAAACGAAAAAGCCTTGATAAATCCATATAACAAAGGATTTTATCAAGGCTTTGACTATTTTATTGACCATTATTAAATGAATAGTTGCATTTTTTTTAGCTGGCTTCTTTTTTGCTCCATTGAGCTATGAACATATTTTTGAAGTGTCATATTAACGGTTGAATGCCCTAAAATTTCGCTAAGACTTTTAATGTCAACATTGTTTTCAATAGCTCTTGTTGCAAAAGTATGTCTTAATGCATGAAAATTAATATCGTCAATTCCTGCTTCTCTAATATATTTTTTAAATCTATTTTGGTAGGTTCTAGGCTCAATATATTTATGCGTTTCAGATAAAAGATATTCATTAGAATAATGAAGTCGTTTTTGTTCTTTTAGAATATTTAAAATGAATATTGGAATTGGTATATCCCTAATAGAGTTCAAAGTTTTTGGTGTATCAATAACAACTATGGTTTTGCTTAAGCTATTTTTATTAGTATTACCGATACGCTGGATTGTTTTTCTAACCTTTATTATCCCTGATTTAGTATCAATATCGCTCCATGTTAAAGCACAAATTTCACCAATTCTAAGTCCTGTATATAGACATATTAAAATGCCAAGCCTACTATTATCATATTTTGTATATACATATCTTTCAAGCTTTTGTTGCTCTTTAACATTTAAAATGTGTAGTTCTTTATTAGTTGCTTTGGGTAGTTGCAACTTGAATACATTCTCTATATATTTTTTCTCGTTGCAATAGCTTATAATAGACTTTAAAACTGTAACAATATCATTTACCGTTTTAGCTGAAAGTGGATTAGAACTTTTAAGACTTCCGTTTGTATATTTATTTAAAATAAAAGAATTTAAAATATCTTCTGTAATTTGGTTTGGTAAGTAGTTGCCAAGTATTGAAATGATGTGTTTGTCAACAATAAAGGTATATTTTGCAAAAGTTGATTTCTTAACTTTAATTTGAATTGAGCTTAACCATTCATGGGATATAACATCAAAATTAACTTTGCTTTTTAATGGCTTTATTTTATCATTATGTTGTATCTTATCGGTTAGCTTCTGTTTTACATCACGGTAGGTCTTAGCGTATAATGATTTATAAATTATAGTGCCATCTGCCTTATATCCCTCTTTAAATCTTGCTTCCCACCGTCCGTCCTTTCTTTTGTAAATATTTTCTCCTGTTCTCATAATTTTTCACCTTTTCTTTAGAATTTATATCCGCTTTAAAACGCAGAATATACAAATTCTAAATCACTTTTTATGACCACAAAATTGACGAGTAATAAATTAAAAAAGTGATATATTATACATAAATAGCAAATACAATGTACAAAATTGTAGAAATAAGTTGACATAATAACTCAATTCTGCTAATATTATATTGTATTTTAAAGTAAATAGCTTTCGTTTAGAGTAATACTTCACGAAATATTTTTAAAGCGATAACCGTTACTGGCTATCGCTTTTTTAATAGGGCTTATATTTCACTGCAAAGAGAGTTTAATGACTCTGCAACGAGTGATGCTTTAATGCTTTGCCCCTCGTACATTTCTTTTGTTGTAACTCCCGTTAGGACTAAAACTGACGGGATATTATTGTTTTGCCCTATTGCTATATCGGTTTCGAGCCTATCGCCGACAAAGCAAAGTTCATCTTTTTTACAATTTAATTTTTTAGTGAGAAAATCGACTGTATATGAATTTGGCTTTCCCATAACCATTGGCTCTTTACCTGTTGATGCTTTAAAAAAAGCCATCATTGAGCCTGTATCGGGCATAAATCCATCAGCTGTCGGGCAATTAAAATCCGGATGAGTTGCAATATATTCAGCACCGTTTGAAATGAATTTACACGCTTGCCACATTTTTTGATATGTGAGAGTTGTATCAAATCCTAAAACAACTATATCTGGATTTTCGCTTACTAAATTAATATCAGCATTTAAAAAATCTCTTGTTAGGCGTTCATTTCCTAAAAGGAAAACCGATTTATTTTTTCTTTTTTCTTTTAAGAAATCTATGGTGACATGAGAAGAAATTATTATTTTTTCTTTTTCGGCATCATAGCCCATTTTTTTAAGCTTTTGGGAGCAACAATTAACATCGTTTGAAGAATTGTTAGTAAAAAAGCAAAAGCCAATATTATTCTTTTTTAAATGCTCTAAAAATTCGAGCGAACCTTCAATTATATTGCCATCAAGATAAAAAGTTCCGTCCATATCTATTATAAAATATTTAGTGTTTTTAAAAATATCGTTTTTGGGCATAGTAAACCCCTTTATTTTTTGATTTTGTCCCAATATGCTTTAAAGGCTTGTTCATTTTTGTTGTTGCCATAATTATAATAAACCGCATTTTTAATTTCATCTGGGAGATATTGCTGCATAACATAGTGGTTTGGAAATTCATGAGGATATTTATAAAATTGACCTTTGTTTTGATTATCCTCACCATCATAATGTTTGTTTTGAAGTTGGCGTGGAATTTTGCCATAATTTCCACTTTCTACATCTTTAGAGGCGAGCGAAATTGCCTCATATGCCGAGTTTGATTTTGGCGAATTGCAAACTAAAATAACTGCATCAGCAAGCGGAATTCTAGCCTCGGGAAGCCCCACCTGCATTGCAATATCAACGCAAGATTTAACAATCGGCAAAATCATAGGATATGCAAGCCCAACATCTTCAGCGGCACAAACCATAAGACGCCTTGTTGCACTTGGAAGGTCGCCTGCTTCTAAAAGCCTTGCTAAATAGTGAAGTGCGGCATTCACATCAGAGCCACGCATTGATTTTTGAAAGGCTGACATAACATCATAATGCTCGTCACCTGTTTTATCATAACGAAGCGAGTTTTTTTGAGTGATTTGCATAACATCAGCGAGCGTGATTTCTTTTATATTATCGTGAGTTTCGGCTGACAGAACCGCAAGCTCAACAAAATTCAATGCTTTTCTAACATCACCGCTTGACGAAATTGCAATATTATCAATAGCCTCATCGGTTACATTAATTTTAAAGTCATTCTCATTTTCTAAAAAGTCAAAGCCTCGTTTTATGGCAGGAATTATATCTTCTGCTGTAACCGACTTAAATTCGAATACTGTCGAACGGCTTAAAACCGCACTGTAAACATAAAAATATGGATTTTCAGTTGTCGAGGCAATAAGCGTAATCGCTCCGCTTTCGATATATTCAAGCAGTGATTGCTGCTGCTTTTTATTGAAGTATTGTATCTCATCAAGATACAGAAGAATTCCATTTGGTGCGGCAAGCGTATCAAGCTCTGACACAATAGCTTTTATATCGGCTGTTGAAGCGTTTGTACCATTTAGCTTATGAAGCCGCCTATTTGTAGTTTTCGCTATTATTCTTGCAAGCGTGGTTTTTCCCGTTCCCGACGGACCATAAAAAATCAAATTTGGCAAAGTTCCTGAATTGATAATATTGTATAAAGCCTTACCTTTAGTTAAAAGGTGGGCTTGACCAACCATTTCTTCAATTGTTTCAGGACGAAGCCTGTCAGCAAGGGGTGATGACATAAATTTAACCACCAAGTATTATTTTTTGAATATCCACAGGCGAATTTACAATATAAGTTGCATTGTTTTCTATAAATTCTTTTTCACTACCAAAGCCATAGAGAACGCCAATTGATGAAATTCCTGCACCATTTGCACCGTCAATATCAAAGCACCTGTCACCGACCATAATACAGCTTGATTTATCGGTAATATTTAGGCTATTTAGTGCCATTTCTATTATTGCTTTTTTTGTGAGATCACCGCTGTTAAAATCTATTCCACCTATATAATCAAAATATTCATATAGATTGAAAGCTTCAAGGATTTTTACAATGAACTGTTTTGGCTTAGATGAGGCAGTTGCAATTTTAATTTTGTTTGCTTTAAGAATTTTTAATAATTCAGGGATACCCTTATAGACCTCGGCTTCTAAAAGTCCTTCGTTTTTATAACGCTCACGATATTTTTCAACCATTCTGACAGCATTTTCATCATCATAGCCATAAAATTCTTTAAAGCTATCAGTCAAAGGTGGACCTATAAAGCATCTAAGGTCAGCAAAATCAGGTTCTGCTTTTCCATCTGCTTTAAAGGCATATTGGAGAGAGCGAAAAATTCCAAGTGACGAGTCAACAAGTGTTCCGTCAAAATCAAAAAGCACGGTAGTATATTTGGGCATATTTTCTCCTAAATTTTTGAAAGGTCTATTATTGTTTGTTCCATTCCTTCAGGTGTGATAACATAATAAGTTGCAACGGTAGGGCTTGGGAAAGCTATTGATTGATGGCTGGCATAATTTTCATCTTTATAGCATTTATAGTTTTTGGTTTCAGTATTGAAAATATAAATTTGATAGTCAAGAGCGTTTGCAACTGTTCCCATCATAATGACATATTTTTCATCAGGGCTTACTGCAAAAATTAACGGATTGATTTTATAACCAACGGGTTCAATAACCTTATCAGAGCTTGTACTGTAAAGCTTTCCATCTTCTTTGGTCATAAGCCAATCGCCATTTCTGATTATAGATGTTCCGTATTTTCCGCCGAGCGAATGGATTATCGTTTCAGCGTCATTCACCCTTTTAACAACTTCCACAGATTTTTCGTTGTCAGGCTTTGCCCTTAAATATACAAATCCGCCATCGTCGGTAGGCTTTGCATATTTATCAAGCACTTTTTCAACTGTTCGTGTTTCTTTTTTATCATTTTTAATATAAATATCAACTGGCTTTTTCCCCTCAGGCTCTGTTTCATAGAACTTGCTTGAAAAGAAAGGAATGTTTTTAGTTTTTGCGACAATTTCATTGTTGGTAATCATACAAAAATCTGGTCTAACCGCACCGTTAATTCCAACAGTCCTATTGTTTTCACTAAGGAAACGAGTTGTTTCTCCGCTTGCCATATTCATAATATAGCATTCTTCCCAAGTAGGATTTTCATAATAAACCGCTGCTCTATTTGTATGAACAAGTAAAAGGCATTTGCCACTTTCTGCATAAGCCGCAGGAAGATTTGTTATTTTGAAAAGCGCAAAATCATATATATACACATCAGCATCTGTTGTGTTTGGTGTAAACACGCCAAAGCCGGAAAGAATTCCATCTCTTTCTATATAGTATATTGTTGCAGGAATTTCTTGACCGCTAAGCTTTACCTTTGTTGCAATCGTTCCTTTTGGCTCAATTTTTGTATATGTATTGTTTTCAAATTTGTAAAATGTTATAGCCCCCGAAGTGTTAGCTGTATAAAAAACATCTTCAAAATCTGTTCTGATATATGGCATAGAAAGCTTATTTGAAGCAATCTTAATTGTGCTAATCATTGAAACGACATCTTTAGGTTTAGATACTGGAGGAGCTGTATCGATTTTTTGATTATGCAAAAAGAACGCAAACACAACAGCCAAAATTGCAAAAACTGCAAGAACGCCTGTTGATATGTATTTCACTATACTTTTTGCATCTAATTTGACTTTTTCTTTTTTGACTTTTTCTTTTTTGACTTTTTCTTTTTTGACTTTTTCTTTTTTAACTTTTTCTATCTTAACTTTTTCTTTTTTAATTTTTTCATTTTTTGGTTTTTCTTTTTTTTCTTTCAACTCAGATTTCCACCTTTCATTTGCAATAATATTTGTATAAAACCACTAAATAATTATACTATGAATGTTGGCAAAAAGCAATACAGCACGCTCACTGTTTACTTTATATTCATCAATTTTCCTTTGTGATTAAAGAGGCGTTTTCTTTATAATATTTATGCTATAATCTATAAATTTTTCAATGTCAAAATCATCATTTTTAAGATTTTCTTGTATTATTAAACCGTCAGATACCAAAAGAATTAGCCAAGTTAAATATTCTGATGAAATTCCATTAGTTCTCTCGCAAATTTTTTCAGCAATAAGCTTTGCAAAATCGTGATAGCGTAGCAGAATTTTTTGACGCATATCCTCATTGCCAAACATTGCATCATTTAAAAGATGGCTGCGAATGTTTGCAGATGCAATATTTCTTTCAACAACATATCTAACAAGGCGATGAACAGAAGTATCTTTGTTTTTGTCCTCTGTCCACAATATTAAACTATTCCATTGTTCTTCTAAATAGCAGTCAAATATATCAAAAAGAATTTCATTTTTAGATTTATAGTAATAATATAAAGTGCCTTTTGAAACCCCTGCATTTTTCGCAATTTCTGAAAGAGAAATGTCCGAAATGGTTTTTGTTTCTAAAAGCTTTAAAGCGGAATTTAAAATTATATCTTTTACATTATCTTTACGAGGTGCTGCGATAGTAACCATCTCCTAAATTATTATCATTAAATATTCTAACATTTTAATTCGCCTTTGTCTATTGGATAATAAAAAGCCTTATGAAAATTTATTCATAAAGCTTTTATTTTTTCTATTCTATTGTTCCGCCACCGACAACAATATCACAATCATAGAGAACTGCCGCTTGCCCCTTTGTTATTGCCCTTTGTGGCTCTTCAAAAATGATTTTTATATGGTTTTCATCAGTTTGATAGACTGTCGCAGGCTGTTCTTTTTGGTTATATCTGATTTTTGCAGAAAGCTTCATTGAACCGTCAATTTTATCTATCGCACTAAAATTCACATCTTTAACATTAACTTCTTTTGCAAATAAATCCTCATTAAAGCCTAAAATCACCGTGTTTTTCTCTACATCTTTTTTTATAACATACATTGATGCAGGAAGTGCAAGCCCAAGCCCACGCCTTTGCCCTGTTGTATAGCGAATAATGCCCTTATGCCTACCGAGAACATTTCCAGCTAAATCCACAAAATTTCCCTCTTTGTATGTTTTACCCGTGTATTTCTCGATAAAATCAAAATAATCACCATTAGGCACAAAGCATATATCTTGGCTGTCGTGCTTGTTAGCATTAGAAAATCCATTTTCTGCCGCAATTTCACGAACCTCAGCTTTTGTGAGAGAACCCAGCGGAAATTTTGCCATTTTTAATTGATTTTGATTAAGTGAATAAAGCACATAACTTTGGTCTTTGCTCTCATCGAGTGCTTTTTTAAGTATATAACGCTCGCCCTGCTTTTCAATTCGTGCATAATGCCCCGTAGCAATATAATCCATATTCATCTCGACAGCCTTTTCCATAAGCCTCAAAAATTTCATATAGCGATTACAGTCAACGCAAGGGTTTGGCGTAAATCCATTTTGATAAGCCAATATAAACCTATCAATAACCTCTTTTTTAAAATCGTCGCTAAGATTAAAAACATAATGCTCTGCACCTAAAGAATTTGCAACTTTTTTTGCATCTTCAATATCTTTTTCATTGCAGCAGCTTTTGTCATCACTTATCTTGATGTCTTCCCTTGAAAAAAGCTTCATTGTTGCACCAACAATGTCATATCCTGCATTTTTCATAAGCAGTGCAGTAACAGAGCTGTCAACCCCGCCACTCATTGCGACCATCACTTTTTTATTCATAAAATTTTTAACCAAGCCTTATCATTTCATCAATGCAAACTTTAGCTTTTTTTATTGTTTCTGCATCTAAAACTATTTCATCTCCGCCTTTTCCCAAAACACAATTGTAAACATCCATAAGAGTTGGAAGCTTCATATTACAGCAAATCAGCTTTTTAGAAAGCACATAAAATGACTTGTCGGGGCATTCATATTGGAGATGCTCTGCAATGCTCATTTCAGTTCCTATGATGAATTCTTTTTTATCGCTGTTTTTGGCATAGTCCATAATAGCTGAAGTAGCACCAACAAAATCCGCTTGTGCAACTACATCAGGAATACATTCAGGGTGAACCAAAAGTTCTGCGTTTGGGTGAAGCTCTTTTGCCTTTATCGCCTGCTGCTTTGTAACCGCTGCGTGAATTGGACAACCGCCCTGCAAAAGTTTAAAGTTCTTTTCAGGAACTTTATCTCTCACATAAGCTCCCAAATTACAATCAGGAATAAAAAGAATATTCTTGTTTGGAAGTGATTTTACAATTTTGACAGCAGAAGATGAAGTCACGCAAACATCACAAACAGTTTTAAGCGAAGCTGTTGTGTTGATATAAGCAACTACCGCATAATCGGGATATTCTTTTTTTATGCCTTCGATATATTCTTTACTCATTTGCTCTGCCATTGGGCATCCTGCCTCTTTATGAGCCAAAATTACCTTTTTATCAGGGGATAAAATTTTAACCGTTTCAGCCATAAATCGAACGCCAACCATTATAACAGTTTTTTGCGGTGCTTTTTTAGCCATTACGCTAAGTGCATAAGAATCGCCTGTAAAGTCAGCAATTTCAATGATTTCGTGAGCAACATAGCTGTGAGCCAAAATGCAAATGTCGTTTTCTTTTTTGAGTTTTAGAATTTCTTCTTGAATGTCTTTTATCATAAAAGTCACCTTTTCAATATATTGTAATGATAGTATAAACAAAAGCGAGCAATAAAACAATAATTGAAACTAAAATTTCAACACTGAATTATGCTCGCTCTATGAGTTTTAATTATTTAATAATTCCGAGTGCATCTCTTGGTGCCATAACAGCATTAGATTCATCAGTATCAATGTGCATAGCAAGTGAGAATTTTGGGCTAACCCTAACAACAGTGTCCCCGAAAACGAGCGAACGATTATCTGACTTTATTTCAACGCAAACTATTTGTTTGTCGCAAACTTCATATTTTTTTGCATCTTCAGGAGTCATATGAATATGCCTTTTTGCAACGATAACGCCTCTATCAATATCGATTTCGCCTTTTGGCCCTACGATTTTGCAAGCACCGCTACCCTCAATGTCACCTGATTCACGAACTGGTGCAGATACTCCGATTGAACGAGCGTCAGAAGCTGAAAGCTCAACCTGTGTATCAGGACGAACAGGCCCTAAAATCGAAACAGCCGGAAAACTTCCCTTTGAGCCGACAACAGCAACTCTTTCTTCACAGGCAAATTGCCCTGGCTGTGATAAATCTTTCTTTTTTGTTAATTCATAGCCCTCACCAAAAAGTATTTTGAGAGCCTCGTCTGAAACATGAACATGACGGGCTGAAGTTTCAATAAGCACAGTTTTTTCCATTATATGTAAATCTCCTTTAAAAAAATTAGCGGTATTAGTATTATTTTCGCAAAATTTGTCGACTGATACGGCATTAAAATTCCCCAAACGCTTGTCTAAAAAGCATTTGGCAAATTACATTTTACTATTTATAATTAAAATCATAATTTCGCAGATTACAAGGCAAAAAATGCCCCCAACCAATTCAAAAGTGTATTTCGTTTTAAGTGACTTTCTTGCGGCACTTTCTTCGTCCTGAACCTTATATTTTTTATAACTGCTTGCAGAAAGCAAAAAGAGAACAATTGCAATGCCGATAATTATAAATGCTACAATGTATTTGAACATAGAATACACCCCAATCACAAATTAATATATATCATCACAAAATCTGTCGTCTAAGTATATGCCGTTTGCCTTAACCTTTTGAATGCGGTCGCCCGTAACAAAATAAACATTTTTTGAAATATCCATCATAGGCTTATCACTGATAGAATCGGTGTAAAAATCATCTATCTCAACTTCGCCATAAGTTTGATAAAACGCCTTTATTTTATCTTCTTTGTAACAGACTCTTTCAATATCCCAAGTTTCTGTATTTATTATACTTCCGATATAATTTTTAACGCCTATTCTTTTGCATATTTCTGAAAGAATAAATTCAGGGCAAGCAGAAACTATAATATCATCATCAGTATGAATTTTAGGATAAAAGCTTTTGATTTTGCTTTCATATTCGTCCCAAAAATCTCTAATATCTGCATTAATGTCTGGAATTGTTGAGCAGTATTCTTTAAGCACAGAGCCATATTTTTCTAAAACTTCGTGAGTTGTAATTCTGCCAAGCTTATATTTTATAAAACCCTCTGTGAATTTTGGTATATATCTCGTAACTCTTTTTGTGTCTTTTTTTATAAAAAAGATAAAAATGTCAAATCCGCTTTCGCCTTGATAAATAGTATTGTCAAAGTCGTAAACTGTCATTTGAGAAAAACATCCTTTATTTTTTATTAAGTCAGAGTTCTCGCTGACATAATTATAATAACATTTTGTTAATTCTTAGTCAAGAATTTATGGCATAATCTTTTACAAGAAAAACAGAGCCATATTAAAACTGGCTCTGTTTATAGGTGATTTTTAAGATAATTATAAAAATGTCTTTAAGGCTTTTACATTATTTTCTTCGAATTCTAAAAGCTTTTTCATAAGGTCAATGATGTCTTTTTCTGCATTAGAATATTTTCTTATATTTTTAATCGCATTAATAATTCCCATATTACTGCCGATAATCATCATTTCTGCAATACGCTGTGAGCTTTTATCGGTCATTGTTTTCATATTTATCATTAAATAAGTTGTAAGCTTTTCAAAAGCTGAAATATCTTTTTCTGTGAAATTATTTTGATTTAAAAGATTTTTTGCATCTGAATTTATATTTTCATACTCTTTAAGCTGAAAATTTAGCTGACTTAAAAATTTATCTTCGTTTGCTATTTTTAAAAGCTGTTTTATTGTTTCAACGCCCATTTCAGAATTTTGATATATGAAATTCAATAGTTCTGCGTTTCCATTCATAAATTATGCACACTCCTAATTTTTGTTAATAATATAAGTGTGTGCAAAGAAAGCCTTGTTATTCAATTAATGGCAGTGATTTTAAAAATGGGCAGATATAAAATCCACCCATTTTGTAATTTTATCAGTTGTCTTTTTTTAGCTTTTTATCTAAAAGATAGGCATAAATCGTAGCCGGTATTACCTGCAAAGCTACTCCTAAAATAATTCCGACTATTGCAAAAGTATTGTTTTTTAGCACGAGGCATAATATTCCGAAAACAATCATTAAAAGTGATGCACCAATACCTACATAACCCGCAAATCTGTGAGTTTTATTCCATACCTGCTCGTTATTTAATGTCCATGGAAGTCTAATTCCAAAGGTCTTATTTTGCTTTATTTTTCCATAAAAATTACTCATAACAAGCATCATTATTCCCATAAGAATTACTAAAATAGATGGGATTGGAATATTTGCCTTAGCACCTATTACAGGCTCGCAAACAACTGAAAGAGTTAAAAACAGCCAAGTCATAACAACAAGCACGCCAAAAATCATTGGTACTACTTCGTTTTCGATATTAATATTTTTTTGAACTTCCTCTTTAGTTTTGGTCGTCTTTCGATAAATCGCAAAAATCACTGAAATAATAATTGGAATTATTGGAAGAATTATTAAACTCCATTTGCTACCTACCCTGTCAACATTCATTGCAAAGCCAAAATGCACAGCAACCGTTTGTGGCAAAGCAAATATAATAAATAAAATCTCCGCAGCCGCATTTAAAACTGCTATTAAATTTAAAATTTTAACTCTCATTGCTACTCTCCTTATTACTAAGTTCGGCTAAAAGTGTCAACGCATCTTCAAGAACCGAAGTTCTAAGCGTATATATCAAATTTTGCCCCTTTTTTTCGCTATCTACTAATTCTGCTTGTTTTAAAATATTCAAATGATGGCTGACTGACGGCTTTGTCATATCAAATTTTGCCGCTATATCTCCTGCATTCATATCACCACTTTTTAGAAGTTTTAATATTTTTCTTCTTGTTGGATCTGAAAGTGCTGACCATACATCGCTCATAATTCTCATCTCTTTCCGCTAATGTTAAATAGTTAGTTAATTAGATAATCATCTAACTATTGTTAATATACACCTATTTTAATTATTTGTCAATGGTAAAAAATGAAAAGATTTTAAGTGTTTTCTAAAAGCCACTTTTTGTGTTAGCAAGCTTTTTATTAATAGGAATTTTTTAACCAACAGATAAAGAAAAGCTGTCTGCAAATCAATGCAAACAGCTTTTTAAGATTTTTATTTTTTCTTTTCAATCAAATTGCGTTTTTCTTCAGGTTTTAAATCAAGCCCTATTGTTCCACCAGGATTCATATTATAGCCTGCATCAAAATAGTCTTTAAGAACTCTAAATACACCATATTCATTCTCGCCAATATATCCTTCTATCCACGGTGCAAACATTTTACCTATTCCGTGATGATGACTTATTGCCGCTCCGGATTTTTGAATAGCATCAAGAATTGTGGTGTGATAGCGTTTAAATTCGTCTTCATCTTGCATTTTTGTAATGAATATAAAATAAAGGTTTGCACCTTGTGGGTAACAGTGTGACATATGGCTTGTAACAACAGTATTTGGAAGGGCGTGGCAAATTTCTCTGACTGACTTATGAACCTGTGCCATATTTGACCAATTAACCGTACATTCAAGCGTGTCTGTGATAATTCCAAAATCCATTAAGGTATCACGAAGATACGGATCATTAAATCTGCCCTTTTCCCAGCTTTTTGTGACATATCCAGTAAGCGGAATTGCACCGTATTTAAGAGCAATTCTTGAAATGTTTTTAGCAACATTTTTTGAAAATCCTTTTCCACCATCAGTAAAGCCGAGGAAAAGACATCTTTCCATATCGTTATATCCAAGCTTATCAAGAATAGGTTCAAGCGGTGTATCATCAACATTATAAAGATGTAGCATAAGGCTTGTTTCTTCAGGATCAGAAAGACGAAATACTGAAGAATATCCACATTCACACTGCATCATTTCTCTTGCTGCAACCTGTGCTATTGTCCAATTTTTAAACATATATGAAAAGCGTTTTCTGTTTTCAGGCATAAAGCGGAAAAATTTAAGCGTAACCTCAGTTAAAACACCGAAAGTTCCTTCGTTGCCCATCATAATTTGATTAAGATTAGGACCTGTTGCCTCTCTTGGGTACTTACTGGTTTCAATTTTACCGATAGGAGTTGCATATTTTTGAGAAAGAACAATATCTGCAATTGTGCCATAATAAGTGCTGTTTTGCCCTGCACCTCTTGTGACAACCCAACCTCCAACGCTACTATATTCAAATGATTGAGGAAAATGCCCACAGGTAAATGCTCGCTTTGCACCATATCTTGACTGAGCGTTATTAAGTGTTTCTTCAAGCTTAGGCCCTGACATACCAGCTTGAACAGTGATTGTTTGGTCGACTTCGTTAAAATTTATAACCTTGTTAAAGCGTTTTCTCATATCCATTGAAAGCCCGCCCTTTATAGGCTCAACTCCCCTTGTAACGCTACTTCCTCCGCCAAAAACATAGAGAGGAATTTTATTTTCGGTGCAATATGCTACTGCTTTTTCAATCTGCTCTGATGTGTCGGGATATACCACAACATCAGGCAGCGAATCAAATCTTTTGTGACGAAGCCTCAACGCATCATAACCCGTAAAACCATATGCAACAGATAAACGAGGATAATCTTCAGTTGTTACAAATTCTTTTCCAAAGATTTCTTCAAACGCTTTTATATGCTTTTTATCCATTTTTGACGGATACCCACTAAGGTCGACCTTTTCAAAACCTAATTCATCGGTATAATCTTTAAAATCATCATCAGTCAGCTTGAATTTATCTTTCATCAGGCTATAAAGTGACTCTTTTGGGACTTTAAAAAAGTTAGGATCGCCCCAACGGAAAATAGAACGATAGCTATCCTCCGGAGCTGGATTTTTTACCCATTTTGGTTCAAAGCCTTTGTAAGGTTTACTCATAACAATTATCTCCTTTTATAAATTTTTCTTATTTTTTTAAACAGTGAATTCATTTTTCCATAAATTTCACTATAAACATCATTGTAAAGTCGCATATAAAGCTTATGCTCATCATTTCGAGGCAAAAAAACATCTCTTTCGTGAACCATACTTTTTATTGCATCTTCATAGTTATTAAAAACTCCTTTTGCAATAAAAGCCACAATAGATGAACCAATTGAGCAGGCTTCGTGAGTTTGAATGCGTTTAACTGGAAGCCCGAACATATCCGCTGTTATTTGACAAACCGCTTCACTTTTTGCTCCTCCGCCACCAATAAAGATTTCATCAACTTTTAGCCCCGAACGCTTTTCCATAAGCTTTAGGCAACTATAAAGTTCAAAGTTAAGTCCCTCAATAATTGCTTTATATAGATGATAGCGTGTGTGAAAATCAGAAAATCCTATTATTGAGCCAAGTGCGTTTGGATTTGCAATTCCTGGAGTCCAATATGGCTGTAACAAAAGCCCCTCACAGCCTGCTGGAATTCTTTCTAATTGAGCATCAAGCAATTTTTCAGGTAAGCAGTGAAGATTTTTTGCCTCCTCACATTCTGATGCACCAAATTCTTTGATAAACCAAGATAAAAGCCAAAATCCACGGAAAATTTGAATTTCTGGATTATACATATCATTAGGAACAGCAGGATATGCAGGCATAAATTTTTGAGGTTCAAAATATTTTTTAACTGTCATTTGAATTGTGGCAGTAGTTCCAAAAGATATTGCCGCTTGATTTGTTTTAAATACCGAAAGCCCAAGGGTTTCACAGCCTTTGTCTGAACCAGTTGAAATTAGTGGCAGTCCCTTTGGAATACCTGTTAGCTCGCAAATTTCATCGGTTATTGTCCCTATGATTTCGCCCGAATTTATAAGCTCGCAAAGCTTTTGAGCAGGGACATCACAAATACATCTTGTCAAAGCGTTTTTTGTCATCCATCTGCGATTTTTATAATCAAACGGAACATGACCTATCATATTTGCAACCGAGTCTACAAGCCTGCCTGTAAGCTTAAAATTAAGATACGCAGGCAGCATAACATATTTAGCGGTTTTTTCCCAAATGTCGGGCTGATTTTGCATAATCCAATTACCAACAGACGCTTTATAAATAATTTTTGTAGAATCTTCCATTCCTGCAACTTTAAATATGGTTTTCTTAACAAAACCAAAAGGATTATTGAATTCTGCCTGTCGTTTATCAAGCCACAAAATAATATCCCTAAGCGGTTCATTGTTTTCATCAAGACACATAACAGTATCTCTGATAACCGTTAATGTAACCGCAATAATATCAGAAAGGCTTTCTTTGTTTTTCCTGCAAAGTTCAGACGCTACTTCTATTAGCTTATCATAATAAAAAGTTGGCCGCTGCTCTGCCCATCCAGGATTTCTTGAATAATATGGTTCATCATATTTTGATTGACAAATATCAATAAATTCCCCATTCTGATTAACTAAAAGACATCTCGCACTTTGAGTTCCTATGTCAAATGTCAGAACCAAAGGATTTCCCATATCGTCACCTCTCAGATTTTTTTCAAAATATCGCTTGTAGCAATTATATCAACCCCAAGACCTAAAACATCTTTAATAACAATATCATAACGCCCTATCTTTTCTTTTACAACAACTTTATTTATTTCGTCCATAACATCAAAAATTCTGTCTTTTGGAATGTCCGCCGAAACTCTAACAGGAATAACCTTAGCGCTCGGAAATATTGTTTTTACTGTTGAACAAATAGTCCTTTTAGGCTGAGTCATTTCAGAGATTGCAAAAGCAAGCCCTCTTTTGCACCCATTACCACTAACATCTATATTATCACTTCTATCATCAACATACATTCTACAACCCTTTGGGCAAACAATGCAAACAAGCTCTTTCATATAACTGCCTCCTCTATTTCAAAGGTGACTTTTGAATTTTCTGTTAAATTATACTTATTAAAATCAACTTCAAGCTTTTCCATTTCAGGAGGGCGAAGAAAAGCGTATTTTTTATTTAGCACTTCATTACCATCAATAAAAATTTTAAAATTGCAATTATCTAAGACATCTCGACTTCTAAAATATATTGTAATTTTACTGTTATCGCTATTAAGGTCAAGGCATTGCGGTACTAAATAAAGAAGTTTTTTAGACGGTGTAAAGGCAATTGCCTTGCGGTCTTTTTTTATGTAAAGTGATGCAGCTTTACCTGCTAACTCGCCACTTTCTGAAACATAGTCAACAAGGTCGTTTACATGAAGGGCATTACCACACGAAAACACTCCATCAATGCTTGTCATAAGCTGACCATCACACACAGGCCCTTTTGTTTTTGCGTCAATTTTAACTCCAAGACTTTCTGAAAGTTCATTTTCAGGAATTAGACCAACCGAGAGAATTAGAGAATCGCACTCAATAATCTTTTCTGTTCCCTTTATTGGTGTCATTTTTTCATCAACTTCTGAAATTTCAACTGCTGTCAGCCTGTCATCACCAAAAACACGGGTTACAGTATGTGAAAGATAAAGCGGAATATTAAAATCGTTCAGGCACTGATGAATATTTCTTGTAAGCCCTGACGGGCTGCTTTTAGCCTCATAAACTCCAATCACCTCAGCACCTTCTAATGTAAGACGCCGAGCCATTATAAGCCCTATATCACCACTACCCAAAATCACGCATCTTTTTGTTGGAAGCTCCCCTAAAATATTTGTGAAATTTTGAGCTGTTCCTGCTGTAAACACACCAGAAGGTCGAGTGCCATGGATTGAAACTTGTTTTGCTGTTCTTTCTCTGCATCCTGTTGCAAGCACAAGTGACTTTGCAAAGTATTCGCCAAGACCATTTTTATTAACAACCACAACTAAAAATCCATCGCTCTTTTTTTCTATTCTCGTTACAAAAGTTAAAGTCAGGGCATCAATTTTCTTTTCCTCAAAAACATCTATAAATCTTTCAGCATATTCAGGGCCTGAAAGTTTTTCTTTAAAACGAACCAATCCAAAACCGTCGTGTATACATTGCTTTAAAATTCCACCAAGACGCTTTTCACGCTCTATTAAAAGTGTCTGTGCATTGTTATCGTGTGCGGATATTGCCGCCGCAAGACCAGCAGGCCCACCGCCGATAACAATAACATCATATTGTTTCATAGTTTATCACTTTCCTTTTCTATCGGAGTTTTAGCTAAAATCTTTGTTTTGAGCGCTATGAAATACGCTGTTTTTATTCTTATGCTTTTGTTGAACCATATGTTATAACAGCTTCATCTGATGACTTTTTAACTTCTGAAATCGGAACACTCAAAAATTCTGCTATAATTTCAGTTACAAGTGGCAAACAAAATCCCCCTTGACATCTTCCCATTCCTGGGCGAAGCCTTTTTTTAATTCCATCGACCGTTGGAACACAAATAGGAGAATTTAAAGCGTCTAAAATCTCGCCCTTGCTTATTTCTTCACATCTGCAAACTATTATACCATAATCAGGATTTTCTTTTATTAGTTTTGCTCTATCGCTATCATTCATTTCATTTAAAACTGGAATTGCTTTCCTTATAGGATTATAATTTTCGTTTTTCTTTATTGTTTTTTGCTTTGAAAGTTCTTCAATTACCATTTTTTCAATATCCAAAGCAACCGCAGGTGCTGTTGTAAGCCCAGGGGATTGAATGCCAGCACAGTGAATTATATTTTTTGTATTTCGCCCTTTTTCGACAATAAAATCTTCTTCAAAGGTTGCCGCCCTAACGCCCGTAAAATATGTAATAATATCCCTCTTTGAAAGCGTTGGCATCGTCTTTTTTTGCTTTTCAAAAGTATTTTCAATGCTTTGAGGGTAAGTTGCTGTATTTTCTTTTTCATATGTTTCAACTGCGTCAGGACCAATCAAAAGATTGTTATGAACAGTGTGAAGAATTCCGCCACCCTTAGAATGTGTTTTTGATGTAAATTTAAGCTCCTTGATTGAAGCAATAGAGTTCATAAAAACAGCGGATTTTTTATCAAGAATGGAATTTGTGCCTCGCCTTGGATGAATTGAAAAAAATCTGTCTTTCGCCATTTTGGCAATTTCCTCTGAAAATACGCCTGCTGCATTAATTACTATTTTAGGATAAACTATTCCACGGTTAGTTGCAACCCCTTTTATTTCATTGTTTTGAATATCCATAGAAAGAACCGCAGTGTTCAGCATAACTTTTACACCATTTTGCACTGCATTTTCAGCGTATGCAATAGTAATTCCATAAGGGCAAATGCAAGAAGCCGAAGGGTTTGCTATGGCAAATTTGAAATCTTTGTTAAATGAAGGTTCTATTTCTTTGAGCTTTTTGCCATCTATAATTTTCGTGTCGGAAATTCCATCATGATGAATACGATAATAGCAAAAAAGAGCAGCCAAAGGCTTTAAAATTCCTTGCGTAAAGCAGACATACTGCCCCACTCTTTTAAATGGAACATCTAATTCCTCACAAATTTTAGTATACATTGCGTTGCCTTTTCTCACATAATGATGTTTAAGCGAGCCTTTGCCTAAATCAATTCCTGGATGAATTTCGCCATCATTTCTGCCAGAAGCCTGCAAGGCAAAATCGGGTTCTTTTTCAACCAACAAAATGTCTAAATCCCATTTTGAAAGCTCTCGAGCAATTGAAGCCCCTGAAATGCCCCCACCTATGATAAGAACATCGGGAGATTTTCCTAAAAGCGCAGTATCGTTTATTTTTGGCATTTTCATCTTTGGAATTTCTGTGCCTTTAAATTCAATATCGTTTACAACATGGCATTTACTGTATTTTGTAGCTGACATTTGGCAAGCCTTTATAATATCCTCCCACTTTGAAAGCGTTCCCGTCAAAACAATAGAGCCATTTTCACTTTTTGCTTTAACGCACCCTCCAAACTCTTTAGAGAGCTTTTTATTAAGCTTATTAATGTCCATAATATCGCCTCATTTCAAGTCGGTTACACAGCCGACTGTTTACATTTAATAATACTACTGCCACTTAAAATTGTCAATACTAAACAAAAAAAATAATAGCTTTAATCTTTTTATATTTATAAACATAAAAAATCGGAACGACCTTCTATCAACGATAGCTTAGATTGTTCCGACTTTTTTATTTTTTATAGCCCTCGCACACTGAACACATTTCATATCCATTATCGAGATAAGATTGAAGCTCTGATTTTTTAATTACTATCTTGTTTTCATCTTTGATTTTAAGCCCTGATGCACAAGTGCTGCTATGTATTTTCTTTGAATTAACATTTATAATGAACTGCGAATCAAGCTCTAAAATATGCTCGGTGGCTTTTATTGTAGTGATTTTTGATGTCGTTTGCTTTATCATAGTTTCATTTTTAAGACTTTGAATAGTTTCAATCGGCTTAGAAATTAAACTTTCTATCCCATCTGGTTCAAGCGGTTTTGTTGTAAGTTTTTCAGAAATTTCCATCTCTGAAGAAAGGCTCTCTTTAGTAGCTGTATAGATGGATATTTCAGCCTTTAAAGATGAGTTTTCTTTAATAATTCCAGCCGATAACTGGTTTAAATCGTTAAAAAGTTTTATTTGAAACGAAAAAGTAATTATAATTAAAGTAAAGCAAAGGAAAAATGCTATGTGAAAAAATTTTAGCTTTTCAAAAATTCTTTTCAATTTGTTACACTCTTTTCACCAATAAATTCGACTTAAATTGACATAAAGATAATAACATAATTTTAAAGGATTTATAGCATATGTGCTAAATAGTCACAAACTTTTTTGGTTTATAGTGAGATTTGAGCTGTGCAGGACATATTTTGAGGGAGAAAAAGCATCTTAACTAAGCAAAAATTCAAATTAAGTGAAGAAAAACGCTAATAAGTGATAATTAATCGTCATTTTTCTTGTTTAGTGTTTTTCT
>JAVVWP010000009.1:0-58714 GCA_036652055.1 Oscillospiraceae bacterium | reverse complement strand
GCTCCCTCTGGAGTTATTCCCCTAATAGGGGAAATGTCACGAAGTGACAAAAGGGTTCCCGTTTTCGGAGAAAAAGCGAAGCATTCGCAAATGCCTGAGGGAGGGAGCAAGATAGATATAAGAAAAACAGGGCAACTTTCCGTTCTATTTTCCGTTATACTGCGTTGTCCTACTCGCATCACGAATAATATTCTCGCAAATACTATGGCATTTTTAAAGTTAATCGACTATATTATGTTAACAGCTTGCGTTATTGAATTTGGTTAGAAAGATAAAAAGTTTTTTAGGTGAGTTTTAGTAAACTAAACGAAAATTTAAATTGTCAAATTTTACAAATTATCATTGCAATTACGTCCTATCTATGCTAACATAAGAATATGGACTATATGTTTATGTTTGGTGTTGCGGCCGGAGATATATTTGAGTAACAGCCGGTCGGGTTTTATTTCCGACCGTTTTTTTGTGTTTTTATAAACACCATTCAAATTCTTGAATTTTATATTTATGATAACGGCGGTTTGTATTTCATAAATTAAAATTTAAAAAATTATCTAAAGTAATATTGATAACTTTGTTAATGTCCATAATATTAGGTAGTGCCGAGAGAAATGAGATTAACAATGAAAAAAATTAAATTTATTAAGCTAATAATACTGTCCATTTTAGTTATGTGTATGTTCGGTTTAACAGAAATGCTGTTTCAGGACCATATCAACAGCTTTACCTACGCATATCCATATCCAACATCGTCATATGCTCTGCCTGAAAATCAGTCGCAAGACAAAATGAATGAGGACATGTTAAACACTGCCGAAAAAAACAATGTGAAGTTCTTTTATGTTGATAGCTATATGAAAACTGATTTTGACGGAGTTGTTGACATATATTATTCAGATGAGTCAATAAAAGATAGCATTGCAAAACAAGATTATATAAAGCAAGGGTATTATTCAACAATTTTAGAAAGTCGTGAGGTTAATTTTCATCCTATAAGTGAAATCAAAAAATCCGATAAAAGTAAAAACACTTATTATTTAATAGGCAGTAATGAAAATATAAACGCCTTTAATGTAAGTCTTGCCGACTCTTACGGCGGAAATCCCATAAAAAAGGCAACTGAAAATGAATTTAATAATTTTTACCCATTGCTTTCATTATGGGCAATTATAATTGCCGTCTTTGTTTTGCTTACCGTATATGAGGTTCAGGTTAACAAAAAAGAAACGGCGGTAAGCATTTCAATGGGCGAAAAGGCAGGCGGTATATTTGTTAAAAACATATCGGCTGATATTTTAGGTATAGCAGTATCATATTTAGCGGCAATGGCAGCCTTTGATTATTTTGAAATATTCGGTTTTTATGGCGATGTAATTTTAATTTCAATTATGTGCTTGCTGATTGCAGACATCGGTGTTTTTTCATCGGTGTTCTTTATAAAAATTAAAAATGTATTTGCAGGGCAGGTAAATTCCAAAGCCTTGCTCGGCACAAGCTATTTTATTAAAGCCCTAACAACAGTACTAACTGTTTTAATTATTTCGGTAAGCAGCGCGGCAATAAAACAGGCAGCTGATTTTTATTCGCAAAAAGAATTTTTCGAAACAAAAAATTATAGCTTTGTTGGCATTTGGTTCCGCGATAAAAACGAACAACCCGATAACAACGGACAAAATAATTCTGAGAAAGAAGACCGTTTTAATGAGCTGCTTCACAAAAAAATGTTTAAAAGCAATAACGCCACAAAGATGGCTATAGGCTTAGGCGAAAAAATATACGGCAGGGATTTTCTCGTTTATAACCAAAATGCGGGGGATTATCTTTTTAAAAATATTAAGGATGTAAAAGCAGACGCTTTACCTGAGAATAAAATAATCTTGCTTGTTCCGCAAAAATACTTTAAAGACGGAATTGAAGAAAAAGATATTGCAGAAATTAAGAGCCATATCAATTTTATTTACGATAACAATGACGGCAATTACAATTTTGAATATGAAACAGTATATTATAAGAACAATACAAAATTATTGAGTTTTGCATATGAGAATTATGGGCTGAGCGGTTACAGCGAAAATCCAATTGTAGCATATGTCAATTTTGATGAATCGCTTGAGGACTCCCCCCTGAAAGTCGGAAGGGCTTCAACTGCATATATGCTGTATAATATAACAAATGATGAGCTTCAAAAGCTTTGCGCCGATTGCAATGACGAATTATTTAACGGCAAAATTGAAATTCGATCGAGGGCTCGCAGCGCTATGGATAATTATATGCATTCTCGTAATCTACTTCAAAAAACACTTTACGGCAGCTGCTTTATAAGCGCTTTGCTTATTTTACTTGAAATAGTACTTATTTATTATGTTGTTAAGCTTGAATATATTATAAACGCCAAAGAGCTGGCTTTGAAAAAAATTATGGGCTATACTTTGTTTGAACGGCAAAAAAAGCTGATTTTAAGTACAATAATTATTTCGACTGTCGGCTTAATTGCGGCAGTTATAATAAATTATTCTTTAAAGTTTTCCGGCGTTGCATATCTGCTGCTCGGTGGCTCGTTAACCGCTGTAGTTGATATTCTTGTTGCATTGGCATTTATAATTAAAATAGAAAAAACTCAAATTACCAAAATATTAAAGGGTGGTGCATTATGATTGAAATAAAAAATCTGTGCAAAAGCTTTGACGATAAAAAGCTGTTTGACAATTTTTCAACTGACATTCAGGACGGCGAGTTTGTAATAATATCGGGCAAAAGCGGCTGTGGCAAGACCACACTGCTTAATATTATCGGTTCTATTGAGGATTTTCAAAGTGGCACAATTACAGTTGACGGAACAGATATAACAAACAGAAAGGCAAATCGTGAATATTTAAAAACAAAGGTCGGTTTCCTTTTTCAAAATTTTGCACTGGTTGATAATAAAACGGTCAGAAAAAATCTTGAGCTTGTAAAAAAAGAGTGCAGAACAGATGTTTCAATAGAAGAGGCACTTGATTTTGTAGGGCTTAAAGATAAAGAAAATACAGCCGTATATAAGCTATCGGGCGGAGAGCAACAGCGAATAGCCTTAGCAAGGCTGTTGGTTAAAAAATGCGATGTTATTTTGGCAGACGAACCCACAGGCTCATTAGACCGCGAAAATGCAGAACTGGTAATGTCGCTGTTAGATAAGCTTAACAAAACAGGCAAAACCATAGTGGTAGTAACGCATGACGAACAAATTAGAAATTCGGGAAGAAGGGTAATAAGCTTATGAGTAAAGTTAAACCGTGGATAAAAAGCCACAAAAAAATTACAGCAGCCGTGTTGGTTGTACTGATTGCTTTTTTAATATTAAACTGTGTATGGGGTATTCACCATTATATGGTTTTCGGGAATTATGAAAAAATAACAATAGATACTATAGACAGTGGTTTGCATTGTCATATGAAGGATAAAAAAGTTTTTTCTGTGTCAAGTAAAAAATATTTAAGTTTTGAAGGCAATCTTTCTATAAATGACAGTGAAAATAAGTGCTTTTTACTTGTTTGGCCCAAGCTGAATGGTGAGCCAGACATTGGAATTACACTGGGTGAATATGATTTCTATATTGACAAAGACGGTAATTTAGCAAGAGATTATGATGATATTTCTAAAAAAATATATGAGGAAAACCGTGAATTAGCAATGTCTTTGCTAAACGATTACAATGAATGGACAAAAGCGGCTGAAAATAATGATAAGACATTTTTCAGTGAAGAATCAATGGAGAACGCATAAAGGACAAACAAATGGCGATATTATCTAACAAAAATAAAAATAGTCCCATTCCCCAAAAGGGAATGGGACTAAAAAAATAACCGCCCTGCTCCACAAGTCGGTTATTTTAGCTAATTTGTAGGGGCTAACCGTCTATACGGTAACTCCTTGCATCATTATTATAGTACCATCATTATATTTTGTCAACCACCAACTTTGTGACACATTGTCACAAGGTTTTTCATTTGTAAAAAATTGTATCAAGACAACTCTACGCCCCCTCTGGAGAAACTCTTCGCTTCCTCTGGAGTTATTCCCCTAATAGGGGAAATGTCACGGAGTGACAAAAGGGTTCCCGTTTTCGGAGAAAAAGCGAAGCATTCGCAAATGCCTGAGGGAGGGAACAAAACAGATACAAGCCAATTCAGTGTAGGGAACGGTCTTGACCGTTCCTCCTCTTTTCTGTTTCCTCAAAAGGCAAGCTTCTGACCGCAGTCGACAAAGAGGATAGGAATTAAAAATCTAAAATCACAGCACAAATTCACTTAATACCTATTATGTACTCTTTCGCAGAAGCAAACCAAATCTTTAATTTCCAAAGCAGTGCCATCGTCTAAAATTGCTTTTCCACTCATTTTGCCAAAGACTTGGTGCTGAATGGTTTTAATAACCTTAACATCTATGTTTGCACAGCGGTCGATTATTGGAATAAAGTTCATTTCAAATCTTCCGTCGCTTGAAGTTATAACCCAAGGGTCCTCATAGCTTGTTTTTGGAATATTAAATGTAACATCATCAAATTTGTGAGCAACACCGTCATAAAAAATCATATTTTCACTTGCAGCAGAGGTGTCACCAAATCCATAACCAATGTTAAATCCAAAAGGTTTACCATTAACAATCCCATTGCCTGAACCCCAGTTCCAAGTATTGTCATAAGTCCAAACGCCTCTGCCCCAATCAAGAGTGCCAAAATCAGTTTCAGGATTAAAATTAAAAGTCTTGTCACCGATACTAACGCTTCCGCTGGCTCGCATACAGTTTATTTTTTGATTATAATAAAAAGCTTGAGGGTTTTCTTTAAAAGGAGTTGCAATAACCATAGTATCCATAGGTGGCTCACTAAGAGTTATGTCGCAGTTAAGAGTTTTACCGTCAGAGAAGTTTTTAAATTGACAAATAAGTCGCCTAATATTTCCTGATTTAATAAACTCCATTGTGAGTTTTTTGTCTTTATAGAATGAATTTCCACTCACCGAAGTTGATGGCATCTTTAATTTGCCCATTGGCAGGGGCATGAGGACAGTTTTAGTGCATTCACTGGGAGTATTACCAAATTCAAGCATAGACACTGATTGAAGCCCAAAATAGCCACCATCACAAATAGTGAAAGCAAATGCAAAATCATTAGAGAGAACAAGATAATAATCCCACTCTTTAATTTTGAGCTTGCTTGCCTTAATGTCATTTCTGTCGTAAATACCTAAAAGCTGTTTTGAATAGCCGGGTTCTTTAAGACTTCCATCAACCTTAAGAAGTCTTTGGACTGAAGTAATCTCGTGATTTCGCATTTTAATTCCTCCTGTTAATATAATTAATTAAAAATTTTATTCTAAATTCACCTTTTGATTTAGGTCAATTCGTGCGTGATTATAAATTTTTCTGTTGTCAAGCGCCCAAAGTCTGTTTGAAAAAGCACCTTCGTCAAGTGGATTTAAAGCCTCGACAATCTGATAAACTCGTGCATCCATAAGGTCAAGTTCTGAAAGCAGTTCGGCCTCTAAAAACATTGGTCGTACAGCCGCACCAAAATCAGGTTCTCCGTGATGCGAAATCACCATATGTTCTAAAAGCATAGCCTTATCAGAAGGTATACCTAATTTTTTTGAACATTCATCAATCATCATAGCACCTCTGACAAGGTGACCGATTAAATTCCCTTCGGTTGTATATCCGCTTGCAATTCCGGCGTTTCCAACATCATATTCAGTGGTTTTAGCAATATCATGTAAAATAGCACCGGCAAAAAGCAAATCCTTGTCAACAAAAGGATAAACCTTGCAAACACCTTCACAAAGCTTGACGATTGAGAGAGTGTGCATTAAAAGACCGCCACGAATAGCGTGATGAAGTTTAAATGCAGCAGGCCAACGCAAAAGGTCCTCTTTGTTGTTATGTAAAAGTGTAATAACGACCTTTTTTATATCTTCATCTTTAAAAGAATTAGCAATCTTTTCAATTTGAGAATACATATATTCGCTCGAATACGCTGCACTCTGAATAAAATCCTCGATTTTAACATCGTCACTTTCAATAACGGGGCGAATTTTTTCAATTCTAAGCTGTTCACTTCCATTATATTGTGAAACAGTCCCTCTAACCTTAACAAGTGATTCAGACTGAAAAACTCCTTGAACTGCCTCATTATAGTCCCAAAGCTTTGCTGTTATGTCACCATCTTTATCAGACAAAATCATATCAAGATAGTTAGCACCTTTAGCGGTAACCTTTTTTTCAACTTGTTTAATAATTGCATATGCCTCAACAGCGCCTTTGCCGTTTATTTCAGTAAAATTCATATAAAAACTCCTCTATGATGTATAATGATATAATTATACATCACAAAGGGGTAATAATCAACACACATTAGATTTTAAAATAATGCCAATATTTTAAAACATTTTCGTCTGTAATAATTGTTTGACTTATGCCTTTAGTTGATTTTTTTGTGTTGTTTTGAGCAGAAATAGTACCAAAGCCCAAAGCAAATGCGCAAAGAAAGACAATTAAAAAAATTAAATAATACTTAAACACCTTGTTTTTAATTTTCATTTTAACACCTTTTTATAATAATAAGAAAGCTTGTGACTTTTAAAAATTAAACATAATCTTCAATCAATTTTGATAGTGAAATTCCAATAAGGTGACCTGAATATTCTACTTCTTCTAAGGTATTCGAATCACTTCCGAACTCTAAAAGCAGAGAGCAGGGGGTTACATCCATATTATATTTTCGCTCGCAGAACAAAATCGGACGCATAGTTCCGCTATAAAGAGATTCGACTTTTTCTTGAAGATGAAGTCCAAAAGTCAGATTTTCTTCCCAAGTTGGAAACTGCTTAACAAGACCACCTTGACAGCCTGCAATTATCATAACCTGTGCGGCTTTTTTATTAAAAACGGTAGTTGTCGGCTTTATTCTTGTACCGTCATTTTGCTTAATTCCATCTCTATGAACATCAATAACAATTTTTATTGATGGATTTTCATTAAGAATTTTCAAAATTCCTGCCCTTGAACGGTCATAAGCACCAGTGTAAGTCCCATCATATATTGTCGTGTCGTGAATAGCATTTATGCCAGCTTTTTTAAGCTCCTCGCAAATAGCATCGCCAACTCTAACCACATTTCTATCGGGTTTATCGCTTCGTGTTACATAATTATCCGAATACCAACCAAGGTCGGCCATTTCAAAGCTTTCGGTTGTATGCGTGTGAAAAATTAAAACGGTCGGCTTTGTCTTATCTTCAATAACTAAGCTTGCTTTTTTATTTAACAATTCTTCGATGTTCACGCTTTGACTTGAAGTAGTATTTCGGATATTTACATTTTTAAAGCTTGCGTTGCTTGACGCTACATCATATTTTTTTTCGACAATAACTCCCGAATGTGCAAGCTGTGCCATCTGCGATTCTGCGTCTTTTTTCATATTAATAATATCAGATGGCGTTTTGGTAAGCGATTTATTAGCACCAGTTTCTAAAATAGCATCATCTTTATTCTCTGTTTCAGACACTTTTTCAGGTGGGGCAGGCTTTTTTGATGGAACTGCCACTGCATTTTCGTTCGAATTCATAAAAGATTGCATTGCAGCAGCAGGATGCACGATTTCCAAGCTAAGAGCAGAAAGTTTTGTAATAGGTGAGCTGAAATATTTTAATGAGCAAAAAACAGCAATTGCAATTAAAGGAATTGCAATTAAAAGCTCATTTGGATACTGATTTTTCTTAGATGTTCGTCGCTTCATTTATCTCACCAATAGGCGTAAAATTTAAGACCTTTTACTATACGCCACTGCCTTTCATCACATAGTTAATAATATATATGTGATGGATAAGCTTATTATACGATATTAAATAGTATTTCAGGTTCGATAGAAGGTTGCAACGCACAATTAATTGAAAGCCCTAAAAATCTTGAAGCTCGTTCAATAATAACATCAATTTCACGAGGAGTAATCATCATATCAGCACTTGCAGTTTTAATTTCTTCATCAAATTCCCGCTTTGTTGTGAGGTCATTAATCAGAGTAATTGCGTCAACAACAGTTGGAACACCAATGGCAATAACAGGAACGCCCAAAGTTTTTTCACTTATTTCTGCCCTTGCATTTCCAACACCACTGCCAGGAGTTATACCAGTATTTGTTATTTGCACTGTTGTTCCAAGCCTTGAAATTTCACGAGAAGCAAGAGCGTCAACAATAATCACCGCTGATGGTTTTGTTGTGTCAACAATGCCTTTAATAATTTCACAAGATTCAATTCCTGTTTGCCCTAAAACGCCAAAAGTAATAGCAGATACAGGATTTAATTCGCAAAATCCAAGTTCTGATTTAAGCTTATTATCAATATGCCGTGTTGAAAAAACTCTTTTAGCTGATTTCGGACCTAATGCGTCAGGCGTTATGGTGTCATTTCCAAGACCTGAAACTAAAATGCCATTTTCGTTTTTTGGAAGAAGCTTTTTGAGTAAATCAGAAACAATTTTGAGCCTTTCGTCAAAGATTTCTGAATCGTGTGAAAATTCGGGCAGTTCAATTGTAATATATTTTCCAATTGGTTTTTTAACTTTTTCACTGCCCTGTGCATCGACAATTTCAATTTCGGTGATATTACAGTTACCATTTTTATACTTATCAACAATAACACCTTTCGTATTTGAAATATCGATATTTTCTGCCATTTCTAACGCTAAATCTGTTCTAAAATCCATATTTTTGACCTCCTGTTATATTATTATTGACAAAATAGGAAAATCTATTGATGAATTCTAAAAAAAACTTGCATTTTTTATAAAACAATGGTAATATATAGAGCGTTAATGTATTGATAATTATTGACCAAATATGCTTGCTATGGTTTGCAGGCTGCAACTAAGGGAGGTGTGACATATGCCAAATATTAAATCAGCTAAAAAGCGTGTTATTGTTAACGGTGCAAGAGCTCAAAGAAACAAATCAATGAATTCAGCACTTAAAACAGCTATCAAAAAAGCAAACACTGCTATTGAAAGTAGTGCAGCAGATAAAGACGCTCTCGTTACTGCAGCAATTAAGAAGATTGACCAAGCTTGTGCAAAAGGGCTTCTTCATAAAAATAATGCTGCTCGTAAAAAGTCCGCCCTTGTTTGCAAGGCAAACAAAGCTTAAAGCTTTGGCTTTTTGTTAAAGATTAACGCCACCGATTTTTGTCGGTGGCGTTTTGCTGTTTTTCCCGTTCCCTCGGAGGAATTCTTCCGCTTCCTCTTAAGGCAAGCTGTCAACCGCAGTTGACTGAAGGAGGGGACAAAATAGAAACAAGCAAAACCAAACCAACCCCTTTCATTCATATGATTGACAAACGATTTTCAAAATGATATGATTATTTTGAAAGTATACACCTATTATTTTAGTGCGGATATAAACAGATAGGAGCTTTATTATGGGCGAAAACGAAAAGATTTACGAAGATGTCATAAAAACCGCTGATGAAATATATATTAAAAAAGTAAAATCTTTTTTCATCCCAATACTTGTTTCGGGGCTTGCAACATTAATTTTTGGCAAAATAAGTGGTGAGGCTTTTGCGGATTTTTTCGGCTCTTTTATGGCTTTTAAAGCAGTGCTTTTTGGCTTTTTAACGATAATTTCTGCTGCTTTCACATACAAATTTATAAGAGTAGTAATCGAAGAAAGTGATGTTTATAAGCTCAGGCTGTCAAGAGAGCAAGAAAAATTATCACAGCGTGGAATTTATATTGAAATTTCTGATGAAGATTATAATAAGTATGATGTAAATCCCGTGGCGTTTTTATTCAAAAAGAGGCATAAAAATGGATGATGAATATTCATATGAGCTTGCACAAAAAAAGGCTGACGAAATCTATCAGCATAGAGTTACACGATTGTTTATTCCGTTAATGGCTTTGTGGTCGCTATTTGTAGTGTTTATAATAGCAACATTTTGTTCTTGGGGAACTCATATTATAGCATTTCCTATTTTTGTTGATATATCGATATTTCCAGTTGCTATGCGAATGCATAAACTGATTAAAGTAGAACAGCATATGTATAAGCAAAGGCTAAGAATTGAGCAGGAGAGGCTACTTTATAAAGGAATTGAGTTTCAAATACCAGAGGAGGATTTTAAAAAGTACGAAAAAAATCCAGTCGCTTTTTGGTCAAAAGAGAACAGAAAGAAAAAAAGTTAATATATTTAATTTTTAACAGTTTGTTCATTGACATTTTAACATTTAATGGATATAATATTCTTGTTGAATTATAAAATTTATAAGGAGGTAATTGTTATGAAAAAAGCTCTTAAAATTGCTGCAATTGTTCTTGGTGTTCTTGGGGCTTGCTTTGCAGCCTATGTAATTGTTATGAAATATGTTGAAAGTAAAAAGGTTGTTATCGGTAATGATGCTGAAAATTATGTTTCATGCACTTGCTGTGATGATAATTTTGTTTCTGAAACAGTTGTATAATCCTAAACTTATAAAATAAAAGTGCTATATTGCTAACTTGTTGTTAGTAGTGTGGCACTTTTTTTGTCAATCCTAATGCAATTAGAGGAAGTGGAAAAAAGAAATGTCCTGCCACAAATAAAATGGCAGGACACTATGAAAACTTTAATAATTACAAGTATTTTTATATCATTCTTCTACAATCGAATTATAAAAATCCAGCGTTTTAAACTTTCTTCCTGATTTTAAAATCAGATACTTTTCAGTTATGTAAGAAAGCTCTTTTAGCTCATTTTCGGGTAGCTTAAAATTATAAAGAATATTCATATCAGCAAAAACTATATGCCTCATAGCACTCACAATACCGATAGAAAGCTCAAACGGAGCATATTCATCGGCACAGTTTTCACAATATAAAAGCCCTCTTTCCATATCAAAATACATTAAAGGGGTTTCAAATTCACCGCATCTCTCACACGCAATAAGATTAGGAGTATATCCTGCCATTGACAAAAGCCTAAGCTCAGTAATGGATTTTATTTGAAGTGACGGTCTTTTTTCAGTGCCAAGCATATAAAGAGAATTTAAAATAACACGCAAAAACTCGTTAGAATATTCACTTTCGGGAGCAAGCTCTAATGCAAGCTCTGCAAAATATTGAGCAAGTGACAGCTTTATTATGTCATCACGGAGCGAAAAAAACACTTCAATGCTTTCAGCCTCATCAACTATGTAGCTGTCCTTAGATTTATAAAAGGACAGGCGAGAATAATTTAGCAAAGCGGTAGAAGATTGCTTTTTGCTTTTAAGGCTTTTAGCACCTCTTACAAAAGCTTTAACAATGCCCATATCACTTGTAAGCACAGTGATGAGCTTGTCAAATTCCCCTATATTCTGTTCCTTTAGTATTAGACCTTTTGTGTTCTGACGCATTAATCTTTTCCTCTTTTTGAGCAAAACTCAAATAATCATCAATTTTTCCGCTTTTTTTAAATTTTTCCCATTCTAATGTTTTATCCATATTAAAAACCGCCTTTAAAGGTAATTATTAAGTCATTCTAATTATAATTTAACCTTTAATGGCGGCAATATTCTAAAAAATAAAACTGTTAATCTAAACCAAAATTATGAATTAAGCCCTCTCTGTTTCGCCAGTCCTCTTTAACCTTTACCCAGCACTGCAAATTGATTTTACAGCCGAAGAATTTTTCCATATCTTGGCGAGCATAGGTAGAAATCTTTTTCATCATTTGACCGCTTTTGCCAATAATTATACCTTTATGTGATTCTTTTTCGCAGTATATAACCGCTTCGATGTCCATAATTTCGCTGTCCTCACGCTCGTGCATCTTTTCAATAGAAACAGCAGTTCCGTGTGGAATTTCCTGCTCTAAAAGTCTAAGCATTTTTTCACGAATAATTTCGGACGCCAAAACCCTTTCAGGTTGGTCAGTCAAAGTGTCATCAGGGAAAAAGTGTTCGCTTTCAAAAGCCTCTTTTTTAAGTTCGTCTAAAAGTGCAGGAATGCCATTTCCATTAAAAGCACAAACAGGAATTACTGCGGCGAATTTATATAAAGCAGAAAGGTCAGAAATTCGTTTCATTAAATCGTCTTTGTTTTTAACCATATCAATTTTGTTGATGGCAAGGATAATAGGCATTTTCTCTTTTTTGAACTTTTCAATAAGCTCAATTTCAGCATCAGTAATTCCATTTTCGCTCGCTTCAACAACAAAAAGGCAAGAGTCAACACCCGAAATGCTGTCGCTGACTGCCTTTACCATCTTTTCACCAAGCTTTGTTTTTGGCTTGTGATAGCCTGGAGTGTCAGTAAAAACAAGCTGAATGTTATCATCAGTTGTAAGAACGCCCATAATTCTTGTTCGTGTGGTTTGAGGTTTGTTAGAAACGATTGCGATTTTACTTCCTAAAAGCTTGTTTAATATAGTAGACTTTCCGACATTTGCTTTGCCGACAATAGCAATAAAGGCGGTTTTTGGATTATTCATTTATTTGTTTATTCCTTTCAAAATGGAGAATTATTCTTCGTTATCTTGCTTAGAACTTTTAGAAAATCCTTTAAAGATAAAAACAGTTGCAACAGCGACAGATGCCATAAATAGTGCCACTCTTAAAATATTTTCACCAAAATATGAAAACATTAATTTAAAAGCTTCGGGTTGCCAAAAAATTGCGATACCACAAAGAACTGCAAAAATTGCACATACCAATACAGCACCAGCGGCAGTATCTTTTGCAATCATTCCTTTTTGACTAAAACCTTCTGACGCCAAATCAACAGTTCTTTCGATTGAGGTATTTATAAGCTCTGCTGCAATAACAAGTGCGTTTGCGAGAAATATAATTGCAAATTCAACTGCTGAAACTTTAAAGAAATCGAAAAAAAGCAAAAAAGAATACATATAAATCATAGCGACAAAATGTATTCTCATATTGCGTTCGTATTTAAGCCCAAAGAAAATTCCACGAAAAGCATATTTAAAGCTTTTTAGCAAATTTCTCATTTATTCACCGTCAATATAATAGCTACCGTTTCTTTTAAGACCAAGCTTTGTCAAAACAGCTTCTTCTTTTTCACGCATATGCACAGCCTCAAGACCGCCATTCTCATGGTCATATCCGAGCAAATGCAAAAGTGAGTGAACGGTTAAAAATCCAACTTCTCGTTGAAGCGGATGCCCATATTCTTCAGCTTGTGCAACTGCGTGTTCCATTGAAATAACAATGTCACCAAGCATTTTAGCGTTAGTATCGTGATTAACATCATAAACGCCGTCTTCACCAAGAGGAAAAGAAAGCACATCAGTTGAGCTATCTATGTTTCTATGTTCTTTGTTGAGAGCCTTAATCATTTCATCATTAACAAATGTAACGCTTATTTCAGCAGAACCTTGAAAATTTTCTTGAATTAAAACTGCATTACAGCAACGCCTAACAAGCATTCTTACACCTGTTGGAATTTTAATGTCTTTCTGTTCGTTGCTGATAATAACCTTGATTTTATCTGTCATTTTTTTGACCTCCTCGTTTTTTTCATAAGCTTTAATTATATCTTGAACCAGTTTGTGTTTAACAACTTAATATACTCATCAAAACTGCCGAAAAGACTGACAGCGTGTTCAGTTTGTGGAACGCTGATTATCTGTTCAAACACTAAAAAATCACCTACATTACTAATTCTGTTGATAATGAATATATTGTAACACATTTTTTGTTATTAGTCACTAATTTTTTCTACAAAAATCGGCTGTTTTTTCGCTATTTCTTTTTCACATTTGTACTTTCCGCTTAAAATACACGCTTTATCTGTGTCAGACACTGAAAATTCGCCCGAAATCACCTTGTATTCACTTTCTATATTTTTATATGCCATTGCAAATGTGTGGGCAGATAAAAGCTTTGCCTTAGTTTTATCCTCAATTATTTCTTCTGTTTCTGTCTTATAAGAGCTTTCTTTGATTATTCCAATCGGCAGAGTGGTTTTTTTGCTGCTTATAAAGCTTTCTGTTTTATAATAATTATCATATCGTGAATTGAAAGTCAGCGGAATTTTAATTCCCAAAAAATAAAGAATATACTTTGTATTTAATTCTGAAATTTTATTGAAGCTTTGATTATTATATGTACTAATTATTGTTTTATCAGATGTTGCATATACTTTTCCGTCAGCGTGAATAAGCCTTTCTGATTGATTTTTATTTTTCAAAACACCAGAAATCAAAAGGTCGCCTTTAATAACAGCCGAGCCGATTTCTAATGCTGGAGTTCCTGAAAAAGTATGAATTTTGGTTACAACGCCATCTTCGCTTGCGATAACATTGCAAGGCTCGCTAACATCGATTATTTCAGGAGCTATTGTGCTTTCGCTAATTTCTATTAATGCTTTCGAGCCTTTGATATTTACCATTGCCCAAGAAAGATTTTGCATCTTGTCAACCATTTCATCAGAAATTTCTTTAGGATTGATTGAACTTTTAGAAGCGCCAACTCTAACGCCAACTTCTTCAAATGCAGTTAGAATTTCATCTTTATCAATTTTCACATTTCCGCTGACATCAATAGACCAAATTCGTGTACTCAAAAAGCTCGTCAAAATAATTATAAAAGCCAATCCAAAAATAAGCCCGACACGCTTTTTATTTTTATGTTCAAAAAAAGGTAACCCGTGTTTCTTTTCTATTTTTAGCGTAACCCCCGAGCGTTTTGCAGATTGCCTTATAGCTTTATATCCTTTTATAGTAGTTGTCCCATACACAATACTTTTAGAATTTTTAAGATTCCAAAGTGGAATTTTATTATTTGTGCAAAGATTAATAAACCGTTCGGGAAATCCCCCAACAGCAGTAAAATCAACATATCCCAAAATATACCGAAGAAACTTTATTATAAGCATTTGTAACTTTCCTTCCCTATGATGTGAATTCAATTGATACAATATTTCCGACAATAACTGTTTCGTCGTCACAATAATTTTTAATTTCCATATCGCTGCCTAAAAATGAAATTACAATACTGCCTGCATTAATTTTAATAACATTTTCTTCATATTCTAAAATACCCTTACAGCCCTCAACAATAAATTCCTTGTTACCGTTAGCTTCAATGTGTGGACCGATAGGTTTTAATACATTTTTAATAGCGTCTTTTTTAGGATTGCCTTCATTTTTTGCCCTGCCTTTGTGAGCCATTTTTTTCACCACTCTTTCATAGATTTATATGCGATTGCATATAAGTTGATAACAAAGAAATCTAATTTCTATGAAAGGGAATGGATGTATTGGCAAAAAAGTTTTTAAAATATTTTGTGCCTACGGGCATCATAATAGTGATGTGCGTATTTTTATTTATAGAGCCGACAATTTCCGCTCTTGCAGTAAGGCAGAGCATTTCACTTTGTGCAGAGATAGTTATACCCTCACTTTTTCCGTTTATGATTATATCTTCTTTCATAATAAAATCGGGAATGTCAGATCTTTTAGGAAAGCTTTTCAATCCGCTGACACGCTTTGCATTTAGACTTCCAGGCGAAAGTGCAGGAGCAATAATAATGTCGTTTGTCGGAGGCTATCCAATAGGAGCAAAAATGACAGCAGAGCTTTTAAAAGAGGGAAAAATAACAATAAATCAAGCACAGCGAATGAATATCTTTTGCCTTAATGCAGGGCCAGCGTTTGTTATCGGTTCAGTTGGAACAATTATGCTCGGTAGCACAAAGGCAGGGGCTATATTATATTTTTCTAATGTCATTTCATCGCTAATTTTGGGCGTGCTTACTATCGTGTTAGATGATAAAACATTGATTTTAGATAAGAAAAAAGAAAAATTAGCAATAAAAAGTCCAATAACAGCCTTTGTAAATTCGGTTGCCGACTCAGGTCAAACAATGCTGATGATTTGTTCGTGGGTTTTGATTTTCGCATCAATTTGTTCACTCGTCGGAACAATATTTGCAAATTCCACAATGTCTGTAAGCATAAAATGTATTTTAGAGGTAACAAACGGAGTTGCCGCAGCGGCTAAGATTTTGCCACTTCCAGCAGTTTGTGCAATTCTATCGTTTGGCGGAATTTGTGTTCATTGTCAAGTCTTTTCATTTATTAGAACTTCAGGGCTAAAGCTTAAATATTTTTATACTGCAAGATGTATCTCGGCAGGAATTTCAGCAATTGTATGTATGCAGCTTTTAAAGGTGTTTCCCTGTGAAGTTCAAACCTTTGCGACTTCTTCAAATATTATACCAACTGCATTTTCAGTGTCCGCCCCAGCTGCTGCTGTGCTTCTTATAATGAGTGCAATTTTAATCTTTCAGGTTGATACTGACAAAAAAGTGTGTTAAAATCATATAATCAAATATTAATGGGGAGTTTATATGGGTAAAACGCTTTTAAACAAAAAAGATATTTCTCCAAAATGCGAATATTGTATGAATGCAAGGAAATCACCTGATGGCAATACAATGTTATGTACTAAAAAGGGAATAGTTGATAATGATTATTGCTGTAAAAAATTCAAATATGATGTGCTTAAAAGAACCCCAAGAAAGCCCCCAAAATTATCAGAGTTTTCAAAGGACGACTTTAGCCTATAAACGATAACAGGTGTATTGACAATTTATGCTTTATACCTTATAATAGCTATTTGTGTAAATCAAAAACTGAAAGGAGTTTTTAAATACTATGTCACAGGAAACATTACTGACAGCTGAAGGCTTAAAAGAACTGCAAGATGAGCTTGAGGAGTTAAAAACTGTTGGCAGAAAAGATGCTGCTGAAAAAATTAAAGTTGCAAGAAGCTTTGGCGACCTTTCCGAAAACGCTGAATATGATGAAGCAATGAGCGACCAAGCAAAGCTTGAAGCTCGTATCAATGAAATTGATAATATGCTTAAAAATGTTAAGGTTTTCGATGAGGACTCTCTGGGAACCGAAGTTGTTCACATAGGTTCAAAGGTTACAATCTCAAATGCAAAAAAGCAAAAATCAGAATACAAAATCGTTGGTTTTGCTCAAGCAAATCCTAATGAAGGTAAAATTTCTGACGAATCACCTTTAGGTAAAGCCCTTTTAGGTCATAAGCTTGGCGAAAAAGTTCAAGTTGATGCGCCAGTAGGAACTTTAATATTTAAGATTGTAGAAATTTCAAAATAATAAAAAAACTTACGGTAATGTGATTTTTTGCATTACCGTGTTTACTTTAACATAGGAAGTGAAAATAATGTCACAAGAAAATACAAACAATAAAAACTCTCAAGAAGTTGAGCAGGACATTAGTGCATTAAGGCAAATCCGAATTGACAAGCTTGAGGAAATGCAGGCAAATGGCATTGATCCGTTTGAAATCACAAAATACGATGTAACACATCATAGTGCTGATGTAAAGGCAAACTTTGAGAGCCTTGAGGGTAAATCAGTTACACTCGCAGGTAGGCTTATGTCAAAGCGAGTAATGGGCAAAGCTTCTTTTTGCAATTTACAGGATTTAAACGGAAACATTCAATCTTATGTTGCAAGGGATAGTATTGGCGAAGAAGAATATAAAGCATTTAAGAAAATGGACATTGGCGATATTATAGGTCTTAAAGGCGAAGTATTCAAAACAAAAACCGAAGAAATTTCAATTCACGCTTCAGAAGTAACCTTGCTTGCAAAAAGCTTACAGATTATGCCTGAAAAATTTCACGGGCTTAAAGACACTGACACAAGATACCGCCAAAGATATATAGACCTTATAATGAATAGTGAAGTTAAAGAAACATTTATAAACCGTTCAAAGATAATTAGCACGGTTCGTCGTTATCTTGATGGAATGGGATTTATGGAGGTTGAAACTCCAATGCTTGTTTCAAATGCAGGCGGAGCGGCAGCAAGACCGTTTTCAACCCATTTTAACGCACTTGATGAAGATGTTAAACTTCGTATTTCACTTGAGCTTTATCTTAAAAGGCTTATAGTTGGTGGAATGGAAAGAGTTTATGAAATCGGCAGAGTATTCCGTAATGAAGGGCTTGACACAAGGCACAATCCTGAATTTACTCTTATGGAACTCTATCAAGCATATACCGATTATAACGGTATGATGGATTTAACTGAAAACCTTTATCGCTTTGTTGCAAACGAAGTGCTTGGAACAACTAAAATCACTTATAATGGAATTGAAATGGATTTAGGCAAACCATTTGAAAGAATTACAATGCTTGATGCAGTTAAAAAATATGCAGATGTTGATTTTAATGAAATAGAAACACTTGATAAGGCAAGAGAAATCGCAAAAGAAAAGCATATAGAAGTTGAAGACCATCACAAAAAAGGCGATATTCTCAACCTTTTCTTTGAAGAATTTGTAGAAGAGCATCTCATTCAGCCAACCTTTGTTATGGATCATCCAATTGAAATTTCTCCACTCACAAAGAAAAAGAAGGAAAATCCAGATTATGTTGAACGCTTTGAGTTCTTTATGAATGGCTGGGAAATGGCAAATGCTTATTCAGAACTTAATGATCCAATCGATCAGCGTGAAAGGTTTAAAGCACAAGAAGAATTAGCGGCTCTTGGCGATGAAGAGGCAAACCATACTGACGAAGATTTCCTATATGCTCTTGAGCTTGGTATGCCACCAACAGGCGGTATTGGTTTTGGAATAGACCGTATGGTTATGTTGCTTACTGATTCTTCGGCAATTCGTGATGTTCTCCTTTTCCCAACAATGAAGTCCCTGCCGTCAAAGAACGACTAAAAACCGATTGTTTATGCACATTTGCGGAGTTTATAAAACTTCAAAATCTTATAATTTTAGATTTAAAGACCTTGAGAGAGTAACATCTTTCAAGGTCTTACTATTTCCTCAAATGGAACTTTTCCACTCCTTCTGAGAACCATCCTACGCTTCCTCTGGAGGAAGCTGGCATTCGCAAATGCCTGAAGGAGGGAGCAAAAAAGATACAAGTAAAAACAGAGCAACCCCAACGCTCCTCTGGAGGGAGCTGGCATTCGCAAATGCCTGAAGGAGGGAACAAAAAAGATACAAGAAAAACAGAGCAACTCCAACGCTTGCCTCTAAAGGCAAGCTGGCATTCAAACTCCAATTTTCCAAAACTCGAGCAAAATTATGCCATAGGTATTGCAAATAAGATTAAAATATGCGACAATACATTATAAATATAAAATCAAGGCAATTTAGCCAAATGATAAAAATAAAAAACATATGGAGGCAAAAATGAAAAAGCTTTTTTCACTAAATAAATATAGTAAGTCTAAAAAAATAGAAGAAGCATATTTTGAACTAAAAGAGGGGAATGGTTCTAAGGAAGTTTACCTGTCATCTTTTTGTCGAGAAAATAGTTCACGCGAACGAAGCTATGAAGCTGTGTTTTCAGTACGCAAAACTGTTCGTCAAAAGGCAGGTATTAGCCTGATTTTTGAAAATGAAGAATGGAACAAATCAAACTATATTTTTGCACCTGCGGCTTTATATAATGGCAACTGTTTTCGTAGTTTAAAAAAAGAATATCCGCCTATGCTTAGCGAGGAGGAAAGAAAGCTATGTGCAAACGAAACAATTATTTCCGATGTTCCAAGGCTAAAAAAGGACGGTAGCAGCGTTGTACAGCTTAGCGTCGGAGACCTTTCTGTACCGTGTGTTGGATATTTTTCCAAAGAAAAAAAGCAAGGCTGGCTTTTGTTTTTCGGCCAAAAAAATAGCCTCGGCGATTTTGGAATAACCATTTCACAAGACAATGATTGTAATAAAGCACGCTTTGAAATTTCTGCCCCTTGCGTTAGAGATACATATAAATATCAGATGTGCAAAACAGATTTCAAGTCAGATGACGCTGGCGTTAGCCTTAAAAAAGGGGATAGCATAACATTTCGCTTTCGAGAATATAGCTTTGAATGCCAAAGCATAAATGAGTTTTTAAATATGTTTTTTCAGCTTCGTTGTGAGCAAAATTTGCAGAGAAAACATCCTGATGCTGTGCCGTGGTCATATGCAAGCAGTTTAATTGAAACAAAATATAACGAAAGAAATTGGTTAGATGATGGTGGCTTTTACAAATCATCTGAAGCAAATTCTGGAATTTATCGGCAGTGGCAAACCGGTTGGGTAGGCGGTGCAATAAACACGCTGCCTGGCGTTATAATTGGCACACCGCTTACAAAAGAACGCAGTAAGCAGACGCTTGACTTTATATTTGAAAAATTGCAGCATTCATCTGGATTTTTATATGGAGTTTATTGCGAAAACAAAGTGTATGGAGATAACTTTTTAAATCCGCAGGACTCAAATATTGTAATGAGCAGAAAAAATGCAGATGCACTTTATTTTATCGTGAAACAGATACGATATTTAAGAAAAAATGGCGAAGAAGTAAAACAGCTTTGGGAAAATGGTTTAAAATCTCTTGCAGATGCTTTTTTAAATTTTTACAACAAAAATGGCGAGATGGGTCAATTTATAAATATTGAATTAGCTACATTATATGTGGCAGGTTCAGCCTCCTCTGGCATAGCTTCAGCGGGATTAGCACTTTGTGGCGAATACTTTAATAATAAAGATTATATTCTTGTTGCTGAAAAATTAGCTGACGTGTATTATGAAAATTATGTCAAAAAAGGCTATACAAACGGTGGACCTGGCGAAATACTTGCCTGTCCTGACAGCGAATCCGCATTCGGATTATTAGAATCATTTGTGGTTTTGAACGCTGTAACACACAATAAAAAATGGTTAGACTACGCAGTTGATACTGCATCAATATGTGCAAGCTGGTGCGTAGCATACGATTATAATTATAAGAAACACACACAATTCTATAAGCGATTTGTGTCGTCAACTGGTGCTGTTTGGGCAAGCGTTCAAAATAAGCACGCAGCACCTGGCATTTGTACACTTTCGGGAGCATCACTTTTTTGCCTTTATCGTGCAACTGGCGATAAAAAGTATTTATCCCTTTGCCGAGATATTTCTCATAACATTACTCAATTTGTAAGCACACCGGATAATCCAATATATTCAAGCTATATTTGGAATGATTTTATGGTGCCTTTTCAAAAGCTAATGAATGAAAAAACAGCTAAATTTATGCGATTTATGAAAAGGAGCAATGTGCCAATTAATAATTTGTATAATAAAAAATTCAACTTGGTCGGTCGAATTAATGAACGAGTTAATTTGTCAGATTGGGAGGGCAAAAACAATGTGGGAGAAATCCCGTTAGGTTCCTGCTGGCCTGAAGTGTCGGTTCTTTTAACAGAGCTTGAAGTGCCTGCTGTTTATATTCAAAAAGATACAGGATTTTACTTTGCTTTAGACCATATTCAATGTAAAAAAGAGAGCTTCACAAATAAAGAACTTGTGTTATCGCTGACTAATCCAACCGATTATGACGCAACATATCGCTTGTTTATAGAAAATGAAACCGAGCGAGAAATACCGATAGATGATATGTCGCAAATTAGGTTTAAAGCGATAGAAATTAAAGCCCATAAAACAAAATTATTACAATTGGAAAGGTAATAAAGATATGCTTACTATAAACGAAAGAGAATTTTTCTTAGATGGCAAAAAAATCAACATTTATTCAGGAGCAATGCACTATTTCAGAATTCCATATCAGTATTGGGAAGACCGCCTTCTAAAATTAAAAGCGGCAGGGTTTAATACAGTTGAAACATATGTTGCGTGGAATATGCATGAGCCACACGAGGGCGAGTTCGATTTTGAAGGTCAAAACAATATCGTGGAGTTCATCAAAACTGCACAAAAGGTTGGACTTTATGTCATTGTCAGACCAGGTCCATACATATGTGCCGAGTGGGATTTTGGCGGATTTCCAGCGTGGCTGTTAAAATATGAAAACATAAAGCTTAGATGCTATAACGAGCTTTATATTAGTTTTGTAAAAAAATATTTTGATGTTTTACTCCCAAGGCTCGTTCCATTGCAGGAAACAAATGGCGGGCCAATAATAATGATGCAGATAGAGAATGAATATGGTAGCTATGGTAGTGACAAAAAATATCTTGCCTTTTTGCGAGATTTAATTCGAGATAATGGAATTAACATAACACTATTCACATCAGACGGTGAGAGTAAATATCATCTTTCAGGCGGAAGCTTAGATGATGAGTTCAAGGTTGTAAATTTTGGCGGATTTCCAAATTATGGGCTTAATGACCTTAAAACTTATCAGCCTAATAAACCGCTTATGTGCGGAGAAATGTGGTGTGGTTGGTTTGATCATTATCGTGAAAAGTCGCACAAATCAGGTGGCATAGCTGTAAAGAAAAGATTTACAAAAATGTTTAATCAGTTCTTTGAAAACGATGCTAATTTCAATTTATATATGTTTCACGGTGGTACAAATTTTGGCTATATGTCAGGTGCAAATTTTTCAGAAATTTATCAGCCGACAACTACAAGTTATGATTATGACGCACCGCTTAATGAATATGGAGATTATACAAAAAAATATTATGTTATTCGAGAGCTGCTAACATCGCATCAGGCGGTTGAGCCGCCGCCTCTGCCCGAACGCCCTAAAACGCAAAATATTGGAACGGTTAAACTCACCGAAAGTGCAGGATTATTTTCAAATATTGAGAATATCTCTCAACATTTCACTGACCATATTCCGCATTATATGGAACATTATAATCAAAATTACGGTATGATTTTGTATCATACAGAAATTAGCGGAAACTATCCTGACACCTCTATCTCAGCACAAGATGTGCATGATATTGCATATGTTTATGTAAACAAAAAATTTGTTGGCAAGTATGACCGTTCAGAGCCACTAAGCAAAAAGCAGAAAAGAAAACACGAAAGAAAAATAGAGGGATTTACATTCCCCGTTCCAGCATTCAACGGTAAAATCGAAGTTGATATTCTTGTTGAAGGAATGGGAAGAATTAATTTTGCAAAACGAATACACGATAGAAAAGGCTTGGGAGAAGTGATGATTGGCGAGCAGTTAGTCTATGATTTTGACATTTACACCTTGCCAATTGAGCAAATAGATAAGATTTCATTTGGCACAAAAAGGCAGTATCCTTTGTATCTAAAGGGAAGCTTTCAGGCAAAGTCAAATGATGATTGTTTTGTTAATATGGAGGGCTTTACAAAAGGCTTTGTGTTTGTAAATGGAATAAATTTAGGAAGATACTGGAATGTAGGTCCTCAACGCAGACTCTACTTGCCTGGAGTTTGGCTTAAAGAAAAAAATGAGATTGTAATTTTAGAATTAGAAGAATGTAAAAGAGATTGCGTAGAAATCGTTGATAGTCCATTGTTTAAATAGTTTCAAGGTTGAAGTTATATAATCATATCGAAAAAAACCGTAATGAATAATGCCACCCGATTTATTTATAAAAATAAGTTGAGTGGCATTATTATATTATTTTATAGAATGAAAAAAACGGTTATATTGAGCATTTTTCGATTATCTTAGTGCTTTCCTTATTGCTTATTGTAAGTGAATTAGAAAGTATTTTTTCGCCATCAGACAAAATGAATTTATATGTTCCGTTTAAGAATACAGTATTTCCATTTTCATCAATTGAATATAAATCACTTTCACTGATTTTAAAGTCCGCCGAAATTTCTTCATTTGCTTTTATATTGCATCTGATTACCTTAATAAGTGACTTGATTGGGTTTTGTGCGTTGGATTTTGGATATGTAACATATAGCTGCAAGACCTCATCACAATCATAATAACCGTTGTTTTTCACAGTAGCGGTTATGGTGCTGTGAGCTTCGTCAAAGCTTAGCTGTTTAAGCAAAAAGTCAGTATAAGTTAGTCCATATCCAAACGGATATTGTACATTCCCCTTAAAATATCTGTATGTTCTATTTTTCATAGCATAATCATCAAAATCGGGCAAATCAGCTATATCGTTATAAAAAGTAATTGGCAGTTTACCGCTGGGAGAAACATCTCCAAATATAATATTTGAAATTGCTCTGCCACCTTTTCCGCCAGGATACCAACACTGTAAAATAGCGTCAACTTTGCCCCTATATCTTTTAAAATCTATGCAACCACCCGAAAAATTCAAAATTATTATTTTCTTTTCAAGTAGCAATAAATCATCAAGCAATTTTTGCTGAATTTTCGGCAGTTCTAATGTAACACGGTCACCTTGAATGCCAATATTACCGCCACCACCTGAAACAGCTCCACCTGATTGTTCCCCCTCGATAGACGAGTCCAAACCAGTACACATAATGATAATGTCTGAATTTTTTGCCTTTTGTATTGTTTCTTCTCTGTCAATATTTTTGCTTTCGCTGTATAAATGCACCCCTTGTGAATATTGAGTTTCTACATTACGCTTTTTTATTGCATCAAGAATTTTCACATATGAAGACGGTTCACCGTTATAGTTCCCAAGGTATGCTAATTCGTTTTCTGCATTGTATCCAGTAATAAGAATTTTGTTGCTATTTTCTTTTAATGGTAATATTCCATTATTCTCAAGCAATACAACCGACTTTTCAGCAACTTCAATGGCATATTGCTCGCTGCTTTCTGTTGCGTTTTCAGTTGGACTTATATTGTTAAAAGGGCAGTCTTTGTCAAACATTCCTAATTGACTACGAATTGACATAAGCCTCGCAGTCGAGAACTGTAATGCACTCTTTTTTACATAACCCATCATATAAGCAATAGGCAACAATCTATATAACACGCCACATTCTAAGTCACACCCTGTGTTTAATGCCATTGCCGCCGCTTTTAATGGATTTGATGTAATATGATGTTTAAACACAATGTCAAGCAGTGCTGCACAGTCCGAAACATAATAACCATCAAAATGCCATATTTCTCTTAATAATTTTTGCATTAATGTGGGCGAGGCACAGCAGGGTTCATCATTTGTTCTGTTATACGCTCCCATAACTCCGCTAACATTTCCCTCAATAACAGCTTTTTTAAAAGCAGGCAAATATGTTTCAAACAAATCTTTTTTTGATATAACAGCATTGAAGTAATGGCGTTTTGATTCAGGACCGCTATGAACAGCGAAGTGCTTTGCACAAGCAGATGTTTTCAGATATTTATCATTGTCGCCTTGAAGCCCCTTTATAAATGCAACACCTAATATGCCAGTTAGATATGGGTCCTCACCATATGTTTCATGCCCTCTGCCCCATCGAGGGTCACGATAAATGTTGATATTCGGAGACCACATTGTCAGCCCTTTGTAAATTCCATAATCTCCAATGCTTTGGCTGTAATTGAATTTTGCTCTCGCTTCATTAGAAATGATGCTTGCAATATTAAAAATTATGTTTTCATCAAAGGTGCTTGCCATAGCAATAGCTTGAGGGAACACCGTTGCAACGCCTGCTCTTGCAACTCCATGCAAGCTTTCGTTCCACCAGTTATATTTTTTTATACTAAGCTTTGGAAGTGCTTTAGCAGTGTGCCTTAATTGGGAGGATAATTGTAGCATTGACATCTGTTTTGCCAATTCTTTTCCCTTGTTATCGTGCAGTTTTTTATTTTCAGCGTTAATCATTACATTTCTCCTTGACAGTTGTTATAGCTCAATGTATAATATTACTGTTCACGCGAACGCAAGCTGTATTATATCACAGTGAAATTATAAAATCAATACTATGTGAATATATCATTAGCTTTAATATATTTTAGATGGAGTGAGGAATTTGGCAATTACATCACAGGAAATAGCAAAACTTGCAGGAGTAAGTCGTGGGACTGTCGACCGTGCATTAAAAGGCAGAGCTGGCATTAATCCCGAAACAAAAGAGCGTATTTTAAAAATCTGTAAAGAACATAATTATACACCTAACATAATCGGAAAGGCTTTGGCTTATTCAGGGCATTCAATTAAAGTAGTTGTTATACTTAACAGTGTCGGCAATTCATTTTTTGATGAAGTAAAGAGAGGAATATATTCTGCCGAGGCGGAATTTTCAACTTATGGAATAGAAATTGAATTAATCGAATTTAAAGGCTACCAAGCGGATAGCTTATTAAAAATATTGAACGAATTACCATCAGATGTAGGCAATGTTATTTTAACGCCTATTAATGATATTTCTATTGAAGAAAAAATCAACCAAATGGCAAAAGACGGGGTAAATGTTGTTACAGTATCTAATGATATAGAAACTGCAAATAGGCTTTCATATGTCGGCTGTGACTACTTAAAAAGCGGTAAAATCGCAGGTAAATTAGTTGAGCTGTTATCGGGTGGCAAGGCTAATCTATGTATAGTAACAGGTAGCTGCATTCATACAGGTCACCTTGGGCGTGTAGAGGGAATAAAGAGCGTAATCAAATCAGGCTTTAATGATATAAATATCTTAGGAGTTATTGAAAATGATGACGATAATGATAAAGCATATGAAATAACAAAAGATTTTATCAAAAAAAATCCAACGGTCGATTTCATTTATATAACTGCTGGTGGTGTTAGCGGTACTGTGCGAGCAATAAAAGAAAGCAAAAAAAATATAAAAACTTGCTCGTTTGATGATACAAAAGAAACGGTAGAGGCTCTGCTTAGCGGTGATATTTTGGCGACAATATGTCAGCAGCCATATGAGCAGGGTTACAATGCAGTAAAAGTTATTTTTGACAAGGTTGTTGCTAAAAAGACGATAGAAGAAATTCAGCATTGTGACCTTTTCATAAAAGTTGACAAGTCATTATAATTGAAAAAATTATCTAAAATTCGGGTAGACACCGTAAATAAAAGAAGGGCATCATTATGAAAAAGAAAATCATAATTTCAGTAACAGCGGTCGGGTTAGTGCTTGCTGTAATTGGAAAATCGGTAGGTACATATATGTCATATATAAATAAATATGTTCCGATTGCTTCTCCCACAGCACTTTCTTATAAAAAATCTGATAGCAAAAAAGAGCTTGTAACCAATGCAGATTTTTATGTGTCTGTAAACGGTGATGACGGTTTTGGCGGCTCACTTAAAAATCCGTTTAAAACGATTAAAAAAGCACAGGAGGCTGTCCGTGAAGTGCTTGCAAAAAAGGGCAATAGCAAAACTTCTATTACGGTTGCAATTATGGCAGGAACTTATTATGAAACCGATATTCTCTTTGATGAACGAGATTATTCAAAAAACACATCTGCTATCTACACAGCCTACGGAGATGGCGAGGTTATTCTTTGTGGTGGCAAAATTTTAACGCTTGCCGATTTTTCTTCTGTTGACAGTGAAACCGCAAAGAGGCTAAGCAGTCAGGCGGCGGATAAGGTTAAAATGATTGACCTTAAAAAATTAGGTCTTAAAACGGAGGATTATGGTAAAGTCAAGGCGACAGGTGGATTTAATACAGAGGAGTATTATGACAATGCAGCAACAGAAAATTCCTGCGAACTTTTCTTCGACAGCAAAAGAATGTCTGTTGCCCGTTATCCCAACAACTCTTATATTACCGTCGGTAAGGTTAGCGACATTGGTGATTGTTATGAGCCGAATGCTCCTGCACCTGCTGATAAATCATGGCTTGAAAGACGCAATCAAAGAGGCGGTACCTTTGCACTTGATAATGACACCTACGAAAGAATAAAAAGCTGGCAGAACACTAAGGATTTATGGGCGTTCGGTTATTTTTACTGGGACTGGGCGGATATGTCTACACCAATCAAAAGTATAAATAACGACAAAACCATAACAACCGAGTATTGTAGTAAATACGGCTTTAAAGATAGCGGATACTATTATTTTTTCAATGTTCTTGAGGAGCTTGATGCACCAAATGAATATTATATAGACCGTGATAACGGAATATTATATTTCTATCCACCCGATGAAAATGATGACAGCAAAATTATGCTTTCAACAAGCAATAAAAGCATTATCAATATAACCGAAAAAGCGTCAAATGTAACGATAAGCGATATTACAATGCAGGGTACAAGATGCGATGCGGTTATGGTTGCAGGTGAAAACTGCAAAATATTAAACTGCACAATTAAAAATGCGGCACAATGTGGAATAAGCGTAAGTGGTCGAAATAACCTCGTTGAAAATTGCGAGGTAGCTTTTATCGGAAAGGATGCGGTTCTGCTTTCGGGCGGTAACAAAGATGGCTTTGTCTATGGCAACAATACCGTTACTAATAACAGCTTGCACGATTATGGCGAAATTCAAAAAACATATATCGCAGGTGTGAATTTAAGCGGTATCGGCAACACGGTTTCTCACAATGAAATCTATAACGCTCCCCATATGGGAATTTATTATAAGGGCAATGAAAATGTAATGGAATACAATTACATTCACGATGTGGTTTTGCAGTCCTCAGATGCAGGTGCAATTTATACAGGATATAGCTTTAGCACCTACGGAAATATTCTTCGCTATAATTGTATCAGCAATATAGGTTCGGGCGATTTTACACCAAGTGGCATTTATTTTGATGATAATTCGTCAGGTCAAAAAGCTTATGGAAATGTGCTTATCAATATCCCAGGTTACGCTTTGCTCATAGGTGGCGGAAGGGATAATATGATTGAAAACAATTTGATAATCAATTCAGAAAAACAGATTAACTATGATGCTCGTGCATATGATGGCTATCACAATGATGGTTGGTACGCTAAAAACTGTAAAGCTCCCGACAGCAGATTGTGGCAGCTTATGGATGAGGCAAAGGAGTTTAACACTTCAATCGGTAATAAGTATGACGGAATTGAGCGTATGCATCAAGATTATGAAAGGGTAGAGGACGAGGGCTTTGCAGTCAATCCGTCAGGCTCATCTCTTAAGAATAATATAATTGTTTCAAAGCAAAACAAAATTGGCACAATTGCAAAGGCTGTCAAAAAATATTCAGTTGTTGAAAATAATCATACATTCACTTTAAACAGTGCAAAAAGCTCTTTTGAAGATTATGAAAACGGAGATTACAGAATAAAAGCAGATAGCAAAATTTCAAAAAAATGTCCCGATTTCAAAGAAAATCATTTCAACGAAATCGGCAGAAAATAAATTTGGAGGTAAAAAAATGTATTTTAATAATATATCGAAAATAAGGTTTGAGGGATCAAGTTCAATTAATCCAATGTCATTTAAATACTATGATGCCAATAGGATTGTTGCAGGGAAGAAAATGAGCGAACACCTAAAATTCGCATTAAGTTATTGGCACACTATGTGCGGTGACGGTGCGGATATGTTCGGCTGTGGAACTGCTGATAAAACTTTCGGTGGGAAAACGCCAATGGAAATTTCTGAAAATAAAGTTTACGCCTCATTTGAAATTATGGAAAAATTAGGAGTTGAATATTTTTGTTTTCACGATAGAGATATAGCTCCCGAAGGAAAAACATTGCAGGAAACGAACGCAAACCTTGACCTTATTGTACCAATCATAAAAAAAGAAATGGAAAGAACAAACATAAAACTTCTTTGGGCTACTGCAAATTGCTTTAACAATCCAAGATATATGTGTGGTGCAGGCACATCACCTAATGCAGATGTGTTTGCATATGCCGCTGCACAAATCAAAAAAACTCTTGACATTACTGTTTCCCTCGGCGGTCAGGGCTATGTTTTTTGGGGTGGTCGAGAGGGATACGATACACTGCTTAATACAAATATGGCAAAAGAGCAGGACAATATGGCATATCTTATGAAAATGTCAGTAGAATATGGCAGAAGTATAGGTTTTACAGGTGATTTCTATATTGAGCCAAAGCCAAAAGAGCCAACAAAACACCAATATGATTTTGATGTTTCAACAGTTTTGGCTTTCCTTAGAAAATATGATTTAGACAAAGATTTTAAAATGAATATTGAGGCAAATCACGCCACATTAGCAGGTCATACTTTTCAGCACGAGCTTAGAGTTGCAAGAGATAACGATGCTTTTGGTTCTATCGATGCTAACCAAGGCGATACGCTTTTAGGGTGGGATACAGACCAATTCCCAACAAATCTTTACGATACAACAATGTGTATGTATGAAGTTTTAAAAAATGGCGGATTTACAAATGGTGGGCTTAATTTTGATGCAAAAGTAAGGCGTGCAAGCAATACATATGACGATATTTTTCTGTCATATATTGCAGGTATGGACGCATTTGCATATGGTTTGTTGGTGGCTGATAAAATGATTGCTGATGGCACAATGGATAGATTTTTAGACGAAAGATATAGCTCTTATAATAGTGGAATAGGAAAAAAAATTAAAGACCGCTTAACCTCCCTTGATGAACTTTCTTCTTATGCTTTGCAAAACAAAGAGCCAAAAGTTCAAAGTGGCAAACAGGAATATTTGGAGGCACTTGTCAATCAATTTATCGTATTAACAGGTAAAACAATATGACATATTTAATTGGAGTTGATGTTGGTACATCTGGTACAAAGTCAGTTTTATTTGATGAAAAAGGCAATATTATTGGCACTTCAAGTGCAGAATATGAGCTTATCCAACCGCAAAATGGCTGGGCAGAGCAGAAACCAGTAGACTTCAAAAACGCAACGCTTAAAACGCTAAAGGACTTAGCAAAATTAGTAAATCCGAGCGATATTAAAGGCGTCGGCGTTTCAGGTCAAATGCACGGACTTGTCATACTTGATGAGAAAAACGAGCCACTATGCAACAGTCTTATATGGTGTGACCAGCGAACAGAAAACGAAGTTAAAGAAATCGAAAATAAAATAGGCAGAGAGAATTATATTTCATTAACTTTAAATGTTCCAAACACTTCATTCACATTAAGCAAGCTGTTGTGGATTAAAAATAATCGCCACGAAATTTATGATAAAATAAATAAAATTCTTCTGCCAAAAGATTACATTAATTTTTGTATTTGCGGAAATTTCTCAACCGATGTTTCCGACGCCAGTGGTACAGGCTACTTTGATGTTAGAAAAAGAGCGTGGTCAGAAGAAATTCTGAATAGTTTTGAGATAAACAAAAATTTGCTTCCAAAAGTATTTGAAAGTTGCGATGTTGTCGGCAATGTAACCGCTGAAATAGCTAAAGAAACAGGTCTTTCTACATCAACAATAGTTGTGGCAGGAGCTGGCGATCAGGCTGCCGCAGCACTTGGAAACGGTGTCTGCTCTGGGGGCGATATGAGCATTTCTCTTGGCACAAGTGGAGTAGTTTTTTCGGCTGTTAATGAGCCTTTATATGATGACAAGGGGCGAATACATACATTTTGCCACGCTATTAAAAATATGTGGCATATTATGGGTGTAACGCAGGGGTGTGGACTTTCGGTAAGCTGGTTTAAGCAAAACTTTGCTGAAAGCGTGTCATACAAAGAATTAGATATGAAAGCAATGAATAAGGGAAGTAATGGAGCTATGTTCTTGCCATATTTAATGGGAGAGCGAACACCACATCTTGATCCAAACTGTCGTGGTGCATTCATAGGAATTTCTGCAAGCCATGACAAAATAAATTTGTATAAGGCTGTTTTAGAAGGCTGTTGTTTCAGCCTAAAAGAATGTTATGATATAATTTTAAATATTGGATTAGAGCCAAGGCATATTCAAGTATGCGGTGGCGGTGCAAATAGCGACTTGTGGCTACAAATTCTATCGGATACACTGGCACGCACTATCAACAAATCAGAAAATAGTGAGAGTGGGGCTCGTGGCGTAGCTATGCTTGCAGGCGTTGGTGTAAAAACATATAAGGATGTAAAAACAGCTAACGAAAATATGAATAGTGTAAGCTCATTTAATATTTCATCTAATGAACAAATGGCTTGTTATTATAATGATATTTTCCCGATTTATAAAAATCTTTATCACTCTATAAAGCAATGCAATAATAAGTTGCTTAAAATAACTCGTGAGAATTATGATATATTGAGTGAATAAAGCAGACACCCCCCCAACGCTCCCTCTAGAGCAACCCCTCCGCTCCCTCTGGAGCAACCCCTCCGCCTCCTCCTAAGACTTTGCGGTCTTGACTTGTATTTTAAAAATGAGTATAATATTAAGATAGTGTTTTAAAACGAATGAATTAACACAAATCAATTATATCATAGTCTTTTTTAGGAGGAAAATATGAGTAAGTTAAAGAAAAAAATTGACCGCCAAATTAGCAAAATTGGGGCATTCTTTGTTAATACAGTGTCGCAGACCTCGGTTGCACCAGGCAGTGAAATCACTAATTCAACCGAAAAAATGTCTAAGCTTTGCCGTGAAATTGGTGCAGAGGGAATGGTAATGCTTAAAAACGACAATAACATTCTGCCAATTTCAGCAGATAGAATTGTTTCGGTTTTTGGCAGAGTGCAAAAAGATTATTTTTATGTTGGTTATGGCTCGGGTGGCGATGTAAACGCACCGTATAAAGTCAGCCTTATTGATGGGCTTCGTTCTAACAAAAATATCAGCGTTAACGAAAATCTTGCTGCTATATACGAAAAATGGATTGCCGCAAACCCAGTAAATGATGGCATTTGGGGCAATTGGCCAATGTGTTATGACGAAATGCCAATCACATCAGATATAGTTAGTAAAGCCGCTAAAGAGTCTGATACTGCCGTTATCGTATTTGGTAGAGCAGCAGGCGAGGATAGAGAAAATACCCTTAAAGAGGGTAGTTATTATTTAACTAATGAAGAAAACGACCTCCTCGACAAGGTTTGCAATTCTTTTAAAAAGGTTGTAATTCTTCTTGATTGCGGAAGCGTTATGGATATGTCTTGGGTAGAAAAATATGACAGTAAGATTTCTGCGATTTTATATGTATGGCAAAATGGAATGGAAAGCGGAAATTCAATTGCAGATGTGCTTTCGGGAAGTGCCTCGCCAAGTGGTAAGCTTGTAGATACAATTCCAAAAAAATATGAAGATTATCCATCAGCAGGCTATTTTGGTGATAGACAGGCAAATGTTTATTATGAAGATATTTTTGTGGGATACAGATATTTTGAAACCTTTGCAAAAGAAAGAGTTTTATATCCATTCGGATTTGGAAAAAGCTATACCGACTTTGAAGTTACAACTGTTTCAACAACGATTAATGAAGATGATGTCAATGTTGTTGTTAGCGTGAAAAATATTGGCAAAGAGTTTAGCGGTAAAGAAACAGTTCAAATTTATGTTTCAGCAGTGCAAGGGCTTTTAGGAAAAGCAGCTCGTTCTCTTGTAGCATTTGAAAAGACTGACCTTTTAGCTGTGGGCGATGAACAAAAAATTCAGCTTAAATTCAACAAAAACGATTGTGCAAGCTATGATGATAGCGGAGTTACAGGTCATAAGAGTGCATATGTGCTTGAAAGTGGAGATTATGAAATCTTTGTCGGAACTGATGTTCGCTCTGCAAAATTAGTAGAAAAATTCAATGTTCCTGAACTTAAGGTTGTTATGCAGTGCGTTCAGGCTGCTGCACCGTCACCTGATTGTAAGTTTGAACGCCTTGAAGCAGTGCTTGCTGAAGATGGCAAAATTAATAAAACCACAAAAACAGCTCCTGTAATGGAAGTATCACTAAAAAAGCGAATTCTTGACAATCTTCCAAAAGATATAAAGCAGACTGGCGATAAAGGAATAAAGCTTTCTGATGTAAAAAAAGGAAAAGCCACCATTGAAAACTTTGTTGCACAGCTTTCATTTGATGAGCTTGAAGCAATTTCAAGAGGAAATTATATAATGAATAGTCCTCTTGGTGCAAAGGGTAATGCAGGTGCTTTTGGTGGAGTTCTTCCATCACTTCGTGAAAAAGGAGTTCCAGCAATGGTCACAACAGATGGGCCATCAGGAATTAGACTTAGTGCTTATTGCTCACTTCTTCCAAACGGTGCAGTTCTTGCTTGTAGCTGTAATAAAAAGCTAATAACCGAACTCTATTCAGAGCTTGGCAGCGAGATGAAAGACAGGGGAACTGATGTACTTTTAGCTCCTGGAATGAATATACATAGAAATCCACTTTGTGGCAGAAACTTTGAATATTTTTCAGAAGATCCTTTCATATCGGGAATTACAGCAGCTTGTGTTGTTAATGGAATACAATCACAGGGAGTTTCGGCTTGCCCTAAGCATTTTGCCTGTAACAACCAAGAAACAAATCGTATTCATAACGATTCAAGGCTATCCGAAAGAGCGCTTCGTGAAATATACCTTAAAGGATTTGAAATTTGCATAAAGAAATCAAATCCAAAAAATATAATGACTTCGTATAACAAGATAAACGGTGTTTGGGGGCATTATAATTATGACCTTTGTACTACAATTCTTCGTGGCGAATGGGGTTATAAAGGAAATGTAATGACAGACTGGTGGATGCGTCCTTGCGAATCTCCAGAGTTCAAAGGAACAGAAAAACAGGCTTACAGAGTTAGAGCGCAGGTTGATGTGCTTATGCCGGGCGGTTCAAGGTTTGGGCCTAAAAAGCCAGACGGTTCTATGAAAGCATCTTATAAGGCTCAAGACGGAATTACTTTAGGTGAACTTCAAAGAAGTGCAATGAATGTTTTGTCCTTTGCTATGAATAAGCTTGATTAAGTTTATATGAATTTAAAAACGACCTTGCAGTATTTTACTTACTGTAAGGTCGCTTTGTTAAATACAAAACTTTTAATTTTTATTATCAAAATTATCAATAAATTCTAAATATTTATTAAGATAAATTTTTCTGGCAATAATAGCAACAGAAACACGAATGACTTGAGTTTCTTGAGTTTCAAGAATTGCTGTATCCTCTGGGAGGTCAGTGCCTGTAAAAATTGATTTTAATATATTTTCAAGCTCTGTGCAAAAATAATTATATGCAATTTCAATCGGATAGGTTGACTTCTGAACTGAAATAAGCTGTTGAATTTCAGAAATTGACATTACCTGTTTACAAAATAATATAAATGTTAAATAAGCTAAATGCTCACTATTATATTTTTTCTTTAGAGGACGAGGCAAAACGCCTTGTTTGACATAGTTATTAACCATTGATGCGGTAATTAAAGGCTCATCGTTTTCACTTAAAAGCGGAACTAATAAATCATCAAGATAGGTTATAACTTGGTCTAAATAAAGGCTAATATTAGGGAACTCGTTATATCTTGGCATATAAAAGTTTGCCATTTTTTCAGCTAAATTCGATGTAATAAAAATATCCATAATCAAATCCTCCAATCACATTTATTATTGTATCATAAAATAAAACATTTGACAAGGTTATAATTATCTGATAATATGGTATCAATAACTACATTACATAATTTATGCTAATTTATGGAGGGTTTATACAATGAAATGGAAAATAGCAGTGGACTCTGGATGCGAATTAAGAAAATTAAATGGTCTTGCTCTCGATACAGGATTTACTAATGTTCCGCTTAAAATAATAATCGGTGATGAAGATTTTACAGATACCGAGGACTTAAACACAGCAATGCTATTGCAAAAAATCAGTGAATATAAAGGTGCGTCATCAACTGCTTGCCCGTCGCCTGATGCGTGGTATAATGAATTTGTTGAGGCTGATTTTTCAGTTGCAATTACAATAACGGGTAGTCTTTCGGGAAGCTACAACAGTGCAATGGTCGCAAAAGATATGGTTCTTGAAGAATATCCAGATAAAAAAATATTAATTGTAAATTCTCTTTCAACAGGTCCTGAAATGACTCTTTGTGCATATAAAATTAACGAGTTAATCAATGAGGGCAATAACTTTGATGATCTCTGCGAAAAGTTTGCAGAATACAATAAAAACTCACATCTTTTATTCCTTTTAAAAAGCTTTGACAACTTAGCTAAAACAGGGCGTGTGAGTAAGGCTGTTGCAAAAATTGCAGGCGTAATGCACATACAAATTGTTGGTAAAGCAAGCGATGAGGGAACTCTCGAAATTTTACAAAAGTGCCGTGGAACAGCAAAATCATATGATGCAATAATTGAAGGCATTAAAAATAGCAATTATAAAAACGGAAAAATTGCCATTTGTCATGCCCAAAACGAAAATGGTGCAAAAATTTTAAAACAAAAGCTTATGGATGAACTCGGTGCAAAGCTTGTTAGCATTTTGCCTGCGAGTGGGCTTTGCTGTTTTTATGCCGAAGAAGGCGGACTTTTAGTTGGCTATGAGGCATAGTCTTTTGATTTAACCACTCTCACCAAATCGAATATAAAGCAAAAACTACCCATGTTATCATTAAAGAAACAGGGTAGTTTTTGCTTTTGTTTTTATTAAACTTGTTATATTGCGGATTTATTCTTTTTCCACATACCGCTAAAATAGAAAACCATAGAAATAATGCTTGCAACAGACCAGCCGATAGGCCACGATAGCCAAATTCCGATTTCACCCAAAAACGGACTTAAAATAAATGCAAAAGCTACTCTTAAAATAAGGTCAGAGAATGTTGAAGTCATAAATATCAGCATTGCCCCTGCACCTCTTAAAATGCCATCAACAATTAGTTTAATCGTTATAAGGAAATAGAAAGGTGATACGATTTTCAAAAATCTTACGCCGATTGCAATAACCTCTGAGCTATCGCTTGAAACGAAAATTCGCATCATATATTCAGGTGAAAAAAAGAATGCAATAAAAAATGGAAGTGCTACAAGAACAGCAAGCATAAGACCAGAATTAAATCCTTTTTTAACACGCTTTAAGTCGCCTGCACCGATATTTTGTGCAGTATAGCTTGATAGCCCGTTGCCAAGCGTTGAAAGCGTTGTGATAGTAAATGTGTTAAGCTTCATAGCGGCGGCAAAACCTGCAACAACAGATGCTCCGTAGCCATTTATAAGCCCTTGAATAAAAAGATTTCCAACAGAAACAAAGCTTTGCTGAAGAATACTCGGAACAGCTATTTTAGAAATTCGCCTAAGCATAGAAGCTGAAAATAATTTTGGCTTATCACATTCAACCTTTTTAATACGCTTTAAAAGAACAAAGGCAGAAAGAAGTGAAGAAATGCCCTGAGCTATAAATGTTGCCCATGCAACCCCTGCAACGCCCATATTAAAAGATGTTACAAACAAAATGTCTAAAAAGATATTTCCAATAGATGAAGCTATTAAAAAGTAAAGCGGAGTTCTTGAATCGCCAAGTGCTGTAAAAACAGCAGTACAAATATTGTAAAGAAAAAGAAAGAAAAGACCGCCAATATAGATATACAGATAAATTGCAGAGTCATCAAAAATATTATCGGGAGTTCCAAGTAGCCTTAAAAGAGGCTTAGTGAAAATAAGACCTAAAATAGTCAATAAAAAAGATAAAGCGATTGACGAAATTACAGAAGTGTTTATAGCAGTTTTCATTTTAGTTAATCTTTTACCGCCAAAAAGCTGCGAAATAACAACCGACGCACCAATGTTAGTACCATTCGCAATTGCCATAAAAATCATAGTGATAGGGTATGACGCACCAACAGCGGCAAGGGCATTAACGCCGATGTATTGCCCTGCAATAATGCTGTCGGCTATATTATAAAATTGTTGAAACATAACGCTCAAAAGCATAGGAATAGTAAACTTCAAAAGAGCTTTTCCTGGCTTTCCTGCGGTTAAATCAGTAATCATTTTGTCACCACACATAAAAATCATTCAAACTAAAGATATTCTACCATATTTTCGCCCATTTTTGGCATAAAAAATTAATTTTATATATCTTTACAGTTTTATGATATTTTTATTGAAAAGTTTGTCGATATAATGTATAATTTATATTAATCATTGATTAGGGGTGAATATAATGAAGCTTTTGGAAGAACGCATCAGAAAAGACGGAATTGTTAAAGAGGGAAATGTCTTAAAAGTCGATTCTTTTTTAAATCACAAAATGGATATTCAGCTTTTTAATGAAATGGGAAAAGAATTCAAACGCCTTTTTAAAAACGAAAAAATTAATAAAATAATGACTATTGAAGCGTCAGGAATAGGAATTGCCTGTATTGTCGCTCAATATTTTGATGTGCCTGTTGTGTTTGCAAAAAAATCACAAAGTGTTAATATAGATGGTGATGTTTATTCTACAAAAATAAAATCATTCACACATAACAAGGTTTATGATGTAATCGTTTCTAAAAAATATTTAACTCCTGACGATAGAGTTCTTATAATTGACGATTTTCTTGCAAATGGCTGTGCTATTGAAGGGCTAATTGAAATAGTAACTTCTTCTGGTGCAATCGTTGAGGGTATAGGCATTGCAATTGAAAAAGGATTTCAAACAGGTGGCGATATGATTAGAAGCAAGGGTATACATATTGAATCTCTTGCAATTGTCGAGTCTATGAATGCAGAAACCGGAGAAATAACATTTAGGAACTGACAAAACTTTATTTGTATGCTTCAGAGGGGCAGTACCCTTCTGTTCATAATATTTATTTTTACGGAGGAAGAAAAATGAAAAAAATTCTTAGCGTTTTGATGGCTGTTTTGCTAATTGGAACAATTTTCGCAGCTTGCGGAAAAACCGAGGAGAAAAAGCCAGAAGATGGTAAACTCGCTGTTGACACAATTAAAATTGGTGTTTTACACATCACAAGCAAAGATGACAAGTCAGGTTACACTGCTGCTCATCAAGCTGGAATTGTTGGTATGATGAAAACACTTGGCATTAAAGACACACAAGTTGTTATCAAAGATAATATCAATGATAGCGATGTTGCAGCTACAAAGCAAGCACTTCAAGAGCTTGTTGATGCTGAATGTGATGTTGTTTTTGCAACAAGCTTCAACTATATGCAGTCAGTTGAAGAATTTGCTAAAAACAATCCAAAAATGATTTTCTCACATTGTTCAGGTTATCTTTCAAACGGTGTTAATTTCAACAACTATTTTGGAAGAATTTATGAAGCTCGTTACCTTGCAGGTATTGCAGCAGGCTTAAAAGCAAAAGAAGTTAAAAATCCAAAACTCGGATTTGTTGCAGCAATGGACAGCAAAAATGCTGAGGTTACAGGCGGAATAGATGCTTTTGCATTAGGCGCACAATCAGTTTATCCAGAAGCAACCGTTATGGTTAAAGTTACAGGTCAATGGTTCTCACCAGATGACGAAGGCAAGGCAGCACAAGCATTAATCGATGCAGGCTGTTCTGTAATTGGTCAACATTGTGATTCAGATGTTACACAAACAACAATTGCAAAAGCAAATGCAAAAGGCATTAAAGTTTATGGCTGTGGCTACAATTCAGATATGACACCAGCTGCTCCTACAACACATATCACTGCTCCAATTTGGAATTGGGAAAAATATTATGTTACAGCAGTTCAAACTGCTCTTGATGGAAAATGGAAAGAGTTCGGCAATTATTACGAAGGTATGGCAAAAGACCTCGTAGATGTTTCTCCAATCAATGAAGCTGTTGCAGCACCTGGAACAAAGGCTGCTATTGACGCTGCTAAAGCAAAAATCAAAGACGGTTCTTTAATCGTATTTAACACAGGCGTTGAAAAAGCAGACGGAACAAAGCTTGCAGCTCCACTTACCGACAAAGAAATCACTGGCGAAATTAACTGGTATGTTAAGGGCGTTACTGCAAACTAATTTTCAAATCATTAAAATCGAAGAGGCACAATTTAATATTGTGCCTCGAATTTTTGTTATAAAAGAATTTTTAATTTCAATTCTTCAAGGAGTAAAAATATGACTGATGAGAACATAGCCATAGAACTTACTAATATAGTAAAAACCTTTGGAACTGTAAAAGCAAATGATGGGATTGACCTTTCTGTTAGAAACGGTGAAATCTTAGCTTTGCTCGGTGAAAATGGCTCCGGAAAAACCACACTAATGAATATGATTGCCGGAATTTATCATCCGGATAGCGGTGAAATTAAAGTTGGAGCAAATGTTGTTTCAATTAATTCACCAAAAGATTCCTTTGCACTTGGAATAGGAATGATACATCAGCATTTTAAGCTTGTTGATGTCTTTTCTGCAAGGGATAATATAATAATGGGGCTTAAAACAAAAAAGAAAAGCAAAGAAACAGAAAAAGAAATACTACAAATAAGTGAAAAATTCGGTTTGTCTATTGACCTCTCAAAAAAAGTTTATGAAATGTCAGTGTCAGAAAAGCAAACCGTTGAAATATTAAAAGTGTTATACAGGGGAGCGAATATTTTAATACTTGATGAGCCTACGGCTGTATTAACCCCTCAGGAAACCGATAGGCTTTTTGACATTTTAAGAAGTATGAAAAAGCACGGCTGTGCGGTAATAATCATTACCCATAAACTCAACGAAGTGCTTGAAATCAGTGACCGTGTAACCATTCTTAGAAAAGGGCAGAGCATAGAAACTGTTGTTACAAAAGACACAAATGCAAAGCTTTTAACAGAGCTTATGGTCGGGCGAAAGATTGAGCTTGAAATAAATAGGCCAGAGGCGAAAAAAACGCCATCACTCTTTGAAATACATCACCTAACAATAAAAAATCCTGATGGCACATATTCTTTAAAAGATGTCAGCTTTAATTTAGATGGTGGTGAAATTGTTGGCGTTGCAGGAGTTGCAGGTTCTGGCCAAAAAGAACTTTGCGAAGCGATTGCAGGGCTTCAAAATGTTGAAGAGGGGGCAATCCTCTACCATAAACAAAACATTGTCGGCAAAAGTCCCCGTGAAATAATAAAGCTTGGAATTAGTATGAGCTTTATCCCTGAAGACAGGCTTGGAATGGGGCTTGTTGCATCAATGGGTATGGTTGAAAATATGCTTTTAAAATCATATAACAATGGAAAATCACCATTCCTTGATAAAAAACCAGCTAAAGAATTATCTCTTTCATTAATTGAAAAGCTTGAAATATCAACTCCTGGAATATCCACTCCAGTTAGGCAGCTTTCAGGAGGAAATGTTCAAAAGGTGCTACTCGGCAGAGAAATTGAAAGTGAACCAGAGCTTATAATAACTGCTTATGCGGTTCGTGGGCTTGATATTAATTCCTCTTATACAATTTATGATTTGCTTAATGAACAAAAAGAAAAAGGTGTAGCTGTTTTGTTTATAGGTGAAGATTTAGATGTCCTTTTGTCGCTTTGCGATAAGATAGTTGTTTTGTGTCACGGTGAGGTTACAGGTGTAGTTGATGCAAAAAATGCTACCAAAGAGCAAATTGGTCTTATGATGACAGGCGAAAAAATAGAGGGAGGTAGTGCCGATGACTAATTCAATAAAACAGCATACGCAGCTAATAAGAATTGAAAAGCGAAAAGAATTAAACAATAAACAGGCACTTGCATTAAGGCTTTGTGCATTCCTTGTGGCAATTGTAGTTGGTGGACTTTTCATAGCTGCTATGGGTGAAAATCCGTTTGAAGCATATTGGCTGATAATAAAAGGTGCATTTATAGGCGGAAAGAGAAATCCGTTTTCAGCAATTCAAGCTACAATAATAAAGTGGATACCTCTTGTAATGGTGTCAATCGGGCTTTCATTTGCATTTAAAATGAAGTTTTGGAATATCGGTGGAGAAGGTCAAATAATGATGGGCGCAGTCTTTGCAGGTTATTTTGCAGTTTGCCACCCTGAAATCCCAAGATTTTTACTTTTACCGTTAATGTTTATAGCAGGAATGGTCGGAGGCGGTATTTGGGCGCTTATTCCGGCACTCTTTAAAGTTAAATTTGGAACAAACGAAACACTTTTCACATTGATGCTAAACTATATCGCACTCTATATAATAAACTATTTAGAATCAGGCCCGTGGCAGGGAACAAAAGGATTTGCGAGTATAGCTGCTTATAGTAGCAATGTTCTTCTACCAAAGGTTTTTGGAATTCATATTGGCTGGATAATAGCAATAGTCGTGATAATCCTAAGCTTTGTTTATTTAAAATACACAAAATCAGGATATGAAATCAGCGTTGTTGGCGAAAGTCAAGCAACAGCACGCTATGCAGGAATGAATGTTAAAAAAATTGTAATAAGAACAATGTTTATAAGCGGAGCAATCTGTGGTCTTGTCGGAATGATTCAGTCAACAGGCTATGATAATACGCTAACCGTTGGTGTTACAGGCGGAGTTGGTTGGTCGGGAATAATCGTTGCGTGGCTTTCACAGCTTAGTCCGCTCGTAATCGCCTTTGTTTCAGCACTTTTTTCAATACTTGAAAAGGGCAGCAGTCTTATGCAGTCGCAGCTCGGTCTTTCAAGCTATGCTGCTGATGTTCTTCAAAGTATAATTTTATTTTTTGTTTTAGGAAGCGAATTCTTCATTAGATATAGATTTGTATTTAATAAGAAGGGGGCGAGCAAATAATGGATACATTTTTAAACTTTTTATATGCATCAATAGTTGCCGCAACGCCTCTTTTATTCGGTACAGTCGGCGAAATAGTAACGCAAAAATCAGGAAGCCTTAACCTCGGCGTTGAAGGTATGATGTGGATGGGCGCTTTTGCAGGATTTTATGTTGCATTACAAACCAACAATGCGGTTTTAGCAGTGATTTCAGCATTTTTCATATCGCTGATTTGTGCATTGATTTATGCGTTTTTAACAGTAACATTAAAGGCAAACCAAAATGTTACAGGTCTTACACTCACGACTTTTGGTATCGGTCTTGCGAGGGTGCTCGGCGAAGCAATGACAAATTCAGTAGGATCAGCACCAGTACTTTCAGATGCCTTAAAGAACTCAATAAAAGCAATCCACATTCCATTTTTAAGTGATATTCCATATATCGGAAAGCTTATTTTCGGTCACAATCCATTTGTATATTTTGCAATAGCCATTTCATTAATTATATGGTTCTATCACACAAAAACAAAAGTTGGCTTAAATGTCAGAGCAATTGGTGAAAATCCCGCAGCGGCAGATGCTGCTGGCATAAATGTTACCGTGCTTAAATATATAAATATTATGATAGGCGGTGGAATTTGTGGAATTGGCGGAGCATATATGGCTCTTGTTACAGCAAATGGCAGTTGGCAACCAAACGGAATTGTCAATGGTGCAGGTTGGATTGCAGTAGCACTTGTTATATTCTCAAGCTGGTCAGCATCAAAAGCAATTATCGGAGCATTTGTTTTTGGAGCATTCAGTTCACTTAGATACTATGTTCCGGCGGATATTATAACAATTCCAACAGCGGTCTATTCAATGCTGCCCTTCTTATTAACAGCAATAATTTTAGTAGTAACCTCAATAAGAAAGAATAAAGCAGCGGCCTCTCCTGCCTCATGCGGAGTAAATTATTTTAGAGAAGAAAGATAATTTTTATCAATAAAAACAATTTATTTTTTAAAGTGAAGGGGATTTTAATTATGAAAAACGGTACAAAAATAGCAATTATTGTAATTTCTGTTCTTTTAATAGCGGTGCTTTTATATTTTGCAGTTTTGGCATTTCCTCTTAGGGGAAAAGCAAACAATGAGCTTTGGCTCTCGACGCAAAAATACACTGATGATTATGCGGTTTCCATAGAAAAATCACCAAACAAAGACTTTAAAATTTTAGTTCTATCCGACATTCAGCTTAGTGATTTACTTGATAGCTTTGGGCAAAGCAAAATGACCTATGATACTATCGAAAAGCTGATTACAGGGCAAAAGCCAGACCTTATTGTTTTAACAGGAGATACTGTTTGGCTTCCATTCACAAAGTTTTCAACGCTTGATATTGTTAAGTTTTTAGACAGCTTTAAAATCCCGTGGGCGCCAATTAATGGCAATCACGATCCAGAGGGAACAACCAATATTAATTGGATTTGCGACCAATATGTAAACAGTGAGTATTGTATTTTCAAAAAAGGCCCAAGCAATATTGGCGGAATTGGAAACTACATAATCAATATCAAAGAAAACGATAAAACAATTCAAACGCTATTTATGCTTGATAGCCATTCAATGCGTCAATATGAAGACAAAAAGGGATATGATTTCATTTATGAAAGCCAAATGTCTTGGTATAAGTGGGCAGTAAATGGCATAAAAGAGCTTAATCAAAATCAAATAGTTCCGTCAATGGTATTCCAGCATATTCCGCTTCCCGAATATAAAACAGCATATGAAATGTGGGAAAAAAGCGGATTTGACGAGAAAATTGGCTTTGGCAAAAAGAACGAGGGCGAATGCTGTCCACCTGTTAATTCAGGATTTTTCAATGTTTTAAAAGATATGGAAAGTACAAAATATGTCTTTTCAGGTCATGACCATGTAAACAGCTATTCAGTTCTTTATGATGGCATAAGATTAAGCTATGGGCTTAAAACAGGCGACAGATGCTATAATGATGATACCCTTAATGGCGGAACGCTTATTACGATTGGCGACAAAATCAATATAGAACATATTTTTTGTGTTGATTAAAGGAGAATTTTATGGATAGACTTGACCTATACACATCTATTGTCCCGTCAGAGCGTCAAATTGAGGTACAACGAGATGGCTTTAATGTTTTCATTCATTATGGATTAAACACTTTCACAGGCAAAGAGTGGGGCGATGGCAAGGTGCCAGCGTCTATGTTTAATCCAACAAGGCAAAATACTGACCAGTGGGTAGAAACAATAAAAAACACAGGTGCAAAATCTATAATATTCACAGCAAAACATCACGATGGATTTTGTATGTGGCAAACAAAAACAACAGATTATTCTGTTAAAAACAGTCCATATAAAAACGGAAAAGGCGATGTTGTTCGTGAAGTTGCTAATTCTTGCAAAAAATACGGAATGAAGTTTGGCGTTTATCTTTCGCCGTGGGATAGAAACCATAAAGATTATGCAACTCCCCAATATAACGATGTTTATGTTGAGCAGTTAACCGAATTATTAACACAGTACGGTGATATTTCATATGTTTGGTTAGATGGTGCTTGTGGCTCGTATATGGACGGCAAGGAAAAGCAGGTCTATGATTTTGAAAGATATTTTGCACTTATAAGAAAACTTCAGCCAAACGCATTAATCAGCAACTGTGGCCCTGATATTCGTTGGGTAGGCAACGAGGGTGGCTTTGCAAGAGAAAGCGAATGGAATGTTGTTCCTGCGTTCTCGTTTGACCTTCAGACAATCGAAAGAAATTCACAGCAAGCTGATGATGGCGAATTTGCAAAAAGAGGCTCCGACATTGTTGCGTCAGACCTTGGTAGTCGTGACTTTTTAAGCGGATTTGAAAACTTTATTTGGTATCCTGCCGAGGTTGATGTTTCTATTCGACCGGGTTGGTTTTATCACAAATCGCAGGACTTAATGGTTAGAAGCGTCAGCAACCTATTAAATATCTATTATAATGCAGTTGGTGGAAACAGCCTGCTTCTTTTAAACATTCCTCCCGACAGGCAAGGGCTTATAAATAAAGCAGATGTAAAAAGGCTTAATGAATTTTCAAAAAGGATAAAAAGTGCATTCAAAAATAAGGTAAAAATAAAACAGCTAAGAGCAAATGCGTTTGAAAAAGGTTGCAATATTTCTAATGTTTTAAATGAAAATATCATAGAAGAAACAAAAGACAAAAAGAATTATTACACTCCGCTCGATGAACAAGAAAAATACATAATAATTATGGATTTCAAAAAGAGAACAAATATCGATAAAGTCAAATTAGTTGAGGATACACGCTTTTCTCAACGCATTGAAAAGTTTTCGATTTTTGCCTTTATAGATGGAGTTCAAACTCTTGTATATAATGGTACAACGGTTGGATTTTCACGAATTGCATTATTTAAAAAGCCAATTTTAGCCGATGGAATTGTAATAACAATTGACGAGTGCAGGCATAAACCATATATTGAGCAGATTTCAGTTTTTGAAACAGATGGAAAGAAACTCCACGAACCAATGTTAAAAAAAGCTAAAATCAAAGTTCAACAGCTCAATTATCAAAAATTTGTTGACAGAGAAAACAAAAAAAATAAAGCCCTATAAACATTGACAATAAGCTAACTTTATAATAATATGTTACTAAGACAAAATTAAAAGGATAGGTAATTAAAAATGCTTAAAGTTAATTGCGAGAATTTTGAATTAGATGGCAAAAAATTCAACATATATTCAGGCACTATTCATTACTTTAGAACAAGACCAGAATATTGGGCAGACAGGCTAAAAAAGCTAAAATTAGCGGGATTTAATACCGTTGAAACTTATGTATGCTGGAATTTGCACGAGCCACAAAAAGGCGAGTTTGATTTTTCGGGTATGCTTGATATTGCAGAGTTTTTAAAAGAGGCACAAAGGCAGGGGCTTTACGCAATTGTTCGCCCTGGCCCATATATATGTGCTGAGTGGGATTTTGGCGGATTGCCAGCCTGGCTTTTAAAAGATAAAAATATGCAAATAAGATGTAACTATCCCGATTATTTAGACTGCGTTAAAGGCTTTTATACAGAGCTTTTCAAATATATTGAGCCAATGCAAATTACAAATGGCGGAAATATAATAGCAATGCAGGTTGAAAATGAATATGGCAGTTATGGCAATGATAAGGAATATTTACGCTTTGTAGAAAAGCTTATGATTGATTGTGGGTGCAATGTTTTGATGTTCACATCAGATGGGCCTACTCATACTATGCTTTCAGGCGGAACACTTCCCAACATAATAAAAATGCTGAATTTTGGTTCGGGTTCTCGAAGTGCATTCAAATACCTTAATAGATTTGAAGAAAAACAGCCAAAAATGTGTGCTGAATTTTGGTGCGGTTGGTTCGACCATTTTGGAGAAAAACATCACACAAGAGGTTATCAAAGCATTCTACACGAGATTAATGGCTTTTTTGAACAAGATGCAAGCTTTAATTTTTATATGTTTCACGGTGGCACTAATTTTGGATTTAATGCGGGTGCAAACTGCACTGATTTTTATCAGCCAACGGTTACAAGCTATGACTATTGTGCTTTGCTAACAGAGTGGGGCGATTATACGCCTGCTTATCACGCTGTCAGAAAGCTAATGCACGATAAACAAGGGCTAAAATTAGACGAACTTCCAAATACAGTTTCATTTCAAAATATAGGTAGTGTTCCCCTTATAGAAACTGCTTCATTAATGAAAAACTTAGATAACATAGGCGAAAGGCATTATAGCCCACTACCTGAAACTATGGAATATTATGGTCAAAATTTCGGTATGATTTATTATGAAACAAAATTAGAGGGTAAATATAACGAAAAGAAAATCAAAGTATCAGATATTCACGATAGGGCATATTTATATGTAAACGATGAAAAAGTGGCAACGCTTCAGCGAAAAATGATTTCAGAGAAAAAAAGCCTTTTCAAAAAAAGAAAATATGAAAAAGATAGCTTTATAACATTAAAAGATTTGAGCGATAGTAAAATAGGCGTTCTTGTCGATGCAATGGGTAGAGTTAATTATGGCCCTTCTCTTTGCGACAGAAAAGGAATTAGAGGGGTTAGAATTAATTATCAAGAGCTTTCAAATTTCAATGTTATAACATTACCACTTGATAATATTGAAAAATTGAAATATAATAATTCTGACAATGAATTTCCGCTTTTCTATAAGGGCGAATTCAAGGCACAAGAGGGCAAAGAGTGTTTTGTCCATATGAATAATTTCACAAAAGGTTATGTCTTTGTAAATGGATTTAATCTCGGCAGATACTGGGAAATAGGTCCTCAAATGGCATTATATTTGCCTGGCTCATTGCTAAAAGAAACTAATGAAATAGTAATTTTAGAGCTTGAAGACATAAAAAATCCAAATGTAATAATTGATGATAAACCTGACTTGGGATAAATAAAAAAAGGTAAAAGGTATGAATAAAAATTATAAAGTTTTAGAGCTTGACAAAATTTTAATAGGGCTTTCAGAGCTTACCGCCTGCGAAGATGCTGCTCGAATGGCAGAAGAGCTTATGCCGTCGAATGACTTTTTCGAGGTTCAAACGCTTTTAGCACAAACTGAAAGTGCCTATGTTCTTATAGCTAAATTCGGAGCGCCATCTTTTGGCGGAATGAAGAATGTCAACAATTCTTTAAGCCGTGCAGGGGCTGGCGGAACGCTGTCAATGCGTGAGCTTTTAGACATTTCTTCACTGCTAAGAGCAATTAGAGGAATAACCTCGTGGCATGAAAAATGCAGTGGAATAGAAACAGCAATTGATGACCTTTTAGGTTCTCTTTATCCTAATAAATATCTTGAAGACAAAATAAATAATGCAATAATATCAGACACAGAAATTTCTGACAATGCTTCGCCTGAGCTTAAAACAATAAGGCGAAAAATGAAGTCACAAGAGGTGAGAATAAGAGAGCAGCTTGATAAGCTTTTGCGTTCTCCCACTTATAAAAACAGTTTGCAAGATGCAATAGTAACTCAAAGAAACGGAAGATTTGTAGTTCCTGTAAAAAGTGAACATCGTTCTGATATTTCGGGAATGGTTCACGACACTTCAGGTAGCGGAGCAACAGTGTTTATCGAGCCATCTGCGGTAGTTGAGGCAAACAATGAAATAAAGGTTCTTGAAAGCAAAGAGCGAGATGAAATAGAACGCATTTTATTTGATTTGTCGGTTGAAACAGGAACATTTGCCGATACAATTAAAGTTAGCTATGAAAGCTCAGTTGAATTAAACCTAATATTCTCAAAAGCAAATTTAGCATATAAAATGAAAGCAAGTATGCCAATAATTAATAGCAGGGGAGTAATCGAGCTAAAAAAAGCAAGACATCCGCTGCTTAGTATAAGTTCAGCAGTTCCGATTGATGTTAAAATTGGTGAAAACTTTGACTCTCTTGTAATAACAGGGCCAAACACGGGCGGAAAGACTGTATCAATTAAAACAATAGGTCTTTTAACTCTTATGGCTGAATGTGGGCTTTTTATTCCTGCATCTGATAATAGCAAAATAGCTGTTTTTGATAAAGTCCTTGCAGATATAGGTGAGGAGCAAAGCATAGAGCAGTCGCTTTCAACTTTTTCTGCTCATATGACGAATATCGTTTCAATTATCAATGAAACAAATAGCAATACTCTTGTGCTGATTGATGAATTAGGTGCGGGAACAGATCCTGTTGAGGGTGCTGCATTAGCTGTTGCAATCCTTGAGGAGCTTCGCCAAAAGGGAACTAAAATAGCAGCTACCACCCATTATTCAGAACTTAAAGAATATGCACTCAATACAAAAAGAGTTGAAAATGCCTCTTGCGAATTTAATGTTGAAACGCTAAGACCGACTTATAAGCTTTTAACAGGAATTCCAGGGCGTTCAAATGCGTTTGCAATTTCAGAAAAACTTGGGCTTTCAGCAGCGGTGATAGTCAATGCACAAAAATTCATTTCCGCTGAAAGTACACGCTTTGAAGATGTGGTCGAAACTCTTGAAAATACTCGTCGACAAATGGAAAATGAAAAAGATAAAACACAGCAAATGCAAGATGAAATTGACGAGATTAAAAAAAGTGCCGAAAAGAAATTAGAAGATGCCACAAAAAAGGCAGAAAAAGAAATAGAGCTTGCAAAAGGTGAGGCAGGTCGCATAGTTGAAAATGCAAAACGAGCCGCAAACTCACTTCTGCTTGAAATCGATATGCTAAAAAAAGAGCAAACAAAAGAAAAAAACATTGCTGAAATGGCAAGAAAAGCTAAAGCCGCAATGAAGCAGCACCTTAATGATATTGACGATTTAACCGCCGATAATCTAAATAATTTTGATGATGAAAACTATGTTCTCCCACGGGAATTAAAGCTTGGTGATACAGTTTTCGTTAAAGGGCTTGGAACGAATGCCACAATAATTTCTCTTGCTGACAATAAAGGCAATATCGAAGTTCAAGCAGGAATAATGAAAATGAAAGTTCAAAAATCCGATTTAAGGCTAATAGGTGAAAAGAAAACTAAAGACACCAAAATATATGGTAGAACGGTAAAAAGCGAATTACTAAAAACAGCACATACGAGTGTTGACCTTAGAGGGCTTAAGACCGAAGAAGCTATTTGGAAATTAGACCTTTTCATTGATAGTGTACTTCGCACGGGTTTAAATGAAATTACTATTGTGCATGGCAAGGGAACAGGAGTTCTAAGAAAAGGCATTCAGACGCACCTAAAAAAGCACCCAAACATCAAAACATTCAGAACAGGAGTTTACGGTGAGGGCGAAGAAGGCGTTACAATTGCAGAGCTAAAATAGTTGCAATAATAAACATTTTATGTTATCATAATACAGTTGTGATATTCATAAACTACATAATTCTGAGAGGAAAATACAAATGAACGAAATAGAAGAAATTGACGGAATAGAAGCAATTAAAAGAAAGAATAAAAGGCTTATTATAATTTCTGTGAGCGTGGCTTTGCTCATAGTTGTTTTGGTGATAATTACTGTTACAATGTTCGGCAAAAAGCCAACTAAATTTGACACTGATACGACAGCTACGCCAAAAGAAACTACAACAATTGTTTTCACGACAGACGAAGCAGGAAATCAGTATGTAACCAACATTAATGGTGATTTAATTCCTGTTACAACCAATAAAAATGGATTTATGGAAACCTTAGAAGATTTAATCCATAAAACTCCTGAGCAAGTTGAAAGTGAAAAAGAACAGCAAAGCAGAGAAGACGCTACAAGCAATACAACAAAGCCAAATGATGGCGGAACGACAAAACCTGGTGGTGAAATGGAAGTTGGCAATGGTGACGATGCTAATAAAGATGCCGTCATTAAATGGAACTAATTTAAAACACATTTAAAACAAAATAAAAAAGCTGTATCTCTGAAAAGTTTTCAAAGATACAGCTTTTTTCATTAAAGCTTAAATTATAAAGCAAAAATCTATTTGACTATTAAGGTAGAATGTTTTTGATAATTGGTATTTTCTTGATAATGAGTGCAACGCATACAGTAAAAATATAAATTAAAATAGGCGCCCAAAGCATATAGTGAAGTGTCGAGGACAGCCCTACAAAATATTTATTCATTAATATTATAACTACCATTTGCATTAAATAGACACCTAAACTTGTAGAAGATAAAACGGATAGTGCCTTGCGTGATTTTGAAGTTGTTATCTTTTCAAAATCAACATTTTTAATAAAGATAAAAACAGATGCAGATATTAAAGTGCAAGCAATAGAAAGATAGTCCATAATTTTTGTGTCTGTGCTACCAATTTTAGAACTAAAATAATATGTTCCAAAAATCATTGTTAAAGCTGAAAGAACTCCCGAAGCATAAAGGCACAATCTATAAGGCTTTTTAATTTTATAAGTTGAAAGAATATAACCAAGCAGTACATATCCAATATAACCACTGCCCATAGGAATATTAAAAAATGTTGTTACAGTAAAACCTGTATAAATATTGATAGCTCTAAGTATAGTTGTTCCCAAAAAACATAATGCACAAAGATAGACAATAAGTTTTTTTGAAGCATGGTCGGTTATTATTGATAAAACAGGAATAAAAAGATAAATAGCTATTATAGAATAGAAAAACCAAAAAATATAAAGGATTCTATTATCCAAGAAGTAATTAGCAAAGCTTCTAATGCCTGTAAATGCAACCTTTCCATCGATATATCCCCAAATGAAATAGATAAAGCTCCAAATTATAAATGGAACAACTGCCCTTAAAAATCTACGCTTAAAAAAATCAGCCGTTGTTTGCTTTTTTCTATAATTCAAGAGAGTAGCACCACAAATCATAAAAAAGATTGGAATAGGAAAGCGAGCAATAGTCTGAATAATCATACTCGTCCACCAAGTTGCACTTTTTGAAAAATAAAAAACATTTTCTGAGCAGTGCAAAGCAACAACACCAAAGCATGAAATTATATTTAGAACATCTATATAGACCTTTCTTTGTGGAATTGTTTTTAGCACAAATTTCACCTATTTCTTTAAAACTTTTTTAATTAATTTTTGAAACAATGGGATGACATATTCCATAATAAAGCTTTCTTTTAGAATTAAAAGAAGAACTCCATAAACGCCAAAAAATACAACAGCTGTGATTAATAGCTTTACAAAAACGCCTGTGACAAAGAATGAAACGCCAAAGGTTATAGCAGTGGCAATTATGGTAGGTATAACGATTTTTAATATGTCAATTTGCTTTAAAATCGAGATGAAATCTTTTCTGAGATAAATACATTGAACAATTAAAACAATTAATTCTGCAATCAATGTTGATAGTGCAGCACCAGATGCACCCCAATACTTAATAAAGAAGATATTGAGTATAAAGTCAACTACGGCACCACATACGATTGAAATAAGCAGTTTGTTTTCCTTCTTGAGTGGAACTAATACCTGCAAGCCTGTTATATTAGAAAGACCAATTAACATAACTGTTGGCATAAGCAATTGCATAGGAAGCACAGCACCCAAAAATGCTTCACCGGAAAGCAATAAAATAGCTTCTTTTGCAAACATGGTAAAATATATAACAATTGGCAAAGAGATTAACAGAACAAATCCGATAGCTTTAACGATTAACCTCTTGAATTCATCAATCTTTTTTTCTTCAATATAGAATGATAATCGTGGTAACAAAACTGTGCCGAGGGAAGTTACCAAACTTATTAAAACAGTCTTCACCTTTATTCCGGCATTGTAGTAACCGACAGCGATGTTATCTTGAATAAATCTTAGCATAACTACATCTAAGTTTGTATAAATGCTTATAGCAGCACTTGTTCCAAAGAATACAAAAATAGGCTTCATATGTTGCTTAAAATCATATTTTCCTGTATGCTTAAATGAGATGAATTTCCTTAGATTGATAAAATTCATAACATTTGAACCACCGGTGGCAATAATTAAAATAGCACCATAAATAATATAGTCATCTGCATTTTTAACAAAAACAAACATCAAAACAATAGAAATTATTTTGAATATTAATGACCTAATAGTGATATATGAGTATTGCTCTAATGCAGAATATAACCAGTTAACGCCGATTGCATTAAGAACTAAACTAATTCCATTAATTAGAAACAAGGTTTTTTGTTCTGCAAATTGCGGAACAAGAAAAATTGAGCCAATGAAAAATACACTTACAATTGATGTAGTAAAAATATTTATCAATAAAAGCTCTTGCACAGTTTTTGACAACTTTTCTTTGTTGTTTCTCACCGCAGCACAGGCTCTTATACCATAGGTCGGAATTCCTAAAGAGGCAAACATCATGAAGTAAGTCATAACAGAAGTTACAAAAGAAACAATTCCGTTTCCCTCAACCAAAAGGACACGAGAAACATAAGGGAAAGTGATTAAAGGGAAAAGAAAAGATGATGCTGTCAAAATCAAATTCATAATGAAATTAAATTTTACTGATTTAGTTTTCATTTTGAATTTGCCCTCACTTATTCATTAGTTTACTTAAAATTTGGATAGGTTTATAAAATTTAAAATCAAATTTTCTTAAAAGCATCAGCTTTTTGCTCATTGCACTTGACATAGCGGTAACATTATTATTTTTTTCTCTGACCTTTTCGTCAAATTCCTTGAAATTTTTCTGCGTTTCTTTATCATTTAAAGGAAAACTTGAGAAGATAACACTTTGAGTACAAATAATTTCAGCACATCTTTTTTCAAGATAATTGATATATTCTTGTGACGGATTAGCAGAATTTTTATAATCATTAATAAAATCTAATATATGAAGACAAACTCTAATATGGTCATTAATATGCTTTTTAAAGCCTAAAATACTAACGCTTTGCGTATCTAACGCAAGTCGATACATATAAATATATAAATTAAAGAAGGTGACAGTTTCAACATATGGGATAGGGAAAAGCACATATTCTACATCAACATAAAAACACTTTTCGTCTAAACGGATGTTATTATTTTGAAGAATTGCTGTTTTTATAACCAGTGCGTGCATTGGAAGGCACCCCTTAGCAGCAATATCAACAAAGCGGCATTCTTTGCCATCTTCGTATCCTAAAAAATCCACACTTTTCTGCTCATTTACATCATCATAATATTCATAATAATTAGTAAAAACATAATCTGAATTACAATTTTTTAGTTTGCTTATAAGAGTGATAAAATCAGGAGTATTAACCCAGTCATCACCATCGACTACTTTAAAATATTTACCTGTCGCATTTTCAATTCCTTTATTAATAGTCGAACCATGTCCACCGTTTTCTTTAGAAATAACCTTAAAAGTTTTGGGATATTTTTTTTCATATTCAAGACCTATTTTAGCGGTATTGTCTTTTGAGCCATCATCAACAATAAACACTTCTATTTCATCCATAATACTTTCATCACAAATGAATGAATTTAATGTATTATTAAGGAATTTTTCAACATTATACGAGGGAATAACAACAGTTAAAATTTTTGACATAAAATCACCCTTATTATTAATTATTTTTTTAAAAGTTTCGCTATAATATTTCTAATTGAAGATAACCAGTTCATTAATGAATAATTCTTTTTTACTAATAGCTTAAACATTATCCTATCACTTTTTGATAATGTAGATAAATATTTATTTGACTCAAAGTTTGGAAATTTGTCATCAATATTAGAGCGAATATTACAAAGCAAATCATCGATTTTTCTTTGAATAATCAGTTCTTTTGATGGATAAAAGTAACAATGCATAATATAGTAAAATTCAAATTCATCTGCTAACTTTATATAAAGATTTTTCGCTTTAAAATATTCACTTACATTATCAATAGCAATTACAATTTCTTCAAACTTATTTTTATTAAAGCCACTTTTTACAAAAGAATCATTTCGAAAAGCATAGAAGTAAAGAGGTTTTTCATTGTAGTATCGAACTCGTTTTGCAACAGCAAAAAGTTTTGAAATTGCTTCTAAATCTTCGTATCTTCTACCAACAGGAAAACGAATTTCACTGTCAATCCATAAGCGTCTGCTTACTAATTTATTAACAGGGGAAGGGGAGATATTTAGTAAAGCGGGAAAATCATCAATAGAGAAAGTCTTTCCAACAGGAATAGCAGACGAGATAACCGTTGACCGATTGTTTTCTTCATCAATAGACATTAAATCAAAAACAACCATATCACATTCATTTTCCTCTGCTTCTTTAAGGACTTTTTCAACTAAATCTAAAGCAATGTAATCATCACTATCAACAAAAAGGATATATTCACCTGTACTGTTTTCTAATCCGAAATTTCTTGAATATGAGCATCCTTTGTTCGTGTTATCAAAAAATAAAATTCTTTCATCCTTGGTTTTATATTCTTTACAAATTTCAGCAGAATTATCAGTTGAACCATCATTAACAAGAATTATTTCAATGTTAGAATAAGTTTGATTGATTATAGAATTAAGGCATCGTGCCAAATATTTATCGATGTTATATATCGGAAGAATAATACTGACTTTACTCATTTTTGTTTTCCTTTAAGTTTAATAACTAATTTATTATCTTTATCAGATTTTGTTAACATATGCATTAGATAACCTAAAAATAGCCAAAAGATTACTGCTCCGCCAGTGTTCATATAAAATGTTTCAGAATAGAACATCATTGATGAAAGTATTGGTAATATTGAGCATAGAAGAAACACAGAATATTTGTAATCATCACCTTTTAGTTTAAATAGTTTTTTCAGTATTGTGAATACGACAATACTAATAAATAAAGCAATAATTACAACACCAATAATTCCTTGGCTAACTAAAACATCAATAAAAGAGTTGTGCATACTTGCAAAGTCTGTTTGGTCGTTGTTAACGATATATGTTTCGGGCAAATAATCATGTGCATAAGGAATATAATTTCTGAAAGAAATTCCAGTTAGAGGCTTAGTAGCAAAAATTTCTAACCCACTTTTCCAAAGAGAAAAGCGTCTATTACTAACATCACCATTAATATCTTCTTGCTGTCTGCCTATTTCGCTGTCAGTCTTATCCTTATCTACTTTACCAGGATTTGTGCCATGCTCTACATGATAATCATATTGTATTGATTTAAATGTGTTTCCAGTTGTTGTAAATCCTTTAATTACTACGAACGATGTAGCAACAACTACCAACGAAAGTGCAATACAAATTGAGCCTTTTAAGAATACATTCTTATTTTCAATCTTTTTCCAGCGTAAAAGCAATAAATAGCTTAATGCAAAAAATGTTACAAACATTGAGATAAGACCAGTTCTTGAATCGGAAAAAGCTATGTATAATAATTGTAAGATGCAATTTACAATATAAAACGCCTTAACAGGTTTTGATGCAAGTTTAAAATAGAAAGCACTAAGTACCATAGTTACAACAGAAAAAACAGCACCATAATTAGGGTCAGTATAGAGTCCCCAAAGTCTATTCCATAAAAAGCCCATAATTATAGAAGTTTCATCACGAACCTCAAAATAATAATAATCAGTAATGAGCATAGCAATACCGACAGCGCAAGCTATAAAAGTATATATCATAAAGAAATGAGCTATTATATTAAGCTCTTTTTTATCATTATCAATACTTTGGCTCTTATCATATGCGTATAAAATAAAAAATTGAATTACCATCCAAATCATTGCTTGAATATTTTCGCCAAGACCATATTGCCGTGTAACCAGGCTTGATAAAGCATAGCTTCCGCAAAAAGCTATTAGTAAAAATATTCCATTTGATGAAACAAATTTTTTATAATTAATAAGCCTATAAATGAAAAACATACCCCCAAGAGCAGCAATTATATAGGCGAAAGTTGTAGTAATGTTGCGTCTTGCAAAAATTCCGTTAAAAGAAATTAATGCCAAAACAAAAAATAAAATTTTAAATACAGTAGCATTCAGCAGATTTTGTTTTAATTCGTTTTTCATAATTTTACACCCAATCATCCAATTTTTGATTTTCAAGACAATAACCATTTTTGGAAATATTATCACTTTCATCACTGCGAACATAGCTTTGATACATATTTAAGCAATCAGCCCATTCATTGGCAGAGTTTTCATGGTTTATTGCAAGAAACTCGCAATTATCGGTAAGCTCAGCTTCTTTTGGAACCTTGTCACTTAGAATGCATTTTAGCCCCGCCGCCTGAGCTTCCACAGCAACAATTCCAAGCCCTTCAAAATTTGAAGGAAATGCAAAAACATCCATAGCCTGCAAATAGTCGCAAGCATTTTGAACTCGTCCAACAAAAATCACTTTATCATTTATGCCAAGATTTGAAACTTTTTCTTTTATTGGATTAAATAATGGCCCATCACCAATTAATAATAAAATTGCGTTGTTATTGATTTTCAGAAGATTATAAAAGCAATCAATTAAAAATTCGTGGTTTTTTTGATACAAAAAGTTACCAATATGTCCAATTACAAATTTTGTTTCAATAGAAAGTTCGTTTCTGATTTTTAGTCGAGTTGAATTGTCAAAAGCAAATTTTGAAACATCAATAGCATTATTAATAATTACAAGTTTTTCACAGGACGAAATTTTCTTTGGGAAAATCCATTCTCCAGCAATATGCGAACAAGCATAATAATTAGTCCCGAATTTATAGAGAATGGTTTTACAAACATTATTTATAAAAGTCATAATCATTCTTTTTTTTCTATTTGCACTGTCAATTCCTGAAGTATGACTATGAATAATGACTTTTTTAACTTTACATATTTTTGCGGCAAGTGGGCCGATAAAGCTTATTGCAGTTGAAATATTAAAATATACAGTATCATAATTATTCTTTTTAATCAATTTAGAAATTGATATATACTGAGCAACAGGGTTTGACAAAGACGGAACTTCATACAATTCGGAATTATTATCATTTAAAAACTTTTTTAAATCCTTATCTATTTTATTAGTAATGAAATCAATAATAATTTCATCAGAATGGACTTTTTCGAAAAAATTAAGCATATATTTATCAATTCCGCCAGCTTTTCCATCCATAATTATACCCATTAAAATTCTTTTCATTTGAACAAAATACCCCTCAATTATTTGTTTTGTTTTATCCGTGAAAATACCATCGGAAACTTTTTCTTAACAAAAAACATTAACCTACCCATAAGAAGCAAAGCAAAGGTATATTGCTTTTTTAGAAGAAAAAGCATAATCTTTACAATTTTACTACTTGGTAATGTAAAAGGAATAAGCTCTAAAAACAAATTTTGCGTATATTGGTTTTCAATCCATTGCTTTCTGCTACTAAAGTTCAAATTAGCATTTTTATCGCAATTCCTTTGTATAGCACTAAAAATTGCTCTGACATAGATCTTACCGAGTATTCTTAAGATATGTTCATCACACAAGTTCCATTTTTTATAGCTTGAAAGCAATTCTGAAATTCTCATAATTTGCAAATCAAAGTAATTTGCAACAAATCTTCCGGTCAAACTTTGATTATCTCGCTTTTTATAGTGGTATCCAATAAAATCTATGGTGCTTAACGAGCAAACAAATTGAAATAAATCTATGTTAAATTTAAAATCTTCATTAAGACTCATATTAACAAATTCAATGCTTTTATCTTTAACTATTTGTAATAAATAAAACTTATTCCAAAGATATCCAAATAAAGTTGTATCTTCAATGTCAATTATTTCTTTTCTTACTGATTTTTCGTCTGATAAAAAATCCTCTCGATAGTTAATTCTTATACTATTGTATAGATTATCGTTTTTATCGAAATAATCTTCAACAGCTCCAAACATAACTACCTGGGCTGATGTTTTTTCAATGTTTATATTCACAATTTCAAATAAATTATTTTCAATAACATCATCAGAATCCATAAAATACACATATCGCCCATTTGCTTTTGAAATCCCAACATTTCGAGCATTGCTTGCACCGCCATTTTTTTCAAGATGAATGACTTTTATTCTTTCATCTAAAGCGACAAGCTCATCACAAATAGCAGGGGAATTATCTGGTG
>JAVVWP010000008.1:0-68311 GCA_036652055.1 Oscillospiraceae bacterium | reverse complement strand
CATTAATAACTGTAAGCCCTGTGCAACCTCTAAATGCACTGTCGCCTATGCTTGTTACACTGTTTGGGATTGTTACACTTGTAAGACCTGTGCAACCATTAAATGCACTGTCGCCTATGCTTGTTACGCTATTAGGAATAGTTACGCCTTTAAGACCTGTGCAACCTTCAAATGCACTATAACCTTCGAATGCACTAGTACCTATGCTTGTTACGCCAGTCGGAACTGTAACCTCACCGGATTTACCTTGTGGGTATATCAATAACGTTGTTTTATCTCTATATAATATTCCATCAACACTTGAATACTTTGTATTATCTTCGCTTACATTAATGGCTGTAAGATTTGTACAGCCATCAAATGCAGAATAGTATATAAAACTTATACAGTAAGGGATTGTTACGCTTTTAAGACCTGTGCAATCTCTAAATGCTTCGTAGCCTATGCCACTTATTATATAGCTATCAATTTTTGATGGAATTGTAACATCTCCATCAGTTCCATTATATTTCGTAATTTCTGCGGTGTTGTAGGTTTCTGAAACAACCCGATACTCATAATCTCCGCTTGTAAATGCAAAAGATGAAATTGCCCCCATTGGGATAATTGTCGCAATCATTAATACCGCCATTAAAATTGAAAGCACTTTGAGTTTGAATTTCTTTTTCATTTTATTTCCCCCTGTTTTTTAAGGTAAATTTGCACTTAAAAATAAATATTTAACCTTATTATATGGTATTATATAACAAAAACAAAATAAATTCAATATAAATCCTAATTCTTATTTTTAATTATAAATTGCAATATAAAAAAATTATGATATTTGAATTGACAATAACAAAAAGCAGTGATATAATACAAATAGTGTATTAAATAAGACACAAAAGGTGAAATATGATAAATACTTCTCAAGAAAAAATTGTATCAATGCTTCTAAAAAACAATATTTTTTCATCTGCTTCTGAAAAAGAAATTGACTTAATTTTGAAAGAACATAGTTATATCAACAATTATAAAAAAGGTGAAGTTATTTTTTCAAAAGAAACATATGAAAAATCAATCGGTTTCATCATTAAAGGCTCGGCTAAAGTGATTAAAGATTATGTTACGATAAGCCGTCTTAGCAGTGGTGAGCTTTTTGGAACGGTTTTGCTTTACAATAAAGCTGATTTTTTTGTTAATAATATCATAGCTGAAGATAATTCAAAAATCCTTTTTATCAAAAAAGAGGGCGTCGATGAGCTTATTGCTAAAAATAGTGATTTTGCAAAAAAATACATCGAATATCTTTCGTCAAGGATATACTTTTTAAACAACAAAATTGAAGAATTTACAATCCCAAGTGCAGAAGAAAAGTTATATAATTATATTTTAAAAAATGCAAATGACGGCGTTTTTACAGTTCAACGCAATATGACAGAGCTTGCAAAGTCATTAAATATTAGCAGGGCAAGCCTTTACAGAACACTTGATGACTTGATTTTAGATGGCAAGGTAATTAAAGAAGACAAAAAAATAATATTAATATAAAGAGGTAATTAGAAATGAAAAAATTCTTAGCACTCATTCTTTCTTTGTCGCTTGTGTTTTCACTTGCAGCTTGTACAGGAAAGACGCAGGCTCCAAAAGAAAAAGCACAAATTAAGATTGCAAGTCTTAAAGGTCCAACAGGAATTGGAACAGCAAAATTAATGTCAGACAATGATGCAGGTACTACTAAAAATAGTTATACCGTTAGCCTTGTTTCCGATCCAAACGAGGTTGCAAGTGGAATAATTGCAGGAACATATGATGTTGCTGCTTGCCCGTTAAATCTTGCATCTGTTCTTTATAAAAAAACAAATGGTAACATTCAAATGCTAAATATAAATACGCTTGGTGTTCTTTATCTTCTTGAAAACGGAAACACAATAAATAGTATTAATGATTTAGCAGGCAAAACAATATATGCAACAGGTCAAGGTGCAACGCCTGAATATGTTCTTAACTATATTTTAGAAAAGAATGGGCTTAAAGACAAAGTTAAAATTGAATATAAAGCACAGCACGCAGAGCTTGCAACGCTCATGGCATCAGGTGAAGTTGTTATTGGTATGCTTCCTGAGCCTAATGTTACTTCAACAATCGCTCAAAACAAAAATGTTAGAATAGCACTTAATTTGACAAAAGAATTCGAAAAAGTATCAGGCGTTTCGCTTGCAATGGGCTGTTTAGTTGTTCGCAAAGACTTTGCAGAGGCAAATAAAGCAGCAATTGACACCTTTATGCAAGAGTATAAGGCATCGGTTGAATACACTAAAACAAATTTAGATGAAACCTCGACACTTTGCGAAACCTATGGTATAATTCCTAAAGCAGCTATGGCTAAAATGGCAATCCCAAATTGCAATATTACCTTTATAGCTAAAGCAGATATGAAAAAGATGGCTACCGAGAATTTGACGGTTTTGATGAATGCAAATCCTCAGTCAGTCGGAGGAGCAATCCCAGGTGAAGATTTCTGGTATGGAGCATAAAAAAGAATTATTAATCAAAGCATTGCGAGTGCTTTTCGGAGCGCTCGTCTGGCTTTGCGTGTGGCAAATTATATATATGATAGTCAATAGGGAGGTGCTTATAGCATCCCCCTTATCTGTATTTTCAAGGCTTTTTGAAATGGCATCAGAAAAGAGCTTTTGGCTTAAAACTTTTAATTCCCTTTTTGCAATATTAGAGGGATATGTTCTTGCAATAATTTCTGGAGTTTTATTAGCTGCACTAACTTCATCGTCAAAAATTATTTATGATATATTTAAACCTGCAATAAGTGTGATAAAATCAACGCCGGTTGCTTCATTTATTATATTAGCACTTATTTGGATGACAAAACAAAGTGTGCCGATTTTCATATCATTTTTGATGGTGCTTCCGATAGTTTGGGCAAATGTGTCATCGGCAATAAAAGAAACTGATTACAAATTACTTGAAATGGCAAAATCCTATAAAATTCCTAAATCTAAAATTGTTTCAAAAATATATATTCCAAGTATTCTTCCAAGCTTTTTGTCGGCTGCAACAACTGGTCTTGGCTTTGCGTGGAAGTCAGGAATAGCAGCAGAGGTGCTAAGTACACCTCAAAATACAATAGGTAGTGAGCTTTATAATGCAAAAATATATATCGAAACTGTTGACCTTTTTGCGTGGACGGTTGCGGTAATAATTCTTAGTATGATACTTGAAAAAATTGTAGTGTTTTCAATAAACAAGATATTTAAAAGTAAATAGAGGAGGCTGCTATGGAAATCAAAATCGAAAATCTAAATAAAAGTTATAAAGAAAAAATAGTTATTAAAGATTTTTCTTTAACGCTAAAAATTGATAAAACCATTGCAGTAATGGGGGAGTCGGGGTGTGGAAAAACTACGCTTTTAAGATTGATTGCAGGCATAGAAAAACCCGATAGTGGCAAAATTACAAAACATCCAACAAAAATATCATTTATGTTTCAAGAAGATAGGCTTTTACCGTGGCTTAATGCTTTTGAAAATGTTAAGCTTGTAGGAAGTGAAGATACAGCTAAAAAATATTTGTCGCTTTTAGGGCTTGAAAATGATTTTAACACAAAGCCAAATGAGTTAAGTGGTGGAATGCAAAGGCGTGTTGCTCTTGCAAGGGCATTAAATTTTAGTAGTGATTTAATTATTCTTGATGAACCTTTTAAGGGAATTGATGAAAGCCTTAAAGATAAACTAATAGATGTGATAAAATCAGAAAAAAGAGATATTATATTGGTGACACATAATAAAAGTGACGCAAAAAAACTAACAGATAATATTTTGACTTTTAAAGGAATACCGCTTGAATTATGTAATAACGAGGATAAATCACAATGAAAAAGATTGAAATCAATAAAACTAATTTAGCGGTTACAATGCTCTTATTACTTTCAATTATAATTTTTATTAATCAAATTTTGCTCTTTAAAAAAACAAATAATATTATTCCCGAAAATAAGCAAGCAGAAGTTAGCATAAGCTGGTTTGAAACTGAAAATAATCAATCATCAGATGAAAAATCAGTTAAATAGACTTAAAATATGCTATTGTTCGGTTAAAAATAAAAAGCTTTGTTTATATTGAACAACGAAAAAAGTTGCGGTCTTTGTCGAAAAAAGTGACCAAAACAACCTAATAAACAAAAAATATTGCTTTTTTTGTGAAAAATGCAAATAAAATTTCAAAAATATAAATATTTTACTTGCAAAATCGGATAAGATTGTGTAAAATACATAGTGTATGAATAGTAAATATGTATAAAACATTGATGTCCCTAAAAAATTTCGTGACATCATAGGAGGTTTTTGAAATGTCAAACAGACTTTTCCAAGGAATTGTTCATCAAATGACTGACGCAATTGATAGAACAATAGGCGTTATTGATGAAAGTGGAACTGTTATTTCGTGTAGCGAACTTGGTAGAATAGGCGAGGTTCTTTCTTCTGAGGTGACTGCTGTATTCGCTTTAGGCGAAACAACTGCAGTTGATGGCTATTCCTATAAGCCTTTTGGAACGCATATGCATCCTGAATATGCTGTGTTTGTTTCAGGGAATGATGAAATGGCGGCAAAATACATTGATATTTTAGCTGTTTCTCTTTCAAGCATAAAACAATATTATGATGAAAAATATGACCGTGGTAACTTTATAAAAAATGTTATCCTTGACAATATTTTGCCGGGTGATATTTATTTAAAGGCTCGTGAGCTTCGTTTTAACAATGAGGTCACTCGTGTTGTTATTTTAATTAGAATTACAGAAGATGTTGATGCTTCAGCATTTGATATAATTCAAAACCTTTTCCCTGATAAAACAAAAGATTTTGTTATAAATCTCAATGAGAGCGATATTGCCCTCATCAAAGAAGTAAAAACTAATATTGAAACAAAAGATCTCGAAAAGCTTGCTCGTAGCATTGCTGATAGCCTTGGGGTTGAGTTCTATTCTCATGTTTTAGTTGGTATAGGAACAACAGTTGAAGGTATCAAGGAGCTTGCTCGTTCTTTCCGTGAGGCACAGGTTTCTCTTGAAGTTGGCAAGGTATTTGATACTGAAAAAACAATTGTAAGTTATGATAACCTCGGTATAGCTCGTCTAATCTATCAACTTCCTACAACTCTTTGCGATATGTTCTTAAAAGAAGTATTTAAAAGAGGCTCAATCGAAAGCTTAGACCAAGAAACATTGTTTACAATACAAAAATTCTTTGAAAATAACCTTAATGTTTCAGAAACATCAAGAAAGCTTTTTGTTCATAGAAATACTCTTGTTTACAGACTTGAAAAAATCAAAAAATTAACAGGGCTTGATTTAAGAGAATTTGACGATGCTATTGTGTTTAAAGTTGCGTTAATGGTTAAAAAATATCTCGATTCAAATCCAGTAAAATACTAATAGAGGGAATAATTATTACATTATTAACAATATATGGTATTTTCTATGTAAACATTGCATAGTAATTTTAGCAAATTTTGTTCAATTCAACAAATATAATTAAATTAGGCACAAAACGATTACAAAATGACCGCTTTGTGATATAATTAAAGCGGTTTAAACTTTGAAATATGAGTTTTAAACCGCTTTAATAATTTTGGATGTAAAAATGTGAAAATAGAGGTATTGTCAAGTGATTGAATTTAAAAATGTTTCAAAAACCTATGACAATGGAACCCAGGCACTAAAAAATGTTAATATAAAGATAAATGATGGGGAATTTGTTTTTATCGTTGGTTCTTCGGGTGCAGGTAAAAGCACTTTTTTGAAGATAATAATGCGTGAGCAAGTGCCAAACAGCGGCTCGGTTTCCATAAACGGTTTTAATTTAAACGAAATAAAAAAGAAGGATATTCCTAAGTTTAGAAGAACAATGGGAATAGTTTTTCAAGATTTCCGTCTAATTCCTACGATGTCAGTTTTTGATAATGTTGCCTTTGCAATGCGGGTTATAGGCACAAAAGAAAAAGAGATTAGAAAAAGAGTTCCTTATATTTTAAGCCTTGTTGGTTTAACTTCAAAGGCTCGTCATTTGCCTACGCAGCTTTCTGGCGGTGAGCAACAAAGAGTTGCCCTTGCACGGGCTCTTGTCAATAATGCAGGAATTATCATTGCAGATGAGCCAACAGGTAATATTGATCCTGAAATGTCTTATGAAATTGTTGATTTGCTTAATCACATTAATGCTAACGGAACAACAGTTGTTATGGTAACGCATGAACATAATTTAGTGCGTCATTTTCAACATAGAGTTATAACAATAGAGCAGGGGGCTGTCGTTTCAGATAGTCGTGATACAAGTTCACTTCCTGATGACTATTCAAAAATAGAAACTAAATTTCCAACTTCAATAGTTAAAAAAGAAGTAGAGCCTTTAATAGGCAAAAATACTGAAAAAGCACCTTTGCCACCTGTTATTCCAGCACCTGTGGTTGAAGAGGCTGAAATTATTCCAAAGCAAACTTCATATTATGCGCAACCAAACAGTGATACCGAATTAGAAGAATTTATGAGAAATTATGGCATAGAATCCGATGAGGGTGCTGAAGACGATATAGACTATTCTATGTATCTTGATAACCTCGATAGTATTGTCGGAGGTGAAAAGAAATGAAAGGAATGAGCCTTAAATATTTAACCAAAGAGGGATTTAGAAATGTCTGGGTTAATCGATTAATGTCACTTGCATCAATCACAGTTTTGATGGCGTGTCTTGTAATTATCGGTGCAGGAACAATGCTTTATTTTAATATTAATTCATTGCTTGACATTGTTCAGTCACAAAATGTTGTTATGGTTTACATAAAAGATGATGCGACTGACCTTGAAACAAGCGATGTAGGAATAAAAATCAAACAGCTTGAAAATATAGATGTTTGTGAGTTCGTACCAAAAGAAGATGCTTTTAAAGAGCAGATTGAAGCAATGGGTGCTGACAATGCACTTTTCAGTGGATTTACAGAAAGCCCACTTCCTGATGCTTATAAAGTTACAATCAAAGACTTAAATAAATTCGCAGAAACAACAAATCAGTTAAAATCACTGCCAAAGGTTGAAAATGTTCGTGAAAATAGTGACCTTGCAAGCAAGCTCGTTACAATAAGGCAAGCAATAACTATTGTTAGCTTAGGGCTTGTTGGAATGTTGTTTTTAGTTGCACTGTTTATAATTTCAAACACAATTCGAATTACAATGTTCAGCAGAAAGCTTGAAATCAGCATTATGAAAGCCGTAGGGGCGACTAACTGGTTTATACGCTGGCCTTTCCTCATTGAGGGCGTGCTTTTAGGCATAATTGCAGGTGTTGTGTCACTTGGAATACTTTGGGGGTTATATGAATTAGCAGTTTTAGCCTTCGGAAGTATAATACAGGTTATGAATTTCACTTTAGTTCCATTTACTGATTACATTTGGAATATTCTTGCGGTATTTATAGGAATAGGAGTTTTCACAGGAGGGTTCGGGAGTCTTATTTCAATGGGTAAGTATCTTAAAGAACAAGGGAGTGTTGTTACAAATGACTAAACTTAAAACAATAAGATTAATTTCATTATTTATGATGATTGCTGTTTTATTTTCAATCGCAACCTTTCCAGTAAGTGCAGAACGAAATTTTCAGCAGGAAATTGATGCGTTAGAAAAAAAGATTGATAAAAACAATTCTAATATTAATTCAAGCAAGGAATCAATAGATGCCCTGCAAGACCAAATTGATACCCTGCAAGCTCAGTTAAATGTTTACAACGAAAAAATAGAAGTACTCAACAAGCAAATTTCAGAAAAAGATGCTTTAATTAAGGAAAAAGAAATTGAAATAACTTCAATAACCGCTGAAATTGTTTCGACTAATAAGCAAATTGAAGAGCAAAATATTACAATCAATAAAACATATGATATTCTTAAAGACCGCCTTAGAGCAGCATATATGGCAGGCGAAACTTCAACACTTGAGGTTTTGCTCAGTTCAACTGATTTTGAAGGGTTTTTAACAAGATTAGAGCTTGTAAGCAGCGTTTCAAAATATGATACTGGTCTTGTAAAAGGACTTCAAGAAAAAATAGCAGAGCTTAAAAAGATGAATGATGAACTTACTGCTAAAAAAGCTGATTTAGATGATAAAAAAATACAGGTTGAAAAAGAAAAAGCTGAAATTGTTAAAAGTCGCAGCGAGGTGCAGTCAACCTATGATGTTCTTGATAGAAAACAAAATGATATGCAGCAAAATGTGTACAATAAAAATAGTGCCATTGAAAAGTTAAACCGCAGTTCAGCAGAATTTGAAAGAATAATTGCAAAAATCGAAGAAGAAGAAAGAATTCAGTTTGAAAAAGATAAAGACTCAGGTTCTACGGGCGATGGCTCGCTTGCACCGAGTGATGAAAATCACGGCTTTAAGGTTTCAAGCAAAGGAATGATTTCCCCACTTCAGGGAAACACATACATATCTTCAGGCTTTGGCGGTGGGCGAGGGCATCTCGGAATAGATTTGTGTATAAGTGGCTTAACCTATGGCAAACCTATATATGCTGCAGCCTCAGGAACTGTTATAAAAGCAATAAGAGGAAACTCAAGCTATGGAAACTATGTAATGATTGACCATGGAAATGGTGTTACAACAAAATATGCTCATGCACTTAGCCTTAATGTTTCAACTGGTCAAAAAGTTTCACAAGGTCAGCAAATAGCAGTTGCAGGAAACACAGGTAATGTTATTCCTGGTCCAACCTCATCAAATCCTTATGCAGGTTCACATTTACATTTTGAAGTTGCAATAAATGGCAATGTTGTCAATCCTGTTAATTATTTACCATAAAACGAAAAATTATGAAAGCGAGAGTGTGTTATGAATAAAAAAATATCATTGGGACTTACCCTCGCTCTGATTTTTTTGTCAATAACAGCAACAGCGGCAATAACAATGTCCCTTTCAATGAGAACTTATAATTCTCTGATTAAAGACCTTCCAAACAGAACTCAAATGTATTCGTTTTTGTCAGAAATTGATGATGTTGTCAGAACTAATTATTATGGCGAAATCAATAAAAACCTTTTAAACTCTGACTTGTCACAAGGTTATACTAAAGGACTTGGCGATAGATTTAGCTATTATATGACAGCTAAAGAGTTTGAAACTTATCAGAATGAAATGAACGGTCAAAAAATCGGAATTGGCATCATTTCTGTTTTCAACACAGAAGATACAGCTATTTATGTTGCGGAGGTTTCTGAAAATTCTCCTGCTCATTTAAGCGGGCTTCAAAAGGGCGACAAAATAACCGCAATCGATAATGAAAAGGTTACCGCTTATAATTATGAGGCTCTCACTAAAAAGTTGACGGGTGAAAAGCTTTCCACGGTCGCAATTACTTATCAGCGTGATAATGTTGAAGCAACAGTCAATGTAGTTAAAGGCTACACTGCGCAGACCGTTTATCATTCACTAAATGGAACGGTTGGATATATAAAAATAACGGATTTTTATTCAACAACAGCATCTCAACTTGACAACGCAGTAAAAGCCCTGACAAAGCAGGGAGCTGCAAGCTTGATTTTTGATGTTAGAAATAATGCGAGTGGTTCAATAGAAAATGCAGCTAAAGCGATTGATGTGTTAGTTCCAGTGGCAAGCGAGGGAACAAAAGCCATTGCAACAGCAGTTGATAAAGCAGGCAAACCAATAGAAACTTTTACTTCAGATGCAGACAGTGTGAATGTTCCTATGGCGGTTTTGATAAATGGAAATACTTCAGGTGCTGCCGAGCTTTTTTCCTGTGACCTTAGAGATTTCGGAAAAGCTCGCCTAATAGGCGAAAAGACAGCTGGTAACGGAACAATGCAACAAGCATTCAGACTAAGCGACGGAAGTGCTATAATGCTCACAGTTGCCGAAATTAAGCCTTATACGAGTGCATCATACAATACTGTTGGGCTAAATCCTAACGAAGAGGTTGTTTTGACAAAAGAACAAAACAATAAGCTTGCATTATTGCCACTGGCTGACGATGCTCAATACCAAAAAGCCAATACTGTTTTAAGTGGAAATAATAATAACGGCTAAAATTCATAAACACATAGCACCTCGCATACATTTAAGTATGTGGGGTGCTATTTATGTTTACAATATTAAAAATATTACCAAGAGAAAAAGGAATAAAAACATTTATTAATAGCTTCTTAAAAAAAGATGAGCCAATCCTTACAAGAATAGCAGTAAATGGAGGAGCACCTTTTTTTATAGTTGAGGTTATAAATGGTAAAAATGGGCTTGATTTTCCGAGAGTAGCAAGCATATTAGGGATAGGTGCAAAATGCATAATACTTGAAAATAATGTAAAAATGCCAAACAATAAATATTTAAAAGAATTCGAGCCTAAAAAACTTTCCAATATAATGCTTTTTAATTCGGGAAAACAATTAATATCAAAATGCGAAAAGCCAGAATGCGAGCGAATTTGTGCTGTTATTGATCCAAATGCCGAGTTAGTTTCACAAATTTCTCAATTAGTGCCTATGACTTCAATTTTGAAAATTATAACAAATTCCCCAGGAAAATATGAAAAAGCTGCCGCAGACATTTTAGAAGACTTTGGGCTACCTATTATAATAACACAAAGCGAAAAGATGCTTGATGACTGTGATTTTATAATATCTCCATTTAAAAATGAAAACAATATTTATAGTGAATGTATTGCAATAAAATATAAAAAGCAACAATCAATAAGAGTAAAAGGCGAGGGCATAACTCTGCCAAATGAGTACAGAGAAATAATGCCACCAAATATAGATGAATTTAAGTTTGCAGCAGCTCTTTATGAATTAAGCTGTGTAAAAAAAATAGGAGAATTAAGTTTCGATAGAATAATTAGAATAAATTAATTTTAAAAAATAAAGAACATCACCTATTGTCAAAACAGGTGATGTTCTTTTTCGCTTTTTTATATTAACTTTTTAATTTCAGCGTTTATTTGTTCACGCTTTGAAATCTGCCACTCATCACTATGTGGATAATTATTAAATGTAATTGGAGTATCAAGCCCATCTTCTAAAAGTTCTAAAGTCTTTTCTTTTCCGATTTTACTTTCAAGAAGTTGTAATGCCATCATATCTTGAAATCCATCATAAAAAACATTGAGCCTTAACGAATTAAGAGGCGTTCCGTCTTCTTTTGGATAAACAACAAAGCTATCTCCTGATGAAAAAGCTCCGCCAGCATCTGTAACTTCAAATGGATTAATGACTTTTTTAGAATATTGAGAATACCAAAAATTAAATCCCCAATGTAAAAACCCTTTAACATCAAATTTATATAGCTGATAGCCTAAAACTCTATTTCTTTGGGAAGGCATTGCAAAAAATCTGTTTGAAACATAATTTTCGGCTTGGCAGCAGCAATAATAAGTCCAAAGTTCTTTAACATTACCAATAAATGGAGATATATGGTCATTTGACGGAACAGGAGTTTCGATAAGACCTTTTTCATATATTTCAAAATCAGACAGGGCGTCAATAATCTTGAAATCCTTAAAATTCTCATGAATAATTTTGCTCGCTTTTTTATATGAACCTATAAGACTTTTTGATGGCTCGTCAGATACATGGAAAAAACATTTATTTCTAATGCCTTTATCATCAATGTAGTTAACTAATTCGCTAGCAAATTGCGATAAGAATGTTTTGTATTTTCTACCATTAGCTCTCGTTTTCCAACCAAAAATTTGTTTTTCGTTACCATCAACAGTAGCAATAATTTTTGGTGCATGATGAGCGCCCCATTGAGTGAATAAATGTGACATTTCATAATAATCAATATTGCACCTATCACACATTTCAAGCCATTTGTCAAGATTATCAAAATTAAACTCATAACTGTTTTTTCTTAAAACTTTGACCTTAACAAGCTGAACCGTAGGTCTTTCACCGCCAATTGCAGTATCAAGTGGTGGAGTAAACAAAGGAGTAAGCACGCAGGTCATTCCATATTCTCTTGCTCTTTTCAAAAAGTTTTCAACTATACGCCAGTATTCATCTGAAAAAACTTCAAGATTATAATGGCTCATAATGCAATCAGTGTGAAACCAGTTTGTAAAAACCAAATCTTGCTTTGGTAAGCATTCATTAATAACATCAGCAGATATTGATATTGTTTCTATTGGATTTTCATTTTCAAAAAAGTCTATTGAAATATTATGAACACCAGATGGCAATTGACTTTCAGATTTTATTTCAAACCAAATAGAGTTATATCCGTCATAAAGAGCTTTTACAGAAAAGTTTTCTATTGGTAAGAGAAGGTCGGGAAAGTCACAGGTATTTTTAGTAATAAAGTAATCATCAGCATTTTTTGGTGCGGCAGTAGTGCAGGGCATAAGCTTAACATAATAAGAATTAATGTATTTTGAAATTTCAGAATTAATCTTAAAAGTTAAGATTTCTCCTTTTTTTGCTTTAAAAGCAATTTGAAAAGAATACTTTTCATTACGAAGCATTGAAAATTTATCAAAGTTTATGTTATTAAGCTCTGAATTTGGAAATACTTTTTTAAGAGAGGAAACAGCAGAAAAAGTTGTAAAGTTGGACAATACATTCACCTCGTTTATTTATTTAGTATATATTACAAAAAAAATCGTCATTTGTAAAGGGTCTATTGTAATATAAGTTCTTGCGATTTTTGTCAAAAAGTGTTAGAATAACGTTCGGTGAAATTAAAAGGTATGAGGGTGACAAAATTGAAGTGCAGAGAAAATCTTAGAAATGTCGCAATTATTGCTCACGTTGACCACGGTAAAACGACTTTGGTTGATGAGCTTTTAAAGCAGAGCGGCATATACAGGCAAAATGAAGTTGTTCAAGATAGAGTTATGGACTCGAACGACCTCGAGCGTGAAAGAGGAATTACAATTCTTTCAAAAAATACTTCGGTCCATTATAACGGAGTTAAAATAAATATCGTCGACACTCCTGGCCATGCTGATTTTGGCGGTGAGGTTGAGCGTATATTAATGATGGTTGATGGCGTACTTTTACTTGTCGATGCTTTTGAAGGCTGTATGCCTCAAACAAGATTTGTTTTAAAGAAAGCATTGGCTCTTAATAAAAAAGTTATAGTTGTTGTTAATAAAGTTGATAGGCCAGGGGCAAGACCATCAGAAGTTATTGATGAGGTGCTTGACCTCTTTATTGAGCTTGGTGCTAATGATGACCAACTTGATTTTCCAGTAGTTTATGCGTCTGCTCGTGATGGCTATGCTTCTTCTGATCCAGATGCAAGAGAAGGGGATATGCGTCCTCTGTTTGAAGCTATAATAGAGCATGTCGAATCACCAGATGGCGATATTAATGCACCTTTGCAAGTTCTTTTTTCAAGTCTTGATTATGATGACTATATTGGTAGAATTGGAATAGGCAGAGTTGAGCGTGGAAAAATCAATCAAAACGATAAAGTTATTCTATGTAAAACCGATGGAACAAAAGAAAGCGTTAAAATTTCTAAGCTCTATCAGTTTGAAGGATTAAAAAGAGTTGAGGTTCAGTCGGCTGAAGTCGGAGATTTAGTTTCCGTTTCAGGAATTGCTGACCTTAATATCGGCGAAACAGCTTGTTCTCCCGATTGCATTGAACCATTGCCATTTGTAAAAATTGATGAGCCTACCATTTCAATGAACTTTATGGTTAATGACAGCCCGTTTGCAGGCAAAGAAGGAAAATTTGTTACAACAAGAAATGTTCGTGACAGACTTTTCAAAGAAGTTGAAACAAATGTTAGTATGAAGGTTGAAGAAACCGATTCTATGGATTGTTTTAAGGTTTCAGGCAGAGGCGAGTTGCATTTATCCATACTTATTGAAACAATGCGTCGTCAAGGCTATGAATTTCAAGTTTCAAGACCACAAGTTATTACAAAAACAGAAAACGGAAAACTTATGGAACCTATGGAGCTTCTTATTATTGAAGTCCCTGAAGAATATGTCGGCAATGTAATGCAAAAAATCGGTTCACGAAAAGGTGAGCTTGAAAATATGGGAACTCGTGACGGTGGTTCAACTCATCTTGAATTTAGAATACCTGCTCGTGGTCTTATTGGTTACCGTTCAGAATTTATGACGGATACTAACGGCAATGGTATAATGAACAATCTATTTGCAGGGTATGAACCATTTAAAGGCGATATTCAAACAAGAGAAAGAGGTTCAATTGTTGTTCATGAAACTGGCGAAAGTACAGGATATGGTCTTTTCTATACACAAGAAAGAGGCAGGCTGTTTATCGGTACAGGCGTTCCAGTATATGAAGGAATGATTATTGGTGAATGTGCTAAGAATGAAGATATTGTTTGTAATGTTTGTAAGAAAAAGCAAATGACAAATACTCGTTCTTCGGGTGCTGATGATGCACTTAGGCTTATTCCTCATTCTACACTTAGCTTAGAGCAATCAATGGAATTCATCAAAGAAGATGAACTTTTAGAGGTTACTCCGCTGTCTATAAGGCTTAGAAAGAAAATTCTTTCAAAAGATTTAAGACTAAAACAACAATTCAAAAAGAAATAATTTAATACTTTAAATTTAAGCCGACGGTATAACTCGTTGGCTTAAATTAATAAAAGAGATGATAAAATGATTATTGATTTTCATACACACGCTTTTCCTGATAAGATTTATACAAAAGCTATGAAATCCTTGTCTGCTTGTTGTGGCAATGTAAAACCTTTTCATAGTGGCAGTATTACCTCTCTGACAAACTATCTTGACAAAAACAATGTTGATAAAGCGGTTGTTTTAAATATTGCAACCAATCCAAAGCAAGAGCATAGTGTTAATGATTTTGCAATTTCTCTTTTAGAAAATGAAAAACTCATTCCTTTTGGAAGCATACACCCCGAAAGTGAAAACATTGATGCTGAGCTTAAAAGGCTAAAAACCGCTGGAATAAAAGGAATAAAACTTCACCCTGATTATCAAAATTTTTTTGTAGATGAAAAAAGAATGCTGCCAATATATCAAAAAATTGCCGCAATGGGATTTATAACAGTTTTTCACGCAGGTGTTGATATTGGATTTCCAAGCCCTGTGCATTGTACACCAAAGTCTTTAGCATCGATATTGCCGTATTTTGAAGACGCTCCTGTTATCGCTGCTCATTTTGGTGGTTATCTTTTGTGGCAGGAAACTCTAAAATATCTTGTAGGAACTAACATTTATCTTGATACAGCGTTTTCATATTCTAAAATGCCTCCGCAATATGCAAATGAAATCATAGAAAATCATAATTCAGAAAAGATTATTTTTGGAAGTGATATGCCGTGGAGTGGAACTTGTGATGAAATTGATTTTTTAAACTCTTTAAAACTTACAAATAATCAAAAAGAAAATATCCTTTCAAATAATGCAAAAAGAATTTTAAATATTTAACAAAACCCCCTTGACCTTTTTGAGTTTAGGGGGTATAATAATCCCCAAGTGCTTTAGCAGGTAAAAGCTTTAAAGCACAAAATCGATAAAGTGGGTTAAATGAATGAATAACATTGTTATGTGGGGAACGATAGCAGTCTATATTTTAGGGCTTGTAGCAATAGGCATTTTTTCGGGGCGAAAGTCAAAAAGTATAGCTGATTTTACTGTTGGTGGAAGAAATGCAGGTGCATGGCTTTCTGCTTTATCTTATGGAACGGCATATTTTTCTGCTGTTATGTTTGTAGGGTATGCAGGAAAAACAGGTCTTGGCTTTGGTCTTTGGGGTGTGCTTGCAGGAATTGGCAATGCAGTTTTCGGCTCGCTTTTAGCTTGGCTTTTGCTCGCCCGAAAAACAAGAGATATTTCTAGCAGATTAAAAATTAAAACAATGCCTGAATTTTTTGAAAAAAGATATAAAAGTCCTGGTATGAAAACTTTTTCTGCTGTTATAATATTTATTTTTTTAGTTCCTTATTCAGCATCAGTTTATAGTGGGCTTGCAAGTGTTGCAAATGTGTTGCTTGGAATTGATGATACAGTTTTTCTAATAATAATTGCTATTCTCTCAATACTTCTCGTTACGCTTGGCGGTTATCTTGTTCAGGCAAGAGCTGATTTTATTCAAGGAATTGTTATGATGGTAGGAGTTGTCCTTCTTTTAATTTTTGTTGTTAGATGTGATAAAGTTGGCGGAATTCAAGGAATAGTTGAATATGCTAAAACTGAGGCAGGGCTTCCAAAGTTAAATGGCTCACAATGGGTTTCACTAATGGCGACTGTTTTAATGACAAGCTTTGGAACTTGGGGACTTCCTCAGATGGTTCAAAAATATTTTGGAATTAAAGATGACAAACAGGCAAAGAGGGGAATTGTAATTTCAACAGGCTTTGCACTTCTTATTGCAGGTGGCGGATACTTCATCGGTTCACTTTGCCATAAATATTATACCGTAGGAATAGATATGCCAAGTGCAGACTATATAGTTCCTATGATGCTTAAAGATTCAAACCTACCTGCGGTGCTGCTCGGAGTAATTATTGTGTTGTTATTATCAGCTTCTGTTTCAACACTTTGCTCAATAACTCTTTCTGCAAGCTCAACACTTAGTATGGATTTAGTTGCAGCAAAATTAAAACCTAATATGTTAGATAAACAAAAGGGAAAAATGACTAAGCTATTTTGTGTGCTGTTTGTTGTTCTTTCATATATTGTAGCAAATACAAATACTCCTATTTTAGATATGATGAGCTATTCATGGGGCATAATTTCAGGCTCGTGCCTTGCACCTTATGTTTTGGCACTCTATTATAAAGGTCTTAATAAGTTTGGCGCATGGGCAGGAATGCTTACAGGATTTTCAATAGCACTCATTCCAGCAGTTTGCAAGCTAATAAATATGTTAGGCGTTAAATCAGATATTGTATTAAAACTATTGGCACAAGGTCCGCTTTTCGCTTGCATTGCTATGATTACTTCAATTTTTGTATGTATTTTAGCAAGCCTTGCAACAAAGAAATTATCAGATAAAGAAGAATATGAATTTTTTTACAATGGTATTGTCGAAAACGAATAATTGTGGTATACTAACTTAGTTATGCGTGCTTAAAATTAATTTAGAATTGCACCAAAAAAAACAAAGACTTAGTGTGACTACTTATAATCAAAATGATAGGAAATGTTTACTATGTTTTTTCAAAAAAATATCGAAACTATGAGCCGAAAGGCAATTGAGGAGCTTCAATTGCAGCGACTTAAAAAAACAGTTGATTACTGCTACAAAAATGTTCCTTTTTACACAAAAAGGTTAGATGAGGCAGGGGTTACTGCTGACAAAATCAAATCACTTTCAGACATTAAATACATACCGCCTACTACAAAGGCAGATTTAAGAGATAATTATCCCTTTGGTCTTTTTGCAGTTCCAATGAAAGAGATTGTGAGAATTCACGCATCTTCAGGAACAACAGGAAAGCCAACGGTTGTAGGTTATACAAAAAATGACCTTGATATGTGGTCTGATTGTGTTGCAAGAATTTGTGCGGCAGCAGGAGCAACAGATGAAGATGTTGTTCAAATTTCTTTTGGATACGGAATGTTTACGGGTGCATTAGGGCTTCATTATGGGCTTGAAAAGCTTGGCTGTGCAGTTGTCCCAAATTCAAGCGGAAATACTGAAAAAGCACTTATGTATATGCGTGATTTTAAAACAACCGCACTTGTTGCAACGCCATCTTATGCACTTTATATGGCAGAAACAGCAAAAGAACTCTCTTACCCAATGAGTGATTATAATCTTCGCCTTGGCCTTTTTGGTTCTGAGGGTTGTACGCCTGAAATGAGAACTCAAATTGAAAATGGTTGGGATATAATTGCAACCGATAATTATGGTATGAGTGAGCTTATGGGGCCTGGCGTTTCTGGCGAATGTACACATAGGTGTGGCTTGCATATTAATGAAGATTACTTCCTACCAGAAATTGTTGATCCAAACACATTAGAAGCACTTGATGAAGGCGAAACAGGCGAGCTTTTAATTACAACACTAACTAAAGAGGGAATTCCACTTTTAAGATACAGAACAAGAGATATTTCAAAGCTTAATTATGAGCCTTGCAAATGTGGAAGAACTTTTGCGAGAATGGATAAAATTAAGGGCAGAAGTGATGATATGCTTAAAATCAGAGGAGTTAATGTGTTCCCATCACAGATTGAAAGTGTTCTTGTCGGAATGGAAAAAGTAAGTCCGCACTATCAGTTAATTGTTAGGCGAGAAGGATATGCAGATACTCTTGAAGTTCAAGTTGAATTATCTGACAATTCTCTTTTAGAAAGCTTTGGAAAAATTCAAGACCTTCAAACCAACATTAAAAAAGAAATTCAGACAGTTCTTGGAATTCAGTGTAAGGTTAGCATTGTTGAGCCAAAAACGATTGAAAGATTTGTGGGAAAAGCAAAAAGAGTAGTCGATTTAAGAAATCAAAAGTAATTTTTATATAGAGGTAGTTAAAATATGAGCAAAAAATTATTAATTGGAAATGAAGCACTTGCAAGAGGTCTTTATGAAGGCGGGCTTCGAGTAGCTTCAAGTTATCCTGGAACTCCCAGCACAGAAATTACTGAATGCATTGCAAAATATGATGATGTTTACAGTGAATGGGCGCCCAATGAAAAGGTAGCTATGGAGGTTGCTGTTGGTGCGTCAATCGCAGGGGCAAGGTCATTTTGTGCAATGAAACATGTAGGTTTAAATGTTGCTGCCGATCCGCTTTTTACAGCATCATATACGGGCGTTAATGCAGGTATGGTTATTGCTGTTGCTGATGATCCTGGAATGCACTCCTCACAAAATGAGCAGGATTCAAGACATTATGCAAAAGCTTCAAAAACAATTATGTTAGAGCCATCTGATTCTAATGAATGCTGTGAATTTTCTAAATTAGCTTTTGAACTTTCTGAAAAATTTGATACGCCTGTTATTATTAGGCTTACAACGAGAGTTGCTCACTCAAGAAGTATCGTTGAGCTGTCTGAAAGATGTGAAAGCGAATTAAAAGAATATGTTAAAAATCCAGCAAAATATGTTATGATGCCAGCAATGGCAAAACAAAGACATATTGTTGTAGAAGAAAGAACAAAAGAAGAAATAGAATGGGCAGAAACTTCAAAAATCAATAAAATCGAATACAATGACAAAAAAATTGGTATAATTGCAGCAGGTATTTCTTATTTGTATGCAAAAGAAGCCTTAGGTGAAAAAGCCTCTTATCTCAAATTAGGCTGTGTTTATCCACTTCCTGTAAATTTAATAAAAGATTTTGTAAATAGTTGCGAAACGGTTTATGTTCTTGAACAGCTTGATCCGTTTATCGAAGAACATTGCCGTCAAAATGGAATTAAAGTTATTGGTAAAGACGAATTTACAATGCTCGGAGAATATTCGCAAACTATGATTGCAAAGGCAATTTTAGATAGGGATGTTAAGTCGGTGTCAACTGATCTTCAAATTCCTATGCGTCCACCAGTGCTTTGTGCAGGCTGTCCACACAGAGGTCTTTTCTATGCACTTAAAAAGCTTAATGTTGCTGTTAGTGGTGACATTGGTTGTTATACGCTTGGTTCTCTCGCTCCAATTGGAATGATAGACACTTGTATTTGTATGGGCGCATCTATTTCTGCATTGCATGGAAGAAACAAAGCAAATCCACTTTATGAGAAAAATTCAGTTGCAATTATCGGTGATTCAACCTTTATGCATTCAGGCGTTACGGGACTTATAAATATTGCTTATAATAGAAGTAATTCAACTGTAATTATTCTTGATAACAGTATTACAGGAATGACAGGGCATCAAGATAATCCAACAACGGGTAAAACAATAAAAGGCGATCCAACTACGGCAGTAAGCATTGAAATGGTTGCTAAAGCAGTTGGAATAGACAGAGTTAGAGTTGTTGATCCTTATAATCTTAAAGAATGTATTGATGTAATAAAAGAAGAAGTTGCAGCAGAAGAACCATCTGTTGTTATTTCAAGAAGACCGTGTGTTCTTTTAAAATCAGTAAAGCATAATCCACCAGTTACTGTTAATAATGATAAATGCACAGGCTGTAAAATGTGTATGAAAATTGGTTGCCCTGCAATAAGTATGCAAAATGGCAAATCAAAAATAGACTTCACACAGTGCGTTGGCTGCAATGTTTGTACTCAACTTTGCAAGTTCGGTGCAATAGAGGAGGGCAAAAACTAATGAAGACAAAAAGTATTATGATAGTTGGTGTCGGAGGGCAGGGAACGCTCCTTGCAAGCCGTTTGCTCGGTGCAGCACTCCTTACTAAGAATTACGATGTAAAGGTGTCAGAGGTCCACGGAATGAGCCAGAGAGGCGGTTCAGTCGTTACATATGTCAAATATGGCGATGAAGTTTATTCTCCAATAATAAACGAAGGCGAAGCTGACCTAATCCTTGCATTTGAACAACTTGAAGCTGCAAGATGGCTTCCTTATTTAAAAAAAGATGGAACGCTGATTTTAAATACTCAAAAAATTGATCCAATGCCTGTAATAATTGGAAATGCAGTTTATCCACAGGATATAATTGAAGCAATTAAAAAAACAGGTACAGAAAAAATTACTGCCATTGATGCACTTTCTCTTGCAGTAAAAGCAGGCTCTTCAAAAGCTGTGAATGTCGTTTTAATAGGAGTTATGGCATCACATATGGATATAGAATATGATGTTTGGATAGAGGCAATCAAAAACACAGTTCCACAAAAATTCTTAGAAATGAACTTAAAAGCTTTTGAATACGGATATAGTTGTTAAAAATAAATAGAGGTGCTTAAAATTTATGCAAAATTACTTCAGTAAAGAAATGGAAACAGTTTCTCCCGACTATCTGCGTGCAGTGCAATCAGCTCGTCTTATTAAAATGGTTAATAATTGTTATGACAACATACCATTTTATAAAGCTAAGTTTGATGAAATGGGGCTTTTGCCATCTGATATTAAAACAATTGATGATGTTTCAAAGCTTCCGTTTACAATCAAGCAAGACCTTAGAGATAACTATCCGTTTGGACTTTTTGCTGTTCCAAGAGATGAACTTGTTAGAGTTCACGCATCTTCAGGCACAACAGGCAAACAAACGGTTGTCGGTTATACAAGACACGATATAGATATTTGGAGTGAATGCACAGCCAGAGCGCTTGCAGCAGCTGGGGCAACTTCAAAGGACTATATACATATTTCCTATGGTTATGGGCTTTTCACTGGCGGTCTTGGAATACATTATGGTGCTGAAAGACTCGGTGCAACTGCAATACCAATGTCATCAGGAAATACAAATAGGCAGATGCAAATTCTTCAAGATTTTGGTTCAAATGTTCTTTGCTGTACGCCTTCATACGCACTTTATATTGCAGAGTCATTAAAAAAAGAGGGGATTGACCCTAAAGACTTACCGCTTAGAATTGGTGTCTTTGGTGCTGAAGCATGGAGTGAAAATATGCGTAAACAGATTGAAAGTGAGCTTTCAATTAAAGCATATGATATATATGGGCTTTCAGAAATTGCAGGGCCAGGCGTTGCTTATGAGTGTTCTGAGCAAAACGGAATGCATATTTGTGAAGATTATTTCTACCCTGAAATAATTGATCCAGTCACTTTAAAGCCTTTACCTGACGGCGAATTTGGTGAGCTTGTATTTACCTGTATTGGTAAAGAGGCTTTACCTCTATTAAGATATAGAACTCGTGACATTACTGCAATTACGAGAGAAAAATGTGCATGTGGCAGAACACTTGTTAAAATGCATAAACCAAAGGGCAGAACAGATGATATGCTTATTATTAGGGGAGTTAATGTGTTCCCATCACAGGTTGAACATATTATTTTATCACTTGGTATGGAGCCTAATTATCAAATTATAGTTGACAGAGTTAATAATCTTGATATAATGACAGTAAACATTGAACTTTCGGAAACACTTTTTTCTGACTCGGTAAGAGGCATTGAGCAAGAGGAAAAACGAATAAAATCGGCAATGCAAACAACTCTTGGAATTGCTGCAAATATTAAACTTGTTGAGCCACGCTCACTTCCTCGTTTTGAGGGAAAAGCAGTTAGAGTTATCGATAACAGACAAATTTAAGGAGGTATATTTATGGCAATCAAACAAATTTCAGTTTTCGTTGAAAACAAACCAGGCAGACTTGCAGATATCACAGGATTTCTTGCAGAAAGCGATATTAGTATTCGTGCATTTTCTATTGCAGATACAACTGATTTTGGTATTTTGAGGTTGATTGTTTCAGATACCAATAAAGCGGCGGCTGTGTTAAAAGCAAATGCTGTTGCAGTTTCAATAACTGATGTTGTTGGAATTCGTGTTCCAGATGTTGCAGGAACTTTTGCAAATGTCGTTAAGATTTTAGCCTCAGAGGGCGAAAATGTTGAGTATGCGTATGCGTTTTTAACTCCGTCAGATGGCGAAGCTTGCATCATTGTTAGAGTAGCTGATAATGATAAGGCAGTTAAAGTTCTTAATAAAAACAATATTGAAGTTATGAGCGAAGACCAAATCGTATAAACCTACAAAGCTTAATAATTAAAAAAACCCACTATTCGATTTATCAAATAGTGGGGTTTTTTTCAGTTTCCGACTTCAATGCTTATGTTGTTAAATATTTTAAGCAGTGCATCAATTTCACAATTTTCCTTGTCATTTCCACAAAGGTCTAAAACGCTTTTACCTTCATGCATCATAATTAGACGATTGCCATATTCTAATGCAAATCTAAGGTTGTGAGTAACCATAAGAGTTGTTATATCTTTTTTTGCAACGAGTTTATTGGTTAGCTGCATAATATTTTCAGACGATTTAGGGTCCAGTGCCGCCGTATGCTCATCTAAAATTAAAAGGCTAATATCATTCATTGTTGCAAAAACAAGTGACAGTGCTTGCCTTTGACCGCCTGAGAGAGTTCCTGCTTTAACATTCAGTCTGTTTTCAAGCCCCATCTCACATTTTTCAAGCAAAGTTTGATAATATGAAATTCGTTTTTTATTTACGCCCAAAGATAAGCCATAACTTTTATTTTTATTGTCAGCCAGAGCCATATTTTCAAGTATAGTAAGTTCAGAGCAGCTTCCTTTTTGTGGATCTTGAAATACACGACCGATAAATTTTGCTCGCTTAAATTCTTTTTCCTTTGTTATATCATTACCATTTATGATTATATTTCCGCTTTCAGGAATTAAAGAGCCACAAATCATATTGAGAAGTGTTGTTTTTCCTGAACCGTTTGAGCCTATGATTGAAACAAATTCATTATTATTTATGTTTAAATCAAAATCATTAAAAAGTGTAGCCTCATCAGGAGTTCCTATATTAAAATTTTTGTTTAGATGTTTAATCTCAATCAATTACAGCACTTCCTTTCTTTTTAAATATTGTACCGCTTATAACAAGTGCAATAGTAAATAGAATTGCCATAATAAGTTTGTTATATGCCGTTGGCACACCTAAGAATGTAGCAATAGACAGACAAGCTTGATAAATTACAGAACCAAAAATAACTTTTGTAGATGGTTTCATAAATTTGACCTTGCTAAATACTGATAGACCAATAATCAACGAGGCAAGCCCAATAACAATCATTCCAAGCCCCATACTTTGATTAGCGTTGCCTCTGCTTTGAGCTATAAGTGCGCCTGAAACTGCTGCAAATCCATTGCCAAGAGCAAGACCTAAAATTTTGCTGTTGCCTGGATTTTTAGCAAGCATAGTAACAAAATTAGGGTTAGAACCCGATGCACGAAGCAACAGTCCTGATTTTGTTTTTAAAAACACATCAAGCAGAATTTTAAAAATTACTGCAACAGCAAAAAATATGATAAGCTTTCTAATATTAATTCCTAAAAAGTCTTGCGGAATATATTTTGCAGGGAAGCTTCTTAAAATTGTAGTTACATCTCTGCCAATAGGAATATTTGTCAGAGCGTCCTCGCCCTTTAAATTACCGCCCATTCCGACAACTGTTACAACCAAATTAATTGTAATAAGTGCAGTTGAAACTAAAATTCCACAAAGTAGAGGGCGTATTTTTAGCTTAACATTTAAAATCCCCGTGACACAGCCTGCAATGCAGCCGAAAACAAATGCAATAATCATACAAATCCATGGATTAAGACCAGTAATTGCAAGCAGTGAAAAAATAATTCCACCAGTCAAAACAGTTCCCTCCACGGTGAGGTCGGGAAAGTCCAAAATTGTATATGTAATATAGTAACCCATAGCAAGAACAGCATAAATAAAGCCATCTGTCAAAAAAACTTCACAGGAGCTAAGCAGCATTTGCATAAAATACTTCCCTTCAAAAAAGTGTATTAGTTAAAATGAAAATCTTATTTTATTGTTTCAACAATGGTTGCATTTGCAAAGTTTGTTGGCATTTCAAATTTAAGATTTGCGGCAACTTCAGAATTAATAACAGGTTTAGCATCGGCAACTTCTGCGACGGGCATTGTACTTGCAGAAGTGCCATTTAATATTTTTACAGCCATTTCACCAGTCACCTTGCCAAGAGCTACATAATCAAGTGACATTGAAGCAAGACAGCCAAGCTTGACTTGTTCTTCTTCAGAACCATAAACAGGAATGTTAGCTGATTTAGCAGCATTTAAAACAACAGGTAGATTTTCAACAACATTGTTATCAGTAAAGTTGTTTATGCAGTCAACTTGACCGCAAAGTGCAGCAGCGGCAGATGGTAGGTCAGAAGCGTTTTGAATTCCCGAAGGCACAATTTCAATTCCTTTTGTGAGTGCAATTTCTTTTAAGCGAGCAAGATTAGAAATCGAGTTTGCTTCGCTTGTAGTATATAAAACTCCTATTTTTTTAACATTAGGTTGAAAAGCTTTAATCATATCAACTTGAGCTTCTAAATCTAAAATATCCGTAGTTCCTGTGCAAGGCGTTCCTGGATTTTGGAGCGTTTTTACAAGCTTTGCAGCAACAGGGTCAGAAACAGCACAAAAAACAACAGGAATATCTGTTCCATCGGTTTTAGCATAAGCACTTGCAGCAGCAGGGGTAGCAATAGCTATAATTAAATCATATTTTTTTGAAACCATATTTTGTGCATATGTTGCACAGTCAGCATCAGCAGAAGCAGAAGAACCTGTCTGGTGGTCAATTTTAATGTCTAATCCTGAAGCTTTTAAAGCTTGCTCAACGCCATTATAGCAGTTGTCAAGAGAAGGGTGGCTCATATATTGAATAACGCCAACATTAAGTGATTTGTTTTCTTTTGAATTGGTGCAGCCTACAAAGCTTACAGCCAAAAGAACAGCGGCTAAACATAAAGAAATAATTTTTTTCATAATAAAACTCTCCAATTTTAATTTAATATTTTTTTATAAGATGAAATTGAAGCCTGCCATCGCTCTGATAAAATAAACACAAAAACCACTCCTTAAAAATAAAAAAAGCCCTTATCCCAAACACTGGGACAAGAACAATAAAATCCTGCGGTACCACCCAAATTCGTTTTAAAAAATTAAAACGCACTTTAATCGCATACATAATAATATGCTTACCACATTAACGGTTGGCTACCGTCTTCCATACAGCCATAAGCTTTCAGGTCGCCCTCACAAGTCCATTCACTGAATTAAGCATTGCCACAATCACACCACAAGCGGCTCTCTTAAAATGCTTTAAAAAACAGATACTACTCTTGCTCATCGGTTTATCAATATGCAAGGATAATACATCAAAATTCGACTTTTGTCAATAGTTCAGAAAAAACATTTTATTCTTGACGCAGAACAAATGTTCTGATATAATAATTAAGGAGGCGAAATCTATGGATAAAGCAATACTTCATTGTGACCTTAATAATTTCTTTGCATCTGTTGAAATCGCTTTAAATCCCGATTTAAAAGGACTTCCGATTGCAGTTTGCGGAAGAACTGAGGAAAGGCATGGCATAGTTTTAGCAAAATCAGAAGAGGCAAAAAAATTCGGCGTAAAAACAGCAGAGGTTATTTGGCAAGCAAAAAACAAGTGTAAAAATTTAATTATATTAAATCCACATTTTGATGAATATATAAAATATTCAAATGCTGTCAAAGAAATATATTATAGATATACTGATTTAGTAGAACCTTTTGGAATGGACGAATGCTGGCTTGATGTTACAGGAAGTCAAAGACTTTTTGGAACTCCAATGTCAATAGCATATGATATAAAAGAGGCGGTAAAAGCCGAGCTTGGAGTTAGCGTTTCAATAGGAGTTTCTTTCAACAAGGTGTTTGCAAAGCTTGGAAGTGATATGAAAAAGCCCGATGCCATAACACAAATAAATTCAGCTAATTTTAAAGAAATGATTTGGCAGTTACCATGTAGTGAGCTATTGTGGGTAGGTAAAAGCACCTTTAAAACGCTTTCAAAATATGCAATTTCAACAATAGGAGATATAGCAAAATCAGATTGCGGCTTTCTTATGTCAATACTCGGAAAAAACGGAAGAATTCTTTGGCAAATAGCTAATGGCATTGATAATACCGATGTCGCAAGCATTGATTATAATTCGCCAATAAAAAGTGTAGGCAGGGGAGTAACGCTCGTAAATGACATCAAAACAAATGAAGAAGCTAAAAAAGTAATTTTGAGCCTTTCTCACGAAGTTGCAAATAATTTAAATCAAAACGGGCTTTATGCCTTTGGAATTCAGCTTGCAGTAAAAAACAACAAGCTAATTTCAAAGCAGTATCAGTCAAAGCTTATTTTACCAACTCAAAGTACAAGAGAAATAGCCTCAGGGGCAAACGAACTTTTTGTTTCACGCTATTTGTGGGAAAATCCCGTAAGGGCTATTACGGTAAGGGCTATTGATTTAGAATGTGATGATATTCCTGAACAATTAAGCCTTGAAAGTGATTATTCAGAGCATGAAAAATGCAAAATAATAGAAGATACTATGTTAAAAATCAACCATCGCTTTGGAAAATCATCAATTTTGGAAGCGACACTGTTAAAATCCAGTGATAATAAAATGCCAACAGAAAAGACTAATTTATAATGTCAGTTCTAACCACTCGTTTTCATATTCTTCAAGCAACTTTTCCTTTTCATTAATTTCTTCAAGAAAATCGGTAATTTTTTGATAATCGCTTGCTATTTCAGGGCTTTCTGATAGAGCTTTAAGATTTTCAATTTCTTCGCTAAGAGAATTAATATCTTTTTGCAATAAATTTATTTTCACTCGTTTTTTTCTGTCATCTGATTTGTTTTCTTTAGATTTTTCATAAATAACTTTTTGCGAATTTTCATTTTTGGGTTTAGAAATATTTTGCTGGTCTGATTTTCTATGTTCAATATAATAATCATATGTCCCATTATATATTACAAGTTCATTTTCAAACATCTCAATTATTTTAGTTGGTACATTATTAAGAAAATATCTGTCATGCGACACTGTTATAAGTGTTCCGCTATATTCTTTTAAAGCTTCATCTAAAGCTTCTTTTGCCATATAATCAAGATGATTGGTAGGCTCGTCTAATATAAGAACATTTGCCCTTTGGAACATTATTATGCAAAATGCAACCTTGGCACGATTTGCACCAGAAAGGTCTTTAACACGCTTAAAAACAGCTTCATCTTCGATTAAAAGAGAACCTAAAGCACTCCGAATTTCAAATTCTGTTTTAGTTGGGAAATTTCTGTGAACAGCTTCAATAACAGTATCATTAAGATTTAAGTTTGCAAGCTCTTGGTCAAAATATGAAACTTTTACATTTCCGCCAAAACGAATATAGCCGTCATAAGGAATTTTTCTTAAAATAGCTTTTAAAAGTGAAGTCTTTCCAATCCCGTTTTTACCGACTATTGCAACTTTTTCTCCACTTAAAACTTCAAGTGAAATATTATTATAAAGCTGTTTTCCTGTTTCGCTGTCGCCTACAAAAACGCCAACATCTTTACATATCAACACATTTTTATGTGGTTCAATATCAAATTCAAATTTAAATTTCACTTTTTTTTGCCTCGGATTAGGCTTTTCTTGCATTTCCATTTTTTCAAGTGCTTTTACTCTTGAGCCAACGCTGTTAATACTGCTTGATTTTGCAAGGTTTCTGCTGACATAGTCACGCATTTCATTCAGTTCAACCTGTTGTTTTTGATATTCTTTTTCAAGAAGTTTTATGCGTTCATCCTTTTGCTTTAAAAAATCTTTATATCCACCTTTATATCGATGTATTTCACTTCTTTCAAGCTCACAAATGTTATTTACAACTCTATCAAGAAAATATCGGTCATGCGATACAATCAAAACTGCACCTTTGTAATTATTCAAATATGATTCAAGCCAAGAAAGTGTAGCAAAATCAAGGTGATTGGTAGGCTCGTCTAAAATTAAAAGTTCAGGATTTTTAAGAAGCATTTTTGCAATTGCAAATCGCATCTTTTCACCACCGCTGAGATTTTCAGCTTTTCTGCTTAAATCATAATCACCAAATCCAAGACCATTTAAGACGGTTTTAATTCTGAAATCGGCGGTAAATCCGTCTAAGGCAATAAAGTGGTTGTTAAGCTCATCATATTTTTCGCTTAGAGCCTTGTATTTGTCACATTGTGTATCAACAGTTGATAGTTCATTAGATATATGCGAAATCTCTAATTTCAAGTCATAAACGGTTTTAAGAGAAAGCTTTATTTCTTCATCTAAAGTGTTTTCTGAATTTAAAGCTTCGTTTTGTTTCAAATATCCTATTTCAAGATTTTTTTTCAATGACATTGTACCACTGTCATAATCCAAATGACCTGTGATAATATTAAGAAGTGTGCTTTTGCCAACGCCATTCATACCCAAAAGCCCTATTCTATCATTTTCATTTATAGACAATGAAATGTTATTGAGAACAGTTTCATCTAAAAAGCTTTTACTTATATCGCTTAATGTAACTAACATATTTTTTCTCCAATGCTAAATTAAAACAAGTCAAGCTAATGGTTTCAAGCTTGACTTGCAATTTTGAATTTATTTTATCAAGTGCTGAACATCTTCATTTTTCCCCATAATTATCAGTGTTTCAGTATTAATAAAAATATGGTCTGGATGTGGAAGGGGGAATATATCTTCTCCATCTTTTGTAGCTAATATGCTAACATGAAATTTAGAACGAATATCCTTTTGAATAATGCTTTTCCCAATCCAAGAAGATGGAACAGGAATTTCATAAATTGAATAATCATCAGTAATTTCAATATAATTAAAGATATTATCAAGCCCAAATCGGACTGCAATTCGTTCTGCTGTTTCTTTTTCAGCATAAATAACCTCATCTGCACCATTTCTAAGCAAGAACTTTGCATGAACATCACGGCTTGCACGAGAAAGAACAAAATTTGCACCTAAATCTTTTAAAAGGGCAGTGGTTTCAAGCGAACTTTGAAAATTGTCGCCAATAGCAACAACGCAAAGGTCAAAATTATTTACTCCGATTGACTCCATAAATTGTTCGTTAGTCGAATCGCCAATTTGTGCGTTGGTAACATAAGGCATAACAACATCAACACGGTTTTCCTTAATATCAATTGCCATAACTTCGTTGCCTTGTTCATTAAATTTGCGTGCCATATGCCGACCAAAACGACCAAGACCAACAATTAAAATAGATTTCATTATAAATATCTCCCTTAACCAATAGTTATTTTTTCAACAGGCATTTTTGACGGATTAATAGACTGCGTTTCTCTAAGAGCCAAAAGAAGTGTTAAGCCACCAACTCTGCCAAAGAACATAAGACCAATTAATATCAGATGTGAATATCCGCTGAGTTTTGTGGTTATTCCAAGAGTAAGACCAACAGTGCCAATAGCAGAAGCACATTCAAATAAAGCATCTTTCATAGAAACCATATCTATTTTTGAAATAATCATTCCAGAGAAGGTAAACAAGAAAATATAAAGCGTTACGATGCAAATTATATGAATTAAAGAGTCATCACTTAATCGTCTTTTAAAGCATTCAATAGATTTTTTTCGCCTTATTTCAGTATAAACGCTTGCTACAAGCATTGCAAGTGTGGTTGTTTTAAATCCACCGGCAGTTGAGCTTGGCGAGCCTCCTATAATCATAAAAGCAATCATTAATATAATGCTCGCATCTGAAAAAAGAGTTAAATCAAGAGTGTTAAAGCCAGCAGTTCGTGGCGTTACAGACTGAAAAAGCGAACCTAAAATTATTTCTGTTTGTGATTTGCCCGCAAAAGCTGAGCCATTCTGCTCAAAAAGCATAATCAATAGAAATCCGCCTAATATAAGAACTCCGGTTGTGGTAATAACAACCTTTGAATGAAGCCTTAATTTTTTAAATTTAAACTTATTTTTAGTAAGGTCAGACCAAACAAAAAATCCAAGACCACCTAAAACAATAAGTGCCATTATTGTTATATTTACAATTATATCAGAAGAATAAGATGTTAGCGAAGAAAACTCGCCACTTTCGCCCATCAAATCAAAACCAGCATTACAAAATGCAGATATTGAATGGAAAATAGCAAAATAAATACCTTTAAAAAATCCTAATTTCGGGCAAAATCTAAGAGCCAATAAAGCAGCCCCAGAGGTTTCAATAATTGCAGTTCCCAAAAGTATAAAGCGAGTCATTTTAACAATGCCTGCCATTTGCGGAGCATTGACTGATTCTTGCAAAGTATATCTGCCTTTAAGTCCTATTTTTTTCTTTGTTAAAGTCATAACAGAAATAGCAAGCGTCATAAAACCTATTCCACCAATTTGAATCATAGCAAGAATAACTATTTGACCAAAAATTGACCAATAGGTAAAAGTATCGTGCATTATAAGACCTGTTACACAAGTAGCAGAAGTTGCAGTAAATAGTGAATCTTCAATTGGTGTCCATATTCCTGCCCGAGAAGAAATCGGAAGCATAAGAAGAAAAGCACCAAAAAATATTATTCCAAGATAACCTGCTATAATGGTTTGTGTTGGAGAAATTTTAACTTTTTGTAGTTTTGTCATTTGATTTAGCACCTGATTTTTATATTGAATGAGCTTTTCACATTCACCGTATATTATAGTATATTTTATTAAAAATGCAATCATAATTTAATTTTTTGGCATTTGTTTAAAAAATTATACACACCATTTGTACGATTAATCAAATTTAACAAATAAAATTATAGATTTTTATATAATTAAGACATAAAAGCTTGTTATATTATAAAATATTTGATATAATCTTTTTATATTTTAAGATAAAGTGAGGCTTGATTTTATGCTTAGCTTAACCGAACATACAGAAGAAATAAATAGGCTTATGGCACGCTATGGCGTTAAATTTGGAATTTATAATAATAACCAGTTTAATGAGCGACTTTTTCCTTTTGACACTGTTCCAAGAATAATCCAAAAAAGTGAGTTTGAATACCTTGAAAAAGGATTAAAACAGCGAGCAAAAGCTTTGAATTTATTTTTAAATGATATATATTCAAAAAAACAGATAATAAAAGATAAAATTATACCTGAAGATTTTGCATACACTTCAACTGGATTTTTGCCTGCCTGTGAGGGCATTGTGCCGTCAAAATCGATTTACAATCATATTTCAGGTATTGACTTAGTAGAAGGAAAAGATGGGAATTGGTATGTAATAGAAGATAATTTAAGAATTCCATCAGGTGCGTCATATCCGATGATTGCAAGGGAGCTTTGTCGGCGTGCAAGCCCAGATACTTTTCAGCAAAATTTAATCGTTGATAATCGCTCATATGGAAATATGCTAAAAGATGTATTTGATTATGTTAATGCAGGGGGAATAACAGTTATCTTAACCCCTGGGCGATATAATTCTGCGTTTTTCGAGCATTCATATCTTGCTGAAAAAACAGGGGCGGTCTTTGCAATGCCACAGGATTTATTTGTTGAAGGAAATGTGCTTTACTATAACGAGTATTCAGGCAAAAACAGACGGGTTGGTTGTGTTTACAGGCGAATATCTGATGAATATCTTGATCCAATGACATTTGTTCCTGAGTCGATTATTGGTGTGCCACATATTATGGACTCTTACAGGGCAGGAAATGTTGCAATAGTTAATGCGCCAGGCAATGGAGTTGCTGATGATAAAGGCATTTACTACTTCGTACCTAAAATAATTAATTATTATTTGGGAGAAACACCAATCCTCAAGAATGCACCTACTTATATTCCTTATTATGAAAATGATATGAAATACACAATAGATAATCTTGAAAAACTCGTAATAAAAGATGTTTCAGAGGCTGGTGGATATGGAGTTGTATTTGGCTCTAATCTTACACAAAACGAATTGGCAGATTTCAAAATTCGAATAAAAGAAAACCCGAGAAGATTTATAACGCAGGAGGTTATTGACTTTAAAGAACTTTCAGCCTATGAAAATGGAAAAGAAGTATTAAAACGAGCAGATTTAAGAGCGTTTGTTTTATATGGTGAAGAAATAAAAGTTTGGCAAAGTGGGCTTACTCGTTATTCGCAAAATCCAAATTCATATATTGTTAATTCATCACAAGGGGGAGGGTTTAAAGACACATGGGTATTATCTCGATAAAATCAACAGACAATTTATTTTGGCTTGGCAGGTATGTCGAAAGAGTGTTTACAACGCTCAAAATTTTTACAGAGTATTATGATAGAATGATAGATAAAGATGAAAGTGCCTATATAGATTTTTGTGATAAGCTCGGCATTGCCAATGCTTATTCTGATAAAAATGAATTTATAAACAAATTTCTCTTTGACCAAAAAGAGCCATATTCAATAATTTCAAATCTGCTTTTAGCATATGACAATGCGGTTGTTATGCGAAATGAAATAAGCAGTGAAACACTTTCCTATGTTCAAATGGCAGTTGATGCTATGATAAGAGGAGAAGAAAGTGCCGCACCAATGCTTAAATTTCAAGAAGTTTTTGACTGCATTTTTGCTTTTTGGGGGAGTGCTGATGATTATGTTGAATCAGAGGCTACAAGGAATATTTTAAAATTTGGCAGAAGCGTAGAGCGAATAGATTTATATTTGAGATTTTCTTTTTCACCCGAGCTAATCAAAAAAGAATTTAGTATTTTAATTAACAGGCTTTACAAGGTCGGAATTGATTGTAATATTGAAGCCATAAATAATTTAATGCAAATCATATTTGAAAAAGATAATTTTGAAGATGATAAGTTAGTTTTGCAAAATGAGCTTTCAAGGCTTTTTATTACTATTCCGGAATATTTATAAAGGAATGATTATATTGTCTTTTTTAGAATTTAGTTATCAAATGGAAATTAGTTTTTCAATGCCTGTTATAAAGCATTGCTTTTCACTTCGCTGTCTACCTTTTGATAATGATTGTCAAAAAATATCAAATTTAACAATAGACATTTCACCACAAAATATCTTAACAAAAACTACGGATGGCTTTGGTAATTCTGTGCTTACTGATAGGATAATTGAGCCACATACTGAATTTTATGTAAAAATAAGTGGCAATGCAGAAATAGATTTATTAAAACAAAAGAATGAAGAATTAAATGGAATTTTTAAATATCAATCCCAATATACAAAAATGGGTGACAACCTTTTAGACTTTTGTAAAACTATTTTAATAGGTGATAATGCAAAAGAAAATGCCATTAATATTATGAAAAGCTTGCACGAAAAACTTGCCTATAAAAGCTTTGTAACAAATGTTAATACAACCGCAGAGAATGCTATAATACTCGGAGCAGGCGTTTGTCAAGATTTTTCACACATCTTAATTGCTGCTTGTCGTCATTTTGATATTCCTGCAAGGTATGTTGTTGGAATAATAAAAGGTGTTGGTGAAACTCACGCTTGGGTTGAAATATTTGACAATGGAAAGTGGATAGGTATCGATCCAACAAACAATAGGCTTGCAGATGATTGTTATTTAAAGATTAGTCATGGCAGAGATTTTGCGGATTGCAGTGTTAATAGGGGTATGTTTATTGGCGGAGGAACACAAACGCAAAAAGTTATTGCAAAATTAAAACAAATATAATAATACCATAGTGATTTCTTGTCAAAAAGGCATAAATAGTTTATAATATTAATGCTCAATATCACATATAATTTTTTGAGGTGGTATTGTGAATAAGAAAAATATTAAAAAAGGTTTATTTGTTTTAATAACTGTTTTATGCTTGGCTTTTTATTTAATTAATATAACTGCTGGTACAAGAGTAAAAACAATAAATTCTACGCAGATGATAGACAGCGATAAGCAATTTAATGTGATAATTGATGCAGGTCACGGTGGAGCAGATGGCGGAGCAGTTGCAGCAGATGGAACAAATGAAAAAGATATTAATTTAAAAATTGCTTTTAAGGTTTATAATATTTTAAATGCTTTTGGCGTTAATACTATTATGACAAGAACAGATGACAATTCAATTCATAGTGAAGATGCAAAAACTATTAGAGATAAAAAGGTTTCCGATATACACAACAGAATGAATATTATGAATAATACTTCTAATCCGATATTTGTTAGCATTCATCAAAACTTTTTTGCTGACCGTTCTCTTTTTGGCACTCAAGTTTTTTATTCGCCAAATACAACAGAGAGTGCAGAGCTTGCAGAATTTATTCAATCCGCTGTAATAAATACACTTCAGCCTGAAAATAAACGCACAATTAAAAAATCAGGTAATAGTATTTACCTTTTGTTTTATGCAAAAAAGCCAGCAGTTCTTGTTGAATGTGGATTTTTTTCTAATGTCAATGAAACTGAAAAACTAAAAAACGATAATTATCAAAATCAAATGGCATTTTCAATAGCGTGTGGAATATTAGACTATATAAAATGAGGGAAGTAACAAAATGGCAATAAAATCAAAATCTGTATTCGTCTGTTCTGATTGTGGATATGAATCAGTTAAATGGTTTGGGCAATGCCCTGGCTGTCACGAATGGAACACAATGAATGAAGAATATAGGTCGCAGGCTGATGCGGCTGCAAAAAAGAAAATGGGATTTAACGAAAACCGTAGCAAGATATATACAATATCAGACATTAAAGCAGATACAGAACATAGATTTGATACAGGTCTTAACGAACTTAATCGTGTTTTGGGTGGTGGGCTTGTTAAAGGTTCTTTGGTTTTACTTAGTGGTGATCCAGGAATAGGAAAATCAACACTGCTTTTGCAAATATGCGAATATTTAGGAAAAGGTCTAAAAATCCTTTATGTTTCGGGCGAAGAATCTGCTCATCAGCTTAAAATAAGAGCAACAAGGCTTCATGTTTCTTCTGAAAATCTATTGATTTTATGTGAAACAGATGCACAATATATTTGCGAAGTTATAGCAACAGAAAAGCCCGATGTAGTTATGATTGACTCAATTCAAACAATGAATATTACTGATATTTCTTCGACCTCGGGAAGCATAACTCAAGTTCGTGAAACAACAAACCTGTTTATGCGAACAGCAAAAGTGCTTAATATACCAATAATAATAGTAGGTCATGTAAACAAAGATGGAAATATTGCAGGCCCAAAGGTTTTAGAACATATTGTTGATGCTGTTTTGTATTTTGAAGGTGATAGAAATTTATCATATAGAATTTTAAGAGCAGTTAAAAACAGATATGGTTCAACAAATGAAATTGGAGTTTTTGAAATGCTCGACGATGGGCTTAATGAAGTCGAAAACCCATCAATGATGCTTATTTCCGGAAAGCCTCAAAACACTTCGGGGACTTGTGTTGCTTGCATTATGGAGGGAACAAGACCTATTTTAGCTGAGGTTCAAAGCCTTGTAACTCCAACAGGATTTGGAAATCCACGAAGAATGGCAACAGGAATTGATTATAACAGAATGTCAATGCTTATTGCAGTTTTAGAAAAAAGAGCAGGATATTTTCTCGGTAATATGGATTGTTATGTAAACATAATCGGAGGTCTTAAAATTGATGAGCCTGCATCAGATCTCTCAGTCGCTTTGGCGATTGTGTCAAGCCTAAAGGATTATGCAGTGCCTGATGGTGTGCTTGCTTTTGGTGAAATAGGACTTGGCGGTGAAATAAGAGCAGTTAGTGCTTGTGAGCAAAGAATAAAAGAAGCGGAAAAACTCGGATTTAAAAAATGTGTTGTTCCAAAATATAATTTGACGAAGATAGGTAATAAATTAAAAGCAAATATAGAAGTTATCGGCGTTAGCAATGTTAGACAAGCCTTTAATGCGATTATTGATTAAGGCAGCGTTAAAATGATGAATAACTTTATAAAAAATCCATATCTTCCGATAAATGAAGTCACAAAAATCATAGCAGGTGAAGGAATGCGTGACTTTAGTAGCGAGTTAGAATGTCTTGGAATATCAGTCCTTTATGCAAAAAGCAGTGAAAACTTGCAAAAACCTGTTGCCTCTCATACGGATTTGCTTTGTAATTATTTTGGAGAAAAGACTTTTTTTGTTGAAAAATCTCAAAAAGAATTATTTGAAAGCTTAAATCAGCTTGGTGCTAATGTAATAATAGAAAATAGCGATTTTTTAGCTGATTATCCTAATGATGTTAAGCTAAATTGCGTCAGAATTGCAGATAGCCTTATATGTAACAAAAAAACGATTTCAAATAAAATTTTACAGCTTGCAATAGAAAGTGACTTAAAAATAATAGATGTTTCACAGGGCTATACAAAATGTTCTATTGTGGTCGCTTGTGAAAATGCAGTAATAACTGATGATGTAAATATTAATTCCGAGCTTTTAAAAAATGGCTTTGATGTTTTATTGGTTGAAAAAGGCGATGTTCTTTTAAATGGATACAATTATGGATTTATAGGCGGATGCTGTTCGCTTATTTCAAAAAATAAAATGCTGTTTATAGGTGATATAAAAACTCATAGAAATTTTTTGTCTATAAAAGATTTTTTAAGTAATTATAAAATCGATGTTTTATGCCTTAATAGTAAAAAATTAATTGATATAGGAAGCTTTATTCCTGTATTTGAAAGGAATTGAATATAATGAAAAAAAGCAAGTGGAGCAACCTTTTTGGAGCGACTTTGGGTGCAATAACAATAGGACTAACCTGTGTAGCGTCAAAAAATGCAGCAAAAAAATACGGGCAAAAAATTCACAGCTTTAATATAGATAAAAACTATATTTTGGATTATGCATTAAATAAATTTTTAGACGAGCCGAAAAAAGACAAATAAAAATTTATTATTCAATTTCATTTTAAAAGATAAAATAAAGGTGTAGGACTTAAAAAATCCTGCACCTTTTTATGTTTATTATTTTGCTTTTGCGATATTTTAAACTCTGAGCATTCTATAGCCAACTCCAACATGAGTTTGAATATATTGTGGTGATGTAGGGTCTTTTTCAATCTTTTTACGAAGAGTTGCCATAAAAACCCGAAGCGAAGCAACATCATTATCCCAAGCACTACCCCAAATTTCTCTTGTAATAAAAGTATGAGTGAGAACCTTGCCTACATTTTTAGAAAGCAGACAAATTAGCTTGTATTCTATTGGAGTCAGATGAAGCTCATCATCAGAAATATAAACACAGCCAGAGGCATAATCTATTTTCAAATCACCATTTGTAAATACTGAATTTTCAACATTTTCAGAAGATTGCACATAGTTTAGCCGTCTGAAAGTTACACGAAGCCTTGCAAGCAGTTCTTCAACAGAAAAAGGCTTTGTAATATAGTCATCAGCACCTGCGTCAAGAGCATCTATTTTGTCAGTGTCCTCACTCCTTGCACTAATAACAATAATAGGCATTTTAGACCAAGTGCGAATTTTTTTAATAATATCTATTCCGTCAATATCGGGAAGACCTAAATCAAGCAAAACAACATCGGGATTGTGTGAAACCGCCTCAAGTATAGCAGCTTCGCCACAATCAGCGGTGTGAAATTTATAATCGTGTGTTTCAAGAGTTGTAGCGATTAAATTTCTAATTGCCGAATCATCTTCAACAACTAAGACAAGTGGCTTATTCATAAACATTTACCTCCTTTGATGGTAGTGTAAAACTAAAAACTGCTCCCTTTGGTTTATTATCATACACAGTTATATCTCCACCGTGAGCAGTGATAATTGACTTACATAGTGCAAGTCCAAGCCCAAGCCCTCGTCTGCTATCGGCTAATTTTGTGTTTGCAGTATAAAACATATCAAATATTCTTACTTTTGCTTCATCATTAATTCCATCGCCATTATCTGAAATTTTAACTATTACCTTGTCATTTTTTTTAGATGTTTCTATGGTAATTTCAGAACCGATAGGCGTGTATTTTATAGCATTATCAACAATATTAATAATTACCTGAACAATAAGCCTTGCGTCCATTTTAGCTAAAATAAATTCTTGCGGGTGCAAAACAATGATTTTATGTTCAGAACTTTTTCTATTAATATGTTCTAATGCTTCATTAATAACTTCATCTATAAGCTCTGCATTAGTATTTAATTTCATTGTCCCATCTTCAATTCGAGTTACAGAAAGAAGATTTTCAACGAGATTTATAAGCCATAATGAATCGTCATAAATATCTGTATAAAGCTTAACTTTTTTTTCGTTATCAATGGCATCACCACTTGATAAAAGAATACCTGCATTGCCAGAAATTGAAGTAAGTGGAGTTCTAAGGTCATGAGAAATAGAGCGAAGAAGATTTGCCCTAAGCTGTTCATTTTTTGCAAGTATAGCAGCTTTTTCTCTTTGTGCAATCGCTTCTTCATTTTCAAGAGCTAAACCACATTCGCCTAAAATAGAAAGCACAATATTATTTTCTAAGGCATCAAGTTCTTCTCCGGCAATTTCAATGCCGACAACCGCATAAACAGTATCATTTACACGCACTGCAAGATAAAGACATTTCGCATTTCCAAGAGTATTAGTGGTAGCTCCTGCGTGCTTGTTGTTTTTAAAAACCCACGCTGCAACAGCTCGTTCATTATCATTAGTAAGAAAGTTCGTTTCTTCTTCTGAATTTACAATATATATAGATGGCGTTGAAAGCTCATCACCGTTTACTGTGTAAAAAACAATATTTTTTTGAAGAAGTTTTGTTAGCTGATTTGATGTAAAAGATACGATTTCATTTTTATCTGTTGCTTTTTGAAGAAGCTGATTTGTTTCTAACAGCACCTTTGTGCGATAAGCAATGCTTGCAGATTTTTTAGCATTTTGTTTAATTTTTACAGCTAAACTGCTCGTTATAAAAGCTGCAACAAACATAATTAAAAATGTAGCAGGATAACCCGAATCATAAGCATTTAATGTGAATTTTGGCTCTGTGAAAAAGAAGTTAAATGTAAGCACACTGACGATAGATGAAATAAGGCTGTATTTTCGGCGAGTGGTTATAATTGAAATAATCAACACACCTAAAATATAAACGGTTATAATATTAGCTTCACTAAAATTAAGCAAATTAAAAACGAAACCAACTAATGTGGTTGCCAAAAGCACAGCAAAACTTTTAAGAACATCAAATAAAATAGTTTTAATATTTTGTGGCCGTGATTTTTCCTTTCGTTCTCTATAAATGCTTACCTCTTTGTCGGGAATTATGTAAATATCAAGATTTGGTGCGGCAATGGTAAGCTTTTCGGTAAGCGAAGGTTTGCTAAAAATATGTTTCCTTTTTGCATTATTTCTGCCTAAAACAATTTTTGAAACGCCAGAAAGCCTTGCAAATTCAGAAATTTGGAAGGGAATATCATCACCATAAACCGTTTCAATTTTAGCACCTAACTGCTCAGCGAGCCTTATATTATTTCTAAGTCTTTTAATGTTTTCCTCGCTCATAGAACTAAATGTTGGAGTTTCTACAAAAAGAGCAGTAAAACTTCCTCTAAAAGCATTTGCCATTCGTGCAGCTGTTCTGATTATTTTTGGATTTGTGGGGGAGGATGAAAGACAAACTAAAATATGCTCATCAGTATAAAAGTCACCACTTACGGTTGTTCGTGTTTTTTCAGCCATTTTATTAACTCTGTCGGCACATCGCCTTAGAGCAATTTCACGAAGTGCAGTAAGATTTTTGACATCAAAAAAATTTCCGAGTGCTTTTTGTGCTTGACCAGCTTTATAGATTTTGCCTGCCTTTAAGCGTTCAATAAGTTCTTCAGGTTCAATATCAACAAGTTCCACTTGTGCAGCGTCATCAAAGATATGGTCAGGTATTCTTTCACTAACCGTAATGCCAGTAATAGATGCAACCATATCGTTTAAGCTTTCAATGTGTTGAACATTTACAGTTGTGTAAACATCAATTCCTGCTTTAAGAAGCTCCTCAACATCTTGATAACGCTTTGTGTGTCTGCAACCATCGGCATTTGTGTGTGCAAGCTCATCAACCAAAACAAGCTTTGGAGAGCGAGCGATAGTAGCATCTAAATCAAACTCATTTAAAACAATACCTTTATGGTTTATCTTTAGAGTAGGAATTTGTTCAAGCCCATCAAGAAGTGAAATCGTTTGAACACGCTGATGTGGCTCTGCATAGCCGACAACAACATCAACATTACGCCTTTTAGCAGAATGTGCAGCTTTTAACATGGCATAGGTTTTTCCAACTCCTGCGGCATAGCCAAAGAATATTCTTAAATGGCCTCTTACTTTTGCAGTTTCATCTTCAGATATGTTTTTCAATATTTGATTAGGATTAGCTCTCAAATCTTCCATATTATCGCCACACTTTCTGCATTTGATTTTAATTTTATTATACAACATATTTGCTTAAAATAATATAATTTTATTTTGCTTTTATTTTAATATTCCATCAAGCATTAAGTTGACCTTTAATACATTAACGGTTTCTTCGCCAAACACACCTAAAAATCTACCGCTTGTGCATTTTTTTATAATTTCTTTGACACTGTCAGTTGAAATTCCATTAGCAGAAGCAAGCCTTTTAATTTGATATTCGGCAGCAACAGGTGAAATATGAGGGTCAAGACCGCTTCCTGAACAAGTAACAAGGTCTACTGGAATGGCTGTTTCGTTCATTTGAGGGTTTGCTTTTTTTATCATTTCAACACGCTCTGCAACTAACTTTTCATATTTTTCGCTTGCAGGGCTTATATTAGAAGGGGAGGCGTACATTAGAGTTTTACCATTTTTATCTTTGTATGTAGAAATGTCAATGTTCATAATACGCCCCCACATATGCTTTTCATCATTATATTGTTGCCCTAAAAGCTCTGAGCCATATTTTTTACCATCAACTTCAATGATGCTTCCGTTTGCCTTCTCAGGAAAAATAATCTGTGCAATTCCTGTAACAGCACCTGTATATAAAACTCCGCATACTATTGTGAAAATTAATAATAAAAGTGCCGCACGAGGAAGAATTGATTTTAAATTTTTCATTTTTTCTCCTTATACTAAATGCAATAAAACTAATAGCATATCAATAATCTTAATGAAAATAAATGGTGCTATAAGTCCGCCAAGACCATAAATCAAAAGATTTCTTGTGAGTAGCTTTCCTGCTGAAACTTCACGATATTTAACACCTTTTAACGCAAGTGGAATTAATGCAATTATAATCAGTGCATTATAGATAATAGCTGAAAGGACAGCACTTTGCGGTGAATGAAGCCCCATAATGTTTAACGCTGAAAGCTGTGGATACAGACCAAGAAATAAAGCGGGAATTATAGCAAAATATTTTGCAAGGTCATTTGCTATTGAAAATGTTGTAAGGCTTCCTCTGGTCATTAAAAGTTGTTTGCCAATTCTAACAATATCAATAAGCTTTGTTGGTGAAGAATCAAGGTCAACCATATTACCTGCTTCTTTTGCCGCCTGTGTGCCTGTATTCATAGCAACAGCAACATCTGCTTGTGCAAGTGCAGGGGCATCATTTGTTCCATCACCCGTCATAGCAACTAAATGACCTTTTGCCTGAAAATCACGAATCATTATAAGCTTTCCTTCAGGCGTTGCTTCTGCTAAAAAGTCATCAACCCCTGCTTCAGCGGCTATTGCAGCGGCAGTCAATGGATTGTCACCTGTTATCATTATTGTTTTTATACCCATTTTTCTAAGGTCGGCAAATTTTTCTTGAACACCTTTTTTGATAATATCCTTTAGGTGAATAACTCCGATAATTCTATTATTTTTAGCAACAACTAATGGAGTTCCGCCATGTGAAGAAACAGCCTTTACCGCTGCATCGCACTCCTCGCTGTATGTGCCACCATTTTTCTCTACATAATCTTTTACAGAATCAGCAGCACCCTTGCGTATTTCATTGCCATCAAAGTCAACACCACTCATACGAGTTTTTGCAGTAAAAGGAATAAAAGTCATTTCCTTATCACTAAGCTGCCTTTCACGAATATTAAATTTTTCTTTTGCAAGAATTACAATGCTTCTTCCTTCTGGAGTTTCATCTGATAAAGATGATAGCTGTGCTGCATCGGCAAGTTCCTTCGCATCATATCCGTCAACAGGAATAAATTCGTGAGCTTGACGATTACCGAGCGTAATCGTTCCTGTTTTATCAAGCATAAGAATATCAACATCTCCTGCAGCTTCAATAGCACGCCCACTCATTGCAAGCACATTAGCTCTGTTTAGCCTTGACATTCCTGCAATTCCTATTGATGATAGCAATGCGCCGATTGTAGTAGGTGCAAGGCATACAAGTAATGCAACAAGTGTTGTAATAGATGTTGGATTTGCAATGCCAGCCTGTTTTGCTGAAAAAAGCGAGTAGGTGTATAGCGACATAGTGACTAATATAAAAATTATAGATAAAGCTATAAGAAAGATTTGGAGTGCTATTTCATTTGGCGTCTTTTTCCTTGATGCACCCTCTACCATTGCAATCATCTTATCAAGAAAGCTTTCTCCAGCTTCGCTTGTTACACAGATGATAATCCAGTCAGAAAGAACTGTTGTGCCACCTGTAACAGCACTTCTGTCACCGCCACTTTCACGAATTACAGGTGCAGATTCGCCAGTTATAGCACTTTCATCAACAGATGCCGCACCATCAATAACTTCACCATCAGATGGAATTTGTTCATTTGCATAAACTATAACAATATCACCTTTTTTAAGAGTAGCAGAGGATACATCAGTTACTTCATCTTTTTGATCAATTGACGGGATTTTATGTGCATTTACATCTTTCTTTGCAGCACGAAGGGAGTCGGCTTGCGCCTTACCTCTGCCTTCTGCAATAGCTTCTGCAAAGTTTGCAAAAAGAACAGTAAACCAAAGAATAACAGCTATTGATGTTGTATATCCTGTGCTTGCATCTTTTAATCCGAAAAGTGAAATAATTGCAAGAATTGTTGTAAGTATTGCAGAAATATAAACTAAAAGCATAACAGGGTTTTGTGCCTGCGTTTTTGGACTAAGCTTAATAAAAGAACTTTTTATTGCTTCTAAAAACTGCTTTTTATCTGAATGTATATTTTTTGTTGCCATAATAATTTTTCTCCTTTATGATATGCTGCCAAAGAATTCTGCGATAGGTCCGAGTGCAAGTGCTGGCAAAAAGCTTAATGCACCGATTAAAAGTATAATAAAAATAAGTAAAAACACAAACAGACCATTTGTAGTAGATAGTGTACCTGCTGTTGTTGCAATTTGCTTCTTTTTAGCAAGGCTACCTGCAATTGCAAGCGTGCCGATAATTGGAATAAATCTTGCAAACAACATTACAATACCTAAAGATAAGTTCAAAAATATAGTGTTTGCATTAAATCCTGCAAATGCCGAGCCATTGTTAGCTCCTGCTGATGTAAAAGCATATAGCATCTGTGAAAATGCGTGTGCACCACTGCTGGTAAGACTTTCTGTTACCTGCGGAACTATTGCTGCAATTCCACTCCCTACAAGAATAGAAACTGGCGTTGCGAGGCAAACTACCACTGCCCATTTCATTTCATATGGTTCAATCTTTTTTCCTAAAAATTCAGGGGTTCTTCCTACCATAAGTCCTGCAATAAATACAGTTAATATGGCAAATCCAAGCATACCATAAAGACCAGAACCAACTCCGCCAAATATAACTTCACCAAGTTGCATTAATAGCATTGCAATCATTCCGCCAATAGGTGTATAGCTGTCGTGCATAGCATTTACAGAACCACTCGAAGCGGCAGTTGTAAAAGCGGTCCAAGTTGCAGATGATGTAATTCCAAATCTACTCTCTTTGCCTTCCATATTACCACCAGATTGATTAATTGCTGAAATGTTTACCATACCATCTTGTGCAAGCTGCGGCGTCGCCATTTGCTCACTAATTGCAATAGAACTAAGTGCTAGCATTAGGCAGATAAACATTGCTGTGAAAATTGCAATACCTTGCTTTTTGTTTTTAACATTTCTACCAAAAGTAAAGCAAAGTGCTGCTGGAATTAGCAAAATTGAAAGCATCTCAATAATATTAGTGAATGCGTTGGGGTTTTCAAGCGGATGAGCCGAGTTTGTTCCAAAAAAGCCACCGCCGTTCGTACCAGTCTGCTTAATAGCAATTTGACTTGCAGCACCGCCGAGAGGAACAATTTGCTCTGTTATGATTTCTGCGTCAGATATTATGTTACCATCAACTTTAACTGTATTATTTGCTAAATCAATTTCTGCATTTTCAATTAATTCACCGCTTGCTGTAATGGCAATAGGTTCAACTAAAGAAACCGTTTCAGCAGGTTTTAAGCTTTGAACTACTCCACCGCCAACAAGACAAACTGCAACAATTAAATTAAGTGGAAGCAGTATATGAAAAATTATTTTTGTTATATCAACCCAAAAGCTACCAAGACCATCTTTTTTAACTTTTATAAATCCACGAATAAGGGCAAATAAAACAGCAATACCAGTAGCAGCAGAAACAAAGTTTTGAACGGTAAGCCCTATTGCCTGTGTTAAATAACTAAGTGTATTTTCACCGCTGTATGATTGCCAGTTTGTGTTAGTTATAAAGCTAACCGCAGTATTAAATGATAAGTCCCATTTTACGCCTCCAAGCCCCTCGGGATTTAAAGGCAAAACGCCTTGAATTAGCTGTAATAAAAATAAAAAGACAAGACCAATTCCCGAAAAAATTAAAACACTGACTGCATATTTTTTTGAAGTCATTTGCTCGTCACTGTTAATATGCATAACTTTATATACTAATTTTTCACAGGGAACAAAAATCTTTGACATAAAGGTTTTTTCACCGTTCATTACCTTTCCTATGTACGCCCCAAGCGGTATTGCCAAAATCACCAATATGGCAAGATAAAGAATATATTGAAGTATTGCCATTGTCATTGTTTATCACCCCTCATAAGAATTACTACATAATAGATTAAAAGCACAGTAGCAATCGCACCGATTACACCAATTAATATTTGCATAAAATATCTCCTTTGATTTTATAGCGTAATTGTAGCACCATCAAATTAAAGACGGTGTTAGTATAAAGATTAGAGCATTAAGATTGTATAAAGATAGTCTTAAATTAGATTAAATATAAATGCAAACGGTATAACGGTAATAGCTGTAATAAGAGATACTGTTAATAGTGTAAAAATTGGCATTCCTAAAAAAAGAATGAAATAAGCGATCACTGGATTTTTAATCATAAGCCTTTCAAAATCATTTTCAAGATGTCTTTCTTTTTTAATAATTGCAGTAAACATATAAAATCCTCCTAAACCATATTTAATTAACTTCGGTTTATGGCTTCATTATATGGCATAAGATATAAAAGTGGCGAAAGCGTTTGTTAAATAGCATTAAGGTTTAATTAAGATAAAACATTAAAGGGTTTTAAAGCAGTGCCATTTTAATTGGTAGCAAAACGGGGCTCGAACAGCGTAAAGCTACTATTGAGTTTTAGAGTAGTGTCATTTTAATATGTTAAAAAATTATAATACGCATAATAACAATAAAAAAATCCAAAAGCCGATAAAAGGCCTTTGGATTTTTTTAAAACATTATTCTGTTAAGAAATTTTTTAATTATACTAAACTAATTAAAACAGCCCTGAAATATTACCGTCATCATCAACATCAATATTGTATGCGGCAGGGGACTTAGGAAGACCGGGCATAGTCATAATATCACCAGTTAGAGCGACGACAAAACCAGCACCTGCAGAAAGCCTCACATCACGAACTGTAAGGGTAAATCCTTCAGGTTTTCCTAAAAGGGTAGGGTTGTCAGAAAGAGAATACTGCGTTTTTGCAATGCAAACAGGGAGCTTATCTTTTCCTAATTTTTCAATTCCTTTGATGGATTTTTGTGCAGTAGGAGTGAAAACAACGCCGTCAGCACGATATATTTCGGTGGCAATTTTATTTATTTTTTCAGGAATACTGAGCTTAGTGTCATAAAGTGGAGCATAGTTAGAAGGATTATTTTCAATGGTTTGGCAAACTTTTTCCGCTAAATCCATTCCGCCTTCGCCACCTTTGGTAAAGACCTCTGTAAGTGAAACGCAAACGCCCATTTTTTCACAAAAATCTTTTATAACATCTATTTCTGCATCGGTATCAGTGCGAAAACGATTTATAGCAATAACAGTAGGAACACCATATTTATGCATATTTTCAATATGTGTCTGAAGATTAATAATTCCATTTTTAAGCGCATCTACATTTTCGCTTGCTAACTCTGATTTTGGAATTCCTCCATTATATTTAAGTGCACGAATGGTGGCAACAATAACAATGCAAGATGGTTTAAGACCTGCGTATCGGCATTTTATATCAAGGAACTTTTCTGCGCCGAGGTCAGCACCAAACCCAGCCTCTGTAATGCAGTAGTCAGCTAATTTAAGCCCTAATTTTGTAGCGGTAACAGAGTTGCAACCATGTGCAATATTTGCAAAAGGACCACCGTGCATTAATGCAGGGGTATTTTCAAGAGTTTGAACAAGATTTGGCTTAATAGCATCTTTCAAAAGAGCAGCCATTGAACCCACCGCATTCAAATCTTTGGCAAAAATTGGCTCGTTTTTTAAATTATAAGCGACAAGAATAGAACCAAGTCGCTTTTTAAGGTCAGAAATATCACTTGCCAAACAAAGGATTGCCATAACTTCACTTGCAACTGTAATCATAAAGTTATCTTCTCTGGGAACACCATTAATTTTACCGCCAAGACCAATAACAACATTACGAAGCGCTCTGTCATTCATATCAAGGCAGCGTTTAAAAAGGATACGCCGTTGGTCAATTTCAAGTTCATTACCTTGTTGAATGTGATTATCAATAATAGCACACAAAAGGTTGTTAGCAGCTGTTAAAGCGTGCATATCACCTGTAAAATGAAGGTTAATGTCCTCCATTGGAATTACTTGTGAATATCCACCACCTGCAGCTCCGCCCTTTACACCAAAAACAGGACCCATAGATGGTTCTCTTAGTGCAATTATAGCATTTTTGCCTATTTTATTCATTGCCTGACCAAGCCCTACGGTTACGGTTGTTTTGCCTTCACCAGCGGGGGTAGGATTTATTGCAGTTACTAAAATAAGCTTTCCATCTTGCTTTTTTTCGAAATTTTTCATAATAGATAATGGAAGCTTAGCTTTATACTTTCCATAAAACTCAATATCTTCACTATCAATTCCGAGTTTTTCAGCAATTTCTTTAATTGGTTTACATATCGCCTTTTGAGCAATCTCAATATCACTTAACATAATGCATCAGTCCTCTCCGAGAATTTTATTAATATATTTTTTTGTGTTTTGAGCCCAAGCATATCCAGTCATATATTCTCCACGATAGTTTGAAATAGCGTTTTCATTCATTTTCATAAGTGAGTAGTAATCACATTCAAATTTTGACATATCAACACTTCTTTGATTTCTAACATCAATAAGGACATTAGAAATATCAGCATCAGAAAGTGCAGTTCTAAGACTTTTAAGAACTTTTCTAAAAAGAGATTGAACAGTTTCGTCATATTGACGCTCAGGCCAAAGAGCAGAAATCGCATTTTCAGAGCTAACGCTACCACCTCTGCGGTCAATAAGCAAAGCTAAAAGTTCTTTCGATTTTGCACTTGAAAAGTACACTGGCTTATCATCGACAAAAACATCAAAATATCCAAAAGTTTTAACGCTTATTTTAGAATTTTCACTTATGTTTATTATTCTTTTTGCTTTTTCAATTTCGTTTTTTATCATATCATCACTAAATGGTTTTAACACATATCCAATAGCATTGACAGAAAAAGCGTCAAAGGCATAGTCTTTAAAACCAGTTACAAAAACAATTTTAGTATCGGGATTAATTCTATTAAGTCTTTGAGCAAGATCAAGACCTGTCATAACTGGCATTTCAATATCAAGAAAAGCCATATCTATGCTATTTAGTGCAGCGTGTTCAAGAGCATCTGCAGGATTGCTAAAAGTGTTTATTTTATTGACATCTGGAATTGATGAGCAAATATCAATAAAATCCTCCAAAACAAGGCGTTCATCATCTACTGCTATAATATTCATATATCAATATTCCTTTCTTTTTTGGACTTATGCTTAAACAATTTAATGGTTTCTTTTACATCAGCAGGTTTAGCTGATTTTTTTGGTATTTGAACAATTATGACTGTTCCTTTATTTATATGACTATCAATAAAGATTTCAGCATTCATTATGCTTTTAAGCCGTGCCTTGGTGGTGCTAAGACCAATATGAGAGCGACCATCATCTTCTTTGGTGGCCTCCATATCAAAACCTACTCCATCATCTTCAATTTTTATATAGTTAAAATCAATATCTTCATAGGTTGAAATTTTAACCGTTCCGCCTTTAGGATTTTTAGTAACGCCATGTTTTATCGCATTTTCAACCAGTGGCTGAACACTTAATGTAGGAACTAAAAACGAAGAAGGCCCAATATCATAAATTATGTCCATTTTATCAGAAAATCTTAAAAGTTCAATTTCACAGTAATGCTTAATGTGGTCAAGCTCCAAAGAAAAGGGGATAGGCTCTTTTTTTGAAAGGCTGTCCATATTTCCTCTCAAATAATAAGAAAAGTCAATAATAGCCTTTTCTGCCGCTTTAGGGTCACGCTTAATAAGGGATTTAATTGTATTTAACGCATTATATAAGAAATGAGGCTGAATTTGTGATAACATAATTGACATATTTGCTCTTTGCAATTCAGCATAAAGCTTTTCGGTTTCAAGCGTTTCGTGATAAAGTTCTGTCGTTCTTTTTGTGTGAACAATTGTAACCGAAAGAACAAAAACAAAAAAGCATATAGGCATAAATGATGAACATCTAAAAGGAATTAAGCCACTTGTATAAAAAGCATCAACCATAATTCCAACGGTTATAAACATATAAGCAAGAGTGTATATTTCGGAATTTGGAACTTTTTTTGAAATACACCCACAAAGCTTATCAAGAGTATAAAGGTCAATAATGCAGGAAAACAGTTGGAACATAGCAAAATAATAAGTGATATATAGAGAATTAGGAGCAATATTTGCAACAACAATAAGGACAAGTGAAAGGCTTGAAAGGAGTAAAATCGATTTTTTACTAATGTTTAAATCCAAAGCTTCTTTTAAAAACATTAACGCAACAAGCTTTATTATAAATGTTGAAGCATAAATAATGATATTCATAGTTTCATAACTTAGGTTAAAAAGGAAGTTTTGAGAAATAGCATAACTCTCATTTGAAACTAACATTCTCAAACACAAAAGAAAACATAAAATTGGTAGCCAAAGTGTATATATATTTTTGTTTCCAAGACTTTTTAAAAAAATAACCGCAGCGCCACAAAAAAATACAATTCCCACAAGTGCATATCTAAATCCCAACATTGTAGTAGTGTAATTGGTGTTATGCTCATAGTTTGTTAAAAGAGGCGTCAGGTAAAGCCCTGAATAGCTTTCTGCGGCAACCTCTATAACTATTTCATAAGTTTGGTCTGGCAATAAAAATATTGGATTAGTATCAACAGTAGGTGTTGCAAAAACTTTACCGCTATCTTTGGAAAATGTTCCGCTTTTTGAAACAAGCTGACCATTAACAAAAACTGAGTATGCACCAGCTAAATTTGGGACATAAATTGTAATGGCTTCAAATGCTTTGCAATTTTTTATTTTTGCACGATATGAGGCATATCCGCCACTTTTAAAATTGGTATCCATTATAGGAGTTCCACTCCACGACGAAGGGACTTGAATACTGGTCATATCTTTGCCTTTTATATTATCTGTAATTAATAATTGACCATAATAAAAATCCCAGTTTCCCTCTAAATAATAGGTTTCATTGTTGTCTGGAGAAATAGCGCTTAAATCAAATGTTGAGTTATTTTCAGTAATTCCTTTTGACTCAACATAAGTTTCGCCTAAAAATAACATACCTAAAATAGTAGAAGCTATAATCATTGTAACAATGACAAGAAGTATATTTGATATAGTCTTTTCATTAAGTTTCAAAGATTGCCCCCCTTTTTATAGCCATAGATATTATATACTTTAAAAAATAATCACAATATAATCAATTATAGTGGAATTTTGCAAATAAAACAAGACTTTTGTTAATAAAGTTGGTTGACAATATAATTTTATAAAGGTATAATTTTGTTATTAATTTGGAAAGTGTTGTAATTTTCACTTTTTATTTTCAAAAGATATATAAGCTTGAGTATAAATAGAATTTATTTGAGCTTGGCTTTTTGCCAGAAAGGAATGGTTATAAAATGGAATGGACAGGTCTCAATGAACTAAGAGAAAAATATTTAAGTTTTTTTGAAAGTAAAGGTCATTTAAGGCTTCAAAGTTTTTCACTTATCCCACAAAATGATAAAAGCCTTTTACTTATAAATTCAGGTATGGCACCTATGAAAAAATATTTCACAGGTGAGCTTACTCCGCCTAAAAAAAGAGTAACCACTTGTCAAAAATGTATAAGAACACCTGATATTGAAAGAGTTGGTAAAACAGCACGCCATGGCACATATTTTGAGATGCTTGGCAACTTTTCATTTGGTGATTATTTTAAAAAAGATGCTACTGCTTGGGCGTGGGAATTTTGTACAAAAATCATAAAAATGGACGCAGATAAGATTTATATTACTGTTTACGAAGAAGATGACGAAGCTTATAATATGTGGGTTAATGATATAGGTGTTGAACCATCACATATGATTCGCTTTGGCAAAGAGGACAACTTTTGGGAGCATGGGGCAGGTCCTTGTGGTCCTTGCTCTGAACTTCACTATGACCGTGGTGAAAAATATGGATGTGGTAAGCCTGACTGCAAGGTTGGCTGTGAATGTGACCGCTATGTAGAATTTTGGAATTTAGTATTTACACAATTTGAAAATGATGGCAACAATAATTATACTCGACTTGAACACCCAAATATCGATACTGGTATGGGGCTTGAAAGGCTTGCTTGTATTACTCAGGGAGTTGACAATATTTTTGAGGTAGACACCTTCCAAAGCATTATGAAGCATATTATGAAAATTGCAAATGTTGAATATCACAATAATGAAAAAACAGATGTTTCACTCAGAGTTATTACTGACCATATTAGAAGCACCACAATGATGATTGGTGATGGCGTTATGCCGTCAAACAGCGGTAGAGGTTATGTTTTAAGACGACTTTTAAGGCGTGCAGCAAGACATGGCAGATTACTTGGAATAAATAATCTTTTCTTGTATGATGTGGCTGAAACGGTTATAAAAGAAAACGCAAAAGCATATCCAAACCTTGTTGAAAAGCATGATTTCATTATTAATGTTATCAAATCAGAAGAGGAAAACTTTGCAATAACAATTGATACAGGGCTTTTAATGCTTGAACAAATGCTTGATAAAGCAGATTTTAAAGAGCTTGGAGCAGAAGATGCTTTTAAGCTTTCAGACACATATGGATTTCCGATTGACCTTACAAAAGAACTCCTTGAAGAAAAAGGAATGACTGTTGATGAGGACGGTTTTAATAAGCTTGTATTAAAGCAAAGGCAAACAGCTAAAGATGCTCAAGCAAAGGCTGGCGCAGAGGCTTGGAAAGGCTCTGAGAATGCTACTGTTGGAATGAAAAAGACAGAGTTCTTAGGATACGATACTTTTAAAACTAATTCAAAAATCGAAGCAGTTATTGTAAATGGAAAAATCACAGAAACTGCATCATCTGATGACAGTATAACTTTAGTTTTAGATAAAACTCCATTTTATGCACAAAGTGGTGGGCAGGTTGGCGATGTTGGCTTAATAATAGGCGATGGCTTTGTGTTTGAAGTCGAAAATACAACCAAAACCCATGATGGTGTTATTCTTCATAATGGTATTATCTCAGATGGTGAAACGATTTCTGTTTCAAACAGCGTTTCTGCTGAAATAGATGAGAGCAGCCGACTTTCTACTATGAGAAATCATACAGCGGCACATCTTTTGCAAGCCGCACTTAGAAGTACATTAGGAAATCATATTGAACAAGCAGGTCAACTCGTTAATAGCAGTGCTGTTCGTTTCGATTTTACGCATTTTTCAGCTCTAACTAATGATGAATTAAAAACAGTTGAAGATAAAATAAACAATGTTATTATGCAAGCACTTGCTGTCACTACAACAGAAATGTCGATAGATGAAGCTAAAAAGCAAGGAGCTATGGCTCTTTTTGGTGAAAAGTATGGCAAGGTAGTTAGAGTGGTAAAAGCAGGAGATTTTTCAACTGAACTTTGTGGTGGTACTCATGTTAAAAATACTGGTAACATTGGACTATTTAAAATAATTTCAGAAGCTTCTGTTGCTTCTGGAGTTAGGCGAATTGAAGCAGTTACTGGTGAAAATGTCATAAAATTCATAAATAACAACTTAGAAACAATCTATAAAACCGCTGAAAATGTTAAGGCTTCTAATATTGCTGAGCTTCCTTTAAAGGCAGCTTCTATTATGGCTGACCTTAAATCAAAAGAAAAAGACATTGAAGCGTTAAAATCAGAAGTTGCTGGATATAAAACTTCTAAGCTTGTTGAAAGTGCAATTGATGTTGATGGGTTAAGATTGATTGTTGCTTTTGTCGGGGAAGAAAGTTCAGAAAATGTCAAGGCATATTGTGAAAAAGCAAAATCTTATGGTGAAAATGTGGTAGCGGTCATTGCAGGCATAAATAAAGAAAAGAAAACTATTTCTTTTGCGTGTGCTGCTAATACTGATGCTATAAAGCGTGGCGTTCATGCAGGAAATATGGTTAGAGAAATTGCAAAAATTGCAGGAGGCTCTGGCGGTGGAAAACCAGATTTAGCAATGGCAGGCGGCAAAGATTTTGATAAAATTGATGACGCTTTGTTCGCAGCAGATAACATCTTAAAAACTTTTTTAAAGTGAGGCATATAGATATGGATTGTATTTTCTGTAAAATTATCAATGGCGAAATACCTTCAAAAAAGCTGTATGAAGATGACTATGTTTATGCTTTTTATGATATTAATCCACAGGCTGAAACTCATTTTTTAGTTATATCAAAGCAACATATTTGTTGTGCAAAGGAAATTAATGAGTCAAACTCAATCGTAATTGCTCATATTTTTGAAGTGATTGCAAAGCTTGCTGATGAATTAGGTCTTGAAGGCTACCGAATTATTAATAATTGTGGAAAGAGTGCAGGTCAAACGGTTATGCATCTTCATTTTCATATTCTAAGTGGTAAAAATTTAGGCGAAAGATTAGTTTAATTATGCTAAGGCCACTTGCAATTTGTGGATTTACTATGCTTATTACACTCTTTGTATTAAGCTCACAAAACACTATGGTGATAGGCGTTGCAACTGGTGCGGCGTTTATCGCTTTATGTGCTTTTATTCTTATAAAAAAGACAAGAGAAAATGGAACGATGGCTCTTGCAGCATTGGCTGTTTTAATTTCAGCAACATTACTTTTATTAGCTGGAGGTAATAGGCAAAATATTTTAGAATATGCAGATAAAGAAATTGAAATAGAAGCACATTTAATAGATATGCCTTATGAAAAAAATGGAAATACTTATTATACAGTTAATGTAACCGCTGTAAACAAAGAAAATGTCGATTTTTATTTAAGGCTTTCATCTTTTGAAAAACTATTGATAAATCCAAATGATGAAATAAAAGCAACAGTAAAAACGAGCATTCTCGGTGAGGGAAAATCAAATATTGAAAACTATTATAAATCAGAAAAGCTCTATTTAAGTGGTTATATATCAAAATCTTATGAGATAATAAACAATCAAAATAAATCCTTGCATAGTTTTATTTTAAATACAAAATCAGGACTTAAAAGTGAAATTATGAATATCCTTCCCAATGAAAAGGGAGCGCTTTTAACCGCTATGGTTTTGGGCGATAAATCTGAACTTTCTAAAAAGACATCAAATGGTTTTATGGCAGCTGGGATTTCACATTTATTTGTTGTTTCGGGTTTGCACATAACAACCTTTTGTGCGATGGTATATATTGCTTTAAAAAAACTAATTAGCGAAAAATGGGCATCAATTCTTTCAATCATATTTATAGTGTTTTTTGTTTGTTTAACAGGAGCAAATCCACCGGCGGTTAGAGCAGGCGTTATGCTGACTCTTTTATACATAGGAAATATGCTTTATCGTGAGGCTGATTCTTTAAATTCTATTGGCGGAGCATTAATATTACTGTTTATTAACAATCCTTATTCAGCAGTATCTGTTAGTTTGTGGTTGTCAGTGTTTTCAACAGTTGGTATTATTTGCTTTTCTGGTAAAATAAAAACTGCTATAATAAATAAGCTACCAAAAATAAAAATAAGGCTAATAAATAAAGTTTCAAACTTTTTTATATCATCTATTTCCATAAGCGTTTCAGTTATAATCATAACATTCCCTATATTTGTAATGGTATTTAATAACATTTCATTAATTATGATTTTTGCTAATTTAATTGCTGTGGGAATTTCAGCGATTTGTATGACAAGCTGCGGAATAGCAATTGTACTTTTAAGCTTAGGATTAAACTTTATAGGAAATCCACTTATTATGTTTTCTGGATTTATAGCATCTTTTCTCTTGAAGATTTCAGAATTATCTTTAAATATAAAGACACCTTTAATGACCGTTAATTCTAACTATTCAAAAATATTTTTAGCAATGATTGCATTGATTATTGCTTTAATAATTATTTTTAAAATAAAAAACAAAACTTTTTTAAAAACTATTTCAATTTCGCTTACAGTTACTTTTTTAGCTGTTAATATAGGCGCTTTTGCTTACAATACAAATAATTTGCAGCTATCTGCACTTGATGTCGGTAATGGAATTTCTACTGCTATAAAATATAAAAATCAACTTTTTATAATTTTAGGTGAAGGTGACTACTATGCAACTTCTTCAATTTGTGATATAATGTCAAAGTATGGTAGTATTTCCATTGACTATTTAATTGTAACAGATAAAAAAGCTATTAAAGATGCTAATTTTTTAATAGATAGCTATAATGTAAAAAGCGTTTATTTTACTGATGAAAATCAAAAATCACTATTTGTCTCAAGCAATGTGAAAAGCATTGATAAAGATGTTTTTCACATTGATAAAAATTTAACAATTGCTCTTGACAAAAACTACCTTCAAATATATTTCAACGAATTTTATTCTTTGATAGCGTTTAATGACAAGCAGGCATTAAATGGTGCAAAAGGAAACCTCTTTATCGGAAATCAAAAAATACCAGATGGCATAAATATAAATAATTTTAATATGAATATAATATCATGCAGTGATGATAATGAAATATTGCAAAAGAAATTAACAAATCCAATTTATACAACTAAAGATAATGGAAGTATTTCATTTATAGTAGGTAAAAATGGATCTATGAATTTTTGGAGGACGAGCTAATGCCCGCAATGGATGAGCGAGAATTAAAAAAAAGTATAACCTCGAAAAATTTTAAAAATGCTTATCTTATATATGGTGAGGAAGCATATTTAAAACAGTATTATAGTAATTTGTTGGCTCAAAAATGTGTAAATCAGGGAATGGAAGGCTTTAATTTAAAAAAGCTTCAAGGTGACACTACAACAATAGATGAGATTTTGTCAACGGGCGAAACATTGCCGACATTTTCTGATTATTTATGTGTTCTTGTTAACGACTTTCCTCTTGATACGCTTACTCCAACTGAAAAAGAAGATTTTGAATGTTTTATAAAAGATATTCCAGAAACAACAATAATGATTTTTTGGCAGGGGAGTGCCGAAATAAATCTTAAAAAAAATGCAAAGTGGAGAGGCTTAGTTGAGCTTTTTAATAAATATGGTGCCTCGATATGCTTTGATAAGTTAGATAAAAATTCACTTTCTAAAGTTCTTATTTCAGGTGCAACAAAAAGAAAATGTGAAATTGATAAAGTTGCCGCTTTTTATCTGATTGATATGGTTGGTGATGACCTCAATATATTACAGAGCGAGATTGATAAGCTTTGTAACTATAAAAGCGAAGGACATATTACTAAATCTGACATCGATATTGTATGCACAAAATCTTTAGAAGCTACCGTTTTTGACCTTTCAAAAATGATAGTAGCAGGCAATATTTCTAAAGCTTTTTCAATCCTTAATATGCTATTATCGCAAAAGGAAAAGCCAGAGCTTATATTAGGAGCATTAATTAGTGCATATGTTGATATGTACAGGGTAAAACTTTCTTTAGCAGCTGGCGAAAAATTAGATTATTGTACAAATTTTTTCAATTATAAGAATATTGAATTTAGATTGAGAAATGCCTCAAGAGATGCTAAAAATTTAACTATCCAGCAGCTTAGAAAAAGTTTAGATGAACTGAATAAGGCTGATAAACAGATAAAAACAAGAGTTATTGAAGAAAAAACAATAATAGAAAAACTAATTATAGAACTCGTTAGAATAGGCTAAAACAAATGAATGATAATTTAATTAAAATTGAAAAAGCAGTAATCGTAGAAGGTAAATACGATAAAATAAAACTTTCAAATATTATTGATGCTTTGATTATTGAAACAGACGGGTTTGCAATTTTTAAAGATAAGAATAAACAAAAACTTATTAGAAGGCTTGCAAAAGAAAAAGGAATTTTAGTTTTAACTGACAGCGATAGTGCTGGATTTACCATTCGTTCATTTTTAAGCGGAATTGTTTCAAACGAAACGATAACACACGCATATATTCCTGATATTTTAGGAAAAGAAAAACGAAAAGCAAAAATGTCTAAAGAGGGAAAATTAGGAGTAGAGGGAGTAAATAAAAAGGTTATAATCAATGCACTTAATAAGGCAGGAGTGATTTTCAGCGAAACGGATATAAATTTACAAAAAAGGCTTGTAACTAAAACCGATTTGTTTGAAGATGGATTAAGCGGCGGCAAAAACAGTGCTAAAAAACGCCAAATGCTGTTAAAGCAGTTGGATTTACCCGAGCATTTAAGTGCTAATAATATGCTAAAGCTTATCAATACATTTATGACTTATGAAGATTATAAACAAGAAATAAACTTTTTGGAGGAGTAGTTATGAAAGTATTAGTTTTATCAACTGGCGGTACAATTGGTAGCACACTTCGTTCTGGCATTATTTTTTCAGATGCAAAAAATATTGCTCCGGTTCTTTTGGAAAAGTACAATGAAAAGTACAAAAACGATATTGAATTTGACTTTAGGTCAATTGACAATATCTTGTCCGAGAACATCACAGATGACTTTTATAATACCCTTTTTAATCAGTTAATTAAAATGAGCCTGAATGGTTATGACGGTATTGTCATACTACATGGCTCTGATACAATTAGCTATACATCATCTCTTGCGGCAATTGCACTAAGGCATATAACAGCACCAGTTGCTTTTGTCTGTTCAAATTTAATTTTATCAGATGAAAGAAGTAATGGGCTTTTTAACTTTCATATGGCAATTGAATATTTTAAGCAAGGCGGTAGGGGATTTGTAGTTCCCTATATTAACTCTGATGGCAGAGCATTTATACATTTAGCAACAAGAATTAGAGAGGCAGACTCTATAACCAATGACTTTATTTCAATTGGTGAACTGCCACTTGCTGAATATATTGATGAGGAATTTGTTTTTACAAAATCACCACGGCTACCAACTAAGATGGAACTTGCTCAACCTAAGGCTGCAATTTTTATGAAGGAAGTCAATTTTTATAATAAAATACTTCTAATAAAATGTTACCCATCAATCGACTATTCGGTTTATGATTTTTCAAAAAATAAGCCTTCTGCAATTCTTCAAATAGCTTATCATTCAGGTACAGCCTCATGTGCTAACGATGAAGCTAATTTGCCAAACTTTATTGAAAATTGCAAAAAGCAAGATATTGATTTTTATATTGCATCAGTAAAAAGAACTAACGAAACTTATGAAACCTCCGAGCAGATTAAAAAAAGCGGTGCTATCGAGCTTTATAATTTAACTATTGAAAGTGCATTAGCACGATTAAAAGTAGCATATAATCAGCAAAAATATAATCCTGAAATTATAACTACACAAACGCTTTATTTTGAAAGAATATAAAAATTACTTTTCGTTTTCTTCAACCCATTTTTTATTTCTTTTAACATTTTGAACATTGGGAATAGCTACATCGGTATCAGGTTGCCTGCTGTCAGCTTGGCTTATTGGTTGTGTTATATAAGCACTTGCGACTACAATTTCTTCGTCGGTTTTAAGCTTTTTATTTCCTTTTTTCATTTTATATCACCTCGTATTTATTATTGCAAAATACTTCGTTATTATTAAACAAAAAATGCTTGCAAGTTATGATTTAAAACCATAATTTGCAAGCGTTTTTTTAAAACAAGTCCCGCCCGACCGTAAACAGTCAATAAATAACCTGCATGTTAAAGCAGGTGGGTGCCGCTCCTAAACTTCTGTGCTCCCTTCGTCCGCAATAAAGCGGGAGGTCTGCGCCCGGTTTTGGAAGTGTGGCTCCCTTTTAGAAAGTGTTGGGTTAATATCGACTGCTACTTTATCGCATCGGGTAGGATAACCATAGTTTAAACTTAAATAATAAAATTATTCTTCATCATCAAATGAAAAAAGGTCAGAAAGTCTTTCTTCAAACATATTGCCAATTTCGTCAAATTCTTTTTCGTCTTCAATAGGCTCTAAAAAAGTTTCGCCGTTTTCTTCAGAAACTTTTAAAATAATAAGCTCGCCATCATCATCAATAACCTCTTGAGCATCATCATATATAGGTAAAAGTGCAACATATTTTGCGGTATCGGTTTCTATTCTGTCAAGTTCTTCAAAAGTATGCTCAACACCGTTTTCATCAATTACGCTAACAATGTCAGGGTTATAATTGTCATCCATAGCAAGTCACCAAATGGCAAAAGAATAATATATTCTCGTGTCATTCCTTTCTAAAAATCGAACTAATTCTTTATCTATATTTTACCTTGAAAAGCGATTTTAGTCAACTGTAAAAAGTTAGAAATTAAAAATATTTTTTTGGTGACAGAATACAGCTTTCATAGCAATAAAAGCATATATAAATAAAAAAAATTAAAAATATTAAAATATTGTATTGACATTACACAAATATATGTTATAATAAAATCACACAAGAAGATAAGAGGTTCAAAGGTCAATTCTTGTGAATGTAAGTTTAAATAAAAGATAGAAAGGGGCGATTCCAATGTACTGTTTAGATGAAGATCCACAATTTTGTTTCGCCGCTCATCTTGCCTTGTAATGCAGATATAAATTTGTGATTACGAAAGTTTTGATTGAGTAAATTTGATTTGTTCTTATGCTCGTTTTCCTTAATTGCCGTATATAAATGTAACGTATTTTTCGTTGGCTGTAATAAGGTAACTTGGGCGGCAAAGAGTAAAATTTAATATAAATATATAGCAGCAATTTGGTGTGTATCCAAATTGCTGCTTTGATTTTTTATGAAAATTAATGTCTTTTGGTTTCATCTTCAAATATTTCGCAAAATCGCCCTGCAAATGCTGGTTCTTCATCGCCTGAATATAAATGTGATAAATCTCCAAACGATTGGCATCTAAAATATGCAGAGCCTTTTTCTCGTTCTTCTGAAATAAGAGTAGTAACAGAAGTTGGCAGAGCAATAAAACCGTGCCACAGAGCAATGGGGGAGATGTTCAAAAGATGTGATAGCAAAACACATTCTACACCAAAATGGCAGAAAAAAACTATTGTATCAGTGTTTGCTTTGACCGCATTATAGTATTTTTCTTTCCTTTCATATCCGTTTTCAGAAAGGACTTTATCAAATTCAGATGTTACTCTTAAATATTCATCTTTAACATTTCCTGAGGTCATAAGAGGGGTGTGCATCCATTTTTCATTATCAAAATAATCACCAACAGTAGTCCAATATGATGGCATCAAATCCCAAGGTATTACTTTTTCAGAAGTGTTAATGTCAATAACTGGTGAATTAAATTCTCTAAGAAAATTCATTTCTTTTGCAGAACAGTTCATATTTTTAAGAGTAATGTTTGCGGTGTCTTTTGCACGACCGAGAGGGGATACATAAAATTCTTTAATATCCATTTTTGATAGTTTGACCGAAAGAAGTTTAGCTTCTTTAAAGCCTTTTTCAGTGAGTGAATCTTTTTCATAGTCGGGGTCACCGTGGCGAATAATTAGTATTTTCAAGCTTTATCACCTTAATTTTCACTTTCTCTGTTTGCAATAAACTCATTAACTTCATCAGAAAGTTTTCCATAAAGCTTATATTTTTTTGAGAAGATATAGAGTGAGATAGCTGCTAAAATTGGCGGAATAATAAACATCATAACGCATATTGTGTTTTTAGCAAAATTTGTTTGAATTTCAACAGCACCATCATATTTTGAAATTATAAATCCAAGTGCAATAACGATTGATTGAATTGTATAAGCGAGCTTCTGTAAAAAGCCTTTCATAGAAAAGACAATTGATTCCGAACGATATTTTAGCTTAAATTCACCATAGTCAACAATATCAGCAAGCATAACTGTTTGAGCAACAAACATACACCCAATACCGATGCTGCCTATAAGACCAAAAATGATAAATACTGGGAATATTTTTATAATAGGACCAAAAAGGAACATTCCAAGGTATCCTGTTATGCTCATAATCATAGCACCTTGAATAACTTTTCTTCTTGTAAATCTTTTTGAAAGAACAGGCAGAAGAAAAAGCCCAAGTGCTTGACCAACTCCTGCAATTGCAGCAAAAACAGATAGAAGTTTTTTATTGCCCATAACATCATCAAAATAATAAATTCCAAGTGCATTTGTTATGTACCAACCAGTGTTAAAAATCAAAGCAGTCAGCATAAAGACTAAAAGTTGGTCATTGTTTTTTACTGTTTTAAAAGCCTTGCCTAATGTGAATTTTTCTTTTGGTGGCGTAACTGTTTTTTCTCTTGTTGTTGTAACAGTAATAATTGAACCTGCAATGAGAACAAAGCCTGCAATCATTGCCCAACGGCTATATCCAACACCTTCATTGCCATTTCCGAGCTTTTCAACCATTTGAACTGTGAAAACCGAAACGATAAGCTGACCTGCGCCTGAAAAAAATCTTGGAATAGCTGAAACAATATTTCTCTCTTGTGGGTCAGAAGTGAGTGCAGGAACCATCGACCAATAGGGAATATCAGTAATTGTATTTGTCATACCCCAAAGAACATACATAATAGCGGCATAGGCATAAAGCTTAATGTTAAATTCTTGAGTAACAGCAAAACCGGGATTTGTAAAAAGCATTGTAAGAGCAACAGCATTAAGAATAGAGCCTGTTAAAATCCACGGTCTAAATTTTCCAAATCGAGTTTTGGTGTTATCAACAATTGTTCCCATCATCGGGTCATTGATACCGTCCCAAATTCGTGCAAGTGTAGGCACGATTAATAAAAAAGTTGCATTTAAAAGCAGCACATCAGTAAAATATTTTGTGAGGAAGGAATTAAAAAGCCCATAGCTTAAATCCATTCCCACAGCACCAATACCGAAGCCTAAATATTTTAAATATTTAGAATTTCCGTTTTTCTTTTTTGTTTTATCCAAAATGAGCCTCCTGTTTAGAACTTATAATAATATTACATATATAATATATGTTTTTCGCCATTATGTCAAACAAATAGACTAATATTTCTATATTTTTCTTGCTTTACAAAATAACTATAAAATTTACTAACGAAATATTGTTTAATATGTAAATTGACTATAAAAGATAATAGATGTATAATTAAAAAATAAAGATAAAAGGAGCGAAGCTATGAAAAAATTACAAAAAGCTGATACATATACTCCGACTGAACGAAATATGTATTTGCTCGGTATGTTTGGTCAAAATATCATCTATAATGTAATATCTGCTGGTCTTGCGTTTTATTTTCAAAGTGTTATTTTTATTCCTGCTATGGCGATTAGTGTAATATTTTTTGTCGCAAGAGTTTGGGATGCAATAAATGACCCAATGATGGGAACAATTGTTGATAAAACAAGAACAAAATATGGCAAATGCAGACCATATCTGATAATTGTTCCTGGAATAATTTGTATAATTACAATTTTATGCTTTGTAAATGGATTTTACAGTGCTAACAATACAATGGCAAAAAACGCCTTTATTATCAGCTGGGCGGCAATTTCCTATATACTTTGGGGAATGACTTATACAGTTGGTGATATTCCTCTTTGGGGAATAACCGCGCTGATGACGCAAGATGAAAATGACCGTTCAAAAATTTTAGCACTTTCAAGAATAGCAGCTGGAATAGCAGGTGGATTAGTTTTAGCAACTATTATTCCTGTTTCACAGGCAGTCGGAAAAATGCTTGAAGCAAGTGTTGGAGATACAAACAAAGCCACACAATATGGTTTTATTATTGTAGCTGCTTTTTTCTCTGTTCTTGGTTGTGGGCTTTTTCAGCTTACAGGAATTTTCACAAAAGAAAGAGTGAAGCAGTCAGCAGAAACTCACACGATGAAAGAAAATTTCAAGCTGATGTGGAGTAATATACCATTTAGACAGCTTTTAATTTCAGGAATACTTAGAAGTCCTATGATGCTTTTGATGGTTGTTGCAATGACGCTTCTTGCTTATTATTATGGAGATAATGGGCGAACAAATTACACTTTATATCTTATAATTTTGGGCGGTGCAATTTTTGGCGGTCAGTTTATTGCAATGGCAATTACGCCAAAGCTTACCGAAAAATATGAAAAGAAAAAACTTTATAACTTTTTCAGCCTTGGCAGTGCAGTTCCGTTTTGCCTTATTTTTATTTGCTATTTAATAGCTCCCTCAGAGCTTGATAAACCATTATGGCTTGTAATTTTAGCAATATTATTTTCAATAGCAGGGGCAGGGCTTGGCGGAGTTAATGTTCTTCAATCTGTAATGATTGCTGATACAATTGACTATGAAGAATATCATCACAGTATTCGTCCTGACGGTGTATTCTTTTCAGGGCAATCCTTTGTAACTAAGCTAACCTCTGGTATTGCTGCTGTCATTCAAGGCATTGTTTTTGCAATCGTCGGATTTAGTGGTTCAAATGTAGAAATGATTAACAATATGCTTAAAGAGGGCGCAAGCTTTAAGTCAGACCCTGTATTTGCAAAATACAGTATGGCAATGTTCTTTCTATGTTCAATTCCACCTGCAATAGGAATGGCACTTTCAGTAATTCCTATGAAAAAATATACATTAACAGATAAAGAACATCAAAAAATTCTAAGTGAACTCAATGAAAAGCGTCATAAAGATGAAAACTAATTATAGAGTTAATAATGATGCTAAACAGCATAACTTTAATATAATAAATATTTTAAAAGTATTTGTGAAAAATGTTGAAAAATGTAAATTTATATGATACAATCAAATGGTTAATGAAATATGAAAAAAGAGGCGTTATTTTGGTTAAAAAAAGTTATAGAGAAGAAAAAAAGATTTCTATTATGGAAAATTGCTTTGAATGTTACTGCAAAAATGGAATTAACAATACGGGAATTAAGGCACTTGGTGCAGCTTGTGATATGACTTCTGCAAACCTATATGCTTATTTTGACAATCTTGACGATTTAATTATTCAGTCAACAGAATATTGTATGACAAAGGTTGAAGATGAGTTTATGGCTCTTGCACCAAAAAGTTTAACAGACATAAAACGCTTTTTAGATGAAGCACCTTATTGGACTGCAAAAAATCATGGCGAAAAATATCGTTTTATGTATCAGGTTTACACTTCTCCTAGATACTTAGAATATGGTAAAGAATTTTTTAAAGGCGTTGAAAAGCGTTATACTGAATATGCAAAACAGCTTGAGCCACTTCTTGGTATTCCGTGGGATGTAATTCAGCCTATGATTTTTATATTTGTTCGCGCAAGTGTTCATTTTGCATTGTTTGAAGATGAACTTTATATGAAATCACAGATGAATATTTTATGGCAAATGTGCGTTATTATGAAAGAAAAATATAGCAAATAATATATTTTAGTTACATTGTAAATTCAAAAATCATAAAAAAAGAGTGGGTAAAGTTCTAAACTTTATCCACTCTAATTTTATACCGCCATATGTGCAGTATAAAGTTTGTAATAAGCACCACCCAGTGCCATTAGTTCATCGTGATTGCCACTTTCTGCAATGCCTTTATTAGACACATACAATATCTTGTCGCAGTTTTTAATTGTTGAAAGTCTGTGAGCAATAATAAACGAAGTTCTGCCTTTTAGCAGTGCATTCAGCCCTTGCTGCAACAGCTTTTCGGTTTTAGCATCAATAGAAGATGTTGCTTCATCAAGAACCAAAATTTTGGGATTGCACAGAAGAGTTCGTGCGAATGCAATCAACTGCTTTTGACCTTGAGAAAGCCTTGAACCTCGCTCGTTAACCTGCGTGTTATATCCATCTGGAAATTCCATAATAAAGTCGTGAGCGCAAACAGTTTTACAAGCATTGATAACTTCTTCTTCTGTTGCATCTTGCTTTCCATACTTAATATTTTCAAGTATTGTTCCGGAAAAGATAAAACTATCTTGAAGCATAATTCCCATTTGTGAGCGAAGTGAATGCAAAGTGACGCTTGAAATATCAGTTTTGTCAATTAACACTTTTCCACCGTTAAGATTATAAAATCTTGAAATAAGATTAACCACAGTAGATTTTCCTGCTCCAGTAGGACCAACTAATGCAACTGATTGACCGCTTTTTACATCAAAGCTTAAATTTTCAAGTATGTTTATTTTTCCATCATAAGAAAAGGTGACATCATTAAATTCAACATTTCCTTTGATTGGTGGCAAAATTTGTGCATTTTCTTTATCATCAACTGTAACTTCTTCATCAAGAGTTTCAAAAATTCTCTCAAGATATGCAATAGTGTTAATAAAGTTATTATAGATATTTGAAAGTGAAAGGATTGGCTGCCAAAAGCGATGAGCATAAGTTGCCATTGCAATAAGAGTACCAATTCCAATGCCGCCTCCAATCATAAAGAACCCAACGAGATAAAGAACGCCAATAACAATTACAGAAATATTATCAACAGAAAACCAAACAAGGTTTGAAGTCCATTGAGCTTTCATCCAGCTTTTTCTATATGCTGAATTTAGCTTATCATAAATTTGTTCGTTTTCTTCTTCTCTTGTAAAACCTTGTGTGACTTTCGCTCCGTCAAGACTTTCGTGAAGATAAGCATTTATGTTTGAGCCTTTGTTTGAAACATCTTGCCATGAACGCCTTTGTGCAGGCTTAATAAGAAATGTTATGAGAATAAAAAACGGAACACCAGCAAAAATAACAAGGCTTAACTTTGCATTAACAAAAAGCATAAATATTGCAATCAAAATAATATTGAATATTTCTAAGATAAAACTAATAATACCATTTGACAGCATATCAGAAACATTATTTACATAGTTAATAACCCTTGTAAGGATTTTACCATGAGGTCGGTCATCATAATATTGAAAAGGAAGCCTTTGCAAATGTTCAAACAAATCTTTTCTAATATCATAAATGATTTCTTGACCAACCTTTGTCATATATCGACCACGGATTGTTACAAAAAGAATACTAAATATTATAGTTAATAAAAATCCACCTGAAAGAAGTATAAGCTTTTTAAAATCCTTTTGCGGAACAGCTACATTAAGTGCTTCTTCAAGGCAAAGTGGACCGATAAGAGCTATAATACCAGAAATAATAGAAACGATTAAAGAAATAATCATAGGTTTTAGATGCCTTTTAATATAGACACCTGCTTTTTTTAAATGATGCAAACTAAAGGGGGTTTCAAGCGTTTCATCAACATCAAATTTATTTCGTGCCATTATGAATTCCTCCCATCATCAATACTGTTTTGCAGTACGAATACATCGTGATAGTAGCCTTCAATTTTAGAAAGTTCTTCGTGCGTTCCAAATTGAACAATTTCGCCTTTATCCATAATAACTATTTTATCTGCATTCTTGGTTGTTGAAATTCTTTGCGCTACGATAATTTTAGTACAGGTATAGTCTAAATTATCAAGCTCATTTTGAATAAATCGTTCTGTTTCCATATCAACAGCAGAGGTTGTGTCATCAAGAATAAGAATAGACGGTTTTATTGCAAGCGCACGAGCGAGTGCAATTCTTTGCTTTTGCCCACCCGAAAGCCCCGTGCCTCTTTCACCAATAATAGTATCAAAGCCATCGCTTAAATCAGAAATAAAATTCACGGCAGCTTTTTTTGCGTATTCGGCAACATTTTCTTCGCTCATTGATGAATTACCATAAGCAATATTCCCATCAACCGTATCAGAAAACAAGAAAACATCTTGATTAGCAATGCCAATAGCAGAACGCAAAGATTTTAAATCCCATTTTTTCACTTCAACATCGTCAACGGTTAATTTGCCAATATTTACATCTAAAAATCTTGGAATAAGATTAATAAGTGTTGTTTTTCCGCATCCTGTGCTTCCCATAATAGCTATGGTTTCGCCAGGGTTAATTGTAAGATTAATATTCTTTAATACTTCTGTCTTGTTAAGCGTAATGCTTACATCTTTAAATTCTACCTTGCCTTTAATTTTTTCACCTTTTTTAAAAGCATTTTTAGGATTTTTTATTGATGGTCTTGAATAGAAAAGTTCAATGATTTTTGATGAACTTGCAAAGAATCTTTGAAGGTCATTAAGTAGCATTCCAAGTTGACGCATAGGGTTACTAAGCATCCAACAAACACCATTAAGCATTGTAAATTCACCTATTGATATTTCATCCATAATAAGGAATATACCACCAACGAGTAAAACAACAACTGAAAGTGACTGCGAAAGAATATCAAGATAAGGATAAAATTTCCACCAAAGTAATGATGATTTTAAATTAGCTTCTTTGTATTCAAAATTTTTCTGGTTGAATTTTGAAATTTCATATTCCTCGCTTGCAAATGCCTTAACAACTCGATTACCTGAAATATTTTCTTGAGCAGCAGTGTTAAGCTGTGATAGACGCTCACGAAGCCCAACATATAACGGTGCAACTTTTTTTGAAAATATACCAGTAATAATCATAATGACAGGTGTAACAAGAAGTACGCATAGTGCCATTCTGTAATCAACGACAAAAAACAGAATAGAAGTAGAAACAAACATAACAATAGTTTCTATAATCATTCTAAGCACCCAAGCGACTGTGTGGCGAATCATATCCATATCGCCTGTAAGCCTTGTCATAAGGTCGCCGGTTCTGTTTTTGCTATAAAATTCCATATCTTGCTTTTGCATTTTTACATATAAATCTCCGCGAAGCTTATAAATTAATTTTTGCGAGCTTCCCTCAAAGGTTAAAACAGTAAAATACAAATATATGCTTCTGCAAAGGGTAAAAATAATAAGTGTTGCTACGAGTTTCCAAAGAATTATTTGAACATCCGCCTGTGAAACCGTTCCTTGTGAAAGGGGATTGAAAACCATATCCATAATAGATTTTATGATTATGGAATTTCCTAAGTTAGAAATTGCTAAAATAATGGTTGAAACAAGTGCAAAGATATACCTTGTATGAAATCCCTTCATTTGTCCCCATACCCATTTTAGTTGACTCATTTTAATGCCCTCACTTGTTATGTATAAATCATATCAGGAAAATGCGAAACAGTACACATATTATAAACGAATAATAAAAAAATGGAAGTCAATTTTAAAAATAAATATCGGTATATTTACCAAAGATATTAATGCGTTTTCGTTTAATTGTAACAGATACAGCACAAAGGAAATTTTATAGCTGATTGGGTAAATATAACTCTATTTTTAGAAAGATTTA